>NZ_JBQFRE010000012.1:0-99192 GCF_056537245.1 Ruegeria sp. CG11
ACGTTGGAAGGTATCAAAGTGGCCAACATGATCCGAAAACGGCTATTTCCAACCGCGACAGCTTCTGGATTTCGGATGTTTGCGGAGATCGCAGGAAAAGTATGCCCAGCTAGACGTTGGCTTTGGCTCTCTGAAAGTTTGCGACACAACCGAGATTGACCCGGCCGATGTTTCAATTTCGACCGGGCTGTTCCTGACAATTAGAGGCAATCGGCCAGTGTCTTGGCCATGTTGCGGATGACTTGCGGGTACAGCGCCGCGCCGGGTTCAAGATCGGACCCGAGCGGATCGATCACGCCTGTTTTGGCTTTGGTCCCGTCCAGCACGGTGTCCACAATTCCAGGGTTGAACTGCGGTTCTGCCAACACACAATTGACACCCTCTTCGCGGATGCGGCCCTGAATCTCGGCGATGCGTGCCGGGCTTGGGTCGGCCGCGTCACCGATTGAAATTGCGCCTGAGGCCGGGAAGTCGAACGCGTTCTCGAAATATTGGTAGGCGTCGTGGAACACGATGAAACTGCCGCCACGAACCGGCTCCAGTGTCTCGGAAACTTTGGCGGACAGCGCTGCCATCTCCTCGCGCGCGGCGGCAGCGTTTGCAAAATACGCGCCCGCGTTGTCCGGGTCTGCGGCCGACAGTTGCGCCGCGATCGTATTCAGCCAGGTTTCTGCGTTTGCCGGAGACAGCCAAGCGTGGGGATCATGGTCGCCATGTTCATGTCCTTCATGGTCATCATGCCCAGCATGATCGGCGTGATCTTCGTGGCCATGCTCGTCATGCTTTTCGTGATCCTCTTCTTCATGCGCGTGCTCTTCGTCATGACCGTGATCTTCATGATCGTGGTCGTCATGATCCTTGTCTTCGGCATGTTCCTCATGACCATGATCGTCATGGTCCTCGCCTTCAGCATGTTCATCATGCCCATGGTCGTCTTCGTCACCATGTTCATGCGCCTCGAACAGGGCGTTTTCACGGAAGTCCAGTCGAACCGTTCCGTCCGATTCCAGCAATGAGGTGACGGTTGCGCCGCTGGCCAGCGTATCTATTGCACCTTCCATCCACGGCGTCAGGTCTTCACCGATCCAGAACACCAGATCAGCCTCTTGCAATGCAGCGGCTTCCGAGGGGCGCAGGTTGTATTCATGCGGCGAGGCGCCGGGCGGAACAATCAGATCAGGTGTCCCAACACCTTCCATGACCCGGGCCACCAGCGAATGAACCGGTGCGATATCGACCGCGACGTTCGGAACTTCCGCCATGGCCGTTCCACCCAAAAGTGCAGCTGAGATCGATACTGGGAGAAGCTTTCTGGACATCAGACCCTCTGTGTGATTTTATAACGTTACGAGCCGCATACATGATATGGAATAACATGACAAGTGACACGCACCCCATACCGGACGACGAGACGGCCCCGGTCGGGTTCCAGAAACATGACCACGAACATTGCGTCGAAACTGCACTGGCGACAGCGGAAGCTCGCTGCAAAGAGGAAGGGCTGCGTCTGACCCCGGTTCGGCGCGAGGTTCTGGAGATGTTGCTACAGGAACATCGGGCACTTGGCGCCTATGCCATCCTTGATCGTTTGCGGGACGAAGGGTTTGGATCTCAACCGCCGGTCGCCTATCGCGCGCTTGATTTCCTTGTCCAGAACGGGTTCGTGCACAAGATCGAACGTTTGAACGCGTTTGTCGCCTGCTCTCATCCCGGTGCTGCGCATTCCCCCGCCTTCATGATCTGCAGAAAGTGTGATGCAGTGGCCGAGGCTCAGTCCGCTCCGGCGAAAGGTGTTTTGGGCGCGGCGGCGCGTGCGGCGGGTTTCGAGATCGAGCGAACGGTTGTAGAAGCCGAGGGAATCTGCCCCGACTGCACCAAAAAGGCGTAGAGATGACCCTGATCACCGTTGAGAACCTCAGCGTGCGCTATGGCGCAAATACCGTTCTGAGTCATGTGGACATGGCCATCGAGCCCGGAGAGATCGTGACCATCGTCGGCCCGAATGGGTCCGGCAAGACCAGCCTGTTGCGGGCGATCATCGGTGCGACCAAGCCATCCGTCGGAAAAGTGTCCCGCAAGCCCGGTCTGAAGATCGGATATGTTCCGCAAAAACTGCATATCGATCCGACCCTGCCAATCTCGGTTGAGCGCTTCATGGGTCTGACTCACCGTGTTTCACGCAAAAGCTGCGCCGAGGCGCTGGAAACGGCGGGCGTGCCTGATCTTTTGCAGCGCCAGATGTCACAATTGTCCGGCGGGCAGTTTCAGAGGGTGCTTTTGGCGCGCGCGCTGATCAATCGGCCAGAGATCCTGCTTTTGGACGAGGCGACGCAAGGGCTCGACCAGCCGGGATCGGCGGCGTTCTATCGCCAGATCGAAGATGTGCGCCGTGAAACCGGTTGTGCCATTCTGATGATCAGCCACGAATTGCATGTGGTCATGAGTGCTTCGGACCGGGTGATCTGCCTGAACGGCCACGTGTGCTGCGAAGGGTCCCCCGCCGTTGTGGCCTCGGCCCCGGAATACCGGGCGCTGTTCGGCACCGGTACGGGCGGCGCGCTGGCGCTTTACCGTCATGATCATGACCACGATCACGACCACTGTGATCACTCTCAGGAAGCCGCAGAATAATGCTTGATGATTTCATGACCCGCGCCACACTTGCGGGTGTCGGCGTAGCTTTTGCCGCAGCCCCTCTGGGGTGTTTTGTCGTCTGGCGCCGGATGGCCTATTTCGGTGACGCAACAGCCCACGCGGCCATCCTTGGTGTCGCGCTTTCGCTGGCGTTGCAAATGTCCATTTTCCCGGGCGCATTGGCTGTGGCGTTGGTCATGGCGCTGACCGTGACCCTGTTGGCCGGTCGTGGCTATGCCATGGATACGCTTTTGGGCGTCATGGCCCATTCGTCGCTTGCTTTCGGTCTTGTTGCGGTTTCGTTCCTTTCTGGTGTCCGCATAGACCTGATGGCGTATCTTTTCGGCGACATTCTTGCGGTTTCCCGCTCTGATCTGTTGGTGATCTGGGGCGGTGCCGCGCTTGTTGTGGCGTTGATTGCGTGGCGGTGGTCCCAACTGTTGACCGCTACGCTGAATGAGGAACTGGCCTATGCGAGTGGTTTTGACCCTAAGCGCGAGCAGTTGATCCTGACGCTTGCGCTTGCCGTTACCGTGGCTGTGGCGATCAAGGTGGTGGGCGTTCTGCTGATCGCGGCCATGCTGATCATTCCAGCGGCTGCCGCGCGCAGCCAGGCAAAGTCCCCGGAAACGATGGCTTTGATCGCTGCCATGATCGGTGCGGTTTCCGCCATCGCTGGGTTGAGGGCCGCTTACGTGTTTGACACACCTGCAGGCCCTTCAATTGTCTGCGTCGCTGCAATACTGTTTGCGGGCTTCAGTCTGGTTGGTTGGCAGACACGGCACCAGACCTAACTCATCGGCGCCAGAGCGCACTCGGCAAAGCCTGCGTTTCGATGTGAGGAGCGCGTCGGTTAAAGTTGTAGTAAATCAGTGGTCGCCGCCGCGGCACTGTACGATCTGTGTGCTGCGGTTGGGGTTGAGTGACTAAGTCGAGGCTGTAAAGGTTGACACTTTTCAATGCGTCAACCACACCGGGCACAATTGGACCCAAAAACGTTTCAAGAAGGCCCCTCTTGCCAACGCCCCTACCAAGCCGCAGTGTTCTTTGCCTCTGCCTTACTGCCAGTGTGGCGGCCGCGGACTCAGAGTTTCTTTCCCTGGCTCCAACCTATCTGCCGTCCTATGTCGGGCTCGGTATCGGGCCATATCCTGAATATATCGGGGCAGATAAAACCACTGTCGGGGCCGCTCCGATCGCGCGCTATACATTTGGCGAACAACGCTACGTTGCTCTTGAGGTCAGCTATGCAAGGATAAACCTGCTGGAAAACCGCAATTGGCGGGTTGGGCCTGCTGGCATGTACCGATTTGGCCGGGAGGATGTGAAAGACGATGTCGTCGCCGAACTCCCGGACGTTGACGGGTCACTCGAGCTGGGTGCTTTCGTGGCCTATGAAGATGTGGGCAAAGATCCTCGGAATAGGTGGGTAGTCGGCGCCAGCTTTTTGCATGGTGTTTGGGGCGACAATGACGGCTATACGATCTCCGTCAATTTCAACAGATGGGTCCCGGTCGGGCGCTATGCGGCATTGGGTCTGTACACGGCGGCATCCTTTGGGTCTTCCGAGTATATGAGCACCTATTTCTCGGTCACACCTGCGGGCGCGGCGGCCAGTGGGCTGCCCGTCTTTGACGCGGGTTCGGGTGTGCGTGATCTGCGGTTTGGTGTCGTGTTCATCCAACCTCTGAGCCGGGAATGGCAAGTCGGCACCGGTTTTTTGTACAGTCGCCTGTTGGGTGATGCTGAGGACAGTCCCATCGTCTCGGAACGCGGTGACCGCAACCAGCTCGTCTATGGTGTCGGGTTCACTCGCGCATTCTAATCCTTTCGCCCGCATAAGCCTCGGGCAGGGATGAGCAAGGTGCTACGATTGTAGTAATTCGTTTGACACCGCAAATCTCTACCCCGCCGGGCTGTCAGCAAATTCCGCAACGCCAGTTCATTCTTGCGGTGCAAGCCAGGTTTCAATGACAAAGCGTGTCGCCGGGTCTGTGTCTTCCTGCTCCAAGAGCGCTTTGAATTGATCATCCAATAATGTTTCACCCCAGTCGCGCGACGCGATTGCGATATCCAACGCCAACGCGCTGTCGTGGTTCAATATCCCAGAGAAAATCTGGATGATCTGTCCTCGGAGCATTGGTGAGACTGAACCGCCCTCAGCCAAAGCACGAACAAGCGCGCGCCGGTCTTCTAATTTTCGGTTGCCCGTACCTAGCACGCCATCGATGGCCGCGACCGCATTTGATCCATCCACCTCGATCCCGGCCAAAGTCCATTCGTATAGGTAGCTGCTGCCTGAATTCAATGCGTGCTGATAACGTGACCGAACAATCGAGACGGCCTCGGTATCGCCTGTTTGCAGACCCAGCAGGCGGATGGAAACAGGGACAAAGCCGATACGATTGATATCGCGGAACTCTTGCAACATCTGCTCTGTGGGAACTTTGATGCGCAGAGATCGAACAAGGTCATACGGTGCGCGGTCGATTTCGATCAACGCGGTGTCGCGCAAAACTCTGTCTTGGTGCGAAATATACGCGGCAAAAAACGCGATACGGTCGGCTGAGCGGATATCGCCCAACTGCCAGGTTTCCTCTGCGGAATTCAGCACCTGCAGAAAGCGTGTTCTTTCCGGGGTGAGCATGAAAATCCTGCGCCATTTGCGCGACACGCTTCGCCCCGCAGCATCTTTGTCCGTGGCCCCATATGTCAAAAGAACGGCCTTTTGCGGATCGGCTCGAAAGGCGGCCCGTGTTGTGCTGTCGATCAGGAAGGGAATCTCGGGCAGCATTGCGATGTCCTGTGTCGTGCCTTTTAGAATTTCCTTTGGAACAAACATAAACGGGTTGTCTGGTCCTGGCCCGGCCAACACAATGGCATCCGCAGAAAGCAGGTGATCAGCAAGGGATGTTTCGGGCATCTCGATGCACACGGCACAGGCTTCAGCCGGTCGGGTCGCCACAATACTTGCGGTCAAGGTGCCTATGACCAGAAGGAGCAATCCTGATAAGCGCATCAAGCCATCCCGGTATGATTGTCAAAATCGTCTAGCCGGCAGATCGAACGCCGACCAAATCTGCCTAGGTCAACTGAATGATCGCAGACCCTTATGCTTTTTCATATCCCTTATCTATCAGGCCCGACGCCGCTTCGGAGGTCTGGTTGGCACCGTTTCTTCGGCTAGACTGCCAACCCGGCCCGCAACCCTTCCAGCACAGCCTCTTCAGCGGTGCGCGGAGCGACGCAGTCGCCGATCAGGTGGTGTTCCAGTCCTAGTTCGCGGACCAGATCCTCGACAGTGTTAAGGGGGGTGTGACCCTGACACAAAACCAGCGTGTCGACGCCTTCACAGATCACCGCTTGGTTGCTCATGATGTGCTGAAGATAGACGCTGTCCTCATCTGCGCCGAACAGGCGCATGAAGGGCAGGGTTTCCACGCCGAGACCGTGCAGGCGCCCGATGCTGGCATCGCGGACATACATCTGGATGGATTGCCCTGCCATGTAACCGTTGACCGCCAGCCTGACCGAGTGACCGTTCTGCGCTAAAAGCTCCGCCATTCCGATGCCAATCCAATCGGCTCGCCAATCGGCGACGACAACCGATTTGCCAACGTCTGCATCCCCTTGCAGGACTTGCCATGCATCCACGACATGCGCGTCATCGCGCCCTTCGAATTTCGGCCAACGCGGGGTGGCGCCCGTTGCGACAATGACGGTGTCGGGGGCATAGTCGGTGATCGAGGCTTCGGTGACTTCGGCGCCCTTTCGGATGTCGACCCCGGCCAGTTCCATCTCACGCGTCAGGTTGGTGATGATGCCGCCGAACTCGGCCCGATGCGGCAAGAGTTGCGCCAGCCGGGCCTGACCGCCAAGCTGGGCGTTCCGTTCAAAAAGGGCAACCTCATGCCCGCGTTCGGCTGCGACTGCGGCGGCCTTCATGCCACCCGGCCCGCCACCGGCAACAAGCACCCTGCGTTTCGGTGTGGCCAAAGCGGGGGCGCCAAAGCGCAATTCACGCCCGCTGACCGGGTTCTGAATGCATGAAATCGGATAACCGGCGTGGAAATGCCCGATGCAGGCCTGATTGCAGCCGATACAGGCGCGGATGTCATCCATCCTCCCCGTTTGCGCCTTGATGGCCATGTCCGGATCACAAATCATCGCGCGAGTCATTCCGCACAAATCCGCCTGACCCGAGGCGATGATCTTCTCAGCATCCTGTGGCTGATTGATCCGTCCGGTAACGATGGTTGTCAGGCCTGTGCGCGCGCCAATGGCCTGACCCAGCGGCGCGGTATAGCCAACCTCTTCGAACATCGGAGGGGCAATGTGGACCGATCCGGCCAGCGTGGCGGAGGACCCGGCCACGACGCTGAAGTAATCCAGCACCCCGTCTGCGGCGATTATTGCGCAAGCCTCGAGCATGTCGGATTGCTCCAAGCCCTCATGGCTGCGTTCATCGCCGGACAGGCGCAGGCCGATGACAAAATCCTTGCCCGCCTTGGCACGAATATCCGCGGCAATGTCCCGAATGAAGCGTGTCCTGTTTTCCAGTGACCCGCCGTAGGCATCCCCGCGCCGGTTGACCTGCGGATTGAGGAATTGCGCTGGCAAATAACCGTGCGACGCCACGATCTCGACCCCGTCGAGACCGGCCTCGCGCATCCGGCGGGCCGCGTCGCCATAGGACGAAATCACCTCGGCGATCATCTCCAGAGGCATCGGTCGGGGCATCACATGGAACCGCTCGTTCGGTGTGGGCGAGGCCGAATAAGACACCGGAGTCGTACCATCCTCGGAAGCCAGCATTTCGCGGCCTGGGTGGAACAGCTGTGCAATCAGACCGCTGCCGTGGCCATGAACGACTTTTGCCAGTTGCCGGTAGCCTGGAATGCACTCATCCGTGTCCACCCGGATCGGGTCGGCGACGAATACTGCGCTGGGATGCACCAAGGCGACCTCGGTGACGATTAACCCCGCACCCCCGCGCGCGCGGGCCTCGTGATAGGCAATCATCCGGTCACCGATACGGCCCTTGTCGTTTAGATGGGTCTCATGCCCGCTGGACACGATGCGGTTGCGCAAGGTCAGGTTGCCGATGGTGATTGGCGAAAACAGGTTGGGGAAACCGGCTTGGCTCATCGGGTGTTTCCTGGCTGGTGCGGTCAGAAATTCGGCGGTGTGATCGCCCAGATCACCACGGTGTCTTCCTGTGTCGGGTTGCGGTAACGGTGCGGCGTCGTGCTGTCGAAGGCAAAGCTGTCGCCTTCTTTCAGGTAGTACAGCGTATCTCCGATCCACAGGTCCAACGCGCCGCGGACCACAACGCCGGCCTCTTCTCCTTCGTGGAAATACACGGTTTCGACGCCGCTTCCGGGGGGAAACCGGCAGGACAAAAGCTCGAGCTTTCCGCCCAGCCCCGGTGTCAGCAGCTCGTCGCGAATGCCGTCATCATATTCGATGGAACGCCGTTCCTTTTGGCGCACGACATGGGCTTTTTTCGCGGTATCCGAGGTCGAAAAGAACCAACCCACTGACACCCCCAGCGCGCGACTGATCTTGAACAGTGCGGTCACCGAAGGGCGGTTCTGGCCCCGTTCGATCTGGCTGATGAAGCCGTTGGACAGGCCGGTCGCCTGACCCAATTGGCCAAGCGTCATGCGTTTCGCTTTGCGCAGCGCCCTGATCTCTTCCCCCAGCAGCGGATCAAACCGGGAGCTTTCCACTGTCTCGATGTCCAGTGGAGCAGAGATCACATTTCCTTCGTAGTGATTGGGCATTCCAAGCACTCTGGTTTGTAAAATTTTGATACAAATAATTTACAAGTATAAATTTTGTCAACTGATTCTAGCCAGCGAGCGGGATCGACCTGTGCCACTCACGGCGGGTCTGAAGGGTTGTATGATGATGACCTCGCGGAAGAAATCAGGGGGCTGAGAGGTTTACAACAGGCGGCAGATACGCTTTCACATTGATGAATGCGTTTTGTTGGGGCATCTCAAAGAAACACAGTTGAGCAGGAAGCCATGGGCCACGCGTGGATCGACAAATTCAAAGGTCTGAGCCGTCTTCCCGAAGACATTCGGGCAGAGCTTGTTGCGGGCAGCCAGGTCATCTCACTGCCTGCGGGAACTCAGGTGTTTGCACCGGGTCAGACAGCGGACAATCTTTTGTTATTGCTGGACGGTACCGTTCGGGTGCAGCAGAAATCGGATACCGGTCGAGAGGTCTTTCTGTACCGGGTTCATGCTGGCGAAAGCTGTGTCCTGACCACCGCCTGCATGTTGGCGTTCGAGGATTATTCGGCGGATGGGATCGCCGAAACCGATATCACCGCCGTGGCCATTCCGCGAAACACCTTTGACGATCTGGTCGCGAAATCGACGGTGTTCCGCGAGTTTGTCTTTACCGCCTATTCCCGGCGGATCACTGACCTGTTCACATTGATCGACGACATCGTTTTCCAACGCATGGACGTGCGACTGGCTGCGCGATTGTTGGAGCTTGCCGACGAAGACAACATAATACACGCAACCCACGCCATTCTGGGAACCGAATTGGGAACCGCGCGTGAGGTGGTTTCGCGCACTCTCTCCGAATTCCAGCGCCGCGGCTGGGTCGAGCAGGCCCGAGGTGAGGTCCGCCTGACCGAGCGCGAAGGGCTGGAACATATGGTAAAGGCCGCCAGCGCAGCCTGAACTCTTCTGATTTACGATTTTTCACGGCTTTGGTGACCAAGTCACCAAAGCTCCGGTTCCGGCTGTGCGATTGAACCTCCATTGATTCTCGATGGAGTGAGACATGACCAGCAATATGGGAAAAATTGACCGCGCCCTGCGCCTCGTGATTGCGGCAGCCCTGGCCTATGCCGCGCTTGGAACAACCGTGCTTGGCACTGGTGCCCTGTTCTGGCTGGCGTTGATCGTCGCGGCGGTCTTCACGCTGACGGCTTTTGTGGGGAACTGCCCCCTTTACCGCATCATCGGCATGAAAACCTGCAGCGACTGCAGCTGACTCAAACGCTGGCCACACCCTGAATACGACCCGGAGGAGGAAAGACATGACAACCTATCCCGTGAACATGGCCGTAAAGCCGGACGTTTTCGCGTTTTTTGACGAGGCCACGAATACCATCAGTTATATCGTCAAGGACCCGGGTTCGAACGCCTGTGCCATCGTCGACAGCGTGATGGATATCGATTACGCGGCGGGCCGCATTACCTTTGATCATGCGGACGAACTGATCCGGGTTATCACGGAAAAAGGACTGAAGCTGGAGTGGATCATCGAAACCCATGTCCATGCCGACCACCTTTCCGCCGCGCCGTACATTCAGGAAAAACTGGGCGGCAAGATCGGGGTCGGATCGAAGATCACCGTGGTTCAGGATACGTTCGGAAAGGTCTTCAACGAAGGCACCGAGTTTCAGCGCGACGGCTCGCAGTTCGATGCGCTGTTCGAGGATGGCGACACCTACATGATCGGCACGATGAAGGCCTTTGCCATGTATACGCCCGGTCACACCCCCGCCTGCATGGTGCATGTGATGGGCGACGCGGCCTTTGTGGGCGACACATTGTTCATGCCTGACGGCGGTTCGGCCCGTGCCGATTTCCCCGGTGGGGATGCAGGCGTTCTGTATGACTCGATCCAGAAGGTTCTGGCCCTGCCAGATGAAACCCGGTTGTTCATGTGTCACGATTATGGGCCGAACGGGCGCGATATCGCCTGGGAAACCAGCGTAGCCGAAGAAAAGGCCCACAACATCCATGTTGGCGGCGGTAAGACGAAAGAGGAGTTCGTCAGATTCCGCACCGAACGGGATGCCACGCTTGCCATGCCCAACCTCATTATCCCCTCCCTGCAGGTCAACATGCGGGCTGGCGAAGTGCCGACCGACGCGGACGGCAAACCGATGCTTAAAGTGCCGGTCAACGGGTTGTAAGCCGCAATAGGGAGGAGAGCCATGGAACTTCGTACCATATCGCCCAAGTTCACGGTCAGCCCGCAGATCACGATCGAAGACGTACAGGTCATTGCGGCACAGGGATATCGTTCGATCATCTGCAACCGGCCGGATGGCGAAGGCGCCGACCAGCCATCGTTCAAGGAGATCGCAGCAGCTGCCGAGGCTGCAGGGATCGAAGCGCGCTATGTTCCGGTTCAGTCCGGCATGGTGAAGGATCAGGACGTTGCAGCGTTTGGTGAGGCGTTGGAGGACCTCCAGCGCCCGGTGCTTGCCTATTGTCGGACCGGAACACGCTCGGCGACGCTGTGGTCGTTTCACGAGGCCAAGAAACGCCCCATGTCCGAGATCCTGATGGCCACCAAGGCTGCAGGCTATGACATGAACGGCGTCGCCCGCCGCATCGCCAATGGCGGGAAAACCCCGACTGACACAGGCGACGCGCATTTTCAGGTTGTGATTGTCGGCGCGGGCGCGGGCGGCATTTCGGTCGCCGCCAGCCTCAAATCGCGGCAACCTGATTTGGACATCGCGGTGATCGACCCCGCCGATATTCACTACTATCAGCCCGGCTGGACCATGGTGGGCGGCGGAATCTTTGACGCTCAGACCACGGCGAAAACCATGGGTAGCCTGATCCCGAAAGGCGTTCACTGGATCAAGGCCGCAGTCGCCGCGTTCGAGCCGCAGAACAACGCCGTCGTTCTGGACGGGTGCCGGGTGGTGAAATACGACCGCCTTGTCGTATGCCCCGGGTTGAAGCTGGATTGGGGCAAGGTCGAAGGGCTGGAAGAGACCTTGGGCCGTAATGGCGTGACATCGAACTACCGCTATGACCTTGCGCCCTACACCTGGCAACTGGTGCAAGAGATGAAAGAGGGCAGAGCGTTGTTCACACAGCCGCCAATGCCGATCAAATGCGCTGGTGCGCCGCAAAAAGCTATGTACCTCTCTGGCGATGCCTGGTTTCGAAACGGTGCGCTGAAGGATATCGATATCCAGTTCATGAACGCGGGTGGCGTGCTGTTCGGGGTCAAGGATTATGTCCCGGCGCTAGAGCGGTATGTCGAGAAATACGGCGCCACGCTGAATTTCTTCCACAATCTGGTGTCGATCGACGGGCCAGCCAAAAAGGCGGTTTTTGAAGTGGTCAAACCGGATAGCGAGCCGGGCAGGGTCGAGGTCGAGTTTGACATGATCCATGTCTGCCCGCCCCAGACCGCCCCGGATTTCGTGCGTGTCTCACCGCTGGCCGACGCGGCAGGCTGGGTCGACGTGGATCAATCGACACTGCGCCACAAAAGCTATGACAATATCTGGTCGCTGGGTGACGTGATGAATGCGCCCAATGCCAAAACCGCCGCCGCGGCCCGCAAACAGGCGCCAACCGTGGCGGGCAACATAGTGGCCGACATCGCAGGGCGTTCGGCTGTGGCGCAATATGACGGGTATGGCTCCTGCCCGCTGACGGTTGAGCGCGGCAAGATCGTGCTGGCCGAATTCGGCTATGGCGGTGCGCTGAAACCCAGTTTTCCGCGTTTCCTGATCGACGGCACGCAGCCAAGCCGTATGGCATGGTTTCTGAAGGAAAGCCTGCTGCCGCCGATCTACTGGAAGGCCATGTTGCGCGGCAAGGAATGGATGGCGCGGCCCGAGAAGCTGAATGTCGCACCAGAGTAAGAATTAAGTCTGCCTGCGACTTTGTGCGCAACGACACGCGGGTGGTGCCGATAGCACCGCCCGCTCTGAACGCTGGAAAGTCTAGATGATCGAACACATCCGCCAATACGTCCCCGTTCTGGATTGGGGCCGAACCTATACGCGCGGCGCCTTTTCCAACGACCTTATTGCGGCGCTAATCGTCACGATCATGCTGATTCCGCAATCGCTGGCCTATGCCTTGCTGGCTGGCTTGCCTCCCGAGGCGGGAATTTACGCGTCCATTGTGCCCATCGTGCTGTATTCGATCTTTGGCACCAGCCGCGCACTGGCGGTTGGACCCGTGGCCGTGGTTTCGCTGCTGACCGCAACGGCCATCGGGCAAGTGGCCGAGCAGGGCACGGCGGGCTATGCGGTTGCGGCGCTGACGCTTGCCTTCCTTTCCGGCGGGTTTCTGGTGCTGATGGGCGTTCTGCGCCTTGGGTTTCTGGCCAACTTCCTCAGCCATCCGGTTATTGCCGGGTTCATCACGGCCTCGGGCATCCTGATCGCGACCAGTCAGGTCAAGCACATACTGGGGGTCAGCGCGCATGGGCATACGCTGCCGGAAATGCTGGGTTCGATTTTTCAGCACTTGCCCGAAATTAACTGGGTCACGGTGACAATCGGAACCCTGGCGACCGGGTTTCTGTTTTGGGTGCGAAAGAACCTCAGACCTTGTCTGAACCGGTTGGGAGTACAGCCGGTTCTGGCCGATATCCTGACCAAGGCCGGGCCTGTCGCGGCCGTGGTCGCCACAACCGTTGCCGTCTGGCAGTTCGATCTGGCCGCCGAGGGCGTGCAGATCGTCGGGAGCGTTCCCCAAAGCCTGCCACCCTTGACCCTGCCGGGGTTTTCTCCGCATCTGATCAAGTCGCTTGCTGTGCCCGCCATCCTGATTTCGATCATCGGTTTTGTCGAAAGCGTCTCGGTCGCGCAAACTCTGGCAGCCAAAAAGCGTCAGCGCATCGATCCGGATCAGGAGTTGATTGGTTTGGGCGCCGCAAATCTGGGCGCCGCCTTCACCGGGGGGTATCCGGTGACCGGTGGTTTCGCCCGCTCGGTTGTCAATTTCGACGCCGGGGCGGAAACGCCTGCGGCGGGGGCTTTTACCGCCATCGGTCTGGCCATCGCGGCGGTCGCCTTGACACCTTTAGTCTTCTTCCTGCCCAAGGCCACGCTGGCGGCGACCATCATTGTCGCAGTGCTCAGCCTTGTGGACCTGTCCATCCTGAAGAAAACCTGGGGCTATTCCCGCGCCGATTTTACCGCCGTTTCCGCAACCATTCTGCTGACGCTGGGGCTGGGGGTCGAGGTTGGAGTGGCGTCGGGCGTGGCGATCTCGGTTCTGCTGCACCTCTACAAGACCTCGCGTCCGCATGTGGCCGAGGTGGGCCTTGTCCCCGGAACCCAGCATTTCCGAAACATCCTGCGCCATGAAGTCGAAACCGTGCCTTCGCTGGTGACACTGCGCGTTGATGAAAGCCTGTATTTTGTGAATGCGCGTTTTCTGGAGACATTTATCCAAAGTCGCGTGACCGAAGGAAGCGCGGTTCGGAACGTGGTGCTGATGTTCTCGGCGGTGAATGAGGTGGATTTTTCCGCCCTCGAAAGCCTCGAGGCGATCAACCACCGGCTGACCGACATGGGGGTTGGTCTGCATCTGTCCGAAGTCAAGGGACCAGTTATGGACAGGCTGAACCGCACGCATTTCCCCGAGGTGCTGAACGGTCAGGTGTTTCTTTCACAATATGACGCCTGGACAAGCCTTTCCCACAGTGAAACCTGCGCGGGTGGCGCGACTAGGCTGTCGTCGGTCGGCGGGTAACTCCCGTCGCCGGGCCATCCATCAAGTCGCGCGGGCAGTGTCCGTTTTGTCTGACTGGCGCGCCGAAAGCGCCTGTTCCGTCAGGGTTGCCACCAGATTTTGCGCGGCATTCAGGTCAATGGGTTCAACACGGGTAGCGTGTTGCAGCCACACCCCGTCAATCAGAGCAACAATCATGCGCGCAATATGCCCGGCCTCGTCATCGGAATAAAGCGGTGCAATGGCCGAGCGAACAACGTCCAGGTTCTGCTGCTGATAGCGCAGCAATTCCTGATGATACTCGGCGTCCGACCCGGCAAGGCAATAGAGCGTCAGCCAGACCGACGACAGCCGCTTGTTCGACTGCTCGGGCGCAAGTGCCATGCGCACCAGCGCCAGCACCTTGTCCCGGGGCGGAGTGTCCTGTTCCGCGATCAGGTCCAGCTGTTCCCCGTAAGATGTCACCGCATGGCGGATCGCCGCCAGCAGCAGCCCCTGTTTGGTGTCGTAGTAGTGGCAGACCAGTCCGGCAGAGACACCCGCCTCATGCGCCACATCCCTGATCTTCAGCGCACAGAACCCCTGATCATTCAGCACGTCCATGGTGGCTTCAATGATCTGTCGTTTGCGTATTTCAGTATCTGACAATCGGGACACGGGCTGAGATCTCCTGGCTTGGGGTCGTTTTAGACGGCGCTTGGGCTGAAGGCCAGAGGCGTCATTGAACCGCTGTTCAATATTACGTTGAACGGCTGTTCAATCAGTGTTAGCCGTTCTGAAACACAAGTCCGGAGGTCCAAATGATCCGCGCAATCAACCTGACCGATGCCGGGGCACATGCCCTGATGGCTGACCCGCGTCAGATGGTCATGAGCTCGCCCGAGGTGGCCGTGCCGTTGGAATGGGAAAACCTCGTGATCGATCGTGCCTCGGACGAGGTGCGCGTCGGTACCTGGAAATGCGAACCCTACACGGATGAGATCGTCGATTATGCCTACGATGAGTTCATGTACGTGATCGCCGGAACGGTCGAGTTGATCTACCCAGACGGCAGCTCTGACAGGTTTGGTCCCGGGCAGGCATTCTTGTTGCCTAAAGGCTTCACAGGCACGTGGAAACAGCCCGAAACGGTCGTCAAATTCATGGCGATGATCCGCTGAACCGGATGGAGCATTACGACTATATCATTGTGGGTGCAGGGTCTGCGGGCTGTGTGCTGGCGAACCGGTTGGGCGAAGATATACGCAAGCGCATTTTGGTGCTTGAGGCCGGGGGCAGCGACAATGCCATGATCGTGCGGATGCCGTCGGCCCTGTCGATCCCAATGAATACCAAACGCTTCAACTGGGGGTTCGTGACCGAGCCCGAGCCGCATCTGGATGGGCGTGTCATGAACCTGCCACGAGGCAAGGGGTTGGGCGGGTCGAGTTCGATCAATGGCATGTGCTATGTTCGTGGCAACCCAATGGATTATGAGCTTTGGGCGGATCACGGGGCCACGGGATGGAACTGGGCCAACGTGCTGCCCTATTTCAAGCGACTGGAAAGCGCATCGGACGCGGGCGCGTTTCGGGGGCGCAGTGGCCCGATCAAGGTGACAAGGGGGTTGGAAACCAACCCGCTGTATCAGGCGTTCATCGAGGCGGGCGTTCAGGCCGGATATGCCCGCAGCGCCAACATGAACGACCTTCAACATGATGGCTTCGGCCCGATGGAAATGAATGTCGGCGGGGGTGAGCGCTGCAGCGCCGCTGTTGCCTATCTGCGCCCGGCCATGGCGCGGGGCAACGTTCGGGTCGTGACCCACGCTCATACAACGCGCATCCTGACAAAGGGGCGCAAAGCGGTCGGCGTTGAATACGACCACAAGGGACACCGGGTTCAGGTGCGGGGGGCAGAGGTGATCTTGTCCGCAGGCTCGATCATGTCCCCCGTCATTTTGCAGCGGTCGGGCATCGGGCCGGGGGGTGAACTGCAACAGGCCGGGATCGACGTTGTCCATGACCTGCCCGGCGTTGGCGGTAATCTGATGGATCATCTGGAGTTGTACGTGCAGCAGGAATGCACGCAGCCGGTATCTCTCTACCCGCATATGAGCCTGATGGGCAAAGCCCGGATCGGAATGCGCTGGCTGCTGCGCCGTGATGGTCTGGGGGCGACTAATCACTTCGAGGCGGGGGCTCATATCCGCAGTCGTGCTGGTGTCCTTTACCCGGACATTCAGTTTCATTTCCTGCCGCTGGCTATTTCCTATGACGGGAAATCGTTGGCCAAGGGCCATGGGTTTCAGGTGCATGTCGGCACGAAAAGATCGAAAAGCCGGGGCAGAGTGCGGCTGAATGCGTCGGACCCGCTGGGTGCCCCTCGCGTCCGGTTCAACTATATGAGCTACGAGGACGATTGGCATGAGATGCGCACCTGTGTCCGCCTCACGCGCGAGATATTCCAGCAGCCCGCCCTGGCTCCATTTGCCGGTCAAGAACTTGCTCCGGGACCGGATTGCAACAGCGACGTGCAGATCGATCAGTTCATCAAGGACAAGGTCGAAAGCGCCTATCACCCCTGCGGCACCTGCCGGATGGGCGAGGATTCGCAATCCGTCATCGACCCCAAAACGATGCGCGTTCACGAGATGGACGGCTTGCGCGTCGTGGACGCCTCGATCATGCCGCAGGCCACGGCCGGAGATCTCAACGTGCCGACGCTGATGCTGGCCGAACGCGCCGCTGATCTGATCAAAGGCACCAACTTGCCCGCCGCCGATCCGGCGCCGATGATGGTGGATGAAAACTGGCAGAGCCGTCAGAGGTCGGGGACAATTGATATGGACCTGAGCGGCAAGGATACCGGCGCGCTATTTGCCGAAGAACGTAACCTTGCGGGTGGCACAACTTACCGATAACCGAGCATCGCCTTCTGATCGGCAAGCGGGCCCGCAAGGACCCGCCGCCTCGATCATGTTATTCGGGTAGGTATTTTTCTGACCAGCTCGTGCCCACGGCGCCAGCAGCGATCAGATCGTCGATCTGCCAGTCCTCATAACCCAGCCGTGCCAGAATGGTCCGCGTGTGCTGCCCATATTTCGGCATAGGCCCCGGAATGCTGATCTGTCCGGACTTTGGCCGCACCGCGTTCGGGGCTACCAGATCGCACCAGCGTCCCATCGGGTGCTGATCATGGCGAATGACGCGGAAAGTTGCATCGGCCAAATCGATATTACCCGCGCTTTCAAGCTGTAGCGCCTTGTCGCGTGTTTCATGTAGGGAGGCGAGCGGGACAACCGTGCTTTGACCCTCGGAGAATGCCTTTTGCCAGAACGAGAGGGGCCGTGTTCTGAACCGCTCTGATAACGCTTCGTGCAGATCGTCCGATGGCACCTCTGCGAGATCGGCAAGATCGGGTACACGGGCTAGCGCAGCCTTCCGCTCGGTCGGGGCGGCGTAGAACATCCACTGATCCGCCGCTTCATAGCAATGATAAAACGGGCCCCAACCCAGCGCCTCGCGGCCTGCGGGTTCGTCAAAGGGCGCGCGGCCGTCATAGTCATACATGAACTGCGCCTGGATAAGGTTGCCCGCCCCCGCCAGAGACGCCCGTGCAATGCCGCCCTTTCCGGTTTCGCGCAGGCGCAGCAAGGCGCCACCCAGCGCCACGCAGGAGCAGAAACCGGTCAACACGTCGATGGTTCCGAAATGCGCGTGTTCCTCGGGCGTGTCCATGCTGCCCCCAAAACGCACCATGACACCGGTTGCCGCCTGCGCAAGATCGTCATAACCCAGATGGTCCGATTTCGGCCCGCGCATCGGCCCACCGAACGCATCCAGCTGAACCAGAATGAGACGCGGATTGATCTCGTTAAGACGTTCGGGCGTTAGCCCCAGCTTATCGCGCTGCTCGTCCGTGCCGTTCATCGTTATCACGTCGGCTTCGGCAATGAGTTTGGCCAAAACCTCTTGCCCTTCGTCGCTGCGCAGGTTCAGCAGGATGTTTTCCTTTCCCCTTTGGGCGTGAATGCCAAAGACCACAGTGTTCCAAGGGTCGACCGAGGGCTCAACCGGCTGCACCAGCGTCACCTCGGCCCCATAGCGCGCCAAAGTTGACCCGATGGTCGGCCCTGCGATGACATTGGTCAGATCCAAAACTTTCAGGCCGTTCAGCCAGCCGCCGCCGCCTGAATTGCCGCTAGCGCGTGGGTCATCGGCCAGCAATGCGTCCAAATCAGCAGTCGTCGGACCGGTCTTTTCTGCCGCCGCCTCATCCCCGGACAACCAGGCCACGTTGCCCATCTGGCGCATCTCGCCGTGGCGGGCATCTTCGACCCGAAGAACCAGACCCGAGGCCAGCGCATGGGGATCAGCCAACCATTCCTTGCTGAACCGCTGCGCCGTGGCCGGGGCTTTGGCGGTGCCGAACAGCTCTTCCCACTCATGCGCGGGGCGGGTCAGAAACGCCTCTTTCATCGCCGAGGACACGCGCGCCCGATCAGAGGCTCCGACCGGGTAGTTGCGCATTGACCATTCCGCAGGCCAGTCCTTGGTGTCCAGATAGGCCGAGAAATCGGGCAGCTCGTCCGCCAGATCCTTGAGCCCCAGCGTTTCCAGCACCCGGCGCGGATGCGTGGCGACCGACCCCGAAACAACATAGAACCCCCGCCCGTCGGCACAGGTATATGTGCGGTAGAACGGGTCGAGGAATTCGGACAGTTCATCGAATTCGAGATTCATCGGCAAGCCTTCGGCGGCGCGCCGATCCAGTTCGACCTCGCGCGGGGACTTATAGCGTTCCGGGTAATCCTCGATCTGCTCGCAATTGTAGATTAGGCCTTCTAGCAGCGCGGCGGCTAGGGGGACCTCGATATGATCCCCGCCATTGCGCTCGCGCGCGTTCAGGGCGAACAGAACGGCCATGGCGCCAAAGCTTGCGCCGTAGGCCGAAGCCAGGGTCAGCGGTGTGAAGGACGGGTTGATGCCCATCAGTCGACGATTCAGGCCCATATCGGTGAATTGCCCGGTATAGGCGGCGATCACGGCCTCCCAGGCGGGCAGCGCGGCCAGTTCGGTATCGGTCGACGCAAAGCCGGGCATGGAGAGGTAGATCAGTTGGTCATTTGCCGCCCGTAAGACATCCGGCCCCAGCCCAAGGCGATTCATCACGCCCGGCCGGAAATTCTCGATCACCACATCGGCGCGTTTGGCCAGTTTGATCGCGGTATCGCGCCCCTCATCCGTTTTCAGATCCAGCGTCAGGGTTTTCTTCCCGCGTGAGATCATCCGAAAGGCGGGGTCGTCAAAGGCGGGGCCGTTTGGTGGGTCAATCCGAATGACCTCGGCCCCCATGTCGGCCAGCATCATGCCAACAAGAGGGGCCGCCAGGTATTGCCCGAAATCAAGGACGCGGATGTGGGATAGTGGGCGATGGGTCATGAGAGTTTCACACAGATTTTTCGTTAGGGGCTTGCGATTCACGAACAGATGAAAGGCAAACCCGCTGAAAGTACACTGGCCAAAACATGATGCACGATATAACAAATTGTTATGGAGAGAGTGATACGTCCCATCTCTGGTTCACTGAACGCCTTGCTGGTTCTTGAGGTCGCGGTGCGCCGCGCCAGCCTGTCCCGCGCCGCCGAGGAACTGGGGCTGAGCCAGCCTGCTGTTTCACGGCATATTTCAACGCTGGAAAGCCGGCTGGGGCAGGTGCTGTTCGAACGCAACAACAATCAGATCGTGCCCTCTGCCGCCGCTGTGCGGCTGGCTGATGCCGTGGCTTTGGGGTTTGGCCACCTGGATCAGGTCTGGACTGAGATTTCGGCGCCCGCCGACCGGCAGGAGGTGACGCTGGCCTGCTCGTTCGGCTTTGCCGACCAATGGCTGATGCCGCGATTCTCGGACCTTCGCGAGCATCTGGGCGGATCAAAAGTGCGGGTCGTCACAACCGACCAGCTGGGTGACATCGACCTGAGCCGTTTGGACGCCGCCGTGGTTTGGGACACTGCTGGATTGCCGGATCGACCGTTCATCCCGTTGATCAAATCCGAAGTGTTCCCCATCTGCAGCCCCGATTTCCTGGCCGCACACCCGGAAGCAAAGGACAATATTTCTCAGCTGCCGCCATCGCTGTTCCTGCATTTCGATGTCAGGGAATCCGGCTTTCTGACCTGGCAGGGATGGTTCGAACGTATGGGCCTGCAGGCGCCGCCCTTTGATCGGGAATCCGAATTCGACGCCTATCCTTTTCTGTTGCAATCCGTCCGGCGCGGAGAAGGGGTGGGCCTGGGCTGGCATGGTCTTGTCGATCAAGCGCTTGCGAAGGGCGAAATTCTTCGGCTAGGGCCGAGTATTTCCGACCGAGACTATTCCTATTTCCTGCAACATCGACCGTTCCGCGATAAAGAGGGCGCTCTGGCGCGCTTGGCGGATTGGTTCGAGACGGCGACTTCGGAAGATTTGGAAGGCATGGCGTAGGGGCTAAGCAATCAATCCGTGACGCGCTTCGGCGCAGTCAGGTATCGACCGCACCCTGAGGCAGACTCTCGCTCCAGTTCCGCAGTGCGTCCAGAAACCCAAGTGCGGTGCGACCCAATTCGGTGATCTCGTACTGGACCGAGACCGGTGCGGTATCCATCACTTCGCGTTTTACCAGACCGTGGGCCTCAAGCTGGCGCAGGCGTTCTGTGATCATCTTCTTGCTGGCGCCTCCAATCAGACGGGACAGATCGTTGAAGCGCACCGGGCCGTCCTTCAGATGCCACAGTATGGACCCGGTCCATTTCCCGCCGATGATCCGCATTCCACGCTCAATCGGACAAGGCTCTGAACAAGCGTCATAAACCTGTCGCCGCCCTTTGCCATCGTCTTCGAGACGTGCCCGCATCCTGCACCTCCATCGCTTAGGAACAAGGTTACCAAAAGTATACTAGTTGCATTTCCACCATTGGGAACACAACTTCATCACGTCGCCGCGCAAAGTCAAGCGGCATCTGAGTCAAGGAACAAGGATCCAGACATGAGCAACGTTCTGATCATCAACGGCACACAACCCTATGAATTCGCCCCGGGCCGGTTGAACGCAAGCCTGGCGCAAAAAGCGCGGGATGCGCTGGAAAGCAAGGGTCATGCGGTGCGCCTGACAACCATTTCGGACGGTTATGACATTGACGCCGAGGTGGACGCGCATGTCTGGGCCGATTTGGTCATCATGCAATTCCCGGTGAACTGGATGGGAACCCCCTGGGTTTTCAAGAAATACATGGACGAGGTCTACACCGCCGGAATGAACGGCCGCCTGGCCAACGGCGATGGCCGCACTACTGAAGCGCCGAAAGCGAATTACGGCATGGGCGGAGCGCTGAAGGACAAAAGATACTTGCTGTCCGTGACCTTCAACGCGCCGGAAGAGGCGTTCGAAAACCCGTCAGAACCCTTCTTTGCAGGTGACAGCGTCGATGACTTGCTGCGCCCGGTGCATCTGACCGCCAAGTTCCTTGGTATGCAGCAGCTGCCGACCTTCGCCGCGTTTGACGTGATGAAAAATCCGGAGATCGACGTAGACTTCAAACGCTTTGACACCCACCTGACCACCGTTTTCGCCGAGGCCGAACATGTCCCGACCTGATATCCATCTCTATACCGCGGCCACCATGAACGGCTACAAGCTGGTGATCTTTCTGGAGGAGGCGGGCGTTCCATATGACCTCACCGCCATTGATTTTTCAAAGCAGGAGCAGAAAACGCCGGATTTTCTGAAACTCAATCCCAATGGCAAAATCCCAACGATCGAAGACCGGGCTGAGGGGCGGGCGATTTTCGAAAGCGGGCTATCCTTTGGCACCTGGCCGAAAAATACGGGAAGTTTCTGCCCGCCGATCCGGTTAAACGGTCTGAGGTAATGCAATGGATGTTCTTTCAGGTCGGCCATGTCGGCCCGATGATGGGTCAGGCGATGTATTTCCAGCATATCGCCGCCCCGAACGGACATGAGGAACCGTTTTCGATCAAACGCTATGTCGACGAGTCTCGTAGGCTGTTGGAGGTTCTGAACACCCACCTTGAGGGCCGCGAATGGCTGGCGGCAGGGGAATATACTATCGCGGATATGATGATCTATCCTTGGGCGCGTGCGTATGTCTGGGCCCGCGCCAGCGTCGAAGGCCTGCCGCACCTTCAGGCTTGGTTTGACCGGATCGATGCCCGCCCGGCGGTGCAAAAGGCCCTTACCATTCCGAAAGCAAACCCGCATTTCTGGGATACAGAGGCCGATGCCAGCGCGTTTTCCAGGGAAAATGCGGCCCGGTTTGCCGAGGATGTCAGGAAAGACTGACGACGAATCCGCCATAGATCCCAACGATCATGGCGGAAATCGGCCCGAACTGTTCCGTCCCGTGTTGGGAGCAGCGTCATGTGATCGTGCACCGGGGACAAGCATATGTTCCGTACCGTTGCAGCCATCGCCTGTTTCCTTATCCTAGGTCATGTGCCTTCTTGGATAGGTAACTTGATCTTGGGGAGAGTGCAGTGTCAGCACCAACAATTCCCAAGACCCGGGCCTGGAAGACGTATCGCCATGAGTGAAACGACACTGGAGCATAAAAGCCTGCGGGCGAAACTCTTTTGGTGGCTGGAGCGGCCCGACCGCAGTGCGACCGGGCCATGGCTGCTTGAGATTGCGCTGATCCTTCTGATCTCACTCAATGTCACCGCTGTCATCCTGGAGACGGTAGCATCCATCTACACGCGCTGGCATCTTGCGCTTGACCTGTTCGAAGGGATTTCGCTGGTAGTTTTTGTGGCCGAGTATGCCGCGCGCCTTTGGGTTGCGCCGGAAGATCCAAACTACAAATCCCGTTTGGATTGGGTCAAGTCCCCGCTGGCCGTGATCGACCTTTTGGCGATATTGCCAGCGCTGCTCTACCTGTTTTTCCCGATGGATCTGCGCATCCTGCGGACATTCCGGATGTTGCGGCTACTCAAACTGACCCGCTATTCTCCGGCGCTTGGGATGTTGTTTGCCGTTTTCGAGGAAGAGGCCGGGTCCTTTTTTGCCGGGTTCTTCATTCTGATGGTCATGCTGGTTTTTGCCGCCAGTGGCGCCTGGATCGCCGAGCACGACGCGCAGCCCGAAGCGTTTGGATCAATCCCTGCGGCGATGTGGTGGGCCATGGCGACATTGACGACCGTAGGCTATGGAGATGTGACGCCCGTCACAGTGGCCGGGAAACTGTTTGGAGCTTTGATTACGGTGATCGGCATTGGCATGGCGGCCGTGCCAGCGGGGATCCTTGCCAGCGGCCTCAACGACCAGCTGCACCGGCGCCGCGCAAGGATGGAGCGAGAATTTCGAGCGGCGCTGGAAGATGGCGCCATCTGCGAAGATGAAGAAAAGGAAATCGAGACCCTGCGAAAGCAGTTAGGTCTTTCGCATCGCGCCGCAAATCACATTCGCGAACAGATTCATTCCGAGACGCAATCTGAGGCAGGCCGGTGCAAAACCTGTGGTCAGGCCCTTCCGCTGCCGGAGGAAACGCTGGATTAAGGTGCCAAGTTTCGCTGAAGAATTGGTAACCGCCCTCAGTTCAGAAACCAGTTTGCCGGATTGTCGTAGCAAACGCGCGTGACCAGACCCTCTGCCAATGCCATGTCGTCGGGCATATGGCCCTCGGACATCCAGCGGCCGATCATCTGGCACAGCAGGCGCCTGAAATACTCATGCCGCGGGAAGGACAGAAATGAGCGCGAGTCGGTCAGCATTCCGACGAACCGCGACAGCAGACCCATTTGCGCCAGCTGGGTCATCTGGCGCTCCATCCCATCGAGCTGGTCGTTGAACCACCAGGCCGTGCCCGCCTGTATTTTCCCCGGTTCGCTGCCGTCCTGAAAGTTCCCGGCTGTGGTCACCAGTATTTCGTTCTGTGAGGGGTCTAGCCCATACAGGATGGTCCGCGGCAGGCCGCCGTGGTTTTCAATGGCGTTCAGCAGCGCATTCAGCGGCGCCGCGATTGCAGCATCGTTGATCGAGTCGCAGCCGATATCCGGCCCAAGTAGATTGAACAGGCGCGTGTTTGTGTTGCGCAGCGCCCCGATATGGAACTGCATGACTAGCCCACGCTGTGTGTAGGCGCGGCCCAGTTCGATCAGGGTGGCAGCCTGAAAATCCGCCTGTTCCTGCGCGGTTGTCGGCTCGCCCCTGCGGGCGCGGTCCAGAATGGCGTCGCGGTCCGATCCGGTAAGGGGTTCGAACGCGGTCAGGCGGTCCAACCCGTGATCCGTCGCCTTGCACCCGGCTTCGACGAAGGCGTCCAGACGGACAAGCAGCGCCGTGATCAGATCGTCAAACCCTCTGATTTGGACACCTGAGGTGTCCGACAGCCGGTCGAGATAGGCCCCATAGCCGGACTTTTCGATCTTGAAGGCCGCGTCAGGGCGGAAACTTGGGGCTACTGTGAATCCCAGATCGGGATCCGCCGCCAGGGCCTTGTGGGCGCTCAAGTCGTCACAAGGATCATCCGTCGTTCCGACAAAGCGCACATTCATCTGCCGCAGCAATCCGCGCGCCGAGCAATCGTGCTGAGACAGTTTGGAACCGGCAACCTCCCAAACCTCTTCTGCGGTGTCGGGGCTCAGCACCCCCTGCCAGTCGAAGTAGCGGGACAGTTCTAGGTGACTCCAGTGATACAGCGGATTGCCCAGACAATGGGGCAGCGTTTCGGCAAAGGCGCGGAATTTGTCGCGGTAGCTGGCGCTGCCGGTGACATGTGCCTCGTCGATCCCATTCCAGCGCATCGCCCGCCATTTGTAATGGTCGCCTTCCAGCCAGATCTCTCCCAGATCGGACCAGACCCGGTCCTGCAGGATCGCCTGCGGGTCGAGGTGGTTGTGGAAATCGACGATAGGCAGCGGGGCCGCGACCTCATGATAAAGCCGTTCGGCCTGCGGAGTGGTCAGCAGGAAATTGTCGCTCAGAAATTCGGTCACGGGTTGAGGTCCTCCAGCTGCATGGCTTGGGACAGAGCCTCCCGTGCGCCAAGTATTGAAAGTGCCTGATAGGCGCTGTGAAGCGTGACTTGGAAACCGGGAGTGACCACGAGATCGGAGGGAAACACCTGCTCGAGGCCCAAAAGAGCGTCGAAATAGGTGTCTCCGTCGGGGAGATTGGCGCATTGTGCCAACGTATCGGCCAACGGGTCCTGAACGGTCAGGGCCGAACCGTCCTCCGTCTGCCCACGCAGAAACCGCATCCATCCCGCGACGGCCAAGGCTGAAATAGGCCAGGGCGAGCCGTCGGGCAGGTGATCAGCGATCGGGGTCAGCAGACGCTGCGGCAATTTCTGGCTGCCATCGGCCGCGATCTGGATCGTCCGGTGATGCAGATGGCTGTTGCTGAACCGCTCGATCAGGCGATCGGCATATGCGGTCAGGTCAATATGATCGGGCATGCGCAGGGTGGGGGCCTGCTCGTTCAGCATCAGGTGTCGAGCTGCTGCGCGGAACACCGGGTCCTGCATACAATCCGCTACAGTCTCATGCCGGGCCAGCGCCCCAAGATAGGCCAGACAGGAATGTGCGCCGTTCAGCATCCGCAGCTTCATCTCTTCGAACGGGGCGACATCGTCTACAAACTCGGCCCCGGCCAGATGCCAGTCAGGGCGACCGGCGGCGAAATCATCCTCAATCACCCATTGGCGAAACGGTTCGCACAAAATGCCGTTCGGGTCCGGGTGGCCCAGTATTCGTGTCAGCAGAACTTGGCCCTCATCGGTCATCGCGGGCACGATCCGGTCGACCATCGAACAAGGGAAGGTGCAGGTGTCGGCGATCCATTCCGCCAGCGTGGCGTCACGCATCTGGGCTAGCGCCAGAATCGCCTTTCGGCAGGCGTGACCATTTGCAGGCAGGTTATCGCAGGACAGGACGGTCAACCCGCCATGCTCTGCCGATCTGCGCCGATGCAGTCCCTCGACAATGGTTCCGATGGCGGTTTTGGGGGCTTGGGGGTTTTCAAGGTCGTGGCGGATGCCCGGCAAGGTCAGGTCAAGCTGATCCCCGGAAAGGCAATACCCTTTCTCGGTAATGGTCAGCGTGACGATACCTAAGGCCGGGCTGGCCATCAGGTCAGGTATCGCATCTGAGCCGTCCCGCCCGGGATGCAGGGTCTGTGTGATACAGCCGACCCGGCGAGCCGAGGCGCCTTGGTCGGATGTGGTGACAACGGCGTACCAGCCCCCCGCCTGATCCAGCACGCTCAGCTGGTCGGCCCCGGTATTCAACCGCGCCGCAACCACGCCCCAATCGGCTTGCGTTTCTTCCAACGCAAGATCGGTATAGAGCAGCGGATGCGCCCGGGCGAAGGCACCAAATCCAAGGTGCAGAATGCGCGGTCGCAAGGCGGAGCGGTCATATCCGGCCTGAACCACCGGGATGTCTGAGCTTTGCAAAACGTCCTCCTGTGCCCTTATTTCTGCATCTGAAAACGGTGGAGCCCACCGGACTCATGGCGTTGCCCCTGCACGGTTAGAGCCTGCCCCAGAGGTGTGCGGATTTCCACGTGATCGAAATGGGGCGACCTGTCGCCTGACATTGACCATGACAGAGTCGCTTCCTGCGCGCCGCCGCGAAGCTCAATCCGGGTCAGGCAGAATTGCCCGTCCATCGCGGCGGTGCTTTTGCCGTCATCGTCATACATCCATGAGGTGTAGGAGGCACCGTGTTGCGCAGCGGGAAAGGCCATCAGAACCCTGCGGCCCTCAAGCTCCGGCGCGGCCTGGCTGGTGTCTTCCGACAGCGGCAGCACCGCACCGCCTTTCACAAAAACCGGGGTGCTGGACAAGGTGACCGGCAGCTCGAGGCGGGTTCCACCCGGGTGCCAGGTTTCGGTCTCCAGATGCCACCAGCCGCCGGGCCACTCGGGCAGAACAACGTCGCGGTGCGTTGCGCCCGGTTCAATGACCGAGGCCACCAGCAGGTCCGGCCCAAGCATGAAATCGAACTGACAGCCCCGGCAGGCGGGGTCGTCTGGAAAGTCCAGAAACAGGGGTCTGAGGATCGGCTCCTGCGCGGTCGCCGCGCGATACAGCTGGGTATAGAGATAAGGTAGCAGACGATAGCGCAGACGGATCGCGTCGCGCACGAGGTCCGTAACCTCGGGGTGCATCCAGGGTTCGTTGACCGTGCCGTCGTCATTCCAGGAATGAATGGTGAAACGCGGGTGGAAAACCCCGTTCTGGACCCAGCGCAGAAACAGTTCCGGATCGGGTTTTGCCCCGGCAAACCCGCCGACATCATGGCCGATGTTGAAAAACCCCGACATACTGAGCCCCAGCCCCATCGGGATATTCCATTTCAACGTCTCCCAACTGGTTCGGTTGTCTCCGGTCCAGGTCTGGGCATAGCGCTGTGTGCCCGGCGCGGCGCAGCGGGAAATCAGATAGGGCCGCGTGTTGGGGTCAAAAGCACGCTGCGCCTCGTCCGAGGCGCGGGTCATGAGCTGGCTCATTAAAGGGCGGACTTGTTCAATGCCGCATTCTTCACCGAAACCATTGCAGCGGGCAGCACTGTCCCAGATTTCATATTCGTTATTGTCATTCCACGTCGAGCCGATCCCGCGCTGTAACAGCGCGTCGGTGACATTCGATTGCCACCAGCGGATAGTGGCCGGGTTGGTGAAATCCAGATGGCTGCCTTGCCCGTCCCAGAATTGCGAGGTCTCGGGGGCATCTGTGTCTGGGTCCCGCACAAACAGGCCGTCTCGGGCGGCTGCGTCATATTGTGGGTGATCGTCCAGAAGCACCGGTTTGATATTGGCGATCAGGTGGATGCCTTCCGCCACAAACTCATCGGTGACCGTCTGAAAGCGGGGGAACTTGTCGGTGTTCCAGTTGAAGACGTAACGGCGGTCTTCAATCGAGGTGTAGCCCGACGACATCTGAAAACTGTCGCAGGGAATGTCGTGTTCTCGCAGTTGGCCCAGAAATCCCAGCATCTGATCCTGAGCGTTTTCGGCATCGGTGTAAGCCATCGAAGACGCAGAGTAACCCAGGCTCCAGCGCGGCAGAAAGGCTGTGCCGCCCGTCAGCGCTGCATGTTGTTTGATCACGCCGCGCAGGTCCGGTGCCCAACTGACATAGAGGTCCAGATCGCCGGCCTCGGCCCTCCAGAGCCGATAGGGGGCGTGGTAGTTGTCCAGCTCGTTCCCCAGATCGAACCAGCTTGTCGACAGGTTGTCGTAGAACAGCGCCGATGCTCCCGAGACGGGGCGTTCGGTGATTGTGAAGGGGATGTGCTTGTACAAAGGGTCCGTGCTGCGCGCGTCATATCCCATTGCATCTAGATTGCGCATCTCGAACCGGCGGCCGTTGCGCTCCAGTGGCCCGGTTTTTTCACCCAGCCCGAAGTACCGTTCCCCCGGAAAACGGTGCATGAAATGTGCCACTTGCCGACCGTTCCGGGCGATCTGATAGGCACCGGTGGTGCGATCCTCGGCCAAAGGCTGCCATGGCTGCGCCGGATCGGTCCTGCACTCCCATCGCAAGGCCAGCGGTTCCAGAACGCTCAGGCGCAGTTGGTCGGTTTCCAGAACCAGACCGTTGTTCAGATCAACCCTGCAACCCGGGCACGCGAACCCGCTGCGATCCTCGCGGTGTCGCCCCTGCCAGGGGACATCGCCCGCAGGCGCCACCGACCAGCTTTTGTCCATCTGCCATTGCCCATCCCGCAAAAGCTGCACACGGATCAGATTGTGCTCCAACACCACAATCTTCATCAGGTGCTGGCCCTCAACCAGCAGGGTCAACCCATCTCGGTCATGATGCTGTAGGGTCCAGTGACGCAGAGGTTTCATGGTGCGACCTCAATACCCAAGCAGCAAACGCGGCAAGAACAGGCTGATCTGCGGAAAGTAAGTCACGATCAGCAGCAGAACCACCAGCACCGCATAGAACGGAAGCATGGGGCGGATGACCTCGCCAATCTTCACCCCGCCGACCGAGCAGCCCACAAACAGGGCTGACCCGACCGGGGGTGTGCAGATCCCGATGCACAGGTTGAAAGTCATCACCACGCCGAAATGCACCGGGTCCATACCCAGATCGCTGACCACAGGCAGGAAGATCGGTGTAAAGATCAGCAGGGCAGGGGTCATATCCATGAAAGTACCGACCACCAGCAGGGCGATGTTGATGATCAACAACAGCACCAGCGGGTTCTCGGACAGGCCCAGCAACGCATCCGAGATCGAATAGGGAATATCGGCAAATGCCATCGCCTTGGACATCGCAATCGAACACCCGATCATCAGCAACACGATCGAGGTCGTCACCGCGCTTTCCAGAATGATCCCCGGAAGCTCTTTTACCGTGATCTCGCGATACCAGACCAGCGCCAGGAACAACGTATAGACCACCGCCACGGCCGAGGCTTCGGTGGCGGTGAAAATGCCTCCGACGATGCCCCCCATCACGATCACGATCAGACCCAGCGGCAGCATTGCGTTCAGGGCTTTCTCGGAGGTTTCGCGCAGCGACGGCCGTTCGGCCACGGGGTATCCGCGCCGTTTGGCAATGAGGCCTGCAACCACCATCAGGCAGACCCCCATCAGGATGCCGGGCAGGTAACCCGCCACGAACAACGCCGCGACCGAGGTTCCGTTAGTGATCAACGAATAGACAATGAAGGTGGAACTGGGCGGGATCAAAAGGCCCGTCGGACACGAGGCGACGTTCACGGCCGTGGAATAGGCTGGATCATAGCCTTCCTTGCGCTGAAGCGGGGACATGACTCCGCCCACCGCCGCTGCTGACGCCACGGCCGAGCCCGAGATCGATCCGAACATCATGTTGGCGATGACGTTGCAATGGGCCAGAGCCCCCGGCAGTCGTCCACCAAGGACCTTGGCAAACTCGATCAGGCGCAGCGCGATGCCGCCGCGGTTCATGATGTTGCCGGCAAGGATGAAGAACGGGATCGCCAGCAGGGTGAAACTGTCCAACCCCGACGCGACCTGCTGTGCCACGATATAGACCGACTGGTCGAAGGACATGAACAGCAGGAACGTGGCCAGCGCCGATAGGCCAATGGAAAACGCAATCGGAACGCCCAATGCCATGAGCAGGGCGAAAGTTCCGAAAAGTGTGGCGACAGACTGAATATCCATGACAGGCTCCTAGTCCAAAGGCCCGCCGGGGGCGATCGGCTCTAACCGTTCATTCGGGCCTTGGCCTGTGCTCGCCAAATCAACCACAAACCCCAGGCAATAAAACAGGATGGCCAGCCCCGAGGCCGGGATGGCGATGTAGACCACCCCCATCGGCAACCGCAGCGCAGGCGAGACCTGCCCGGTCTCGAGCGTGCGCGAGACGAGGTTCCAGCCGCCATAGAGCATGACCACACAGGCAAACAGCGCGATTGCGCCAATGATGGCCCCGTTGACCAATAGGCGCGGCACCCCATGCGTGATCGTTGGCAGCAGGTCGATTGCCAGGTGTCGACGCTGCCCCAACGTGTAGGCTCCGCCCAAAAGAGCCACCCAAATGAACAGGAAACGCGCCATTTCATCAGTGACAGTGCTGGGGGTGCCCAGAACGTACCGTGAAAAAACCTGCCAGATCACGCAGGCCACCAGGACCGCAAATGCGATCACGATAGTGAGGCGAAGCACGGTATCCACCGCCGCAGTCATTTGTTTCATCAATTTCCTCCCAACGGGGCCGGGGTCCTCACCCGGATCGTTTCGCCACTGCTCTTGCCCTATAAAACAAAATTGGTCAACCAATTTGTGATTTTTGGTTGACTAATTTTAATTATTGGGCGATCACATTGCCTGTCACAGGCCGGCGGGCGGTCCGTGGCGCCGAATCAGTTCTTATTCATGCAGGTTCCGAACAGCCTGCCGCACCGGCCCGCGATTGGGAGGAGACTATGTCCAAATTCTCGAAGATCACCGCTGCCATGGCGGTCAGTTTCATGGCCCTGTCGGTTGCGGCCGAGGCCAAGACCCTGCGGCTGAACCACAACAACCCCGAAGACCACCCGTTGCACAAGTCGATGGAGTTCATGGCGGACCGGGTCGAAGAACTGACCGACGGCGATCTCAAGATTCGCATCTTTGCCAACGCACAGCTTGGCACCCAGCGCGAATCGATGGAGTTGATGCAGAACGGCTCGCTGGATATGGCGCGGTCGAATGCCAGCGAACTGGAAGCGTTCGAGGAATCCTATGGCGCGCTGAACCTGCCCTATATTTTCACCAGCGCCGATCATTACTTTGACGTTCTCAGCAGCGATGTGGGCGACGACATTCTGGCCTCTTCGGCAGACAAGGGCTTTATCGGGCTGACCTATTATATCGAAGGTGCGCGGTCTTTTTATGCCAACAAGGAAATCCACTCACCGGCCGATCTGGCAGGCATGAAAATCCGGGTGCAACCCAGCCCCTCGGCCATTCGGATGGTTGAGCTGCTGGGCGGCAACCCGACACCGATTGCATGGGGTGAGCTTTACAGCGCGCTGCAGCAGGGTGTGGTCGATGGGGCCGAAAACAACCCGATGGCGCTGACCAGCGCGCGGCACGGCGAGGTGTCCAAGGTTTATTCCGATGACGGTCACACGATGATCCCGTCCGTGGTGATGATCTCGACCCAGAGCTGGAACGACCTGAACGAAGATCAGCAAGCGGCTTTGCGTCAGGCGGCCAGGGATTCGATGGTGTTCCACCGCGAACAATGGGACGCCATGAGCGCCGCTGCTGTCGAGCAGGCGAAGACCGAACTGGGCGTCAAGTTCATCGAGGTTGAAAAAGGCCCCTTCATCGAGGCGGTTCTGCCGATGCATGAAGAGGCTGCGGCGAACTCACCGGTGGTGGCGGACCTGATCCAGCGCATCAAGGCAATGGCCCCTTAAGTTAGGAACGGCGCGATGCTTGAACGGTCAGAATTGGCGGAAAACGCACTTCAGGCGCTGCATGACGAGGCCTATGATGTGCCTCTGAACCCGCAGAACCTGAACGCCGATACGCTGCTGTTTACTGGCGGCCGGGCATCGCGCCCCCTTGATGGGTTCTGGAAATTCTGTGTCGATCTATTGGACACCGGACTGCGCCAGAAATGGTATGAGATGCAGCCCGCAGCCCCCGAAGACCGGACAGAGCCCTGGGACTATGACCCGTTTGATGGCGAGACCGTGCGAATTCCGTCGAACTGGGCCATGCTGAAAGAAAAATGGTATTTCTTCGAAGGCAGCGCCTGGTACACGCGGGCGCTGGATGTCGAGGAAATTGACCCCGCGCGGCGGCAATTCCTGCGTATCGGGGCCGCAGCTTATGCCTGCAAGATTTTCCTGAACGGAGAGTTTCTCGGCAATCACTACGGTGCCTCGACGCCGTTTTGCGTGGAACTGACCGGAAAGCTGCGGCCGGGGCGCAACTGGCTGATGGCCTGCGTCAACAACACCCGCACGCTGGACCGCGTGCCGATGCGCAACACCGACTGGTTCAACTATGGCGGCCTCTATCGTGAGGTGGCGCTGTATGACACGCCCCAGACCGTGATCCGGAACTTCGCGATCCATCTGGTGCCCGATGGCAGCTATTCCCGCATCAAGGTCGAACTAGTGGTAGACGGCCTCGATGCTGGACCGGCCCGTGTGGACATCCCCGAGCTTGGCCTGTCGCAGGATATCCCGATCCAGAACGGGCAGAGTGAGGCCGAGATATCTGCCCGCCCGGTGCTTTGGTCGCCTGACAATCCGAAACTCTATGATGTCAGCGTCACTCTGGGCGCGGACCAGGTGGCCGACCGGGTCGGGTTCCGTCAGATCGAAGGGCGCAGCACGGATATCCTGCTGAACGGAGAGCCGATCTTCCTGCGTGGAATATCCGTTCACGAAGACGATGCCACTTTGGGCAAAGTCACGAATGAGGCTGACCTGCGCCGACGTTTCGAGCACGCGCGGGAACTGGGCTGCAACTTCCTACGCCTGGCGCATTACCCACATCATGAACGGGCGGCCGAAATTGCTGATGAGTTGGGCTTTTTGCTGTGGGAAGAAATTCCGGTTTACTGGGCCATCGATTTTACCAACCCCGCCACCTATCGAGATGCCGAAAATCAGCTGCGTGAGCTGATCATGCGCGATCGCAACCGCGCCTCGGTCATCATCTGGTCGGTGGGTAATGAAAACCCCGATACCGACGCGCGTCTGGATTTCATGCGCCGTCTGGCCGAAACCGCCAAGGCGCTGGACCCCACGCGCCTGACCTCGGCCGCCTGTCTGGTCAACCACAGCCAGAACCGGATCGAAGACCGTCTGGCCGACCATATCGACGTGATCGGGCTGAACGAGTATTACGGCTGGTACGAAGAAGATTTCGAGGATCTGGCCCGGATCGGTGCCAATTCAGCGCCGGAAAAACCCGTTGTGATCTCGGAAACCGGCGCGGACGGGGTGATCGGCCCAAATGGTCCCAAGACCGGGCTGTTCAGCGAAGATTACATGGCAGAGGTCTATCGCCGCCAGATCGATACCCTCCGGCGTCTGGACTATATCAAAGGCATGTCGCCGTGGATTCTGTACGACTTCCGGGTAGAACGCCGCCAGAACAAGTTCCAGAACGGCTATAATCACAAAGGCCTGATCGCCGCAGACAAGAAAACGAAAAAGCAGGCATTTCACATTCTGGCTGAGTATTACCACCAGATCGCCGACACGACCGAAGACAACAAGACGGAGACCGCATGACCGACGCCTCGAAACGCCCCTATCAGGAAGTGGCCGCGCAGCTGGTTGAACGGATCGCGCAGGATGGCTTCAAACCGGGGGACAAGTTCCCGACCGAGCGCCAGATCTCGAAAGAGATGGGGATTGGCCGGTCGCTGGTGCGCGAGGCATTCATCATGCTTGAGATCGAAGGCTACCTGGACGTCCGCAAGGGTTCGGGCAGCTACGTGCGGGATCGTCAGCCCGGCCGGTCAGGCCTGACCGGTGGTGATTATGGCCCGTTCGAGCTGTTACAGGCACGGCAACTGTTGGAAAGCAGCATCGCCGGGTTCGCGGCGACCACGGTGACCAAAGGCGATATCCTGTCGCTGCGTGAAACACTTGAGTTGGAGAAACGCTCGATCGAAACCGGCGAAGACGACTACAGCGCGGATCGCCAGTTTCACCTGCAAATTGCCGAGGCCACGCAGAACTCGGTTCTGGTCAACCAGATTGATACGCTCTGGCATTTGCGGGAATCCAGCCCGATGTGGGACAGGCTGCATTCGCGGATTTTCGACATCGGTTATCGCAGTCAATGGCTGGACGATCACGCGGCCGTCCTCGAGGCGTTGCGCCGTCGTGATGCAGAGGGCGCGCGACAGGCGATGTGGCAACATCTTGAAAATGTCCGGCTGACACTTTTGGACCTGTCGGACGTCGAAGATCCCGAATTTGACGGGTTTTTGTATTCCAAAACGGTCTCGGGTTAAGCGCGGGGAACAGGGGGCAGTCATGTTGGAAAGTTGGCGTTGGTTCGGGCCGAAAGACCCTATTCCGCTTGCTCATATCCGTCAGACCGGCGCGAAGGGGATCGTTACCGCCTTGCATGAGGTTCCCAACGGTCAGGACTGGCCGGAAGAGGCGATCAAAGCTCGCCGCGAGTTGATCGAAGCGGCGGGGCTGCGCTGGGTGGTGACCGAAAGCATTCCGGTGCATGAGGACATAAAAACCGGTGCGCCTGGCTGGGAGCGCTATGCACAAATCTGGGCCGAAAACCTGCGCCGCCTGGCCCGTCAGGGCATCCGCAACATCTGTTACAACTTCATGCCGGTGCTGGACTGGACGCGTACCGATCTGAACTATGCCCTGCCCGACGGGGCGCTGGCCTTGCGGTTCGATTTCAGCGCCTATGCCGCCTTTGACCTGTTCGTTTTGCAGCGCGACGGAGCGCAGGACAGCTATACGGCACAGGATCTGGCGGCGGCGGAAGACTGGTATGCGAAGGCTGATCAGCCGATGCTCGACAAGTTGACGCGAACGATTATTGCTGGCCTGCCGGGGTCTGAGGAAAGCTATACGCTGGATACCTTCCAGGCCTGCCTTGCGGCTTATGACGATCGCGATCATGCGTCGCTCAGGCACCAGCTTGCCGCGTTTCTTGAAATCGTTCTGCCAGTGGCCGAGGCCGAAGGGGCAAAGCTGTCGATCCATCCTGACGACCCGCCCATGGATATTTTTGGCCTGCCTCGGATCGTCTCGACCCAGGCCGATCTAGAGGCCATTGATGCAATCTCTGCGTCGCCAGCGATGGGATTCACCTTGTGCACCGGATCGCTGGGTGCGCATTCTGAAAACGATTTGGTCGCAATCGCGCGTTCGCTCGGGCCACGCATCCATTTCGCGCATCTGCGCGCGGTAAAACGCGAAGACGACCCCCGGAGTTTTCACGAAGACATGCATCTGGCCGGTGATCTGGACATGATCGGGGTCGTGCGCGAAATCATGCGGGTGGAGCGTGAAACAGGCGTTCAAATCCCGATGCGGCCAGATCATGGGCATCGCATTCTCAGCGATCTGGAACGGGATTCGGTTCCCGGCTATCCCGCAATCGGACGGCTGCGCGGCCTAGCAGAGCTGCGCGGTGTCATGCACACTCTAAGTGCTGTCGGCATCTGACATGGTGGCCGCATCTAAAACACTTCTGTGCATCGGCGAGTGCATGGTCGAAATGTCGCCACGGGGCGACGGCGTTTTTCATCAAGGGTTTGCAGGGGACGTATTCAATACGGCATGGTATGCGCGCAAACGGATGAGTGAGGACTGGCGTGTTTCGTTTTATTCCCGGGTCGGGAGCGATGCGTTGTCTGACCGTTTTGTGGAATTCACCAAGGCGCATGGCATCGATTCCGGCATGATCCGGCGTGATCCCGACCGGACCATGGGCCTGTATCTGATCGAACTGAATGAGGGTGAGAGGAGTTTCGTCTATTGGCGCGACCATAGCGCCGCCCGCAAGTTGGCCGCCGATCCGCAGGAGTTGGAACAGGTGGTCGCGGGCAGCGACCTGATCTATTTCTCTGGAATTACGCTTGCCATTCTCGCGGAAACGGATCGAGAAACCCTGACGGGCGTGCTGGAAACTGCACGAAAACAGGGAAAGCAGGTGGCCTTCGATCCCAATATCCGGCCAAGGTTATGGCAAAGCACGGCCGATATGCGCCGTTGGATCGAAGCTGGCGCGCGGATTGCAGACATCATCCTGCCGTCTTTCGAGGATGAGCAGACGGCTTTCGGCGACAGTGATCCCGAAGCCACCGCAAAGCGATACTGCGCGCTCGGCGGTGGTCTCGTCATCGTCAAGAACGGCGGGGACGACGTCACATGTCTTGAAACGCCAGACGCTCCCGTCATCCGGGTGCCAGTGCGGCAGGTGCAGCAGGTTCGCGACACAACCGCCGCCGGGGACAGTTTTAACGGGGCATTTCTGGCGGCCTGGGGAAATGGCGAACCTCTCGAGACATCGGTGCACCAAGCCGCAGACAATGCAGCGGAAGTCATCGGCAGCTTTGGCGCGTTGGTTTGAGGTCTAGGTCTTGCAGGGCCGTTAGTCGCACTAAAACCAAGCGCGTTGCGTGTCCTTGTCCGCGGATCAGGCGCGGTCAACTTGTGGACGAACCGTTACGGGCGAACGGCAGCTTTCGAATCCCGGTTGGAATTCCGGTGCCGTGCGTATAGTGCAAATGCCATCTCAGGCTTCGCATTCGATTGATGCGGAATGGACATTTGTAACGGTTTAATCCTATGCCCGAACACTCGATTGGTTTGATGCGCTCAGTTGCTTTCTGCATCTCGCTGGTGGCCACTCCTGTACTTGCTGAACAGTCTCTGGAAAGCGAAGCAAGTGATCCGACCGCGTCCCTCATGGCGTTCCAGTTGCAGAACTTTTATTCGCCGGCGCTGCATAACAGGTCCGGGTCCCAAAACGTTCTTCAGTTCCGCGGCGCGATCCCATTCCACCTGGGGGGGACGGATAATATCGCACGCCTCACGCTGCCGTACTTCACCCATAACGATGGGGGGGAAACCGGATTTACGGATGCCACGTTGTTCAACCTCACGACCTTTGATCGCCCATGGGGCCGGTTCGGCGCCGGAGTTGTTGCCTTGCTGCCAACAGGCAGCGATGGGCTGAGCGCGGAAAAGTGGGCACTGGGTCCTGCAGCCGGTTTCGTGGCGCAGACTGAATGGGGGCTACTGGGGCTTTTCAACCAGAACCTCTTTACCGTCGCGGGCGACAACGCGCGTCGGGATGTGAACCTGTCGACTCTGCAACCGATCGTGAATGTCGAGCTTGACGATGGGTGGTCAATCGGAACATCCGAGATGAATATCGTCTATGATTGGCAAAGCAGCGAATTTGTTGCGTTGCCGGTGGGGATCAAATTGTCCAAGCTGACGCAGCCGGGCCGTTTGCCTGTGCAATGGCAATTGAGCTACGAGCGTGACTTCTATGACTCAGGGACAGGCCCGCGCGACACGATTGGTCTGACGGCCAAGCTGCTGGTTCCCAAATAATGGTCCGGTCAGGGTGCCGCGCGGTTCAGAAGGACATGACCCGCTCGACAAACCAGAAGGTTGCCACCGCACCGATCCCATAGCTAATGGCGGTTGCGGTGAAATCTCCGGGGGTGCGCCAGTGCGCGGCGACACGGGGCAGGGCAAAGCGCAGGGTTATGGCGGCGGTCAGGACAACGCCGACAAAGGCCAGCTGACCGGCCTCGACGCCCAGGTTAAAGGCTAGCAGGGCGGTTGAAATATCCTGTTCCGGCAAGCCGATTTCGCGCAGGGCTCCGGCAAAGCCCAGCCCGTGCAGTAGGCCAAAGGCGAACGCGATCAGCCAAGGGTAGCGTTCGGACAGGCGCATTTCACCGGCACTGGACTTGAGCGCCTCGACGGCCAGAAACACAATGGACAGCGCAATGATCGCCTCGACCGGAGGGCCGGGCACCGAAAGATGCCCCAGCGCCGCCAGCGCCAGCGTGATGGAATGCGCAAGGGTAAAGGCCGTGATCGCCCCAACCAGACGCCAGAAATCACGGATCAGCACCAGCAGGGCAAAGACGAACAGAAGGTGATCCCACCCTTCGAGGATATGTTCGAAACCCATTGCCAGGTAGCTGCTGAAAACACCCCAGCTTCCTGTCTGCGCCGGGATCAGATGCTCTGGCTGGTCGGGGGTCAAACGGATGGTATCTGTCGCCCCGCTTTGCATCTGAAGGCGCAACAGAACATCAGTGCGCTGACCCGAGAGACCTTCGATAGACACCGTGCCATCGGTCAACCCCTCGGGACAGTCGGCAACCCAAACCGAAATCCAGGCGGATCCGTCGAACAAGGGCTCAGGTCCGGTTTGCGGCGTGCACGTGTTGGGCAGGTGCAGCGCAATGGCCATGGGCTGGCCCGCGACGTCCGGTTTGCGCCAGAACACCTGCCAGGTTTGCGGGGTCAGCTGCCGGATATCCGCAAATCCGGGTTCCAATGCGTGGCCAAAAGCCTGGATGGCAGGCATAATAACCAGCAACAGGGCCAGCAGCAGGCGCTTCATCACTGGTCCAACCTCCGGGCGATGTCGTCCGGCGCAGGTGTGATCAGGTCATATTTTTCCTTCAGCGCATCAAACTGCGCCTCGGACAGGTCGGATTTCAGATTGCGCCGCCAATCGAAAAGAACATCTTCGCGAACGTCCTCAAATGCAGGGAGTTGCGCTGATTCACGGGTGTTGACCCGCACCAGATGATAGCCAAACCCGGACGGGACGGGACCAACCCACTGTCCCACGGGCAAGTCGTTCAGCAGGGCATGGAATCCACGCCCCATAGTGGCATCAACCTTCTGCGCCGGGCTAAGCGGCAACGCGGCCGGCAACAGGCTTGGCCCGGCAAATTGCGCCGGGTCCGCGCCCCCGTTCAAGGCGCCCAGCATTTCGTTGATCTGAGCGCTCTCGGGCGTTGATCCCACCGCGACCTGCTCAAAGGCCACCCGTTCGGGCAGCAGGAAACGCTCTTTGTTTTCGGCCAGATGTGCCTGTAGGGCCGCGTCGTCGGGTTCCGAAGCTTGGGCCAGCGACAGGGTCAGAAACTCCATCTTTTGCGCCAGCCGGTTGCGGACGATGCTGTCGCCCCGGTCCAGGCCAAGCGCGCGGGCTTCACGCACCAGAACCTCTTGCCGTAAAAAGGCCTCTTGCAGCTCGGCCAGTTCCTCAGGTGCGGGTGGGCGTTGCCATGTTGATTGGAACTGGTCGATCAGGCGATTTATGTCCTGCATGTCGACAACGATCTGGTTTCCGCCATCGGGCGTAGACGGCGACGGATTGAGATAGCTGAACCAGCCGAAGATCGCGACGCCCAGCAGGAAAAAATGAAACAGGGGTTCTTTGAGAACGGACATGCGGGACCACGTTTATTAGGGCTGTCGGGGCAGATGCAAATCACCGGCCCACTCAGGTTAACTTGGTGTGTACCAGATTGGTGATGTATAAGCGCGATCCTGCACCGACGCCGGAACGTCGTCTGGCACCGAGACCCCGAACACCTTTGCGTCGTAGGTTGTCCAGCGCGGTGTCGGAATCTCGATCACGCGCACATAGTAGAATGCGTGCTGGTTCGGGTCGAAGTTAGGGTCCATCCAATAGGCGCCCAACACCGTTGCGCCGATCGCATTGGTGTAGGTTGCATTTTCCGGATCGACGGTATTGCCGACGGGGGCATCGCAGCGATGATCCGCCGCTGGGCCGCGATTGCCCGCGCAGGCAATGTCATAGATGGCCTCATGCGTGTTACCCTCGGCATCCAGCCATCCTTTGACGACCTGCACACGGTCCAGATTGGCGCCGTCCGGATCACGCAGGGTGCGGATCAGAAAGCGTGGCGCCTGACCGTCCGCGGGGGCTGTCAGATCACCCCCCATAGGGACGCCTGCCGCATAGCCACGGGCCGCGAAATCCGGGCGGGTCAGGTCTTCTTCGACAAAATCATAGCCAGCAAACACACGCACGCGCAGGCGGGTGCCGGTGGTCGCAAAGACTTCGCGCCGCTTCATCGCGTCCCAGATCGCTTCGCGGGTGTTTTCGCGGGCCCAGACTGCGGCCAGACCCGACGCCGAACTGTAAGCAGCCGTGATGTCGTCCGATGGGTCATCCGGCGTCAGCGCCCCGGTAATGGCTTCTTCCATGCGGATGGGATCATTGGTGGGCTCCAGCGCGGAAACCTTGCCGAAAAAGTTATCCTCGGTGGATGTGGCAAGGCCGGTGTGGCTGTCGGTTGACCCTACCACGCCGATTTTAAAGGGATTTCCGCCCAGATCGCGTTGATAGGCCAACCCACGTTTCAACGCTTCGCGCGCATATTCGCGCGGCAGCATGTCGGGGGTCTTGAGCTGCGTTCCAAAGCTGCCCTTGTCCCAGGTTTCGAAATCAGCGAACTCGTCTTCAGGTGACAGGAAAGGATGTGCCTCACCGTCGCCTTTCATCTGGGTGACCTCATAAATCGGCTCCCACCTTTGGCGACGGGCGGCGTAGTCCGCGCTGAGCGGCTCACCCGACAAGGTGACGTCATCGAACATCAAGCCGTTGGACAGGTTGCCGTTATGGGCCAGCGCCAGAACCTGACCGCCGGTCTTGTCTTCATAGCTCTGCAGCCAATCCCAGAGCTTTTCGGGATCTTCCGTATCATATGAAGACAGGGGAACGATCTGATCCGCCATGTCCTTGCCGTCACGGAAAATGACGTTTCGGTGCAGGTTGTTTCCGGTGGGCGAGCTTGTCCACTCAAAGCCGATGAAGGTTGTAAACGCGCCGGGTTGATAGTGGCGCTCGGCAGCCTCGGTGGTTTTAGCCCAATAGGTTTCGGCCAGACCAGTTCCGGCCATAGGGTCGGTTGCGCCGGGTATGTTCACCTCGCCGAACCAGATACCATACGCTTCGAGAACGGCGTCCATCGTTCTTGGCTCAAAAGCCTCGGCGATCGAGCGGCTCCAATCATTCGATTGCATCACAGGATCGCCCGAGTTCAGCGCGGTGGGAAGGCCCAGATTTTCGGCGTGATCCGTCACCACCATCCAATCCAGCGGCCGCTCCAGACGGGCGGGAACCCCCAGAGAGGACGTCACGGCCTCACCTTTGGCAAACCGATAGGCGTCGTCAGGAGACAGGGTGGCCAAAGCCAGACCGGCATCGGCCGAATAGGCCGTATGCAGGTGGGTGTCGCCGAACAATACCTGATTGGGGAAGTCCTGTTCCAGATAGGGCGAATACCCGGCGCTTTCCGGCGGAACCTGGATTGCTTCCTCAGCTGCGACCGGTGACGCCGCAAGAACAAGTGGGATGGTTTTCAGCACATGTGCTCGGCGCATTTTTGCCTCCACTTTCAAGATGCAAACCCAATGGGAAACGACACCGTCATCGGCATCGAAGTCTATTAGCATTCGCATTTTAGAATGGAATTTTCATCGTAGTGCAATGTGCCATTTCCGGCGTGGGCTGAATTCTTGCGGTTGCCTAAGGGCTGGAGGGCAAGCGCCAGGGTTGTTGCCATCGGGTAAGGCTGTTTTTGGTATAAGGGGCGAGTTCTATTTATATTTTACCCTTTGTGTGACCTCCAATCGGATGATGTGTCGCTTCGTTCCCATTCTGACCCTTAAACATAACGGTGGACCATTTCACTGGGAGGATGACGTCAACCATGTGATAGGTGCCCGCTACCGCTGGTGCTTGCCTGAAGGATAACGCATCACGAACGGAACGTGCTGATTGGTCTGCCAAATTCTTTGGTGAATGAGCGACCCAGCGCTGACGCGCAGGAGAACCCGCATCGCAAAGCGATCTGTTCTGTGCTCAGGCGCGTTTCCTGCGCCAGGTATCGCGCGTGCTGCAGGCGATAGAGCTTGTAGTATTTTCCGGTCGTCATCCCCAGCTCTTGCGCGAAGGCCCGGTTCAGGGTCCGTTCTGACAACGAAACACGTTCGGCCAGTTCGAATGTGGTCAGGGGGTGTTCGACATTCTCTGCGATGATGTTGAGCGCATTCAGCAGTTTGGGTGATCCGCGGTCGCGCAACCAGGCAGCGCCGCGCTGTTGATCCTTTTGGCGGGCGGGATCGAAAAGGAACATGCTCGACGCGTCAAATGCCGCTGCCGGGCCAAACGTGTCCTGTATGAGTTCAAGAACCATTTCCAATGCTGTGCTGGCCCCACCGCATGTCATGAACGGCCCCGACCGCACAAACCGGGCGTTGGAAACATCCACGTTTGGAAAGGCCTCCTCGAATGCATCCAGCTCCTGCCAGTGGATGGTTGCGCTATGGCCGTCCAAAATCCCGGCTTCGGCCAGCAGCCACGATGCCGTATCCAGCGCCAGCACACGCCGCGCGTTGCGGGACGCCACTCGGATCATTGAGACCAGTTCCCGGGTGATCTGCTCGCGCACACTGTAGCCGGCCACGATGACAAGCGTGCCTTTGGTCTTTTCGGGGTCAAACTGTCTGTCCGGCGACAGTTTCAACTTGCTTGAGCTGGTCACGGTCAGGCCGTCCAGAGTTGTGACCTCCCAATCCAGACTGGCGAACATCGCGCGCATTTTGACGTCGCGCAGAGGTTCCAGCGCGCTGGCCAGAACCATGTTCGAAAACCCGTCCAGCAGCAGGAATTCGAACTTTTCATGTGATTCTGACGACAAATGTATTCCTCCTGACGAAAATTGTATCGTTTCCGCCGGAAAGTTGAAAGTAGCTTCGCGTCAATTCGTCACCAGACGATTCACACTTTCTGCCGACCGGAGGCCTGTTTCACCATGCTGGATGCTGACCTTCTCTGGACACCCAGTGTCGAACAAATCTCGCAAACCCGGCTTGCCGCGTTTCGCGACCTTGCAAGCCAGCAGGCGGGAAAGGCGCTTGACGCCCACGCGGATTTGCATCGCTGGTCGGTGGATGAGCCCGGCGCATTCTGGCGTCTTGCATGGAAGTTCTGCGGTCTGGTCGGAAAGGCAGGGGACACGACGCTGATCCCCGACGCCGATCCTCTGAATGTCCGCTTCTTTCCCGAGGCACGTCTGAACATTGTCGAGACTTTTCTGAAGAACTCCGACGACCGTGATGCCATCATCTTCTACGGTGAAGACGGTCGCCGCCTGCGGTGGAGCCGCGCCGAGCTGAAGCAGGAAGTAGAGCATTTGGCCACCGCTCTGAAAGACGCGGGCATTGTCGCGGGCGACCACGTTGTGGGCTATGTCCCGAACATGCCGCAGGCCGTGGCGGCCATGTTGGCGACGGCGTCGTTGGGGGCGGTGTGGTCCTCTTGCGCGCCGGAAAGTGGGCCGGACGTGGTCGTGGACCGTTTCGGCCAGATCGCACCGAAACTGATGTTCGCCGCCGACGGCTATTTCTACAATGGCAAGGTTTTTGAAACCCGTGAGGCCATCGCCACGGTCGTCTCCCGCGTGCCGACGATCGAACAGGTCATCGTCTGGCCCTATGCAAAGGACGGGGCTGACCTGCCCGAAGGCATGACCGCCTATGACAGCTTCAAGCCCACTGACGCGCCCACGCTGAACTGCCGTCCGATGGGGTTCCGCGATCCGCTTTACGTGATGTTCTCGTCCGGCACGACGGGCAAACCGAAATGTATCGAGCATTCGGGTGGCGGCACCTTGCTGCGTATGCTGGTCGAACAACAGTTGCATTGCGACCTGCACGCAGGCGACCGGATGTTCTATTACACCACCTGCAACTGGATGATGTGGAACTGGCAGGTTGCCGCGCTGGCCTCTGAGGCGGCTATCATCCTGTTCGATGGCAATCCGGCCTATCCGGGTATCACCCGCCTGTTCGACCTGGTCGAGGCGGAACAGGTCACTCATTTCGGTATTTCGGCGAAATTCATTGATGCCGTGCTCAAACGCGGTGTTCGGCCGGTCGACAGTCACTCTCTTCCTTTCCTTCGTGTAGTGCTGTCGACCGGTTCGCCCTTGTCTCCGGACGGGTTTGACCATGTGTACCGGGACTGGAAAGCAGATGTGCAGCTGGCCTCGATCTGCGGGGGCACGGATATTCTGGGCTGTTTCATCGGCGGCTGCCCCACGCTTCCGGTGCATAAGGGTGAGATTCAGGCCCCGATGCTGGGGCTGGACGTGGCAACGCTGGACAGTAATGGCAACCCGGTGGCAGGAGTGGCCGGAGAGCTGGTGTGCCGCAATGCACATCCGTCGATGCCGACACGCTTCCTGAACGATCCGGGACAGGCGCGGTATCGCTCCAGCTATTTCGAGATCTACCCTAACATCTGGCGGCAGGGCGACTTCACCATTCAGACGGGCCAAGGTGGTTATGTCGTTCTGGGCCGGTCGGACGCAACGCTGAACCCCGGCGGCATCCGGATCGGCACCGCCGAGATATACCGGCAGCTGGACAAGATCGAACAGGTCGAGGACTCGGTCGTTGTCGGCCAGAACATCAGCAATGATGTGCGCGTCGTCCTGTTCGTGACCACTCCCACGGATGTGACCCTTGATTGCGAATTGGTGTCCCGGATCAAGTCCGAAATCCGCACCAACGCCTCACCGCGGCACGTTCCTGCAAAGATCATCAAAGTCGCGGATATCCCGCGTACGAAATCCGGCAAAACCGCTGAACTGGCCGTGCGGGATGCCGTCAACAACCAACCCATCCGTGACCTGACCGGCCTGATCAATCCCGGCGCGCTGGCACAGTTCACGGACCACCCTGACCTTAAATGCTGATCGAAGGATACTCATCATGCCTCTCGCAATGAATCGCGAAGTTTTCATCACCTGCGCCGTGACCGGTTCGGGCGGCACTCAGGACAAATCCCCCCATGTTCCGCGCTCTCCCGAGCAGATCGCGAACTCGGCCATCGATGCGGCCAAGGCGGGTGCTGCCGTTGTGCACTGCCACGTGCGTGATCCCGAAACCGGTGCGCCGTCGCGTGATCTGGGCCTGTATCGCGAGCTGACCGACCGGGTCCGCGATGCCGAGGTGGATGTGGTTCTGAACCTGACCGCCGGTATGGGCGGCGACATCGTGTTCGGCTCGACCGAAAGCCCGTTCCCGGTCAACGAGGCAGCGACTGACATGATTGGTGCGACCGAGCGGATGGCGCATATCGCCGAATGCCTGCCCGAGATCTGCACCTTGGACTGCGGCACCATGAACTTTGCCGAGGCCGATTATGTGATGACCAACACCCCCGGGATGCTGCGGGCGATGGGTCAGATGATGACCGATCTGGGTGTGAAGCCTGAAATCGAAGCCTTTGACACCGGCCATCTGTGGTTCGCCAAACAGCTGGTGAAAGAGGGCATTCTGGAACCTAACGCGCTGGTACAACTGTGCATGGGTGTACCGTGGGGTGCGCCGAACGACATCAATACCTTCATGGCGATGGTCAACAATGTGCCGTCCGACTGGACCTGGTCGGCATTCTCGCTGGGCCGCGACCAGATGCCTTATGCCGCGCAGTCGGTTCTGGCAGGCGGCAATGTCCGCGTTGGTCTGGAAGACAACCTGTTCCTGGACAAGGGCGTTCTGGCCACCAACGCGCAACTGGTCGAGCGCGCCGTGACCGTGATCGAAAACATGGGCGCCAAGATCATCGGCCCCGACGCCGTGCGTGAAAAGCTGGGCCTGACCAAGCGCGCACCCATCGCCAAGGGCGTTGCGGCATGACGCAACGCGTTCTCGTAACAGCAGGCGCGGCTGGAATTGGTCGCGCCATTGCCGAACGCTTTCTTGAAGATGGTTGCCGCGTTGCGATCTGTGATGCAGACCCAACAGCCGTTGCCGAATTTGCGCAAGGCCACCCCGACGCCGTGGCTGCAGTTGTCGACGTGACCTCCGAAACAGGAATGGACGCATTTCTAAGCGGGCTTGAAGTCGATTGGGGCGGCATTGATGTGGTCTGCGCCAATGCCGGCACCGGTGGTCCTGCCGGCCCGATCGAAGACCTTGATTATGACGCCTGGCAACAATGTGTCGCCACCAACGTACACGGGTCTTACCTGACCTGCCGGTGGGCGGCACGGGTGATGAAAGCGCAGAAGAGCGGGTTGATCGCAATGACCTCATCGACAGCTGGCATCATGGGCTATCCGCTGCGCTCGCCCTATGCGGCGGCGAAATGGGCCGTCGTGGGTATGACGAAAACGCTGGCGATGGAGTTGGGACCGTTCGGCATCCGCGTGAACGCGATCTGCCCCGGCGCGGTCGAAGGCGAGCGGATGGACCGCGTGATTGCCAACGAAGCCGCAGCCCGTCGTGAAAGCGAAGACACCGTTCGCGCGTCTTATGTGACCGGCGTGTCCATGAAAACATGGGTCAAAGCGCAGGACATCGCAAATAGCATCCATTTCCTTGCCTCGGAGGCAGGTAACAAAATTTCTGGACAGGTCCTGTCCGTTGATGGCCATACGGAGACACTTGCACCATGACACAAAAAGCAACCATCGTCGGCGGCGGCGTGATCGGCGGAGGCTGGGTCGCCCGGTTCCTGCTGAACGGCTGGAACGTATCGGTTTTTGACCCCGATCCGGAAGCAGAGCGCAAGATCGGCGAAGTTCTGGCGAACGCCCGCCGCGCCCTGCCTGCGCTCTATGACAAGGCGATGCCTGCCGAAGGTACACTGACCTTTCATGACGACATGGGCGAAGCGCTGGCCGGTGCTTCATGGGTTCAGGAAAGCGTACCAGAGCGTCTGAATCTCAAGCACAAGATTCACGCGCAGATTGACGAACTGTCGCCAGCGGAGGCGGTGATCGGATCGTCGACCTCGGGGTTCAAGCCGTCCGAGCTGAACGAGCATGGCGCCCGCGTCGTCGTGGCTCACCCGTTCAACCCGGTCTACCTGCTGCCGCTGGTTGAGCTGGTTGGTGAGGCGGAAACATGCGCCACGGCGTCGGAAATCCTGCGCTCGATCGGGATGTACCCGCTAACCGTCCGCAAGGAAATCGACGCCCATATCGGTGACCGTCTGCTCGAAGCTGTCTGGCGCGAAGGCCTGTGGCTGATCAAGGACGGTATCTGCACCACCGAAGAGCTGGACGAAGTCATCCGCATGGGGTTCGGCCTGCGTTGGGCGCAGATGGGCCTGTTCGAGACCTATCGGATCGCCGGTGGCGAAGCAGGGATGAAACACTTCATGGCGCAGTTCGGCCCGGCCCTGCAGTGGCCCTGGACCAAGCTGATGGACGTGCCCGAGTTCACCGATGAACTGGTCGACCTGATCGCCGGTCAGTCGGATGCGCAATCCGGCCATATGTCGATCCGCGAGCTGGAACGTCTACGCGATGACAACCTGATCGGCATGATGCGCGCGCTGAAGAAGACTGGCAGCGGCGCAGGCGGCGTGCTGAACACGCACGAAGTCACCATGCCGGAACGGGCGATTGATGATCTGCCCGTCACCGTGGATCGCACCATTCCGCAAAGCTGGACCGACTATAACGGCCACGTGAACGAGGCGCACTACCTTGAGGCCTCGGCCCAGGCGACCGACCGGTTCATGGAGATGATCGGCGCGGATGCGGACTATGTCGCGGCAGGCAACAGCTATTTCACCGTTGAAAACCACATGCAGTTCCTGGACGAGCTGCACGCGGGCGATCGGCTGAAAATCACCACGCATGTGCTGCAGGGTGAAGGCAAGAAAATGCAGCTGTTCCATTGCCTTTATGGTGAGAACGGCCAACTGGCCGCCACGGTCGAAACCCTGCTGATCCACATGGACCTGAACGCTCGCAAGACGTCTCTGCCGTCCGACGCCGTGGCTGCGAAACTCGCGACTTATGCTCAGGATCACGCAAAACTGCCTGCGCCTCAGGGTGTCGGTCGTCACGTCGGCCTGCGGGCCTAAGGAACGCATGTGCCGCCTCTTCCTCTCCCCGATTTAGAGACGGCATTCACTGGCGGATCGGGTCAACAGAACCCGATCCGTTTTTTGGGAGACATCCAAACCAAAACATCAATGACAGATCATTGTCAGAAAGGGAGGGCTCGATGGACGAGCAACATCAAAACTCACATCTTGTGGCGAAGGAGGGTTTTTTCACCGGCCTTCACCCGGGAATGGGCATTGCGGCGAAAGGTATGATCGCAGCCTTTGTCATCTTCACCGTCATGAACGTGGAATTTGCAGGCGGTCTGTACAAATCCATTCGCAGCTGGATCGAAAACGGCCTGAGCTTTTACTACATCACGCTGTTTGCCATCGCGTTCTTTTTCTGCCTCTGGCTGATGTTCTCGAAGTTCGGGTCACTGCGTCTGGGGGACGATGACTCGCGCCCAGAGTTTGGGAATTTCAGCTGGGTCGCCATGCTGTTCTCGGCCGGTATCGGTATCGGCATCCTGTTCTTCGGGGTGGCGGAACCGATCTTCTACTTCGACAACTCCCAGGTCTGGGGCTATCCAAACAACCCCCATGCCGATCTGGCGGGCCACACGGAAATGAACATGCAGCGCGCCATTGACGCGATGCGTGTCACATATTTCCACTGGGGTCTGCATGGTTGGGCGCTCTATGTACTCGTCGGACTGAGCCTCGCCTATTTCGGTTTCCGCAAGAAACTGCCGCTGACCATGCGCTCGGCTCTGTATCCGCTTATCGGTGAACGCATTTATGGCCCCTGGGGTCACGCTGTGGACCTGCTGGCGGTGTTCGGCTCGGTCTTCGGGATCGCCACCTCGCTCGGCCTGGGGTCAAGTCAGATGGTTACGGGCCTCAACGTGCTGTTTGGCATCGAAGGAACGACGGCGCTGCAAATCGGCCTGATCGTTCTGGTCAGCATCATCGCCATCGTTTCGACCGTCTCGGGCGTCGGCAAGGGCATCCGTATTATCTCGGAATGGAATATCTGGCTGTCGATCCTGCTGCTGGTGCTGTTTGTCATCATCGGCCCGTTCCAATGGCTGATGGGCTTTTTCGTGACGTCCATGGGTGACTACCTGTGGAACTTCGTTCCGATGGGGTTCTGGGCGGCGTCCTCTGACGAACACATCGCTTGGCAGGGTGGCTGGACCATCTTCTATTGGGGCTGGTGGATTGCATGGGCACCGATGGTCGGCATGTTCATCGCACGCATCTCGCGCGGTCGCACGATCCGCGAATTCATGGTGGGCGTGCTGTTTGTACCGACCGTCATGGTGTTCTTCTGGCTGTGCATGTTTGGCGGCAACGCCATTTGGCAAGAGCTGCACATGGGCGCGGGTCCGGCCTCGGAAAACGGTGCAGGTGTGATTGCAACCGTGCGGAACTGGGATCTGCCCGCCGCGCTGTACGGCACCATCGGCAACCTGGGCGCCACCTCGTGGATGGGCAATATGGAATGGATGGCTTGGCCGATGTCGGCACTGGCGACCATCCTGCTGTTCTCGTGGTTCGTAACTTCAGCGGATTCGGGCACGCTGGTTATCACCACGATGCTTTCGATGGGCGACGACAATCCACCCAAAAAGTTCCGCATCATCTGGGGTGTCGGGATCGGTGCAACCGCGATTGCGTTGATGCTGGCGGGCGGTCTGGCCGCATTGCAAACAGCATCGATCGCTGCAGCCTTCCCGATCTCCTTCGTGTTGATTGCAATGGTATGGGGCCTGATGAAGTCGCTGAACGAGGATCCGTCGGCAGCCCCGATCCAAGAACAGAGTGTTGCGCCTGATGGCACCAGGCTGAAACAAGACCTGCACGCGTGACAGTCTGCGGAATTGAAAACTCCACTGGGCGGCTTCGCCCAGTGGTCAAGGCAACGACTTTGCCCAACCAGCAGCGCTTTCAAATGGTGCGCGTTACGCTGGTATGCGCATTTGATGCGCAAATGCTCCGAAAACGCTCAACTTCGGATGGACGGTGCCCGGCGTTCTCTTTACCAATCACCAGAACAGAAAAAGCACGCGCTTAACGCCTGTGCAGGGGTATCAGAGACCGGAGCATACATTATGGCCCAAGGCCAAACGATTTCTATTCAGGATGCCTTCAACCTGGCGATGTCGCATTATCAGAAGGGCGAACTGAAACCGGCGGCCACATTGTTTTCCGAGATTGTCAAAGCTGCACCGGCTCATGCGCACGCGCATCAGATGGTTGGCCTTACCGCATTTCTGGCAGGGCAGGGGGGCGTTGCTGTCAAAGCCATGCGCGAAGCGGTTCGGCTGCAGCCGAACGACGCCGTGTTTCTGGCGAATTTCGTGGAAATCCTGCGCTCGGCCGGTGAACTGAACGAAGCCGTCGAGATCGGGCACCGCGCAATCCGTCTGGCGCCTGGCAGTGCCGCGGCGCATTCGAACCTCGGCCTTGTTTACTACGACCAGAACAACCTGACCGAGGCCGAAGCCTCGCAACACCGCGCGTTGGCGCTGGACCCCGATTTTGACCGCGCCATCAACAACCTTGGCAGCATTGCCCGCGATAATGGCGACAGGGCGAAAGCGGCAGAGTTTTACCGCAAGGCGCTGCGGATCAACCCGGCCTCGACAGAGACCGCCAACAACCTGATTTCCGTTCTGATCGAGGCCGAGAACCCCTCAGACGCCCGCACCGTGGCCGAGGCTCAGATGCAGCGTACCCCGCAGGATGCGGAATTGCATCGGAATTTCGGCAGGATTTTCCTGCTTGAAAACGATCTGGACAAGGCGGAGGCCGCTTTTCGCAACGCGATTGCGATCGATGGGAAAAAGGCCGAAAGCTATGTGGGGCTGGCACAGGTTCTGTTTGAAAAGAACCATCCCAAACTGGCCTTGATCGAGGCCGAAAACGCCGTGCGCCTTGATCCGGACTGCGCTGTGGCCTTCCATCACGTCGCCATGGCCAAGGCTCATCTGGGCGACCTGACCAGTGCCATTGCGAACTATGAAAAAGGGCTGGAGCTGAAACCGGACATGGCGGCCAGCCTGCTGGCGCTGGGACATCTGGCGCTGGAACAAGGGGACGCTGACATCGCCCGCGCCCGGTTCGAACAGGCCGCTGAGACCGCAGAAGACAAGCTGGGCGCGTTGCTTGCGCTGTCAAAGGTGGACAAGACCACCCCGGACAGCCCGATCTTTCACCAGATGGAAGCGGCTCTGCCCACCGCTGCCGACATGCTGCCCCAGAAAGCGGCGGCCTATCACTATGCGATGGGCGAATGTTACGAGCAGTTGAAGCGCTACGATGAGGCGTTCCGGCAATTTGATACCGGTGCCCGGCTAAAGCGTGGCTTGGTCGACTATGACGCGGCTGAAACGGATGGGTTGACGGACGATCTGATTACCACCTTCGACAGCAAGATGATCGACAGGCTGCGCGGTTGTGCCGTGGACAGTGACCGGCCGATCTTTGTGCTGGGGATGCCCCGATCGGGCACAACGCTGACTGAGTCCATTCTGGACGCGCACAGTAATGTCTTCGGCGCAGGTGAGCTGAATGACATGCAAAACCTGTTCAGCCGCTTGGATGGCAGCCCGGCCACGGTGCCGGAAACTGTCAGGGCCCTATCGGATAACCGGCTGAAACAGCGGGCCGAGGACTATGTTGACACGCTGACCGGGCACGCGCCTTCAATGCCGCACATCGTGGACAAGATGCCCGCGAATTTTCAGCTGCTGGGCCTGATCCACGGTCTGTTCCCGAACGCCAAGATCGTTCACGTCGCCCGCAACCCGTTTGACACCTGCCTGTCTTGCTACACACGCTTGTTCGAGCGCAGTCAGCTGCACAGCTATGATCTGGTCGAATTGGGACGCTACTTTAACAACTATGTGCGCCTCATGAACCACTGGCACGACACGCTGCCCGAAGGCACGTTTCTGACGGTTCACTACGAAGCATTGGTCGATGATATCGAAGCCCAGACCAAGCGCCTGTTGGACTATTGCGGGTTGGACTGGGACAGCAACTGTCTTGACTTCCACGCTCGCAAACGGCGCGTGCGAACCGCCAGCGTTCAGCAAGTGCGCCAGCCCCTTTACAGGTCATCCAAGGCCAAATGGCTAAATTATGAGGAGCACCTGAAGCCGCTGGTCGAAACGATCGGCGATCTTTCGATAGATTTCTGAGTGTTGCGCCTGCGCGACCGAAGGCGGGGCAGGCGCGCGGAGCATCCTGCAAATAAAGAGAGGGTAGGTCGGTTGATCCGCCATACCCAAAAGCTCATGGTCTGACCGGTTCTGAACCGGTCAGAAAGACCACCGGAGTCCGGCCCGGAAGTTCGGACCCTGCGCGTCGCTGCCAATTTCCTGTTCGGCATTGGCTTCGAACTTCATGTCGGGGACGAATTCGTGCTCGTACCCGATCAGCACACTGCCGCCGGTGAAATCGTTTGAGGCGAAGGACAGGCTCTGTGTGGTCGAGAATACCGTCACGGACGCATCGGAATCGCCCAGATCCCGCCGCAGCACGCCTGACAGCTGACCGACCAAAATGCCGCCGTTGTCCAATGCTCTTTCCACATCGACACCCAAGCGGGCCTCGATCACTTCGGTGGTGCTGTCCCCTACCGTGGCATTGGCCGAAGAACCGGTCTCGGTATAGCCGTCATCCTTCTGACGGGTATAGCGCACATCGCCAAAGCCCATCAGCGAGAACGCGTTGCTGACGTCGAATGGCCGTTCTGCGCCCAGATAAGCGGTCACCAGCGTGCTGTCATACTCGGCATTCGCATCGGCGCTGCCGGTGATTTCGCGGGACCGGTCGGTGGACAACCAGCCAAAACCCAGACCGGCCTCAACCGTATACAAGCCGAACTGACGGCCCACAGAGGCATCCAGATACACGCCATCAGTGTCGAAATCCGTGGTGTCCGTATCCCCGTCCGAGCGGAACAGCCCCAGCCCCAGGGCTAGCGCCAGACCATTGTCCAGCTGCCCGGAATACCCGACGCTGCCGTTGAACAATGTAACATCGGTTTCGGTTCCTGCGTTTTCGAACTGGCGCGATGCGGCGTCGATCATCACATAGGGGCGGAAGGGACCAAAGCTGATGCCCGACACCCGACTGGTTGTCGAGTTGCGCGTGACCTACGCCTGCCCCCCGTAGAAGGCCGCGACATCAGCCGAAGTCACCAGTTCCGAGGAATCGACACTGGCGTAAACCGGGGCCGCACCGCTTTCATTCTGCACGAACCAGACCGAGCTCCTATCCGAAGCCGTGGTGGTAAACACCCCGGATCCCGCGGCGGCGTCTTTGAAGCGGAACATCGCACTGCCGCCGTTGGCATCCAGATTGACTTTGTGATCCCGCACCCGGATCAGACTGCCGACCTTGTCGATGCGCTGGCGGACAAAGTCCCGGTGTTTGTGAAAGCCCCGCCTATGTCTCCCTTGGCCAGAAAGTCCTGGGCCGTGACATTGCTGGTTCCACTGGCGACAGTTGCGCTGATCGCGCCGTTGTTCACGATCTGGCCAGAGGGCCGCACCTGATTGTCCGCCTGCAGACCAACGGCCAGCGCATTGGATGTCGCAGACACCGTGCCATCGTTGGTCAGGGTGCTGGAGTAGACCGGGTCGAGCGTCACGGCGGGGGCCGTGGCCGTGGAAACAGTCACTGAGCCTGTGGACGCGATGCTGTTATCCTCGTCGTTCGAGAAGATCACCGGAGACGTCTGCGGAGTGGAAATCACCTCTGCCAAGGCTATTCCCGACGGCACTGTCCCTATAGATGCCGAGGCCTGAAACGCCGAAGGTGCATTGCTGACAATTCTGCCTTTCCATTTGACAACGCGACCACCTCTGGCAATGCGCGCCTGCACGGACCACCCCCAAACCGCCTGTAGTCACCGATGTCTTCCCTCAAAGACATTTTTTGATTGCTGGCAAGTTCTCTAAGATCGAAGCTCGGCCTAAATGTTGCAAGCTCAGACGATGTAGGCTCTAAGTTCGCGCGCGGAGTGTTAATTGCAGTTTGGCAAGTTTCAAACTGACGTTATGTAGTGAACTCAAATTTATATACTCCAAAGGAAACGGGCACCGTAGGTTGGGGGCTCGACGAAACAATACCCGAAGGCTGAGATTTCGATGTCCGAGTTGACCGGGTGGACAACCAAGCGATGTGATGAAGTTTTAAACCCGTTTACGCACCTCACGCTGGCAGGCAGTGGCGTTGTAAAGGTCCTAAACGTGGCCTCTCACATGAACAGCGCCGCCGTCACTATGTGGCTGTTTGCTCACCAGCGGCGTAATGGGACAGAAACATATCCACACAGTCTTCCATCACGCCAGCGGTATCTCGGCGCTCGCCAAGCAAATAAACCGGCCAAAAGAAGAACGCCTTGACCAATGCAAGAAGCTGGCTGGCCGCGTATATAGGGTCGGCCTTTCGCAATGATCCGGCTTCCATGGCACCGGCGATAAGTTGCGTTATCGGGTAATCATGAGTCGTCAGTTCGGCATAAAATGCCCGCGACCGATCAAGATCGCGGAGGAGTTCCGCATTGACCATGCGGTTCAATCCCAACGTCTCTTTGTCGGTGATCATCACGACATACTGTTCAAGCGCGTTTACAAGCTGTTCCTTCAGGTCACGGTCGGGATCATAGGGGACCGGGGCCATGACGCTGTTTCGCTCGATCATGATCTGGGCAATCGCATCGAACAAGGCATCCTTGCTTTCGAAGTGATTGTAGAGCGTTCGGCTTGAAACACTGGCACGTTTGGCGATTCTTGTCGTGTTGGCGCCATGAAATCCATGCTCGCGGAATTCTTCAACCGCAGCTTCGATGATGTTTTGTCTTTTGATTTCAGTAAGTTTCATAAGGCGGCCTAATGGGTGCAACTGCGAAGTCGCTGTCAATGCGCATCCAGCACACAATGCGCAGAGTTTTTGATACACCGTTTGATAGCGTCTGACTACCAAGTCTGTTGCCGTGCGCCCCGTGACGTTAAAACCGTTTAAACATCTCTGATTGCTCGAGAAATCGCGACAACGCTGCGGCTGCGCGCGGCCGCTATCACGCGCGGTGTGGGGCTGTCCGAACCCGAATGGTTGTTTCATCAGGGCCAATGGGCCATCCGGATCGTCAGATCGTCAGCTTTTTTGACTTCAGTTCCTGATAGTGCGGAAGGTGATGATCGAGGTATGCGCGCAGTTGCGGCGCGGTTGCGGCCTGGGCTTCAAACGCGTCGATCTGGCGCTGGTGCTCACCTTCCTCGATCGGGCGGATACCGGTCGCCTGGCTCACGTCACCATGCCATCCTTCGACCTGGCCCCAGTCTTTTGGCACATCGCCTTGCCAGTCAAAGGCGTGATCCGCAGGCGCCAGCCCCCACGCGCGCCACAGTGCAGCCATCACACCGCGAGGGTCGTCGCGCATATCTTCGGCCGAAATGACCGGAGCGGCCTGACCAGTGGCTGCCTTGATCCCGTCATACAGCTGTCGCTGCGCCGCGAGCCCGATTTCCTCCTCCGTCACCTCTGGATCCAGCCGGTGGTATGACGCAATCGAGGCCACGGGATCGCGCACCAGAAATCCGTGGGTCAAGCGGTTGAGAAACGCCGTATCTTCAAGAATGTGAGGCAAAACGTAATAGGCCATGTCCTTGAAAAACACCGGACGGGCGTCGGCCCGGGACAGGAGCATGTCGCGTATGTCCTCATACCGCGTGGGATGGCCCTCCTGCACATCGAAATGGGGCATGACACGCCTTTTGCGATGCACGTAATAGTCATACATGAACGGCTCGTGGGCGCAGTCCATATCGCCGCGTTCCCGCATGATCCGCTCGGTCGCGGTGGACATGGATCGGGGATGAGACCAAAGCACGATAATCGGGTGTGTCGCCATGGGATACCTTCAGTTCTTCATGCGTTTGTTGTCCGGGTCATAGGGCGGTTGGTCAAGAATTACCGCGCCGCGCCTTTGACCCAGAACCTCGACACTCAGCCCGCTCCGCGCGGTCCGGTCGCGCAGATAGGCCAGCGCCAGTGTTTTGCCGGTGCGATGCCCGAAAGCGGCCGAGGTGACGATGCCGACAACGCGGTCGCCCTGATAGACACCGTGGGCGAAATACGGATCGACGTCGGTGGTTTCCACGTCCAGCAACACCATGTCCCAGCGATCTTCGGCCTGCATCCGTGTGGCCAGGGCATCCTTGCCGTTGAACTCATGATCCATCTTGATCATCGGACCCGCTCCCGTTTCCGTCGGGGTGCGTTCAGTGGTGAAATCCGCACCCCAGGCGCGATAGCCTTTTTCAAGCCGCATCGCGTTCATCGCATAGGCGCCGAAAAAGCCCAGACCATGCGGTTTTCCGGCCTCTTTCACCGCATCAAACAGGGTAGGCATGTCGGCAGATTTTACATGTAACTCCCAGCCGAGTTCGCCGACATAGGACACCCTCAGCGCCCGGATGGGAATACCAGCCACGTCGATTTCTCGCACAGACAACCAGGGGAAGTTCGCCCCAAGATCGATATTGGTTAGCGTAGCCAGTACATCCCGCGACTTCGGCCCCATCAGGCCAAGCACCCCGAAATCCTCGGTCACGCGGGTGATGGTGACGTCAAATCCTTCGGCACGGGCGCGTAGCAGATCGTCATCCATCTCTTCCGCAGCTGCGGCTGACGTCAGGTAGACGTGATCCTCTGCCAGAACCGATACGGTAAATTCCGACTGAGTTCCGCCTGCCGGAGTCAGGGCATGAGTCAGGCCGATCCGCCCGGGCTTCGGTGCTCGGTTCGCGCCAATGTTGTCCACGAAAGCGCGTGCGTCAGGGCCGGTTACGTCGAACTTGGCAAAGACCGACATATCGGCCAGCCCGACGTGGTTGGCGACGGTTTCACATTCCACCGCCACCCGGTCGAACCAGTTGGATCGGCGGAAGCTTGGTGCGGCTTCGTCCCCCTGTTTGCCCGAAAACCAGTTGGGCCGTTCCCAGCCATAAGCGGCGCCCATCACCGCGCCCCGTGCGACCATCCGGTCATGGACCGGCGACAGCCGTTTGCCGCGTGCGGCGGGGCGTTCTTCGTGCGGGTAATGTACGCCGAACTGCAAGCCGAAGCACTCGATGGCCTTCTGCACACGATAGTCGCGGTCGGCCCAGCTGCCGAACCGGCGGCTGTCCACGGCCAACGCATCCATCGGCGGCGCACCATGCGTCATCCAATGGGACAGGAACCAGCCCGCGCCTCCGCCCTCCATCACTCCCATCGAGGACCCAGTCAACAGCCAGGCGTTGGGCAGCCCGTGGGCGGGGCCGATCAGCGGGTTGGCATCAGGGGTGAAGGTAATTGGGCCATTGACCACCGATTTGATCCCGCCGGTTTCCAGCGCCGGAATACGTGCCATCGCCATCATGATGATGTCTTCGACCCGGTCCAGATCGGGCGGCATCAGGTCGGCCCCAAAGTCGGGCGGGCAACCGTCGATCGACCAAGCCTCGGCATTCTTTTCATAGGGACCAAGGATCAGCCCGTCGCGTTCCTGCCGCACATACCAGCTTTCTTCCGGATCGCGGATCATCGACAGTTCGGGCAGGCCCGCCGCGATACGATCTGCCACGGCTCCGACTGTGTCGGTTACAAGGTATTGGTGCAGCACCGGAACCGAAGGGATGTTCAGCCCCATCATGTGACCGATTTCCCAGCCCCAAGTGCCTGCGGCGTTGACCAAATGGTGGGCGTGAATTGTGGTCTTTTCGGTCTCGACTACCCAGAGATCGTCCTCGCGTCGGATTGAGGTCACAGGGTTGTAGCGCAGGATCGTGGCGCCATTCCGGCGCGCCACCTGCGCCATTGCATTGGTTGCCAGTGTCGGGTCCACATGGCCGTCATCGGGTTCGTAAATCCCCCCCAACAGGCCTTCGGACCGGGCCAGCGGATGCAGGCGCTCTACATCGTCAGGGGTCAGCATCTGCAGATCATAGCCGGTGAACCGGCTCAGCCCCGCCACATGGGCGAATTCATCCATCCGGTCCGGGTTCGAGGTGATCCGCATCGCGCCCGAGCGGTGAAATCCGCAGGTGCCGCCGGTCTCTTCCGGCAGGATATCACGATACAGCCGAACCGAGGTGGCGCGCAGTTCCTGAATGGTCGGGTTGTGGGCGAAATGCGTGCACAGCCCCGCCGCGTGCCAGGTTGACCCATGGGTCAGATCGTTCTTTTCCGTCAGCACCACATCGGACCAGCCCGCCTTGGTCAGGTGGTACATCAGCGACACCCCCATGGCGCCGCCGCCGATGATCAGGACCTGAGCTTGCGTGACCGTCATGATTTTATCCGTTCGTTCTTGGGGTCAAAAGGCGGGCGCATCAGCGGGATCGCCGGATAGTGTTTGCCGGCCACCTCGATGGTGAAGCTGCGGTCGCAGGTCTGGGGCAGGGTCTCGCCCGTAGCAATCTCGACCAGCCCGAGCGCGTAAGTCTTGCGGGTGCGGGCACCGCGTGCGCCCGAAGTGGTGGCACCGACCACGCGACCACCTTCGTGGATCAATTCGTCATGCAGAATGAGCGGTTTGTCCGGCAGCTCAAAGATCACCGCGCGACGACGCGGGCCTTCGGCCTTTTGCCGGACCAGTGCCGCCTTGCCCAAAAACTCTTTGTCCCACGCCACGGCAAAGCCCAGCCCGGCCTCCAGCGGAGAAATATCGGGGCCAAGATCATGGCCCCAATGTTTGAACCCTTTCTCGATCCGGCACCCATCCAGCGCGAAATGGCCCATCGGCCGCGCACCTTGCGCGTAGAGTGCATCGAATACTGGCGCGCCTTGTTGAGTGGGGATGTAAAGTTCCCACCCCAACTCCCCCACGAAACTCACCCGCAGCGCGCGGCAGGGGATGCCGGCCACGATAACGTCACGGGCGTTGGAGAACGGGAAGTCCTGCCAGTCGGCGTCAGACAATGCCGCCAGAACATTACGTGACCCGGCGCCCATCACGCCGATCACCACCTCGTCTTGGGTGACGTCCTGGATCACTACGTTACGCCGTGTGCCGTGACGCCGGAGCCACGCAAAGTCCTTCTGCCGGGTTGCGGCTCCGGACACCATGCGGAAATGATCCGAGCCAAGGCGTAGGACCGTGACGTCGGCCTCAACCCCTCCGCGTGCATTCAAAAGCGGCGTATAGACCGCGCGTCCGGGCGCGACGTCCAAATCGGCAGTTGCCAGATATTGCACCAGCGCCAACGCATCCGGCCCGGTGATGTCGAACTTACCGAATGGCGACAGGTCGATCAGAGCCGTGCCATGCTCCATGATCGCGGCCTCGCGGTGGATGATCTCCTGCCAGGGCTGTTCTCCGACGGAGTAGGGCAATTCCCGTTCGCTATCGCCCCGCGCATACCACAGCCCGCGTTCCCAACCTGCGGTGAGGCCGAATTCGGCCCCTGCCGCCGCCCATTTGTCGTGCAACGCAGATTTGCGCAGACCGCGCCCGGCCTTGGACTGTTTGAACGGCCAGTGCAGGGCAAAGGCGTCGCTGACCGCCTCTTCCATCCGGGTTTCGATATGGCTGGTGGCAGCAACCAGCGGATCGACGCGCGCCACGTCCACCTCCCACAGGTCCATCGGCGCTTCGCCCGCGATCATCCAATCGGCCAGAACCCGTCCGACACCGGCAGATGACATGACGCCGACCGAGTTCATACCCGTGGCCACATACAGCCCGTCCACTTCGGGGGTCTGACCGATCAGGGGGCGAGTGTCATGGGTGAAGCTCTCGGGACCGTTCATGAAATGCTGGATGCCCGTTTCGGACAGCGCCGGGATCAATTCCAAAGCACCCTCCATGAAGGGCATGAACTGATCCCAGTCCTCGGGCAGTTCCAGAAACGGGCGGTCGCCCTCGGGGCCGAAGGCATCCCAGCATTTCGCGTTCGGCTCAAAGCCACCGATCACCAGCTTGCCCGCATCGCCTTTGACGTAGAAACCACGGTCCAGATCACGCAATACTGGATAGGGGTTGGGCAATCCGGCCATCGGCTCGGTCACCACATACATATGTTCCACCGCCTGCAAGGGCAGGGCTACCCCCGCTGCATCAGCCAGTTTTTTGGACCAGGCTCCGGCACATAACGCCACGCGATCCGCCAACAACTCGGTCCCGTCGGCCAGAGCGACACCTTTGATCCCGCCGCCTTCGACCAACAACCGGTCCACCCGCACACCTTCCCGGATCTGCACCCCCTTGGCGCGGGCGGCCTTGGCGTAGGCCATGCACAGATCCACAGGGTTTACATTGGCGTCCTCTTCAATCCGCAAAGCGCCGACCAAGCCATTTGTATTGAGGCCGGGGAGGATGATCTTGTCGGGAGACAGGATGGATGGCGTCAGCCCAAGATGTCGACCCAGCGACGCAATGCGATGCAGTTCATCCATTCGGTTGTGATCACGCGCCAGCCAATAACCACCGGTTTGACGATACCCGGTGGATAGTCCAGATTCCTCTTCCAGCCTCGGGAAAAGCGTTCCGGCATACATCGCCAACTGGGTCATGTTCGGCGTCGCGCGCAACGGGCCGACAATTCCGGCCGCGTGCCAACTGGTGCCCGAGGTCAGCTGGTTGCGCTCAAGCACCTGCACATCTGTCGCCCCGGCCGAGGCCAGATGATAGGCCAGGCTCAGCCCGATCGCGCCGCCTCCGATGATGATGGTTCCCGCCATGAATGGCACTCCTCGCTCTTGCCGTCCATGTTCGCCGCGACATGAAAGGGATCAAGTGTCACCTATCATCATAACTACAACTAATGATAAGCAGAGCTTGCGCCGTTCCTGCCCGGGGCGTATCGCGCAATCGGCTTCAATTAACGGGAAAGAGGGCGCAAATGACGCGCAATGAGACTGAAATTAATCTGTTCCGGGCCATCGAAGTGTTCATGGCCGTCGCGGAAATGCGCCATGTGACGGCGGCGGCCCATGCCTTGGGGATTACCCAATCGGCAGCCTCGCAGCATCTGAAAAACCTGGAAAGCGCCTTTGGCGTGACATTGGTCGACCGATCTCACAGGCCGCTTGGACTGACCCATGCAGGCGAGGCCATGCAGCGGCATGGATATCGCATCCTCAATGAGATCGAAGACCTGAAATCGGACCTGCGCCACCTGAAGGCCGCTTCGCTGCCGGTGTTGCGCGTTGGGCTTCTGGCCTCAATCGCCACGACGCTGACGCCGGGCCTTTTCGACTTTGTCGAGCATGATCTGCGGGTGCCTGAATTGATCCTGTCGGCGGGCTTGGCCAGCGACCACCAAAGCGCGCTGACCGCGCGAAAGATCGATATTGCCGTTACTTCGGAGCTGTTTGTGATGAGCGACGACTATGACACCTATCCCGTTATGGAGGAACCGTTTTTTCTGGTTTTGCCCGAAGATTACGCCGGTCCCGAGGACGACATCCACGCCATTTCCGAACGCATGTCACTCGTGCGGTTTGGTGCGCTGACCCCAGTGGGACGACGCACTGATCAGCACCTGCAACGGTGCCGCCTGAACCTGCCCCGCGCGATCGAGGCGGACCGGTCCTCGATGGTGGTGGCCGGTGTGGTGACCGGCAAATGTTTCGCGATTCTGACGCCCTCACTGTTGATCGACGGCGTGGCCGAAGGGATGCCGCTGCGCATTGTGCCGTTGCCGTTTTCCGGCTTCAAACGCGGCGTGCAGGTGGTGTCGCGCAAAGAGGATCTGGGCGATATCCCGGCCTGTCTGGCCCATCAATGTGCTGATATTCTGCGTACGCATTTCGAACACCGCTTTCCGGACATCGCGGATCAGATCACATACTTCACCGGCACTAATCCCAATCATTAGGATTTCCGATCAAAGGCCTCTCCCCCTGTTCGCGACCCGTTTCCAATGCATAGTCAGGGAACCGGCACGGACTCCCGCGCCGTATCCAACAGGAATTGGGGAGGCACCACATGTCACGTCGTTCAGGCCGCAAATCGCGCGTTCAAGCGCGGGCCGCCAAGGGGGCGGTATCCGCCCCCTATGTGACGCGGCGGATCGGTTTGGTCAGTCTGATCGACGACGAAGCTATCGCTATCATTGAACGCAATGCCGACCGAATTCTGGACGAGATCGGCATGGAGTTTCGCGGTGACCCCGACACGCTGGACCTGTTCAAGGCCCACGGCGCGCGGGTCGAGGGTGAGCGGGTGCGGTTTGACCCCGGCTGGTGCCGCGACAAGATCAAAACCGCGCCGTCTGTCTTTACCCAACACGCCCGCAACCCGGCCCGGTCCATTCAGATTGGCGGGCAAGCTCAGGTCTATGCCCCCAGTTTCGGCCCGCCATTCGTGCATGACATGGAAAACGGGCGCCGTTACGCCACGCTGGCCGACTTTCAGAACATCACCAAGCTGCACCATCAGTTGGGTGCGGTGAACCATTCCGGAGGGGTGGTGGTGGAACCGGTCGATGTTCCCGTGCCGGTGCGTCACCTGCACATGGCCCACACCCATCTGACTATGAACGACAAACCCTTCATGGGGGCAGTGACCGCGCCCGAGCGGGCCCGCGACACGATCGAGATGTGCAAGATCGCCATGGGTGCCGACTTCGTTGACCAAAACTGCGTGCTGTATTCGGTGGTCAACACCAACGCGCCTTTGGTGATGGATGAAACCATGCTGTGGGCACTGAAGGAATACGCACGGGCAGGGCAGTGCACGGTGGTCTCTCCGTTCGTGCTGGGGGGCGCGATGTCGCCGGTTTCGGTGGCTGCTACGTTGGCGCAGGTTCTGGCCGAGGTGCTGGCGTCCGTTGCTCTAATCCAGATCATCCGCCCCGGTGCCCCGGCTGCTTTTGGCACGTTCTTTTCGCCTATATCGCTCAAGACCGGAGCGCCGACATTCGGCACGCCGGAAGGTACCCAGTTCCAGATGTGCGCCAAAACGCTGGCGGACCGGTTGGGCCTGCCGTTTCACTCGGTTGGAGGGCTGACCGCCTCAAAAGTGCCGGACGCGCAAGCGGGGTATGAAAGTCAGGCCCAATTGATGGGGGCCGCGTTGGCTGGGGTGAATTTCATCATTCACGCCACGGGTTGCCTCGAAGGGCTGCTGACCACCGGTTATGAAAAGATCGTCATGGATGCGGATCGCTGCGCGGCGATGCAGCGCTTTGTTCAGGGCGTCGATTTCTCGGAAAGCGCGCAGGCGATGGAGGCGTTTTCCGAGGTGGAGCCGGGCGGCCATTTCCTTGGCGCGCAGCACACGCAGGACAACTTCGAGACAGCCTTCTGGATGGGCGACATGTCCGACAACGGCACCTACGAACAATGGGCCGCCGAGGGTGCCCATTGGCAGCATGACCGTGCCACCGCCCGGGTGAAACAGTTGATCGAAGACTACGAAGCCCCGGCCATGGACGCCGGAATCCGCGAAGCCCTTGATGAATTCGTCACCCGCCGCAGCCGGGAAATCGAAGGAGAACAGCCATGAGCATGCAAACCGACTGGACCCTGAACGACACCGCCCGGCGGCGAGACATCTTCTATGCCGCAAGCCAACGCAAGTTCGTCCCCTTCAAAGAGCCGATGGTCTTCAAGAAGGGCTCCATGCAGTACCTCTGGGACGTTGAGGGGCGCAAATATACCGACCTTCTGGGCATGAATGTCTGCATCTCGGTCGGGCATAGCCACCCCAAGGTGGTCGCAGCGGCGATGGAGCAGGCGCAGGAACTGACCCACTGCACCACCATGTTCTACCACCCGGTGCCCGCTCATTTTGCCGAGGAACTGGTCGCCACCATGCCAAACCCCAACGGTGACATCGAATGGGTGGTGCATTTCACCAATTCCGGTTCCGAGGCGGTTGACCTCGCCATGACCATGGCGCGCAGTTATACCGGTAACCTTGATCTGCTGGCGTTGCGGTCGGCCTATCACGGCCCGACGGCTGCGGCGCAATCGATCACCGGGATTTCGGGCTGGCGGCATCCGGGGATGCCGGGCAACGTCGCCTTTGTGCCTGACCCGCATCAGTATCGCGGCATCTTTGGCGAAAACGCGGGCGCGCAGCCCTATCTGGACGAGATCGAGCGCACCATACACGCAGCCACAACCGGCCGCGTCGCCGGGATTTTCGTGGAAAGCGTGCAGGGCTATGGCGGCATTGTCGAAATGCCCAAGGGGTATATGACTGGTGCCGCCGAACGGGTGCGGGCGGCCGGAGGGCTCTATATCGCGGATGAGGTGCAATCCGGGTTCGGGCGCACCGGGGATCACATGTGGGGGTTTGAGGCCGATGGCGTCATCCCGGATATCGTGGTCATGGCCAAAGGCATCGGCAACGGCTTTCCGTTGGGCGCGGTGGTCGCGCGCAAGGAAATTGCGGCCCCAATGGCTGAGAAGTTCATGTTCCACACTTACGGTGCCAATCCGACCTCCTGCGCGGCAGGGCGGGCTGTTCTGCAGGTGATCAAAGAGGACAAGGTGCGCGAAAACGCCCGCGACGTGGGGGCCGCGTTGCTGGTGCGCTTGCACGTGCTGAAGGAAAAGTACCCGGTCATCGGCGATGTAAGGGGACGCGGCCTGATGCTGGCCGTTGAGATGGTCAAGGACCGCAAGACCAAAGAGCCGGACCCGCAAACCACCGCCGCCGTGTTCGAGGCCACGCGCGAAAGCGGGATTATCCTGTCGAAATCGGGCGCGTACCAATCCTGCTTGCGCATGGTCCCGCCGATGTGCCTGTCGATGGAGGATGTCGATCACGTGGCGGATGGTCTGGATCAGGCCTTCAGTCGCGCCACGGGATAACGCCTGAAAGTAAAAGAGTCAGCCGATGCGGCTGGCTCTGTACTCAAAACGGGTTGGCTTAGCCCCGCAGCACTTTACCCGCCGCATCAAAGGGCGGCTCATGCAGGATAACCGCCTTGTGCGGGCGTCCGAGGACCATGACTTCGACCTCATCCCCCGGCTGGGCGTTCTTGACGTAACCCAAGGCCAGCGACATGCCGACGGTGTAGCCATAGGTGCCCGAGGTTACGCGCCCAATGCCTTCACCATCCTTAAAGATAGGTTCGCCACCGGTTGCGTCCGCGTTAGAGGTGGTCACGTCGGCCTCGTCCAGATGCAGCAGAACCAGCTGTTCGCGCGCTGGGTTTTCCAGCACTTTCTGCGCGGCGCCCTTGTTAAGGAAGTCCTTTTCGAGCTTGCACAAACGGTCCAGTCCCACCTCATGCGGCCAGTATTCCGGGCTGTATTCGCGGCTCCACGAACCATAGCCCTTTTCGACTCGCATCGACATCAGCGCGCGGCTGCCAACCGGGCCCGCGTCGAATTCTCTTCCTGCTTCGATCAGTGCGTCATACAAGCGGGCCTGATCTTCGGTGGCGCAGTGCAGTTCCCACCCCAGATCGCCGGTGAACGACACGCGCAGGGCCAGAACCTCGACGCCCGCCAGTTCGATCTTGGCCGAATGCATGAACGGGAAGTCCTCGGTCGCCAGTGAAGCGTTGGTCAGGCGCTGCAGGATCTCGCGCGATTTCGGGCCAGCGACATTGAAGCCGCAGATCGCTTCGGTCTGGCTTTCGAAGGTTGTGCCTTCGGGCAGGGGGACCTGCTTGAAAAACCGCTTGTGATAGCGCTCTGCCATACCTGAACCGATGATCCAGAACTCATCCTCTGCCACGCGGGTCACGGTGAAGTCACCTGCGATGCCGCCGCGTTTCGAAATCAGCGGGGTCAGGCACGACCTACCCACCGCCTTGGGCATGGTGTTGGCGAAGACGGCATTCAGCCAGTCCGCAGCACCCGGACCTTTGCAGATGTATTTGGCGAAGTTCGAGATATCGATGATGCCCGCGCGATCTCGCAGCATCTTGCATTCTTCGCCCACTGGCCCCCACCAGTTCTGGCGGGTAAAGCCGTTGGTATCCACGGCGCCCGGTTCATCTGCGAACCACAAGGGGTGTTCCCAGCCGACGTTCAGGCCGAATACCGCACCCATGGCTTTCTGGGTTTCATAGATCGGGCGCACGCGTGCAGGACGGCCTGCGCTGCGTTCTTCGTTCGGGAAGTGGATGGCAAAGCGGTGTGCGTATTGGTCCTGCACCTTGGCCATGGTGAATTCCTTGGTGGCCCAGGTGTCGAACCGCGCCATGTCCCATGCGAACATGTCGTATTCGGTCTCACCCTCGATAATCCATTGTGCCGCCATCAGGCCCATACCACCGGATTGTGAGAAGCCGGGGATGATGCCGTTGCAGCAGAAATAGCCGTCCACTTCGGGGACTGGTCCCATCAGCACGTTCGAGTCCGGCGACCAGATCATTGGGCCGTTGATGACCCGCTTGATCCCGGCCTCACCCACGGCGGGCAGACGCTCGATCGCGTTCATCATGTTCTCTTCGATCCGCTCCAGATCGTCGGGGAACAGGTCGTGCGCGAAGTCCAGCGGGGTACCTTCTTCGGCCCAGAACTTCATGTCCTTCTCATAGGCACCGACCAGCAGGCCGTTGCCTTCCTGGCGCAAATAGTATTCGCCGTCACGATCCGAGACCGAAGGCAGGCGGGTGCCGTGGGCCTGAACGTCCGACATCGCTTCGGTCACGAAATATTGGTGCTCGGTCGGCTGCAGCGGCAGATCGATCCCGGCCAGTTTCGCGACTTCACGGCCCCACAGGCCTGCAGCGTTTACCACCCACGGCGTTTTAATTTCACCTTTCGGGGTTTTTACGACCCAGGTGCCGTCATCCTGCTGTTCGGTCGCGATGACCGGGGTAAAGCGGTGAATCTCGGCGCCGCGCTGGCGCGCGCCAACCGCATAGGCGTTGGTCACACCCGACGGGTCGACGTTGCCGCCATCGGGTTCGAACATCACGCAACGGATGCCGTCGTAATTGACCAACGGATTCAGGCGCTGCGCCTCTTCGATACTGATCTCATAGAAGTTCATGCCGTAAAGCTTGGCTTTGGCCGCCTGCAGCTTCAGCTGATGCTCCCGCTCTTCGGTTTGGGCCAGGTACAGCGAGCCGGGCTGGAACACGCCACAGCTTTGGCCTGTTTCCTCTTCCAGCGCATTATACAGGTTCATCGTGTAGTGCTGGATACGGCTGATATTGGTGCTGTCATGCAGCCCGTGGATGTTTGCCGCCGCGTGCCAGGTTGAGCCAGAGGTCAACTCATTCCGTTCCAGCAGCACAACGTCCGACCAACCCAACTTGGTTAAGTGATAAAGGATCGAGCATCCGATTACACCGCCGCCGATGACTACGGCCTGAGCTTCTGTTCGCATTTTGTTATCTCGCGCGTTTTGTTTCGCTGAGTTTCTTTCACGAACCGGGGCCCATCGACAATGTCCACAAAATTCAAGGTGGGGTGAGGTGGGTTAAACCTAAGGGCCAGCGGCAAGAACGCGAGGGCATTGCCTGAGAGGCACTGCTCCCGCTGTTTCAAAACTCCAGACGATGCGCGCGACCACGTTCGAAGAGCTTTTGGTTCAGCTCATCCGCTTCGGGTGCGCCGTATTCCAGCGCGAACACGAAGGCGTGCGTCAGGTAAAAGCAGGCGGCGTCGTGGTCCTGACGCTGTTCTGCCTGATTTGCCGCCTCGTGATATAGGCGGATCAGCGCAGGCACATCGTAGTCCGCATGTGCCTGCAGCAGTTGTTTATCCAGGTCTTCCAGATCCACGGTCAGCCTTTCAGCGAGATCGCAATGTTCTTGGTGCGAACGTAGTTATAAAGCGCCTCCAGCCCTTTTTCACGACCGAAACCGGATTTTCCGACGCCGCCGAACGGGGTCGAGATGCCTCCGGCGAACCATTCGTTGACGAAAACCTGACCGGCCCGCAGCTTGCGTGCCACCCGATGTGCCCGTGTCAGATCGCGAGTGAAAATACCTGCGACCAGCCCGAATTCAGTGCCATTTGCCATAGTGATCGCTTCGGCCTCGGTATCGAACGGAGTAAAGCAGGTGACGGGGCCAAATACCTCGTCCTGCGCCACGCGGCTTGCGGGGTCGACATCTGCCAGAATGGTCGGCGCCATGAAATACCCCTTGCGGTCCAGTCGTGCACCACCCGCTGCAACGCGTGCGCCGTCCTGACGGGCGGTCGAGGTGATCTCTTCCACGCGCTGCAATTGCAGGGCCGAAATAACCGGCGTGTGATCAGGGTTTTCAAGACCGTGACCGACACTCAGGCCGTTGGCCAGTTCTGCGGCGTGTTCTACAGCCTGATCATAGATCGAGCGATGCACCAGCACCCGCGCCATGGCCGAGCAGACCTGACCGGCATTGTAGAAAATACCGCTTTGCAGGCTGGACATCAGCGTATCCAGATCAGCATCGTCAAAGGCTACGGCGGCGGATTTGCCACCCAGTTCCATCAGTGAAGGGATCACATTATCTGCTACCGAGCGCAGGATGTGCTGGCCTGTTGGGACCGAACCGGTGAATACGATCTGATCGACCTGCGAGCTTGCCACAAGCCTTGCACCCAGATCCGAGCCGATGCCATTCAGGATCGACACTGCACCCGCGGGAACCTCGGCGCGCTCCAGCGCAACGCCCAACATGGCCAGGCCGATGGGGTCCAGTTCCGGAGATTTGATGATGGTTGAGTTGCCGGCTGCCATGGACGGCGCCAACGACCGGCCTGCGATCGATACCGGGAAGTTCCACGGCACGATCTGCGCCGATACTCCATAGGGTTCAAACACGGTGTAGTCCGCATAGTCGGGACCCAGTGGGATCGATTTGCCTTCGATCTTGTCGGCAACACCGCCGTAGTATTCGAAATACTGCGCGGCCTCGATGAATTCGTCCCGGGCAGCCTCAAGCGTCTTGCCGCTTTCCCGGCAAAGCAGATCGGCACCTTCATCCGCAATGTTACGGATTTCCCGCCCGATGCGGATCATCAACCGACCACGTTCCGCCGGGTTCATATCGGCCAGATCGCCCCGTTCAAACGAGGACCGCGCCGCCACAAGCGCCTTGCCGACGGTTTCTTCACCCGCGCGTGCGCAGTCTGCCACATGATCTTGATTGCCGGGATCTTCGACGGCAATGAACGCGCCGTTGTCGCCGTCCACCCACGACCCGGCCAGAAAGTTTCTGGCCAGACCGTCCTTCAGAAAGTCGCTCATGCTTCTGCGCGACCTTTTTCGATCTGCGTTGCAACCCAATGGTGGAAGCAGTGGGTCGGCCCGTCCATCGCAGGCGAGAAACGGCCCCCGTCGAACAGAACACCGTGGCGGCCTTTTTGCATGCCTTCGACAACGAACACGTCTTCCTCGAACACGGTTTTCCAAAGCTGCGAGTTTTTGGCGCGCAAAGGTTCATGCTCGGGCGCGTCTTCGGGCTTTTTGGCGTAGTACAGCTCGATATGCTCGATGGTTTTTTCGTGGTTCACGGGCTCGAGGATAAAGGCGAAGCCGTGGTCGCGTTGAACGCCCAGCATCACGTTCGGGTAGACGACGATGTATTCTGCGCCTTCATTCCACTTGTCGCTCAGGCCTTCGAAGTCGTCCAGCTTTTCACCGTCCTGACCTTCGAACTGGCGGTAAACCAGCGTTCCCTGACCCGAGTATTTACCAAGCTCATTAATGTTGTAGTGGTCTTCCAGACGCGAATAGCTGTTCAGTCCGGGGTGAACCCAAGGCAGATGATAACTCTCGCAGAAATTCTCGACGGCCAGTTTCCAGTTGGACTCCAACTCAAGGCGCACAGAAGCACCGGCGCCGCCGTGATACATCGGCTTTTCGAACTCTTTCCAGCGCTCCATCAGCTCACTGTGGACCTCTTCGAATTCCGGGGCGTTGCCGTCAACGTTCACGAAGACAACGTCGCGCCAGACGTACGAGCGGATGCGAACCAGACCCAGTTCGGCGAAATCCAGGTCTTCGTGCGTGTTCTGACCGGGGCCACCCACGTGCGGTGCGGTGCGCAGCTCGCCATTCAGGCCATAGCACCAGCTATGATAGGGGCAACGGATCGCGCCACGAATTTTCTGCGGTTTGTCGACCAGAATCATGCCGCGGTGACGGCAGGTGTTCTGGAACACGCCGATCTCACCGTTGCGGTCGCGGACCATCAGGATGGGCATTCCCAGGAAATCGACCGGTTTCGCATCGCCAGCGTCGGGGATGTCTTTGCCAAAGCCGATACCGGACCAGTTGGCAAACAAGACCGACTCCCGTTCCTCGGCGAAAACGGCGGGGTCGATATAATGTTCGTTCGGCAGCCCCTTGGCTGTGTTTACCGGGGTCAGAACGGACGAAAGCGATGCGTGCTTGTTCATCAGTCACTCCTGAGTTTGTCTTTAGCTTTGGATTTCCTTCCCATTGGCAGCGCAAAAGGTACGTCTTCAATACCAAAAAACCTAATCGATAAGTGAGACTGGCTAAACCGATCCACCCTGCACTTCGTTCAGAAGCCAGTTTTTGAGGGCCAGCGCCCCTTCGGAAAGGTGTTCATCTTCGCGCCCGACCAGAAAGAAATTATTTGGAGCTGGAATGCTGAACTCTTCAAGCGCCACCAGCTTGCCCGAGCTGAGCATCGGTTGAATCAGACGCTTCCACCCCAGCGCCAAGCCAGCCCCCTTGCGGGCCACCTGCAGGGCCAGCGCGTAACTGTTGACCCGCGATTGGGCCGGAATATTTCCCGTATAGCCAAGCTCGTGAAACCATTCCGGCCAGGTGGTCCAGGTATTGTCCCTGGTTTCCAGATGGATCAGGCGGTGCTGTGTCAGGTCACCGAGGCTGGCCCCCTTCAACTCTGCAGCCAATTCGGGGCTGCACACAGGCGTCAGGGTATCGCGATAGAGTTTTGTATGCGGCAACGAGGAGTTCGGTTCCTGCCCGTAGCGGATGATGAAATCCAGATCGGGGCGGTCTGCAAACGACGTATCCTGCGCCATCTGGTTCACTTTTACATGCGGGTATTCCTGCCAGAACCGGATGACGGACGGGGACAGCCACAAGGCGGCAACGGCGGTGGTCGATCCGACGGTGGCGTGATTTTCGGAATCGCCGCTGCGGATTTGTTCTAACACCTTTGACACCTTGAGGAAAGATGTGCCCAGAACCTCGTAGAGCGCCTCGCCATCTTCGGTGAGTTCGACGCCCCTATGCTTGCGAACGAACAGCGGCGCGCTCAGGTCGGTCTCTAGCGCCTTGATCTGATGGCTTACGGCGCCTGGGGTGACGGATAGCTCGCTTGCGGCTTCCTTGAAACTCAGGTGGCGCGCCGCCGCCTCAAAAGCGGACAGCGTGGCAAGCGGAGGTAGGTTGTAGTGGCGTCGTGACATGCGTGCTACGTGGCTATGATTTTAACTTGAGTTTGTTTCAACCGAATATGAGAAATTTTGCAATTGAAAACCATGTTTTTTTCTGCAGCTTTGTCGCCGGTTGCGAAACCGGCAAAACACAATGATGGGAACCCTGATGAACACACAAGTCGCGCGCCTTGTCCGAAAAACTGAACTGAGCCCGGACACGTCCGATTTTTGTTTCGAAATCCTCGGTGGTCGGTTCACAGGCCTCGAACCCGGCGCCCACGTGGACGTTCATCTGACCGAGGATCTGGTGCGCCAGTACTCGCTTTGGAGCTGGAGCCAAGACGGCCGCATGGTCAACGTGGCCGTTAAACGTGAGGATGACGGGCGCGGCGGTTCCCAGGCCATGCATGATCTGGAGGAAGGCGCCGAGCTTGCCATCGGCGGGCCGCGCAATCACTTCCCGCTGGAAAGCCATGATCGCCACGTCACCCTGATTGCGGGCGGAATCGGGGCTACTCCGCTGGTGGCAATGGCGCGCGAGCTGCTGAACCGGGGGCAGGATTTCCGCGTTTATTACCTCGTGCGTTCGAAGGACTACGCCGCTATGGACAAACAGTTCCGAGCTCTGGGTCTGGATGAGTGGTATCACCTGCATTGTGACGATACCGATGGAGCGTTCGATCTGGCGGCGGTGATGCAATCCATGCCGATGGGGGCCGACGTCTATACTTGCGGCCCCGAGCCGATGTTGAACGCCGTATTGGAATCCGGCACTGCTCTGCGCGGTGGTGCGATCCATTTCGAACGGTTCGCCGCCGCGTCAGACATCGAACACGCACCCAATGACAGCTTTGAGATTGAGGTTCATTCCACCGGCGCCGTCTACTCCGTGTCTAAGGACGAAACGATCCTCGAGGTACTCAAGACCAACGGCGTCCATGTGGATTTCGGCTGTTCGGAAGGGCTCTGCGGCTCTTGCATTGTCGATGTCGTTGAAGGCGAAGTGGATCATCGCGATGGCATCCTTACACCCGAGGAGCAGGCCACGAACAGCTATCTCTGCACCTGTGTGTCGCGCGCAAAATCCGACCGTCTGGTGCTGGCGCTTTAGCAGTAAGCCTGCTTCGCGCAGGCATTGTATGTTATCCTGAACAAGAGCCGCGGGCTCATAGAGGCCCACGTTCCTGTTCAGCACTGATTCAGGTCGCCTTTTCGCCGACGATGCCGATGAAGGGAGTGTAGATATACGGCGCTCAGCTCATCGCATCAGCCAGCATGAGCACCAGACGCATGTAGGACGGCGACAGGTGCGAATAGTTCGGATAGGTCTGCGCACCAGCGTGCTGCGGAATCACATTCAAGCCTTTGCCGCGCCTGCGAACAGAGGTCTGACCGCACATAGGCCGGACCCTCAATCCACCCGCTTTCTGTTTCTGAGTTGGTACGGGGTTTCGCCGAATTCGGCCTTGAAACACCTTGAGAAATGGCTGGGCGTTTCGAACCCGGTGGCCAGGGCGACATCGATGATCGGCTGCGAGGATTGAATGAGCAGCCGATAGGCCTCTCTCAGACGAATTTTTCGGTAATGCTGTTTCGGGGTAATGCCCAGATACTTCTTGAACAGCCGCTCGATTTGTCGCCGCGAGATACCGGCCTGATCCGCCAGAACGGCTGGCGACACCGGTTCTTCAATCTGCTTTTCCATCGCTGCGATCACGCGCGATACGGTGCGGTTCGGAACCGTCAGACTGTTGGGGATACTGGTGTCGACGGATTTCTGAATCTGTCTGAGCGGCGTGTAACACATGCATTCCGCAACGCTGCTGGCAAAATCCGCGCCGTGGTCCTGCTCGATGAAATCCAGAAACAGGTCGATAGCGGATACACCGCCTGAACTGGAACAGCGCAGGGTCTCGGAAACATGAGTCTGCCGACTGAGTTCTACGTCCGGATGGGCCTCCTTGAAGCCGACACGGTACCAGGAGTGAATAGCGGCAGTTGCGTCCTCCATCAGGCCTGCCTGAGCCATGAGAATGGCCCCTGTGCCCAGCCCGGTTACACGCACATCGCCGCGCGCAAGGCGCCCAAGACTGACTTCAAGGTCAAAGCTGTCCAGTTCAAAGACATGCTCGCCCGAAACCACAACGATATCCCGCGCCAGAGTAACATCCTTCAGCGTGATATCGACCGCGACGTCGCATCCGATACTGGATCGAACGGCCTGTTCCGTCGTGCCGCACAGTGTCCAGTCATAGAGCTTTCTGTCCGCAACGAGGTTCGCGTTCTGCAACGTCTCGATGGCCGAAATTAGCGACAAATGCGAAAAATGCGGCAGCAGAACAAAGTGAAACAGATGCGGTTTGGCGCCGGTGTCCGTTGCGGGGTTGTCTTGTGAAACGGGCGGTTTCATTCAGGTCTGGCACGTGCTTTGTTGTTTTTCCGGAATAATGATTGATCCCCTCAACTTAGTCCAGCCAGAGTTCCCGAGCAGAAACGCTCAGACCCGGGGGCTTATTGCGGGCCGGAAAAATCCTGATGGAAACCTCGATCAGTTCGGCCAGCCGATGCGGCGATGTTCAGGTGTTCGAAAACGCACAGGGATATGTGAAGACGGGAAGTGGACGTGTCAGGGTAAAAAGCCTATTGCATTTCTTGATCGGAAATTTATGGGAAGGAAGAGCGCTGCAGAACTGCATCTGACGAATTTCCATTCTGCGCCGCCTTGCCGGAACACGTTTCTAACATCCTGCGCGGCAACCAAAGCCGTTCACATCGCGACTATTTTTAAGAAAACAACACCGAACGGAGACGCAAAAGATGCTCAGAACCCGAGCCTTCCTGCTTACGTCATTGACTGTATTGCTTTCCGGTTTGACATCCCTAGCCGTGGCGCAATCCAGCAACCCAATTCCGGTGACCGTTGTGGCGCTGGAAGCGCAGGACGTGACCCTGTTTTCCGAACTGCCGGGCCGCGTCGCGGCGCTGGGTGTGGCCGAGGTCAGGCCGCAGGTCTCCGGAATTGTTGTCGAACGCCTGTTTCAGGAAGGCGGCACCGTTCAGGAAGGCGATGCGATGTATCGCATCGATGATGACGTCTATGACGCGCAGGTTCAGCAGGCCACCGCAAGCGTTGCTCAGGCCGAGGCCCGGCTGACAGCCGCAGAAAAAGAAGAGCAGCGCGTGGCGGAACTGTTGGTGCGCAACGTGGCCAGCCAGCAGGCGGTGGACAGCGCCGTGGCAGAACGTGACGCGGCCAAGGCGGCGTTGTTGGTGGCGAAGGCGCAGTTGCAAACCGCCAGGATCGACCTACAGCACACCACGATCCGCGCGCCCCTTTCTGGCCGCGTTGGCCGGGCGCTCGCCACACAGGGCGCGCTGGTTACTGCGCAACAGGCCGAACCGCTGGCTGTGATCCGACAGATAGACCGTGTCTATGTGGATGTTGCCGTCTCAACCCAAGATGTGTTGCGGTTCAACCGGGCCGTTGCCTCGAAGACGGCAGCACTGCAAACGATCGATCCGACGGTGACAGTCTCGTTGGCGGACGGGTCGACCTTTGACCAGACCGGAACGGTCCTTGCGGCGGAACCGCAGGTGGACCCGCAGACGGGTGTTTCGGTTTTGCGGATCGAGTTCCCGAACCCCAACCAGATTGTGCTGCCCGGCATGTATGTCACCGCGCATCTTCCGGTTGAGGTTCTGCAGGGCGCAGTGCTGGCGCCGCAGCAGGGTGTCGCGCGTAACCGGCGCGGCCAGCCGACCGCGATGGTGGTGGACGAAAACAATACAGTGGTCGAACGGATTCTGACCGTGCGGGGCACCGAGGGCAACAAATGGATCGTGACGGACGGCCTGAAGGCCGGTGACCGCCTGATCGTTGCGGGGCTGCAAAAGATAGGGGTCGGCGCGACGGTTGCGCCAACCGAGGAACCGGAGTCCTGAACCGCGCCGACGGACAAAAGCGCTCAGACTCCCGCAACAAAATGTGAAAGTTCCCCATGGCACGTTTCTTTATCGACCGACCTGTTTTTGCATGGGTCATCTCCATTCTGCTGATGGGTATCGGTACGCTGGCTGTTTTCAACCTGCCGGTTGCGCAATACCCGCAGATCGCGCCGCCTACGGTCGAGGTCACCGCGTCTTATTCCGGCGCTTCTGCCCAGACCGTGAACAACACGGTGACGCAGGTGATCGAGGAGCAGATGACCGGCCTTGATGGGCTGCGATACATCAACTCGTCCTCGACTTCGACCGGGACATCCACGGTCACGCTGACTTTTGAAACCGGCACCGACCCGGATATTGCGCAGGTGCAGGTGCAGAACAAGCTGAGCCAGGCCACCCCGTTGCTGCCGGAAACGGTTCAACGGCAAGGAGTTATCGTCGAGAAATCCTCGGGCGGGTTCCTTCTGGTGGCAGCACTTGTGTCGACCGATGACCGCCTCGATGCGGTGGATTTGTCGGACTACATGGTGTCCAACATGGTCGACGAATTCAGCCGTCTGGAAGGGGTCGGCAACGTTCAGGTCTTTGGCGCGCAATATGCGATGCGTATTTGGCTGAACCCCGAACAGCTGGCCGCTTTCGAGTTGACGCCCGCGGATATCGTACAGGCGGTGTCGGAGGAAAATGCTCAGGTCTCGGCGGGGTCCTTCGGCGCTCTGCCAGCGGTCGAAGGGCAGGCTCTGAATGCCACGATTACTGCGCAATCGTTGCTGTCCACGCCTGAAGACTTTGAACAGATCGTGGTGCGCGCGGAAACCGATGGCGGATTTGTCCTGCTGCGCGATGTGGCGCGGGTTGAGATAGGGGCCGAAAGCTATACCACATCCGCGTGGTTCAACGGCAAGCCCACTGCGGGCATGGCCATCCGGCTGGCCTCGGGGGCCAACGCACTGGATACGGCAGAGCGGGTGAAGCACAAGCTGGACGAAGTGTCCTCCTTTTTCCCGGACGGCGTGGAATATGTCGTGCCCTATGACACCACGCCCTTTGTCGAGATTTCGATCGAAGAAGTGGTCCACACACTAATCGAGGCAATCGTTTTGGTCTTCCTCGTCATGTTCCTGTTCCTGCAAAGCCTGCGCGCAACAATCATTCCGACCCTCGCAGTGCCGGTCGTGCTGTTGGGAACGTTTGCGATAATCTCGGCCTTTGGCTTCACGATTAACACGTTGACCATGCTGGCGATGGTTCTGGCGATTGGCCTGCTGGTGGATGACGCCATCGTCGTGGTCGAAAACGTCGAACGGATCATGGAGGAAGAAGGGCTTTCCCCCTACGAAGCCACCAGGAAATCCATGGGTCAGATCACCGGCGCGCTGGTTGGGATCGCTCTGGTTCTGTCCGCCGTGTTCATCCCGATGGCGTTCTTTGGCGGCTCGACAGGGGTCATTTATCAGCAATTCTCGATCACTATCGTCTCGGCCATGATGCTGTCGGTCGTTGTCGCACTGACCCTGACGCCCGCCTTGTGCGCAACGCTTTTGCGCAAGCCCGATCATGACAAGCGCAATCGCGGCCTGTTCGGATGGTTTAACCGCGGGTTCGACCGGCTGACCGAGAGTTATTCGTCGCTGGTCGGGTTCTCGATCCGGCGCCCGCTGCGTGTGGGATTGATCTATCTGCTGATCGGCGCCGCGATGGTGTTCCTGTTTGCCCGCACGCCGACCGGCTTTTTGCCCGAAGAGGATCAGGGCATCCTTTTCACTCTGGTTCAGGGTCCGACCGGCTCTACCGCTGGGGCGACCGAGGAAGTGTTGGAACAGATTGAGCAGTACTATTTGGAGAATGAGGCCGAAAACGTCGAGTCGGTCTTTACCGTGCGCGGCTTCAGCTTTGCCGGGTTGGGGCAGAATATGGGCATTGCCTTTATCAGCCTAAAGGATTGGGACGAACGCAAGACCCCGGATCGCAGCGTTCAGGCCATCGCAGGCCGGGCCTTTGGTGCCTTCTCGCAGATTCAGGAAGCTTTTGTTTTCCCGATTGTGCCGCCCGCAGTGATCGAGCTTGGCAACGTCAGCGGTTTTGACTTTTACCTGCAGGCCCGTGATGGCCAAGGCCATGAAGAGTTGATGCAAGTCCGAAATCAACTGATGGGTCTTGCAATGCAAAGCGAGAAGATAGCCTCGATCCGCCCGAACGGACTTGAGGACGCGGCCCAGTTCAACATCAATCTGGATTGGCGCGCCGCCGGTGCGATGGGGCTGTCCGCGCAGGAAGTAGGTGAGCTGTTGTCGGTGGCCTGGGCCGGGCGCTATGTGAACGATTTCCTGGACCGGGGCCGGATCAAGCGCGTCTACGTTCAGGGCGACGCGCCGTACCGCATGGTCCCCGAGGATATCGAGGCTTGGCGGGTGCGCAACGATTCCGGTGGGCTGGTGCCGCTGTCGAACTTCTCGTCCGCGAATTGGCAATTCGGGCCGCAAGGCCTCTATCGCTATAACGGCGTGTCGGCCATTCAGCTGCAGGGCAGCCCCACACCAGGGTTCACCACGGGTGAAGCAATGGCCGAGATCGAGGCGCTGGCACAGCAATTGCCGCCGGGATATCAGATCGCCTGGACGGGTCTGTCGCTGGAAGAACGGGAATCCGGAGATCAGGCAGGGATGCTTTATGCCCTGTCTTTGGCCGCAGTGTTCCTGTGTCTTGCGGCCCTGTACGAAAGCTGGACCATTCCTTTCGCGGTGATGCTGGCGATGCCGATCGGTGTCACCGGATCATTGGTCGGGGCCTGGCTGGGCGGGTTTGAAAACGGCGTTTATTTCCAGGTTGCACTGCTGACGGTGATTGGTCTGACCGGTAAGAACGCGATTCTGATCGTCGAGTTCGCCCGCGACAAGGTCGTAGCCGGAGAACCCTTGCTGCAAGCTGTCAAGGACGCGGCGCATCAGCGGTTCAGACCGATCCTGATGACTTCGATGGCGTTCTCGCTGGGGGTTCTGCCGCTGGTCCTGTCCACCGGCGCGGGTGCCGGGGGGCGTACGGCGATGGGCTCGGGCGTGATGGGCGGCGTCATCTCGGCCACGGTGCTGGGCGTTGTCTTCGTGCCGGTCTTCTTCGTGATGATCTACCGCGTGGTCAGACGCGTCGCGACGGAATGAAAAAAGGCGCTACCCAGCTATTTGGGCAGCGCCAGTCGGTCACAACTGACGGAAGACAGTTGTGGGGGTTTTCAGAAGTGGACGTAAAGCTCGTCCCCTTCCTGCGAGACGTCAAAGCGGCGTGTTTTGATGGACGAGTCCACCAGAAACTCGCCGCTGCGAATGTCGAATTCCCATCCGTGCCAGGCGCAGCGGACGATCTCACCGGCGCGGTCATAGACGAACTCGGTCGAGTCGGTTTCGCGGGTGGTGCCGCAAACCGGCCCTTCGCACAGGGCGGCACCTTTGTGGGGGCAGATGTTCAGTAGCGCGTGATAGCCGTCATTCAGTTTGAATACGCCGATCGGCATGTTCGACACAGTGACGATCTTGGCCGCATCGGCGGGAACCTCGTCGGTTTTGCAGGCGAAATGCTTGTTTGCCATGGTCGAAAGCTCCTTCTTTATTCTGCGGCGTGCGCCATAGGGCGCGGCAGGCGGGTGTAGACGTCCAACGCATTGAGCCCGAATATCTTCTCGCGCCACGCGGGCGGAACGTGCAGCTTGTTGACGTCGTCGTAATCCCAGTGCGGATAATCCGACGCGAACATCAGGGTGTTCTCGCCATCCATCGCCTCAAGCGTGGCCCAAAGGTGCTGGATGTTCTCGGGCTGCTCCAGCGGCTGGGTCGACATGCGGATGTTTGATTTGAAGTACTCGGACGGCAGCCGCTTGAGCCACGGCGTTTCCTTGCGCAGCGCCTTGTAGTTCGCGTCCAGACGCCACAGGACCGACGGCACCCAGGCGACGCCACATTCGATGATCACCACCTTCAGCTCTGGCCATTTTTCGAATACACCATGGGCGATCAGGCTGGCCATGTGGGTCATGGCTGTCTGCGGCAGGATCGCATGGGTTTCCCAGAAGAAGGTCGAAGGCCCGGCACCGATGGGGGTCGAGTTGATGCCACCCTGTCCGCCAAGGTGCATGGCAAACGGCAGGCCCATTTCGGCACAGGCTTCATAGATCGGATGATAGAAGAGATCGCCGTAGGGGCGCGCGGCACCATGGCTCACCAAAACTTGAACGACACGGGGATGGCCGCCGACGCGACGGATTTCAGCAGCGGCGAGGTGCGGATCCTGCGGTGCCACCACGATTGATCCCCAGAACCGCTCGTCCTTGGGAAGCCAGTAGTCGATCATGTAGTCGTTATAGGCTTTGCATAACGCATTGGCGTAATAGGGGTTGGCCAGCGTCGAGGCTTCGATCGGTTCGTCGCCGGTCAGAATTGCAACGTCGATATTGTATTTATCGAGGTGCTTTTCCTTCATGATCAGATAGTTATCGTCTTCCTCAACTGGGTTCACATCATGGCGGGCGAAACCTTCGGGGTGGAACCATGGGCGGTGGCCGTGGGGGAAGGCACCGCGCGGGCCGGTCCGCTCGCCGCGGACAAACATGTCCTTGAACAGACCTTCCATATACGGTTCCAGAACCGTGGCGCTGCACCAATAGTTGTGGCAGTCGCAATCGACGATGAACATGAACTTCTCCTGTTGCTGGCGCCAAAAGGGCGGGCTTTTTATCTTGTTCAACGACGCTTGATATCTGCGATATTTTGACAAATAAATGCAATTGAAACTCATCTATCAATCGAGATTTCCGATTAAATGAACCGCCAGCTGTTAGTGACCTACATGGATGTTCTGGAAACGCGGAACTTCAACCGCACCGCCGAACGTCTGAATGTGACCCAATCCACGGTCAGCGCCCGCATCCGCCAGCTGGAGCAGGAGCTGGACACGCGCCTGTTCGAGCGCGGTCGGGGCGGGGCCGAGCCCACTGCTGCAGGTCGGCGTTTTGAAACCCATTGCCGATCGCTGCTGGCCGCCTGGAGCCTTGCGCGGCGTGATGTCGAGGCCGGTGGCGGTGGTAAAAGACAACGCTTGCGGATTTCCGTTCAGTTCAGCCTGGCGCGATCCGTGCTGATCGACTGGGCGAAGGTGGTCCGGGAACGAAACCCGCATCTGGACCTGTATCTCGAGGCCAACTTCTCGCAGCAGATTCAACGCGATGTTTTGACCGGTGAGACCGATATCGGCATTGTCTTCGTCCCGCAGCAGGCGCCGGACATGTTTGTCAGCGAATTGGGCAGCGAAAGCTATGTAATGCTGTCCACCGATTGTGACCGGGTCGAGGATGTCTCTTGGTCGCGTTACATTCAGGTCGCCTACACATCCTATTTTGACCGCCAGCATGATGAGGCCTTTTCGGATCATCCGCAAAGCTCGACCGTTGTCGGAAGCGACGATCTTGCGCTGGACTTCCTGAAGTCCAGCGGCGGAACAGCCTATTTCCCCGGCTTTGCCGCCCCGGGTCTGTGCGCCGAGTACCCGACTTTGCAACGGGTAACGGACGCACCCGTGATCCCGCAGCCCATCTATTCCATCGTTCATGTGCGAAAACGCCATGATCCGCTGGTGGCGCAGGCCGTCACCCTGTTCAAAGAACTGATCCAGTACCGATCAATCGTTTTAACCGATTGATACCGCAATTCTGCGCCGTTTTTCAGTTCCACCGCACCATTATCCTCGCGCGAACCCTATTCTGGAGGTTTCCGCAAGATGCTCGTTGCGACGGACAGTCCGTTTTCCCTGAGTTCAGCCAATAACCAACCTTGCTATGCGGGTGGGCCTGCCACTTTGACCTGCAAGGCGGTGATCGATGAAACACATGACAGCAAGACCTTCGTTTTTGAGGACACGCAAAGCCGCAGCTTTGACTTCAAGCCCGGCCAATACGTGACCTTCTGTTTCGAGATCGAGGGCAAGCCGCATGTGCGCGCCTATTCGATCTCGTCCACGCCGACCCGGCCTCACAACATTCAGGTTACCGTCAAGCGTGTTCCGGGTGGGATGGTGTCCAACTATTTGAACGATCAGATGAAACCCGGGATGGAAATCGAGATCGCGGACATCACCGGCGGCTTCAACTGGGTGGATATTCCCAGCGACAAGCCTCTGTTCCTGTCCGGTGGGTCCGGTGTCACCCCGGTCATGTCGATGCTGCAATACGTCACCGACGTGACCTTGCCCAAGGACATCGTCTTTGTGCATTTCGCGCGCTCGCCGAAAGACATCATCTTCCGCGATCAGCTGGAGTTTCTGGACAGACGGTTTGCGAACGTGACCGTTCACATGATCGTGGATGAGGCCGAAGACGGGTTCGCGGGTGAAATCGGACAAATATCGGCTGATCTGCTGCAGCGTCTTGTGCCCGATCACCCTGAGCGCAGCATTTTTATGTGCGGCCCCGAAGGGTTCATGAAAGCAGCGCGTGATGTGGCCTCGGTCATCCCGTTTGCCGCAGTACACGAAGAGAGCTTTGGCGAGAAGATCACCATCGCAGAAAGCAGCGGCACAGGGGGTGAGGTCTATTTCTCGCTCAGCGGTCTGCATGGGCACGCGGACGAAGGCCAAACCCTGCTTGAGGCAGCGCTGAATGCCGGGGTTTGGATCGATTCCGCCTGTCAGCAGGGCGTGTGTGGCAACTGCAAAGTGCGCCTGACCCAGGGCGACGTCGAAATGCAGGACATGGGCGGGCTGCAACCCGGCGATACCGAACAGGGCTACGTGCTGGCCTGCTGCAGCTGGCCTAAAGGACCGGTCGCGTTGGACGCGTGACCGGCAAAAACCACAACAAGAACAAATGAAAGCGGAGGAACCGTTTCGCCAAAACAATAGACAATCCAAAGGGAGGACTTAGGATGTCAAACGACGACAACAAAATCGCGGAGCCATTGACGGACCTGCCGATTAAAACCGCAGATACCGGGTTTTATTCGGGGTTCAGCGTTGATGTAACCGTAACGGCAAAGCTCGCGGTAGGCGGCCTTGTAATTTGGGCGGTCGCCTTCCCCGAGCAGGCCGGAACGGTCCTGTCCGGGTTCAACAGCTTTATCCTGTCCAACTTTGCCAGCTGGTACATCTATGTGATGGCCCTGTTCGTGCTGGTTTGCATTGGGTTGGCAATCTGGCCCGCAGCGGGCCGGCTGAAAATCGGCATGGATGACGATGTGCCGGAGTTTTCGAACTTCTCGTGGTTTTCCATGATGTTCGGGGCCGGGATCGGTGTGGGGATGCTGACCTGGGCCGTGGCTGAACCGGTTTATCACTTCAAGAACAACCCGGATGTGATCCAAGGCCTTGCGACCGGGGCAGGGGCGGACAACGTCTTGAATGCCTATAAATGGTCCTATCTGCACTGGGGGTTCTCGGCCTGGGCGTCCTATGCGATTGCCGGTCTGGGGCTGGGCTATTTCGCGTATCGCCGTGGTCTGCCGCTGACCATCCGGTCGTCGCTGACACCACTTTTCGGTTCCAGCCTGTCGGGCTGGCTGGGTCACGCCATCGATATCGTTGCGGTGATCGCCACCATTCTGGGCGTTGCGCAAACGCTGGGCTTCGGGGTCGAGCAATTCGTGGCCGGCATGGCGCGGATCGGAGTTGGTGAGTGGCTGCTGAATGACGAAGGCACCGCGTCCTCAGTCGGGATCATATTTGCCATCGTCGTCATTATGGGGGCCTCAACCTTGTCGGCCCTGTCCGGCGTGGGCAAAGGCATCAAGTGGCTGTCGAACCTGAACATGGTTCTGTCCATCTTCCTGCTATCCTTCTTCCTTATCTTCGGCTCGACCTTCTTTGGTCTGCACGCGTTGTTTGTCGGCGTCTGGGAATACCTTCTGGCACTGCCGGGCATGCTGTTCACCGTTTTCCGCGGCGACGGGGCCGGAGGCGTCGCCGACAGTCTCGAAGGCTGGCAGGGCGGCTGGTCGGTATTCTACTGGGCCTGGTGGGTCGCCTTCGCACCGTTTGTCGGTCTGTTCCTAGCCCGCATCTCGCGCGGCCGCACCATTCGCGAGTTCGTTCTGGGTGCGGTGATCGTGCCTGCGATCATGTGCTTTGTCTGGTTCTCGTTCGCAGGTGGAACTGCGATTGATCTGGAACTGAACGGTGGCGCAAATGACGTCATCTTCAGTGCCTCCGACGGTGACAAGATCTTTGCGATGACCGGTTTCATGCTGGGTGAGTTGCTGGGCTGGATGATGGCGATCGTGATCGTTGTGCTGCTGATGACTTATCTGGTGACCTCTGCGGACTCGGCGGTGCTGATCGTCAACACCATCAACGCGGCTGGCGACGAAGGTCCAAAGGCGCGGCCTCACATCATCTTCTGGGGTGTTGCTCTGGGGCTGGTTGTTGCGGCACTGCTGCTGGTTGGCGGGTTGAAGGCGATCCAGACAGCGATGGTGATTGGCGCGTTGCCGTTCTCGCTGGTGATGGTCCTGATGTGCATTGCTCTGATCAAGGCGATCTGGCGCGACAGCATCCGGTCGTCGCACGGTGTGCAGAGTACCTTTGCCGAAGCTGAAGAAGCTAACTGACGAAATCCCGGCCAGCCCTGATGGGCTGGCCAATTCGACGCGGTCAACCGCACAAAAAATGCAAGGGCGCAAACCCTCGCATTTTCTGTTTTACGGGCTTGAACGGATCAGGCTGCAGCGATCTGGCCCGCTTTCTCTACCAGTACTTCAGCCTGACGGATCGACGCATAGTCGATCAGGCGGCCGTCCAGCGACACCGCGCCTTTGCCTGCGGCTTCGGCCTCGGCCATGGCAACAAGAATGCGCTGAGCCTTGTTGACCTCGGCGTCGGACGGCGACATCACCTCGTTCGCCAGTGCGATCTGGCTGGGGTGGATCGCCCATTTGCCTTCGCACCCCAGAACCGCCGCACGTTTGGCCGCGGCACGATAGCCGTCGGGATCCTGGAAATCGCCGAAAGGCCCATCGATCGGGCGCAGGCCATTAGCGCGGGCGGCAACCACCATACGGGCCAGAGCGTAGTGCCACATGTCGCCCCAATGGGTCATGCGACCACCATCCGCGTCCGCATCGGTCAGCACCGAGTAGTCAGGGTTCACGCCGCCGATGATCGTAGTCCGTGCGCGGGTCGAGGCCGCATAGTCGGCAACGCCAAAGTGCAGGCTTTCGTTGCGCTTCGACGCGGCTGCGATCTCGCTGACATTCTGCATCCCCAGCGCGGTTTCGATGATGTGCTCGAAGCCGATGCGTTTCTTGTAGCCCTTAGCGTCCTCGATCTGAGTAACCAGCATATCGACGGCATAGACATCAGCGGCGGTGCCGACTTTGGGGATCATGATCAGGTCCAGCCGTTCCCCAGCCTGTTCGACCACATCCACCACGTCGCGGTACATATAGTGGGTGTCCAGACCGTTGATCCGCACCGACATGGTCTTGTTGCCCCAGTCGATGTCGTTCAGTGCTTCGATGATGTTCTTGCGCGCCTGTTCCTTTTCATCGGGCGCAACGGCGTCTTCCAGATCGAGGAAGATGACATCCACATTCGACTGCGCCGCCTTTTCGAACATACCGGGCTGACTGCCCGGAACGGCCAGCTCGCTGCGGTTCAGACGGGCAGGGGCTTGTTCAATGGAATGAAAGCTCATGGTTCGGGTCCTTCAACTTACAGGTTAGGATAGATTGGGAATTTGGCGCAGAGGTCTGCGACCTCGGCTTTGACCTTGGCTTCGACTTCGCCGTTGCCGTCCTCGCCATTGGCGGCCAGGCCGTCGACAACCTCGATGATCCAGTCGGCGATCTGGCGGAATTCGGTCTCGCCGAAGCCGCGGGTGGTGCCAGCGGGCGAGCCCAGGCGGATGCCCGACGTGATGGTCGGTTTTTCCGGGTCAAACGGCACGCCGTTCTTGTTGCAGGTGATATGCGCGCGGCCCAGAGCCTTCTCGGTGGCGTTGCCCTTGACGCCTTTGGGACGCAGGTCGACCAGCACCACGTGGGTGTCTGTGCCGTGGGTCACGGTATCCAGACCGCCCTTGATCAGCTGATCCGACAGCGCCTGCGAGTTCACCACAACCTGCTTGATGTAGTCCTTGAAGGCCGGCTGCAGTGCCTCGCCGAAGGCCACGGCCTTGGCTGCGATCACATGCATCAGCGGGCCGCCCTGAATGCCGGGGAAGATGGCCGAGTTCACTTTCTTGGCGATCGCCTCGTCATTGGTCAGGATCATGCCGCCGCGCGGACCGCGCAGGGTCTTGTGGGTGGTGGTGGTCGCAACATGGGCGTACGGGAAGGGCGAGGGGTGCTCACCCGCCGCAACCAGACCGGCGAAATGCGCCATGTCCACGTGCAGATAGGCTCCAACCATGTCCGCAATCTCGCGCATGCGGGCAAAGTCGATCTGGCGCGGGATGGCCGAGCCACCAGCGATGATCAGCTTGGGGTTATGCTCTTTCGCCAGCGCTTCGACCTGATCGTAGTCCAGCATGTTGTCTTCTTTGCGCACACCATACTGGACGGCCTTGAACCACTTGCCCGACTGGTTGGGCGCGGCGCCGTGGGTCAGGTGACCACCGGCGTCCAGGCTCATGCCCAGAATGGTGTCGCCGGGCTGGATCAGCGCCTGGAACACACCCTGGTTGGCCTGGCTGCCCGAGTTCGGCTGCACGTTGGCGAACTCACAACCAAACAGCTGCTTGGCGCGGTCGATGGCGAGGTTTTCGGCGATGTCGACGAACTGGCAGCCGCCGTAATAGCGACGGCCGGGATAGCCCTCGGCATATTTGTTGGTCATCACCGAGCCCTGCGCCTCCATCACGGCGGCAGAAACGATGTTCTCGGACGCGATCAGCTCGATCTCGTCGCGCTGACGGCCCAGCTCGGATGTGATCGAGCCAAAAAGCTCAGGATCACGGTCCGAAAGGGACTGGGTGAAAAATCCGGTTGTGCGATGGGGGGCGTTCATCATGAACCCTTCTGAAAAAAGGGCCGCTCAGCCTGCATAAGCGAGTGAGCGGCCAAGTGGGGATTGGGTCAGATCACACGGTCGCGTGGGGGGCGGCCGGCGAAAAAATCTTCGAGGTTGTCGAGGACACGGAATCCCATCGCCTCGCGCGCTTCCTTTGTGGCACTGCCTAGATGCGGCAGCATCACGAGGTTGTCGCATTGCAGAAGGTCCGGATTGACGCGCGGTTCACCGTCGAACACATCCAGCGCAGCCCCTCCGATCATGTCGAAAGACAGCGACTGAATAAGGGCCCGCTCGTCGATGACCTCACCGCGTGCCGTGTTGATCAGGAACGCGTCGGGTTTCATCAGGTCCAGTCTGCGTGCGTTGATCAGATGACGGTTTGCGGCGCCACCGGGGCAGTGCAGCGAGACGAAATCGCATTGCGGCAACAGCTCATCAACCGTGTCCACTTGCGTCGCGTTGCACTTGGCCAGGATGTCCGGCGCAGTCGGGCTGCGGTTATAGACAAGAATCTCCATACCGAACCCGTGATGGGCGCGGCGGGCCATTTCCTGCCCGATGCGGCCATAGCCGATGATGCCCAGCGTCTTGCCGCTGACCTTGGTGCCGATCAGATGCGTTGGACGCCAGCCGGTCCAGTTGCCAGCGCGCAGTTCGCGCTCACCTTCACCGGCGCGGCGGGCCACCATCAGCAGCAGCGTCATGGCGATATCGGCGGTGCATTCGGACAGCACGTCGGGCGTGTTCGTCACGGTCATGCCCAGCCCACGTGCCGATGGCTCGCAGATGTGGCTGTAGCCGACGCCATAGTTGGCGAGGATCTTTGTCTGCGCGCCGGGTACATCCATTGCTTCGGCGTTCAGCGTATCGGTGACGGTGGGCAGCACCGCGTCATAGGATTTCAGTGCTTGCCGGATTTCGGCCGGGGACATTGGTTTGTCCCCGGTGTTCAGCACGGTGTTATAGTTCTCGGCCAGCTGCGCCTCGACGGCGGCAGGCCAACGACGGGTAACAAGAACCGAGGGTTTGACCATCACGCGGCCTCCATCACACGGGCGATCGTTTCACCGATCACAGCGGGGTTTTCGGCCACGGTTACACCGGCGGCCGACAGGATCTCGACCTTTTCGCTGGCGCTTTCGCCAAAGGCTGAGATGATTGCGCCCGCGTGCCCCATCGTGCGGCCTTTGGGAGCGGTCAGACCGGCAACGTAAGCCACCACCGGTTTGGTGATGTGGTCGCGGATGTATTCGGCGGCTTCGGCCTCCTGCGGGCCGCCGATTTCACCGATCATGGCGATGATATGGGTGTCTTCGTCCTCTTCGAACCGCTGCAGGATGTCCTTGAAGGACGAGCCGTTGATCGGGTCACCGCCGATGCCGACACTGGTCGATACACCAATCCCGCGCTCTTTCAGCTGCGCGGCGGCCTCATATCCCAGCGTGCCGGACCGACCAATGATCCCTACGTGACCGGGCAGGTAGATATGCCCCGGCATGATCCCCAGCAGAGCTTTGCCGGGCGAGATCGTGCCCGCGCAGTTCGGCCCGGTCAGCACCATGCGCTTTTCCTTGGGATAACGGTACATGTACCGCTTCACCCGGATCATATCCTGCGCCGGGATGCCGTCGGTGATGCAGACGCAGTACCGGATACCGGCATCTGCGGCTTCCATGATCGAGTCGGCAGCAAACGGTGGCGGCACGAAGACGAGGCTGGCATCGGCGCCGGTGGCTTCGACGGCCTGTTTGACGGTGTCAAAGACCGGAACGCCTTCGACGGTTTCCCCGCCTTTGCCGGGCACTACGCCGCCCACAACGTTGGTGCCGTAGTTCAGCATGTCCTTGGTGTGGAACCGAGCCATACGGCCGGTGATACCTTGTACGATGACACGCGAGTCACGATCGAGAAGAATGCTCATTACACAGCCCTCATCTTGGTGCCTTGAGTAAGGTCGTTTTTCCATGCGCCCACGGCGCGTTCTGCGGCTTCCATCAAAGTGGTTGCCCGGATGATCGGCAGGCCGGATTTGGCAAGGATTTTCTGACCCTCTTCCACATTGGTCCCGGCCAGGCGCACGACCACAGGGATATCGAGGTCCAGTTCCTTCAGCGCCTGCACGACCCCTTCAGCCACCCAGTCACAGCGGTTAATACCGGCGAAGATGTTGACGAGGATCGCCTGCACGTTGTCGTCGGACAGAACCAACCGGAAGGCTTTGGCCACACGTTCCGGTGAAGCGCCGCCACCGATATCGAGGAAGTTGGCGGGCTCACCCCCGGCCAGCTTGATGGTGTCCATCGTGGCCATCGCCAGACCGGCACCGTTGACGATACAGCCGATATTGCCGTCCAGACCTACATAAGACAGGCCGCGATCCGCCGCGCGGCTTTCGCGTGGGTCTTCTTGGCTCTTGTCGCGCAGCTCGGCGATCTGCGGGTGACGGAACAGGGCATTGTCGTCAAAGCTCATCTTGGCGTCCAGCGCTAGAACGCGGTCGTCCCCGGTGATGACCAGCGGGTTGATCTCGACCATGGTGGCGTCCAGATCGCTGAAGGCGGCGTAGCAGCCCTGCAGCGTGCGCACCATGTGTTGCACCAGCTTCGGTTCCAGTCCCAGTTTGAATGCGATTTCGCGCGCCTGGAATTCCTGCAAGCCAACAGCGGGTTCAACAATTGACCGTACGATGCTGTCTGGACGCTCAGCCGAGATTTCCTCGATCTCCATCCCGCCCTCGGACGAGGCCACGATCATCACCCGCTGGCTTGAGCGGTCGAGCACGAACCCAAGATAGATCTCGCGGTCAATTGGCACGGCGGATTCGACATAAACACGGTAGATGCCTTTGCCTTCCGGGCCAGTCTGATGTGTGACCAGCTTGCGACCAAACAGATCGTCACAGGCTTCGTAGATCTCGTGCTCAGTGTTGCACAGCTTGACACCTCCGGCCTTGCCGCGCCCGCCTGCGTGGACCTGCGCCTTGACGATCCATTTGTCACCGCCCAGTTCACGCGCCCGATAGGCCGCCTGTTCCGGGCTGTAGGCCAACGCGCCCGAGGGCACGTCGACACCGAAATTCGAAAGAAGCTCTTTCGCTTGGTATTCATGGATATCCATCTGCAATCCTCCCGTTCATGCAGTGTGATTAAGCGGCGATCGACGTGCCGTAGCGGCTTTCCAGCAAGGCTTCGATCGAGTCTTGGTCAACCTCTCCTCCCAGTTCGCGCAGGGCCTCGGCGAACAGGCGAACAATCCGGCTGACGGCCTGTCGGTTCAGCTGGTTCAGGATCCCGATGCGAACTTGCACCGGCGCGCTGAGCGTGGGCCAGATGCCAAACCCGCGCGCGCGGCAGTTCTGCACCAGTTCCATCTCACGGCCCGCCAATTCCGGCGGCAGGTTCAGCACGATGAGGCTGGGCATATCCGAAGTCACTTCGCACCCCATCTCGATCACTGCATCGCGCAGGACCTTTTCGTGGGTTCGGTAGGACATCGAGCGCTTTGCCAGACCCTCTTGCAGGGTCAGACGCAGGGATTCGTGGAAAGCAGCGACCGCGTATCCGGAATGGGTGCGGTGATAGGTGCCTTTTTCCACGTCCTGACCATCGACGATACCCCAGTGGCGGGCCTCGAAAATCGGGTTGTGAACATAGGTGTAGGCACCGGTTGTCTTCAGGGTTTCGATATAGGCGTCCGTGAAGCTGACGGGCGCATAGGTCAGCGGCAGGCAGCACAGGCCTTTTTGCGGGCACGAAGCCCAACCGGCAATGCCGGGGAAGTCATCAATCGAAAAGTCATCGACGCCCAGTGACGAGACCGCATCAATCAGACCCATCGCGCCGTGACGCTCACAGGCGTCCGAGAACCCGCGCAGGTCGTTGATACGGCCCGAACCGGTTTCCCAATGCGCCATGAAGGCCCATTTCGGCTGATGCTCGGCCAGAGCGGCTTCGACCAGCTCACCCGTCACTGGCTGGCCATGCGGAACTTCGATCACGGTGACGCTGGCGGCCTGTGGGTCCAGCGGGTTGGCGGCGTGCTCTTCAGGTGTCGCAGCCTTGATCCGCAGAGTCAGCGCATCAATGCCCGAGAAGGTGCCATTGGTGAAGGCAACCACCTTATCGCCGGGCATCACGGCTGAAAACATGGTGTCCAGCGCGCTCCAACCGGTGCCGGCCACGGCGAAGGTATAGGCGTTTTCGGTGCCCCAGATCTTGCGCAGCATATGCTTGCACTCGACCATGCCGCGCAGGACGTCGCCCTGCATGTGATCCGCCACGCCTGCATTGGCAAAAGCGTTCAGAACGCGGGCGTCAGTGTTGCCCGGCCCCGGACCTGCGGCAAGCGTTTCGGGAATTTCGAGCGGTGGGAAAATTTGAAAGGTCATCGTTAGACATCCTTGGCGGTTATTCGGGCCCTGCGGCCTGTTGTGTTACGTTGCCGAACAGAAAACGCGGACTTGCCCTGTAACGCAACGTAACTTACTACTGTTTTAGGATGGCTAAATGGATGGGGGTTTACCTACCCATTTAGGTAAAAATACCAAAGTATACCGATTTACCACCTACCCAAATGGGTAGTAATTGGCAAAAACAGGGTGAATGAGATGTCTGCTACCGCTAACGGTCCGATCGATGTCATGCTTGCGGACAGCAACCCGCTGGTCTTGTCTGCCATGTCCGAAATCTTCGAGCGCGACCCGCGATTCTCATTGGTGGCGACCTCGGCCACGGCCGAAGGGTTTCTGGGAACAGTGATGCGGGTGCCTGTTCAGGTGGGCGTGGTGGACTGGAACCTTCCGGTGCTGGGGGCGGCGAAACTGATCGAAGTGCTGCGCGAACAGGCCAACGCCCCGCGCTTTGTTGTCTACGGGGAAACCACCGGTGAAATTCCGCGCTTGGCGATGCAGGCCGGGGCCGCTGGCTTTGCCGCCCGGTCCGGCGAGGTGGAGGGTCTGCTGGAAACCTGCGCCGACGTGGCTGCGGGGAAAATGGTGTTCCCGTTCATCGACGTCCGCAAGATGCAGCAGGACCCGATCCAAAGTCTGTCCCGTAAAGAACGCGCTATCCTTGAAGCGTTGGCACAGGGCATGTCGAACCGCGACTTGTCGAAAGAACTGCAGATTTCGACCAACACCGTCAAATTTCACCTGTCCAATATCTACGAGAAACTGGCGGTGAAAAACCGGGCCCAGGCCATTGCTTATTTTTATTCGTCGCAGTTGTCCGGAAGCTAGTTGTCAGGCCTGACATTACTCTGCGGTGATCACTTTGTGGGGCTGCACGGCCGTCCCGCTGCCTGACCCAGCCCGGCCCAAACTCCGAGATGACGGTGGTAGACCGTCTGATGTCGGCAATGCGCAAGATTGCATCCCGACCGCCAGTGACGATGATTGCGCAAGACCCCGCGCCGTGCGCCATGCAAACACACAGGACCAACCCATGATTCAGAATAACCCCGCCCTGATCGACGCCATCCGCGACCGGTTTGCCCATGTTGATAGCTGTCCGTTTCAGGGTGAGCGTATCTTTTTCGAGAACGCTGGTGGTGCGCTGACGCTGAAATCGGTGGCCGAGACCTCGGCCTTCTACACGGCAATTCCCGACAATCCGGGCCGCATCAATCCGGCGGGGCAAGGTACCCAGCATGTGATCAACAAGGCCAAGGATGATTTGGCTGTTTTCATGAACGCCTCGACCGGCCAGTTCTTTGCTGGTGAAAGCGGCACTGAACTGCTGTTCCGCCTGATCCGCACTGCCTGTTTGGCCGCACCGAAAGGCGCCAAGGTGATCGGTTCCTCCATCGAACACCCCGCCACCCGCAGTGCCGCCCACCGCTGGGCCGGGGTTGCCGATCTGGACTATGTGAACGTCCCCCATAACAACGAAACCGGTCTGGTCACGGCCGAGGACTATACCGCATTGATGACCCCGGATGTGGCGGTGGCCACGATCCTGCACGCGTCCCCTGTGACCGGTATGGGCATGGATGTAGCCGAGATTTCGGCCGCGATACGGGCAGTGGCACCGGAATGTATGATCGTCGTCGACGGCATCCAGCACGCGGCGCATGGACAGTTGGATTTGGACGCTTATGACGTCGATGGCTATGTGATCTCACCCTATAAAGTGTTTTCACGCCATGGTTATGGCATCGCCTGGATTTCCGACCGGCTGACCTCTTTGCCGCATGACATGTTGATCGATGCCCCCGCAACTGATTGGGAATTCGGCACACGCGACACCGGGTCGTATGCGACTGTGTCGGACGTGGTCGCTTATTTCGATTGGTTGGGTGGCAAAGTCTCGGACGAGACCGACACCCGCAAACGGATCGACGCCGCAGGCCGCGCCATCCACGCCTATGAGACTCACCTGACCAACACCGCCATCAATGGCACCGGCAACCTGCCGGGGCTGCGTGACATGGACCACATCACCATTCTGGCCGGGGCTGACAACGACGCACGTGAAGGGCTTGTGTCTATCGTAGTCGAAGGCAAGGCCTCCGAAGACGTGGTGGAAACTCTGAACCAACAGGGTATCCGCACCCACACGCGTAAGGCCGATCACTATTCCGGCAACGTACTTACGCCACTTGGCTTGCCGGATTGTATCCGCATCTCGTTCTGTCACTACAACACCGAGCAAGAAATCGCCCGTCTTCTGGCTGTGATCAAGATGCTTGGCGATGGCGGTTAAACAGGTTGCACGCTCAGAAATTCCGGATTTGGGAACCGTTTGGATCTTTCAAAAGACCAAACCTGCGGGTCAGTCAGGATTCCATTGTTCAAGTAATTCAGAGCCATGAGTTGTGCCAAACATCCAGGGTGCGCTGAATGAGGTTCACTGCGGGACCAGAGCTTTCCAGATTTACTTGATGACTACGGCTTCGCATTGCCTTGTGGCTGAATCCGCAAGCTCCGCTGGCGCACTTTTTCACTCTATACATCCCCCGCTTCACTCGGTATGGACTGCGCTTCGATTTTGATCCGTATGTTGGACGCTCTGAGGGTGACAGCATCACCCAAGAGAACTGACCCATGAAACAGACACTCGAAGCTGCGCTGAAGCGCAAAGGATATGACACCCTGACCCCTGTCCAAGAGGCGGTGACCGCGCCGGATTTGCAGGGTCGTGACCTGTTGGTTTCTGCGCAGACCGGATCGGGGAAAACCATTGGGTTCGGGCTGGCCATTGCACCGACCGTTCTGGGCGAGGCGCAGGTTTTTGATACAGCAGATGCGCCTTTGGCCTTGGTCATCGCTCCGACGCGAGAACTTGCGATGCAGGTCAAGCGAGAATTGGGTTGGCTTTACGCGGATGCGGGGGCTTTCATTGCCTCATGCGTTGGCGGCATGGATATGCGGGATGAACGCCGTGCATTGTCTCGTGGTGCGCATATCGTGGTCGCAACGCCGGGGCGGTTGCGCGACCATATCATGCGTGGCTCGATCGATCTGACGGCCGTGCGCGCCGTGGTTTTGGATGAGGCCGACGAGATGCTTGACCTCGGTTTCCGCGAAGATCTGGAGTTCATTCTCGAGCAAACGCCGACAGACCGCCAAACGCTGTTGTTCTCGGCCACCGTTCCCCGCGCCATTGTCAGCCTTGCTGCCCAGTACCAACGGGATGCCGAACGTGTCAGCACCGTCAGTGAGCGGACGCAGCACGCTGATATCGAATATCGCGCCATGAGCGTAGCTCCTCGTGATGGTGAAAATGCGATCATCAACGTGTTGCGGTTTTATGAGGCGCCAAACGCCATCGTGTTTTGCAACACGCGTGCCATGGTCAGCCGTCTGACGGCCCGGCTGTCGAACCGCGGGTTCTCGGTTGTGGCGCTGTCCGGTGAGCTGACCCAAAGCGAGCGGTCCAACGCGCTGCAAGCCATGCGTGACGGGCGCGCCCGTGTCTGCGTGGCAACCGACGTCGCCGCCCGCGGGATTGACCTGCCGAACCTAAATCTGGTGGTTCATGCTGAACTGCCGAACAGTCATGAAACCCTTCTGCACCGCTCGGGCCGAACCGGGCGCGCGGGGCGCAAAGGGGTCAGCGCCCTAATCGTCCCTCCGGCGTCGTTCAAGAAAGCGCAACGTCTGCTGAAATTCGCCAAACTGACGGCCGAATGGGGGGCTGCCCCTTCAGCCGACGAGGTCAACGCGCAGGACTTGCAGCGGATGTTCGGTTCGGACGATTGGCTGACGGATGTAACCGAAACCGAGCGCGCATCTGTCGATGAACTGGTGGCAAGGTTCTCGCCAGAACAATTGGCTGCGGCCTATGTCCGTCAATACCAGCAACAGCATTCCGCACCGGAAGAGTTAAGCGACGTCAAGGACGCCGGGCCAAAACCGTCCGCGCCTTTTGGGCCGAGCGTTTGGTTTTCGCTTTCGGAAGGCCGCAATGACAATGCGTCTCCGCGCTATCTGCTTCCCATGATTTGCAAGGCGGGGAACATCACAAAGTCGGATGTCGGCGCGATCCGTATCGCAGACAACGAAACCTATATCGAAATTCGCGAAAGCAGCGTTCCCGGCTTTTTGGATGCGATCGGATCCGAGATGAAGATCGAGGGCACAAAAGAAATCGTGCAGCTGGATAAGGCACCCGATTTTTCGAGCTCTGCCAAGGCAGGCCCCAAACGGGGTGCAAAAGGCAAAAGAAGTCAGGAGAAAACCTGGCAAAAACCGCCTCGCCTTACCGAGCCGAAGCCTGCGAAGGCGCGAAAGAAGCCCGAGCCCAAGCCGTCTGACAAAACAAAAGCTGAACCCAAGCCCAAACGCGACAGCCTCAGCGGCGCTGGTAAAAAACCTAGCCGCCCTAAAGGCCCGCCGCCGCCCAAAGGTAAGCCAAGCAGCAAGAAAAACCGTGCTCGTGCCGCCGCGGCTAAAGGCGGCAATGCTGTGCCAAGGCGCCCGAAATAAGCGAGGCGCTCGCGTATCTTGACGGGTTTCATCTGCGTTGCATCGCGGCTTTCCCGATGCGGCCGCTAGACCAAGAAGGCAAAGCTGCGCTAGTACACCTCAGCGTTACCCTCCAAAAAAGACTGCGCGGGTTGGCCCGCGCAGTCTGAAAAGCAGAATTGTTGCCGTAGTATTATTGCGCTGCGGCGCGTGCGGCTTCCAGCCAGCTGTCATATGCGGCCTGGTTGGCTGCAATCCACTCGTCAACATGCCGGTCGATATCGTCCGAACTATCTTCGCCATCCGCGATCTTTTTGTTTTGTGCCGAGATGTCGTTGATGTCGATCTTGGCAACTTCGAACAGTTTCGCAGCGGCCGGATTTGCGGCCAGGAACTCATCGGTGGCGACGATACGGATGCTGTCGACCGCAAAGCCGAGGTCCTTGCCATCGAAAGTAGTCTCGGCGGTTGCGCCATCGGGCAGCGAAGAATACGGCACGGCCAGGAATTCCACGTTTTCACCCGGAACCAAAACACCCGACACCCAGTATGGGGTCCAGGTGTAGTACAGGACGTTCTCGCCACCTTCGCTGCGCGCGATGGTATCCGCGATGATCGCGTTATATTCACCCTGGTTGTGGTTGACGGTGTCACGCAGCCCGAACTCATCCAGTTGGTGTTCGATCACACGCTCACAGCCCCAGCCGGGAACGCAGCCAGCCAGATCAGCTTTGCCATCACCATCGGCGTCGAACAGAGCGGCCTTTTCCGGGTCTTTCAGATCACCCAGATTCTGAACACCTGCATCATAGGCGGCTTTGTTGACCAGATAGCCCTGCAGTGCACCGTCGATCAGGGTCCCGACCTTCTCAAGAACGTCGTCACCACCCGATTCCTGGAAGAACGTGTCGTGCAGGCCGTTCCAGTGCACAGCGGTGAAATCCGCGTCGCCTGTGCCCAAAGCCAGATGCAGGGTTTGCGCCTGCACTTCTTCGGGCTCGGCAACGTCATAGCCCAGATCATTCAGCGCCCTGAACAGGATACGGTGCTGGAAGATCTCTTCCGAAATCGGCTGTATAACCGGGCGAACGGTGACGCCCTCGCCGGGCTTGTCGCCGGCCGCAAAGGCTGACGTGGCGAGGATAGTTGTGGCAGCAAACGCGGCCAGAGTTGATTTGACGAACATAGTGAAAGGTCCTCCCAATAGATCAGTTCGTTTTCTGTGGTTCGGGTGTTTGTTCGGGCTGAGGCTTTTTGATCAGACGCAGCACAAGGCCAACCGGGCCGCCTTCGTACCAATGACGGTGTCCGCGCTCGCGCCCGGATTGGCCCATGCCCTGAGTGATGCGGTCCAGCACGATCGCCAGGATCACAATGCCAAGGCCGCCAACCAGCGCCTTACCGGCATCCAGTCGACCCATGGCCCGTAGCACTTCGTTGCCAAGCCCTTTGACCGAAATCATCGAGGCAATCACGACCATCGACAGCGACAGCATGATTGTCTGGTTTACACCGGCCAGAATGGTGGGGGTGGCAAGGGGCAGCTCGACTTTGAACAGGACCTGACGCGGATTGGCACCAAAGGCCCGGGCAGCTTCGACCACCGACGGGTTGACGCCCCGAATGCCCAGCGACGTCAGGCGGATCAACGGCGGCAGTGCGAAGATGATCGTAACGACCACGCCGGACACGTTGCCGATACCGATCAGCATGACCACCGGCACAAGATACACGAAGGCCGGAATTGTCTGCATGGTATCCAGGATCGGGCGGATTGCCGCCTCGAACCGGTCATTCTTGCCAGCCAGAATGCCAAGTGGCAGGCCAATAAAGAACGACAGGATCACCGCAGAAACCACGATGGCAAGCGTGGTCATCGCCAGCCCCCAGGCATTCGGTGAAAGGAAGCCAAGTGCGGTCATGAGGATGCCGACCAAAATGGCAGTGCGCCGCCCTGCGGCCTGCCACGCAATCAGGATAATGATGATCAGCATGATCAGAGGCGGCACAGCGTTCAAAGCCGTGTCGATGCCGACGATCATTTCGTTGAAGAAGTTCTTGATGGGCTGGATGATCGCCCTGTTGGCGATGGCCCAACCTTTGACGCCATCCGCACTTTCGGCGATGCCCAAATCGACCAACGAGAAGGGATCGAGGATGCTGAATTCTGTGTCTGCCATGATACCCTCTCTCAGTGTTTCATTGTTGCGGGGTCGTCGACATCACCCTGGATGCCGCGCAGCAGTGCGTTTTTGGTAACGATCCCGATCGGTTTGCCATCGGCTTTCACCACAACGGGGTGCTGTGTTGCGATGGAGAGATTGACCAGATCATCCAGCGAGTGATCCGGATGCGCTTCGGGCCATTGGTCGTGATCGACCGGGCCCTGGCGCTGTTCAAACGCGGCCACCGGCTCCATGATCTTGCCAGCCGAGATCAGTTCCAGCTTGGAGATGCCAGCGACAAAATCGGCCACATAGTCGTCTACCGGGTTGGTCACGATGTCTTCGGGCGTGCCAACCTGCACCAGAGCACCGTCTTTCATGATCGCGATGCGGTCGCCGATGCGGATCGCTTCATCCAAATCGTGCGTGATAAACAGCGTGGTCTTTTTCATCTCGGCCGACAGCGACATAAACTTGTCCTGCAACTGTCGCCGGATCAGCGGGTCGAGAGCCGAAAAGGGTTCGTCCATCAACAGGATCGACGGGTCAGCGGCAATGGCACGGGCGAGGCCCACACGTTGCTGCATACCGCCTGACAGCTCATCGGGGTATTTTTGATCCCAGCCGTTCAGGTCAACCGCATCGATGGCGCGCATGGCGTTTTCATGGCGCTCTTTTGCATCATGGCCCCGAACCTCTTGGCTGAAGGACACATTATCCAACACGGTACGATGTGGCATCAGCGCCATGTTCTGAAAAACCATGCCGATTTTCTCGGCCCGAACCTCGCGCAGGTCGCGCGCGTTCAGCTTGTTGACGTCCTGGCCCTCGATGAACAGCTGACCCGAAGTTGGTTCGATCAGTCGGTTCACATGGCGAATCAGGGTCGACTTACCCGAGCCTGACAGGCCCATAATGCAGAAAATCTCACCCCGCCCGACCGTGAAAGTGGCGTCCTGAACGCCGACAACACAGTCAAAGCGATCCCGCACTTCAAGCTTGCCAAGCCCTTGTTCCTGAACAGCTTTCATAGCCTCTGCGGAACGTTTGCCGAAAATCTTCCATAGATTCCGGCAATCGATGACGGCGTCATCATGTAGATCTTTCACCGCTTCCTCCCAACCTAAAACTCGCGTTGCATACTGCATATTTTTTTCTTGTACACAATTTGAATTTTCTACTATTGTGTTGAACCAGTGGAAGCACAGCGGCGATTCCGTTACTGCACAGGCGCGTGTATTCTTTTGGGAGGTCGAACATGAAAGACGCGTCGCGACGTCGAAAGCAGCAGCTTTATGATCATTTGAAAGTGTCAGTTTTGACGCTTGCGCTTCAGCCTGGAACGGATCTGGACGAGGCGACGCTATCTGAAGAGTTTGCACTTTCGCGGACGCCATTGCGCGAGGTTTTTCGGCAATTGGCGGGCGAAGGGTACCTTGAGTTACGCGAGAACCGTGGCGCGCGCGTATCGGGGATGTCCTATACGACGTTGCGCGACTTCTTTCTTGCAGCTCCGATGATCTATGGCGCAATTCTGCAACTGGCGGCAAAGAATGCCCGGCCTGCCCAAATTGAACAACTGAAGCAGGCGCAGGAAGATTTCAAATCGGCGTTGCGCGGCGGGTCCGGTGCAGACCGGGCCATGGCCAACAACCGCTTTCACGAGATTACCGGAGATATGGCCGATAACATTTATCTGCTGCCGTCTTTCAAGCGGCTGCTGATCGATCATGCCCGGATCGGCATGACCTTCTACCGACCACAGGACCCGGCCATGACCGAAAACCTGTCCGAGGCCAGTGCCCAGCATGACGCCATCATCGCGGCCATTGAGGCTGGGGATGAGGCAGCTGCGGGTTCATTGGCGATTGATCATTGGAATCTGTCGCGCGACCAGATTGAGTTGTTTGTCACGCCCACGGGGCTTGACTTGCCGCTGGGA
>NZ_JBQFRE010000013.1:0-95806 GCF_056537245.1 Ruegeria sp. CG11
CCGGTCAAACACGATAAGCGCAGGTACAAACGCCGCAACCAGATCGAGATCATGTTTGGCAGGCTCAAGGACTGGAGGCGCGTCGCAACCCACTATGACCGCTGTCCCAAAGTATTCCTTTCTGTTATCGCGCTCGCAGCAACCGTCATCTACTGGTTATGAATCCTGACCCTAGTCGGTATGCTGCTACTAATAGCTTGGAAATTCCATTCCATTTGGATTTTGTTTGAACCCAAGCACTTAAAAAAGCCGTCAAGAACTTCAATATTTCCTATTTGCTTGCTTTGAAAGAAAACCTGATGGGCGTTTTAGCAGGTGATTTCGCCTATAGGATCGGGCCTGGAGCGGGCATCCACCTTTGATTTCAAAAGGACGAACTTGTTTCAACTGAGAACATCGATGGCGAAAAAACGGAGCAGTGGAAGATGCACGTTTCAGACGTGGAGTTCTCTAACCGGGAAGGAAACCGCATATTGAATCTCTCGCCCGACGTCCAAACAATGTTCTCAACTTGGGATCTAGAGGTGACGGAAAAACATGAGGAAGACCATATTTGGGTAAGTCACGTAGCGAGAGATATGGGTATGCAGTCCTGTCACACAGCGCTGGTTCGTCTGCTCGATTGGGCTAAACCGACCGATGCCAAAATGTCATGGCGCAGGGAGGCTGGAAAAGAAAAACTCAGTACCATTGAGGGCATCCGAACAGCTATGAAAACCGCTATTGATGAGAAAATCGTTCAGTATGTCATGGGTCAGAGACCGCATTCGATGCCTTTTTTTGAGTGACTAATACTCCAACCCGAGGTTCTCTGAGGAGTCATGCTAAAAGTCACTCTGCTGTTAAAAGCCGTTTTGCAGACCAGCAATTCGCAGCTAATTTAGGGCGCACGTTGTCGTTAGGGCGCGCATTTAAATATGCTTTTGTTGGTCGATGGCACCACGGTACTTTCTTATGACATCTTCGTTGTCACCAATGATATGCGCTCGGGCTTGTCTCGCGAGACTGAGGTTTATTTCGTCAACCAAACTGTTTGAAACCTTGTGGATGCCGGTTGGGAAAGCATCGGAAAAGCTCACTACAATCGCGCGATCTGGAGACAACGGGTAATAGAAATCGGCTTGGTCTGTTTCATGCTGACCATCACGCCGCGACAGGTTTGTTACTGGTACGTCCGAAGTAATGAAGGGTTCTGACCCATCGTTAAAGCATACCTTGAGATTGTTTGTTGCTGCAAAAACTCTCTCTGTTCCAATTTTCAACGGACATTTAGCGTCTACGGACCCCGCAAACTACTGCTTCTTATTGGTGTTCGTAACTGCATTCCAATCTTCCGGTGGCGGATTCTCCAGCAGAACTTGGGCGCGGGACATCATGACGGTTGAGGCGGGATCTCCGTTTCGCGCTTGATCAGCGGCCTTAAAGGCCGCAACAGCCTTTTCAAACTGCCCTGCGCGATAATGTGCAAGGCCTTCTTCGTAGGGCTCAATCCACGCAAGCGATCCGTCAACCCCATCCGCCATCGCGATCAGCTCGTAGACCACCAACTCCTTCGTGCGCCCAAATACTGTTAGCGTGTCCAGTTCGCGCACCACGATCGTATCAGCCGCTTGGCGTCGGGTTTCCGGACCAATCAGGATCAGTGTGTCGTAATCCTTATTGGCTCCCTCCAACCGGCTGGCAACGTTCACCACATCGCCAATTGCAGTATAATTCAAACGCTGCTCTGACCCTATATTACCGACCAGAGCCTCGCCACTGTTTAGCCCGATCCTGACGCGCAGGGGGTTGCCTGCGTCGTCTTCAATTCCGGCCTCTGCTACAGCAGTGACAAGGTCCAGTGCCGCGCGACAGGCATTTTCGGCGTGATTAATATCCTTGCGCGGCGCGCCCCAGAAGGCCATCACAGCGTCGCCCATGAATTTGTCGATAGTTCCCCCATTACGAGCGATGGCCGCAGAGGACGCGTTGAAGAAGGGTTCCATCATTTGGACGATCTTGGGGCCCAGTTTCTCAGACAGACCTGTGAAACCCGTGACATCGCAAAATAACACGGAAATCTGCTTTATTTCTCCGCCTGGCTGAGTCTTGATACCCTCGGCAACCAGCATGCGCACCAAGTCGGTAGGTACGTACTTGCGGAATGCTGATAGCCCTGCAGCCATACTAGCGGTCGCAGCAGAGAGGTTTGCAAGCTCAGAAAGTTTGGAGGGCCTGCGCGAAATGCGTTCGACGTCAAAGCGTTCTATTTTGCTCAGGTCTTCGGCGATATACGACAATGGGTTCGCGACTATTTTGCGAACCAGCCAGATCGCCAAGCCGGTGGCAACAATAACCACACCGATCAATATATAGATCAGGTTTATCAATGTCTTGTCGATTTCCTTAAGAAAGGCAGACTCAGGAATGACCGTGGCAACGCGCCAGCCGTAAAACCCCAAAGGCGTAAGAGCTACCGCATAGGGCACACCTCCCAGAACAACACGCTTTGTCGATGCGCCCGGGGCATTTGTTGCAGGGTCACCCAACAGCTTTTCTCCCGCGATCTTAGCGACCTCATAGAGCTCCCCCTCACCCATGCCTGCGGGTGTAATCTCATCCGCTTCCGCATCCGGTACCGCAATCACATTACCATCGGAATCCAGAATAAACGCCGCGCCAAACTCGCCGGGCGCAATAGTCGCCAAAAAGCGCGAAAGTCGATCCGTATCGATCGCCACAGCTAGAACACCTTGCCGAGTTCGGTTGACGTCTATCGGGCCAGCAAAGGCGTAGACGGTTTTGTCACTACCCGGGAGGTCGCGCGCTTCGATCCACCCTGTGGACTCGAGACCCATAAAATTTTCGAACCAGGCATGTCTGCGTGGATCGTAGGATGTTTCGGTAAAGGTTCGCTCTTCGAACTGAATGTCTCCTGGAATGAAGATATAGCGGTCATTTCGCAACATCCTTTCACGGATATCCTTGTCGATTTCAATCATCTCAAGCCCGCCGTCACCTAAACGATGTGACGCGAAAAAGTTCCCATCCGGCCAACCGAAGAAAATCCATGAAATATTCGGCTGCGCCTGCAGTTGAGATAAAAACACAAACTCTCTCTTGTCGGCTTGTCGCGTCGCGATAACGTTCTGGACAAAGATCGTGCGTACGGCTGCCCAGGCGGCTTCGGCTGACCTGAGCGTAACGCCCACCTCTATGCGGACGGTGTTTGCAATTTGACTGTTGATCTCGGCTGCGAGCATGCGGCTATTGTCGCGCGCTGTTTTCCACCACAGGGAGTGGACTATAACCGTCGACACGCCGATGGATATAGCAACCAGTATTGATACAGCGATGCCTACGCTAATTCGCACTAACACTCCGCAAGTAGCGACATGTGCTTTAGTATTGAGTTGAGACAGTTCGAAGAGCAAAGCTTACTTCGCTTTAACGCTGAAAATTCACGCAACTGTTAAGTTCAGCAAAAAGATCCGCTTGTGAAGCATTTGCCGGAGCTAGTATTCGGCTTTAGTTATTACCCGCACCGAAACAAGAAAATCGCACGGTAAACCACGCGTTGATGACAGGCGCGTGTTGAGCGGCATTATCTTCATCAACCGCAATGGCTTACGATGGCGTGATGCACCTAAAGAGTATGGCCCTTACAAGACGCTCTGCAATCGTTGGAAGCAGTGGGGCGATAAGGGTATCTTCGCCGCGATGCTCACCGGCTTGGCCGCTGATCATGGTGAGGAAAAGACCGTCATGATCGATGCAACGTATCTCAAAGCCCATCACACCGCGTCCAGCCTTGCGGTAAAAAGGCCGACGTGGACGCCTGATCGGCCCAACGAAGGGCGGTATGAACACAGAGTTCATGCCATCTGCGACAGCAGAGGCCGCCCGCTGAACCTTTTGTCACCGCCGGTCAGGTTAGCGACTACATTGGCGCAGGGGCATAGCTTTGCAGCCTGCCAAAGGTAGATTGGTTGCTCGGCGACCGGGGATATGACGCCGACTGGTTCAGAGAAGCGTTGAAAGACAAGGGGATACGCGCCTGCATCCCAAGTCGGAAGCAGCGCAAGACAACCGTCAAATACGACAAGCGCCGCTACAAACGCCGAAATCGGGTCGAGATCATGTTCGGACGGCTCGAAGACTGGCGGCGTGTGCCCACGCGATACGACAGGTGTCCGAAGGTCTTCCTATCCGCCATCGCACTCGCAGCCCTCGTTATCTATTGGCTATGAGTCCTGAGCCTAAGTACATCCTCAACAAAAAGCTCAACAGCCCGCCTGTGCAGGTTTGTTGCGCGGGTTGCGAGGTAGAAAGTAGAGGTCCAGTGCAACCTGTTCGGAGCCAGTTCCCGGAGTTTCCCATTCTTCGATCTGCTTTCCACAAAGTGAACCGGCAGTGGCCCAAGATAGTGCCCGGTCTCAATCAGCGTCGCCATAGCTTCCATATTTGCCACGACAGCCTTCGGATCAGTGGACTGAAGCTCTGGTGATACCAGCATGCTGTAGGAACGTTGGCATATCTGATACCCCGAGATGACGTCGAGATCGATCTTGTCGTTGGGCAAATCGAATAACGGGTGGTCGCGGCCGCAATAGAGCCTGTGTTCTTCCTGGCACAATTTGGTGTAGGTCAGATCGGCAACCTGATTACGGAACGGTGCAATCGCGACATGCAATTCGCCGGTGATCAACCGTTGTGTCAGTTCTGTCGGCGAGGCGACAACGATTTCCAAACGAACGTCGTTTGGTCGGTTCAGGAACTGTTTTAGCGACTTCCCAAAATTCAGATCGGAAAGTGTGTTGACGGCATCCACGACACCGATCCGCAGATCACCAGTCGTGACGTCCCGAAGTTCCAGAAGTTCCGCGTCGAAATCGCGTGCGCTGCGCAGGATATCTTTTGCCTTGGCATAGGCTATCTCTCCTCGTTCCGTAAGGCGAAAGCCACCGCGTCCGCGCTCACACACTCGGTAGCCAAGCGCCGCTTCCAGGTCGCGGATTCGGATGCTGATGGCGGATTGAGTGATACCCAACGCAAATTGTGCATCCGTGAAGCCGCCGCAATCAACGACTGCCACAAATGTTTCAAGAAGCGTATTTCTCAGCAGTTTCAAAGATCAATCCCCCCTGATCACATTACACGAAGTTTTTTAATGTGAACATTTATAAAATAGTATTTTTTCATGAAACAACTCATGATGTGATCCTCCCCAGAAGTGATCGACTTAGCGAAATGGGAGGACATTCGCGTGACATTCTCTTTCAACACAATGAAGACAACCGCAGCCGTTGCGCTGTTGGGGCTGGCACCGCTCGCCGCTCTGGCCGAGGACTGGAAATTCGCCATCGAAGAAATTCCAGGCTCGATCATGGACGCCTACGCGCAAGAGTTCAAATCGCGCATCGAGGCGGCTACGGACGGCGAAGTGACCGTCACCGTTTATCCGATGGGCACGTTAGGTACACCCACCGAAACGGTCGAACAGGCCGCCGATGGCGTCATCCAGCTCACCAACGTCTCGATCGGCAACTTGGGCACCGTTGTACCGGAAAGCCAGGTCTTCCTGCTGCCCTACCTGCTGCCTTCCGACCCGGCGGCGATTTCGAACATCCTGAGCAGCTCGGAAACCATCTATGGTCCGCTGAACGAGGATTTCCGCAAGCGTGGTCTGGAAGTTCTGACCATGTATTCCGAAGGCCCGCAGGTCTGGACCACCAACCGGGAAATCCGCACTCCCGAAGATTTTGACAACTTCAAAATGCGCGTCATGGTCTCGCCAATTCTGGTGGAAACCTACAACAACATGGGTGCCAGCCCGACCCCGCTGCCGTTTGGCGAAGTGTTCGGCGCATTGCAGCTGGGTGCCATCGATGGTCAGGTCAACCCGATCCCGACCATCGAAGAGATGAAGTTCTACGAAGTCACCAGCCACCTGATCTGGGCCGGCGAGCAGGAGCTTGTCACCACAGTTGTCGCCGGTTCGGATTGGTTCGAAACCCTGAGCCCCGACCGTCAGCAGCTGGTGCGTGATACCATGGCCGATATGACTGGATTCATCGACGGCGTTGTCACCGACTTCAACCAACAGCGGTTGGACATCATCAAGGAAGCCAAGCCTGACATCGGTCTGGTCGTCCTGAGCGAAGAAGAGCGCGACGCGTTCCGCGAGCGCAGCACCGGCACTTCGGCGACCTATGTCGAAACCGTTGGCCCCCGTGGGCAGGAGCTGCTGGACGCGCTGCAGGCGGAACTGTCGGGTAACTGATCCCTCCCAACCACTCACGTAAAACTTCCTCACGCGCCTTGCGCGTGAGGCTTTCAAAAAGGGGGGACACCATGGAAAACGGTACTGCCACTCCTTTCGGCTTCTTGGGAAAGATCGATGCTGTCATCGGACGGATCGAAGTCTGGATCCTGGGCTGGGGGATCATCCTGATGGCCGTAAACACGATCGCCAATGTCTTTGGGCGGTACGTGTTCAGCCAGTCCATCTATTTTTCCGAGGAACTGAACGAGTTCCTGATCGTCATCGTCACCTTCATGGGGCTGGGCTATGCCACTCGCAAGGGCATCCATATCCGCATGTCAGCGATCTATGACGCGCTACCGATCAAGATGCGCAAGGCCCTGATGGTCGTGATTGCCGCTACAACAGCCGTCGTCATGGCGGTGTTGGCCTGGTACGCGCTGGAATACGTTCAAAAAGTTGCCGCCCGAGGGCGCATCACCCCGGCGCTGCAGCTGCCGCTGTACTTGACCTATGTCTGGGTCGTGATCGGCCTGGCGCTGGCTTCGTTTCAATATCTGCTGACCGCGATCCGTAACCTGAACTTCGCCGAGGAAGAGGTCTATGTCTCGTATCTCGAAGTCGACAGTTACGAAGATCCCGAAACAGCGGCAGCCATCAAGAAATTCGAAGACTCCGCGGAGGCAGAAAAATGACCGAGTTGATGCTAGCCGTCATGATCATCCTGCTGCTGGCAGGGTTTCCGATGAAAATGCCGCTGATTTCGGCGGCGGTATTGGGGTTCCTTGTCTATTTCCCCACGATGAACATGCAGATCCTGATCCAACAGATGATCGGGGGTGTTAAACCAGCCGCGCTGATTGCAGTGCCGATGTTCATTCTGGCCGCTGACATCATCACACGCGGACATTCGGCAAACCGATTAATCGACCTTGTAATGAGTTTCATGGGTCACATCAAAGGTGGTCTGGCCATTTCGGTTACTTCAGCCTGCGCGCTGTTTGGTGCGGTGTGTGGCTCGACCCAGGCGACCGTGGTGGCAATCGGTGGGGCAATGCGGCCCCGGATGCTGAAATCGGGTTATAGCGACAGTTTCTCGATCGGTCTGATCGTGAACGCTGCGGACCTGGCCTATCTGATCCCGCCCTCCATCGGCATGATCATCTATGGCGTTGTTTCGGGCACTTCGATCTCACAACTGTTCATCGCGGGCATCCTGCCGGGGCTGCTGATTGTCGTCCTGTTCTCGGCCTATTGCATGGTCTACGCCTATCGCCACGACATCCCCGTGCTGCCGCGCGAGGGCTGGGGGCAGCGCTTTACCGCCCTGCGCAAGGCGCTGTGGCCAATGGGTTTCCCGGCCATCATCGTGGGCGGCATTTATGGGGGCGTCTTTTCCCCGACCGAAGCAGCCGCGATCTGTGTGCTTTATGCGGTCATCCTTGAGGTCGCGATCTTCCGCTCGATCAAGGTGAAAGACCTGTTCGACATCGCCCTGTCCACCGGAGCCATCACCTCGGTCGTGTTTATCCTGATCGCGGCAGGAGCGGCCTTCAGCTGGACGCTCAGTTTTGCGCAGGTGCCGCAAACCATCATTGCAGCGCTGGGTCTGGAAAGCGCCAGTCCGCTGATGGTGTTGCTGGCGATCAACGTGGCCTTCTTTGTCGGCTGCATGTTCGTGGACTCAATCGTGGTGATCCTGATCCTGGTTCCGATCTTTGCGCCCATGATCAAGGCCAGCGGGCTAGACCCGGTTCTGGTCGGCGTGCTGATCACACTTCAGGTCGCCATCGGCGCGGCAACCCCACCCTTCGGCTGCAACCTGTTCACCGCCATTGCGGTTTTCCGGCGGCCCTTTGTCGAGGTCGTGCGTGGGGTACCGCCCTTCCTGATCATCCTGCTGATCGTGACCGGGCTGTTGATGGCATTCCCACAAATCGCCCTGTTCCTGCCGGAACTGGCTTACCGATAAACCCTAAGAAACGGAGAAAATCATGTCGGGACATGGTTATGAAGCTGGTCGTCTGAACCTGCCCTTTGTCGGCATCTCGACCTTTGGCAAGAAACCTTATGTCGAGAACTGGGACGAGATCGACGCAGACGTGGCGATCCTCGGCGCGCCGTTCGATTTCGGCTGCCAGTTCCGCTCTGGCGCGCGGTTTGGCCCGCGTTCGGTGCGCGAAGCATCGACCCTGTTCAGCTTTGGTCATGCGGGTGCCTACGATCACGAGGATGACGCCACTTATCTGGGCGAGGATGTCCGTATTGTCGATCTGGGCGACGCCGACATCATCCACACCAAGACCGAGGAGAGCCACGCGAATATCGAATATGGCGTGAAGAAGATACTGGATGCAGGCGCGATACCGGTCACTATCGGCGGCGACCATTCGGTGAACATTCCCTGCATCAACGCCTATGCCGAGGATTGCGAAAAGAATGGCCCGATCCACGTGATTCAGATCGACGCGCATCTGGATTTTGTCGACGAGCGCCACGGCGTCACTGTCGGCCACGGCAACCCGATGCGCCGCGCGATTGAAAAGGACTATGTCTCGGGCATGACACAGCTGGGTATCCGCAACGTGTCCTCGACCGCGAAAGAAGGTTATGAGGACGCCCGCGCCCGCGGCTCGGACATCCTGTCGGTGCGGCAGGTGCGCAAGCTGGGCACCGAAGGTGTTCTGGACCGCATCCCCGAAGGTGCCCGATATTACGTCACGATTGATATCGACGCGTTCTGCCCCTCGATCGCGCCGGGAACGGGTACGCCCAGCCATGGCGGGTTCCAGTATTATGACGTGCTGGAAATCCTGCAGGGGCTGAGCAAGCGCGGAGACGTTGTCGGGGTCGATCTGGTCGAGGTGGCTCCGGCTTATGACCCATCCGAAAGCACGCAGATCCTTGCAGCTCAATTGTTGTTGAACTTCATCGGCTTCATTTTCCACAACAGAAAGTAGACTCCCTCCCGAGGCATTCTTCATCTTGAATGCCCAGATACCCCGGTATGCAGTCAGCCAGAACTGCGTGCCGGGGTTTTCCATTTTCGTGTCAATAATCGTTACGACAGGGAGGTCATCTGCTTGTCATCCAACCCTATAGCACGCCAGTGCTTTCCTTGCGCTTTGCAATTCATTACCTGACCGAGTCGTCGCCTCAAAATTCCTATGGCAGGTTTCGATCCTTATGCTGACATCAAATCGCAATTAGCGAAGTGTAGGTATGTTGCACGGAATCTGTTGCAGGCTTTGGCAGTTGGCGTTCCCGTGGTGAGTAGTCTCATCTGGCTGGCCTAGGGGGTGAAGAAAGCTCTGCCGCGCTGTGTCGTCGGGAGGGGATCGCCGAGAGCCTGTATTACGTTCTGGACCCAAAAATTTGGTTGCCGTGATCTCGCCGGCGTGATTCAAGCCCCTGAGTTTCAGGGGTGTATCATGAGCAATCTATTCTGGTTGACTGACGAGCAGATGACGCGTCTTCAGCCTTACTTTCCGAAGAGCCATGGCAAGCCTAGGTATTCAGTGCCGGTCTCTGATTAAACGCGTCGCGTTCAAAACCATGCAAAAACCGGGCAGGTTAACCAGAACCCAAAATCAAACCGCGCTTGTCGACCGCAAGCAGATCCTGCGGGAAATCCACTTACGACAAGTATTCACGCGCTGCTTTCAAATACCGGCTGTCGAACCCCTCTTCGAACTGCGACAGCAATGGTTCGATAAGATCACGCTGCGCGTCTTTGGCGGACAGCAACGACGCCAGCCCAAGCGCGGCGCGCAGTTGCCACGCCAATGCTGACCGGCTCTTGGCCGCATCAAAGGCTGCGCGGTAGTGCCGTTCCGCATCAATGGCATCACCATGTTTTTGCGCCAGTTCGCCTTTGACCAGACTCAGGTCAATTGCGTGGTTCAACTCACCACCATCCTGCAGCGGTTGTTCGAGTTCACCCAGAACACGCGCCGCTTCCTCAACCCGGTCCAGCGCCAAAAGAAGTCGCGCATGGTTGGCTTCGAAACACACCCGGTGGTAATGCACGCCCGCATTCTTGCAGGCGGCAACGGCTGTGGCCGTCATCTTTTCGGCTTCTTCCAATTGCCCAAGCTGTGCCATGGCACGGGCGCGCCAGAAAGAAGCCCAGACACCCAGGAACTTGTAACCGTATTCTCCGGCGACGGCGCTGCATTCCTCGGTCAGGACCATGACCTGCTCCCAGTTGCCATTCCAGTCGTGGATGCGGATCACACCGTTCGAGAGCGCATAGACCAGTGAGTACGGATCCGGCAGCGACCGAGTATACTCCAGAATGTCATTCCCAACCTTCTCGGCCTGATCGGGGTAGCCCAGCGACCAAAGCGCTGCCGCCCGGAAACATTCCGAGATCACCTTGGGTTCGGCGGCCGAAAGCCGGGGCCCCGGTTGGTCCCATATGCCGTCATCATAAAGCTGCAGCACCCGTTCGCCATAACGAGCTGATAGAACATAGTCGCCGCGGTTGAAATGCGACCACGCCTGCATTGAGGCTGAATACACCTCATACCGGGCATTGCCGCTGCGTTCGGCCTCGTCGGCCAGCGCGGCAAAGGTTTCGTGCCCGGCGCTGACATCGCCGCGCATGGTTTCAAACGCCCCAATCCCGTAAAGAACCGCGACGCGCAGGTCAGGATCGTCTACATCGACGAACAGTTCGCGGGCGCGTTCAAAAGCGGCCTGCGCCTGTGGTGAGGCATAACTGGTGGCGGCAAAATGCACGACGCCAATGGTCGATTGCAGTTGCAGTTCAAGCCGGGCGCGATCGGTAAGGTCATCGATCTCATCAACAAATTCCAAGCCCTGGCTGAGCTGCGCAAGCGCTTCCGTCATCGAAGCGCGGCTCCATGCGGATTTCCCGGCGGTCAACCAATAGGGAACCGACCGGTCCCCCAGACCTGCGGCGACAAAGTGGGTCGCCACCTGTTCAGGGCCGGATTTACAGCGCTCGGGAAACTTTTCTTCCAGCGTCTCCGCAATCTTGCCATGCAACTGTTGCCGCCGTCGCCGCAGTATCGATCTGTATGCCGCTTCCTGAATCAAAGCGTGACGGAACAGCAGACTGTTGCCGCTTTGCGTCGGGTATACCAAGTCCGCCTTGGCCAAAACCGATAGCGATTTTGACAGTTCCGGCAGCGGGGTTTTGGTCACCTGCGACAGCAGATCGATATCAACTTCGCGGCCGATCACCGACCCGATCTGGGCGTATTCGCGGACTGCGCCCAACTTATCAAGTCGCGCCATCAAACTGTCCTGCAGGCTTTCCGGCACCAGATCCGCGCTATTCTTGGATTCCAATACCGAGCGGGTCAGCTCTTCCACGAACAGCGGCACACCATCCGACCGCTCAAACAACTGTTTGCGCTGCTCGACAGAGAACGTGCCCGCGCCTGTCATGCTGTCCAGCAGTTCTTCGACCTCGGCAGGCGTGAGGCGGGACAGTTCACAGGTCTCCAGATGATCCACCTGCCATTCATGGGCAAATTCCGGCCGGCAAGTTGCCAGCAACAGAATCTGGTGATCGGCGAGCTTGGTGACGAAACTGCTCAGCAGCTCCAGCGAGGTGGGGTCGACCCAATGCAGATCCTCGAAATGTACAAGCAGCGGTGCCTGTTTGGCCTGCACGATGACCTGTTCGATCAGCATTTCGATCGTGCGGGTCTTTTGCAATGCGGGTGACAGGTTCAGGGCCCGGTATCTGTCGCATGGCAGCGAAAACAAGGACGCCATCAGGGCGCGGGTCTCGTCCAGATCGGTTTCGGCAACCACCAATTTTTCCAGCTTGTTCAGCCGGGTGTCGTCGTCGTCGCCATCGGTGAATGCAAGCAGGGTCTCGATCTGACGGCGGATGGGGTACAAGGCCGTGTTATTAAAATAAGGCGCAGACTGTAGTTGAAAGACCCGCGCCCCTTCGCGTTTGGCCTGGTCAACGACTTCGTAAGTCAGGCGGCTTTTGCCGATGCCTGCTTCACCTGTGACCAGACACACGCGGCCTTTACCCGATTTGGCATCGTCCCAGGCCAACATCAGGCGCGCCCGCTCGGGGCGGCGGCCGACCAAAGGTGTGAGCTGCCGACGTGCCGAGGTGACAGCGAACCGGTCCTGACGTTCCGCCACAGAAATGACGCGCCAAGCCACCTGACCGGGATCAAACCCCTTCAGTTGGATGTTCTCCAGCGCCTCATAGACGAACATGTCCCCTAGCAGAGAGCGTGTTCTGTTTCCGATGACAATCTGGCCCGGTTTTGCCAGCCCCTGTAGCCGCGCTGCAAGGTTGGGTGTATCCCCGGCGACAGCAGAGGTTGAGGCCGCCCCGGTCCCGTCAAGATCACCGGCCACCACCAACCCGGTTGCGATACCGATACGGGTCTGCAGGCGTTCACCTGCTGCGGTATCAAGTGCGGCAACGGCTTCCACAATTTCCAAAGCGGCACGGCATGCGCGCTCCGCCGCGTCCTCCTGCGCCACGGGATAGCCAAAATAGACCACAACGCCATCACCAAGATACTGGGCGACGTGACCGCCAGCCTCTTTAACCAACTGCGAAACCGAGTCCTGATAGAGCGCCATGAGGTCGCGATAGTCTTCCGGATCAAGCCGCGCCGACAATGAAGTCGATCCGACCAGATCGCAGAACATGATCGTGAGGTGCCGGCGTTCGGCGCTTTCTTCGTCCGCCATGGCTCCGATGGGCTTGGGCTGTTCCGGGTCAGGCTTCAGTGCCGCGATAGCTCTGTTGAGTTTAAGCCGATGACCAAGCACCGTTACACCTATTTCCCTGAGATGATCGCCTGTTACGTCCTCAAGAATTTCCAGGTCGATGCCATTTTCCTCAAACAATTCAGCGTATTGAGGGAGGCCAATATCACTCAACCATGCCGCAATCGATTTGGCCGTCATTAATCCCCTCTCGTTTGCGCGTGGTATTTCTTAGCTACTTTCGTCGCCTACCTTCTTTAGTGTAGTTCCAGAACAGTGGACCAAGGCCCAAAGCTCTTTTATTCCATTTTCCTGCAGGAAGCCAATCCGTAAACAATGACGTTTCTGGGTTGTGTCGCAAACTTTGGGCATTGGTTGACCTGGGCTCTGGGCATATTGATTTTCATCTGCTGGCTTGGTTCACGGCACAAAAACAAGCTGTGAACATGTCTGATCTTTTCTGGCTGACAAATGCGCAGATGGCGCGTCTTGTGCCCTTCTTTCCGAAGTCCCACGGCAAATCACGCGTCGATGATCAGCGGGTACTGAGTGGGGTTATATTTATCAATCGCAATGGTTTACGCTGGCGAGATGCGCCCAAGGAATACGGCCCGCTTAAGACGCTCTACAATCGTTGGAAGCGGTGGAGGGATAAGGGCATCTTTGCGCAGATGTTGATCGGGGTGGCCGCTGATCACGGCAAGGAAAAAACAGTCATGATCGATGCAACCTATCTCAAATCGCATCGCACGGCATCCAGCCTCGCGACGAAAAAGGGGGCCGTGGACGTCTGATCGGCCGCACTAAGGGCGGCATGAACACGAAACTGCCGGCGCGTTTCAACCAGTTGCCCTATTCCGCACCTGTAGACTTTGCGGCCAGAATGGTGCGGGCTCGGATGCGCACCGGCTCGTCCACCATTTCGCCATCGATCATCACCGCGCCCTCGGCAGCTTTCAGAACGCGCTGTGCCCACTGGACCTCAACATCGCTTGGCATAAAGGCATGCTTTACCTTGGAGATTTGGTTCGGGTGGATGCACATTTTCCCCGTCATCCCGAGTGCCCTCGAATGCTCAGCATCCCCCCCGGACACCGAAGGGTTTGCAACCTCGACTGTCACACCGTCAAGAGGTGCGGATATTCCAGCAATTCGAGATGCAAGAACAAGCTCGGCACGAGCCAGCAGAAGCGCGTCGCGCTGATGCTCACAACCCAAATCGGCGCTGAAATCAACCGACCCGAAGGCGAGCCGCGTTACCGCCGGAGCCGCTGCGATTTCACGCGCGCGGCCCAGGCCTTTGGCTGTCTCCACAAGTGCGATAATCGGCAGATGGGGAACCTGCGCGGTAATCTGATTGATGTCGCCGGGGTTTTCCGATTTCGGTAGCATCACAGCCGAAAAGCCGCGATCCTTCAGCGCCCGTACATCGTCAGCAAACCAAGGCGTGCCCACTGCGTTGATACGCAGAATGACCGGCAAATCCGTAAATAATCCGTCGACATTTGCGCGCGCCGCATCCTTGTCGGCAGGTGCCACGGCGTCTTCCAGATCCACGATGATGGCATCCGCACCCGAAGCAGCCGCTTTTGCAAACCGTTCCGGGCGCGTGGCAGGAACAAAGAGTGGCACTTGGATCGTATTCACCATGCCGCAACCGCCTCCATTGCGATCGGCCCACCAATAGCCGCTGTCCAAAGTTTCATGCCATCGCCAGTCGCCTCGGCGTTCAACGAAAAATCGGTGTCATCGAAGACAGGCGAATGACTGCGGAAGCGGAAACTCTTGGGCGGTGCGCCCTTCAGATTGGCTGCGTATTGGCACAGCATCGTGGCCTGCATTGGCCCGTGTACGACGAGGCCGGGGTAGCCTTCCGTGTCGATGCAGAACGGTTTGTCATAGTGAATCCGGTGTCCGTTGAAGGTAAGCGCGGAATAACGGAAAAGCAGCGTTGGATGTGGAGTGACTACCTTACTATAGGTGCCGATTTTGGCTGGTTCAGGCACCGCCTTTGTCCGCCCTTCCTTGGGCAAATCTCGGTAAACGATCTCCTGACGCTCGCTAAGCACGGCCCGTCCAGCTATCGAAACCTCGTGATTGACCGTGACGAAACACAGCGCGCCAGTTCGTCCGTTTTTCAGCTGAACATCCGAAACCACCGAGTGACGTTCGACTTTATCACCTATGCGAATGCTGTCATGAAATTCGATCGCACCGCCCGCCCACATACGACGCGGCAACGGAACGGGAGGTAGGAAACCCCCAAGCGCGGGATGCCCGTCGCGCCCAAGCTCTGACATTGGTGCGATGGGCTGACTCAAGCACCAATGTATGAGCAGCGGGGCTCGGTCTTGCGGTGCAGCATCGGAGGGAATGTCGAATGTGGCGTCAAACTGCGCCGCCAGCGAAGGGGACAGAGTTTCACAACCGGTTTCTTCCCGACCAATCCAGCTTTGAAGATATTGGATATCGAGTTCCACATCAGCCTCCAACAGGTTTAAGAGCCGGGACAGCGCCGAATGTGCGGTCCTCACCCATGAACCGTGCTCCCGGAGCGGGAAACCTGACAGTTCCATTCGGGCTGGCCACGCTGATCCGTCGCAGATGGGGGTGAGTGGAAAGCCCCGCCATATCGTTGACTGAAGCAAGAGCGATATTTGCCTCTGAAAGCATGGCAACCGCCTCTTCGGAGTCGTAGCGAGCAAATGCCTCGCTTACCAGTGCGTCTACCTCGGTACGGTTGCTGACCCGCGCAACGTTTGTCGCAAATCGAGGGTCTGTGCCGAGTGTCGTATCGCCTATGAATTCAGTGCAAAGTTTGATCCATTCCCGGTCCGACTGGATCGAAATCAGCACCGGTGCGCCACTCCTGGGATAGAACACCCCGTATGGCGCAATCGACGGATGCGCTAAACCGATGCGTTTGGGACTTTTGCCACCTTCATAGTTCAGAAGCGGCACAGTCAGCCAATCCGCCACGACGTCAAACATAGACACCGAAATCTCGGCACCGGTGCCAGTGACCCCACGCCGGATCAGCGCTTCGAGGATCGCGGAATGCGCAGCTGCACCTGTGGCGATATCGACAATGGAAATCCCCACGCGTGCTGGCTCGGACGGTCCTCCTGTAATCGAGCACAATCCACTTTCTGCTTGGATCAGCAGGTCATAAGCCTTGCGGTTCGCCATCGGCCCGTCTTCGCCGAAACCAGATATGGAACAGGTGATGAGCCGGGGGTTTTCTTTCCGAAGACGTTCGGTGGAAAATCCAAGTTTCGCCATGGCGCCGGGCTTGAGGTTTTGAATGAGCACGTCCGCTTCGGAAATAAGCCCTTCCAGCTCGGATTTGCCTTCTTCTGAAGAAAGGTCCAGCGTTACCGACTCCTTACCCCTGTTCAGCCAGACAAAGTAGCTCGATTGCCCCGAGGCAACGTCATCATAGCCGCGCGCGAAATCGCCCTCGGGTCGCTCGACCTTGATCACCTTCGCTCCGGCATCCGCCAGTCGACCGGATGCGAACGGGGCTGCAACCGCCTGTTCGATGGCAACTACGGTAACTCCTTCCAGCGGCAGCATCAGAACGACCTCGGCATGCCAAGCATGTGCTCGGCGACAAAGGACAGGATCAGGTTGGTCGAGATCGGAGCCACCTGATACAGCCTGGTTTCACGGAACTTCCGTTCGATGTCGTATTCATTGGCAAAACCGAAGCCGCCGTGGAATTGAAGGCAGGCGTTGGCAGCTTCCCAGGATGCTTTTGCCGCCAGATATTTGGACATGTTCGCCTCGGCCCCGCAGGGTTTGCCGGCATCGTACAGCGCGCAGGCTTTCCAGCGCATGAGGTTGGCCGCCTCAACCTCGATGAAGGCCTCGGCAATTGGGAATTGCACACCCTGGTTTTGTCCGATCGGCCTGCCAAAAACTTCGCGGTTGCTCACGTATTCCGTGACCTTGTCCGTGAACCAATACCCGTCGCCGATACACTCAGCCGCGATCAGCGTTCTCTCGGCGTTAAGGCCTGTTAGGATGTATTTGAACCCTTTGCCCTCCTCGCCGATCAGGTTCTCTTCCGGGATCTCCAAGTTGTCGAAGAAAAGCTCATTGGTCTCGTGATTGACCATATTGGCAATAGGCTTGACCTCCATCCCGGACGTCATCGCTTCCTTGATGTCCACGAGGAAGATCGACAGGCCTTCGGACTTCTTTTTGACCTCTGCCAGCGGCGTGGTCCGGGCCAACAGGATCATGAAATCGGAATGCTGTACGCGGCTGATCCAGACCTTTTGGCCATTGATCACATAGCGACCATCTTTCTTGACCGCCGTGGTTTTGATCTTGGTGGTATCGGTGCCCGTGGTAGGTTCCGTCACACCCATGGACTGAATGCGCAATTTACCTTCTGCAATCAGAGGCAAGTACTTCTGGCGCTGCTCTTCCGAACCATGCCGCACCAGCGTGTTCATATTGTACATCTGCCCGTGGCAGGCCCCCGAGTTGCCCCCGGCACGGTTGATCTCTTCCATGATCACCGAGGCTTCTGCCAGCCCCAGGCCAGAGCCGCCATATTCCTCAGGGATCAAAGCTGCCATCCAGCCTTCTTGGGTCAAAGCATCCACGAATTCTTCCGGATAGGCTTTTTCCTCATCCACTTTGCGGTGGTATTCCGCCGGAAACTGGGCACAGAGCGCCCGCACACCGTCCCGGATGTCCTGATAGTTGTCTGACACGAAGTTCATGGCTGACCTTGGATTTCATTGCTGTTGCATGATCCTAAATCGAGTCACCGCCATTGAACAAATATATGATTGTGATACATGCTATATAATAATTTTATGAGGCTGAAGTGGACATACGACAACTCCGATATTTTTTGGAAATCGTAGAACAGGGTTCATTAACCGCTGCATCGCGGACATTGAACGTCGCGCAACCGGCTCTTTCACTGCATCTACGCAACATGGAGGAACGGCTCGATACACCATTGCTTGTTCGAAAGGCCAATGGCGTTGAACCAACGGAAGCTGGCGAGATTCTCAGATCAAGGGCACGCAGTATCCTCAATGAATTGGAGCGAACCGAAGACGAAATTCGCAATCTGGACAAATCACCAGGCGGCGCCGTTCGACTGGGACTGTCGGCCACGATCAGCGAAATTCTAACCTTGCCGCTTATTGACGCTCTGCTGGAAAAATACCCTCGAATTACTCTGAACATCGCAGATGCAATGAGCGGTTTTGTCACCGAGTGGCTTGAGGAAGGCCGTGTGGACCTGGCTGTTCTTTACAATACGTCTGCGGGTGGTCAGACGAATGCAAACGTTCTCGTCGAAGAAGAACTTGTTTTGATACAGCCACCGGACAAACCGATCTCAAATGATGTTTCCCTTCGTTGCCTCTGTGAGGCGCCGGTCATTCTTCCATCAAAAGGCCATGGGCTGCGCGATCTGGTCGAGTCAGCTGCCAGATCAAGAAAGATCGAGGTAAATGTAGCGATGGAGATTGATTCCTATCGCAACATCAAAAACTTGGTGGCCAAGGGTTTTGGCAATTCAGTGCTGCCACTGCATGCTGTGATTAATGAGGTGTCTGAGGGCTCTTTGACGTATGCAAACTTCGCCAACCCAGAACTGCGCAGAGGCGCAATTCTAAAACGTTCCGGTATACCCAACCGTGCACAGCAAGCCGTTGAAGAAACGATTCAAGAGGTCGTTGCCGATTTGGTTCAAGGCGGCAACTGGGCGGGAGCCACTTTATCGGCCAGTTTGAGTTAAGAGATTGACGTCGCACGGTTTTTCCGCAAACGTTCGATAACGTGACAGTCGACATTTCGCAGGAAAAACCTATCCTGCCAGTAGGGCAAATTGGTGAAAGCAAGGATTCGTCGTGTCAGAGAATTGTCGTTTTCGGAGGTTGTGTCGCGAATTTTCGTAGAAACCGGAAATGCCCGACTGGCGGGCGCACTTATCCCGCGACTTCAGCAAATTTGCGAAACCCAGAGGTCCACGGCAAATCGAATTGCTTCTTGCGGATCATATTGGCGATTTCGATCGCCATCTAAGGTCGCAGAAGCAAATGATTTAAACCCGCACATGTGCCTAACTCTGCGTTTGATGAAACGGTGATCCTGCTCGATCAGGTTGTTCAGGAATTTCGACCTGATCGTCTGTATCGTCGCCCTGTAACCAACGCGCTCGAGCGATTGCAGGAAAGGCTCAACTGGGAGGTGGAAATCCAATGACTGACAGTCGCAGTGATCTTCTCGAACGCCTCAAGCCTAAATGGGAGGCCGTGGACAGGTTAGGGAGTGAAGGACTCCGGTTCTGATCTCAAGACCTTTCTCGACGAGATGTGGGGTGAGGAATACGAAACACAAACCGCCGTGTCGGAGATGGAAAAGAATCCGGATTGTAGGGACGAAGACCTTGCGGAAGATCCTGCAGCTCAGTTCAAAATGATTACAGTCGCTTATGCCACAGGAAAGGCGGATGAGATCGACCGGGTTGTAGGTTACATTGCGTTGATACGTCGCATGAAAAAGCAGGGTATCTATGAATTGGGTGGCTCGGATGAAGAATGTCCGGATGGGTGATGCGATGGATTGAAGACGCACAGATCGGCGGTGGATTAACTCGCATCTGGCCTTGGCTACAAACCTACCGGATCGGAGATAGGAGATAGCGGTCAAGATCGGCTGCGGTTTGCCGCGGGGGTATGGTCGCTTGCCTGGCGAAATTGACTCGGCTGACACCTCGGAAATACAGTATTTGATGTTTGACAGCGGTTTCGGGAGATAACGGCGATGACGAGATCCAATACGCCCTTGGACGCAGAGCTCTCCGCTATGGTTCGTGAGGTGTTGGCGCAATCGATAGAGCGAGCGAAAGTGCCCACTTGGCGAGTAGCACTGGCACCAATGTTGTTAGGGGCGGCATTCACCTTGACCCTAATGGTCGTAACAAAATGGCTCATAGATATCGGCTTGCTTTGATGGTTTCGGCTCAACGGGTGGCCGCGTCCGATACAGTGTGGTTTCCGGTTGTTGGGCACTTGGATTGTGCCACGCAGAAGCGGCATAGCGAGGAAGAGTTCTCTGGCTCGTTTCCATGTGTACGGACGAAACCGTAGAAATACATTCGAATACGATGAGAATGTAGTCTGGTGGGGTTATTTTTGGGCGGGCAGAACCTCCCACTGAATGAGCCAGTCGACGCGTGCTAGTACTGGCCACCACTGATCGGACAAGGATGTAGAAGCTACTTGACGATAAAATCGGTTGAACAAGTATTGCTTGTGTTGTTGCTATTCCCGGCCTGAAAGATAGGAAGATATGACTGACTACACAGACTGGTTGCGTCAGCAAGTATTGTTACAAGCCGAGACCTTGGCACCTGATGAATTTGCGAGGATTCCGACCACACGCGGGCTGACCGCCATTGTCGACAAAAAGTTTGCCAAAGCCGTCAGCCAATATCGATGGTTTGCCGTTCGTGCGCAGCCGGAACATATCTACGCAGTGGCTGACATTGATGGTCGCCGCATTTCCCTGCCGCGGCTGGTTTTGACGCTCGAAACTCCGGGTAAGACTGTGGATGACTTCAAGCAAGTGTCATTCTAGAACAAAATCAGCTTCGATTGTCGCTTGAGCAATCTTGAATTTCGGGTGGGTCGCCAAGCCGTTATGCGCAAGCGAAAACCCAAGCGAAACACATCCTCGAAATACAAAGGCGTAATGCGTGCCAAGTGAAACAGAAATTAAGGTTCTGAACATCGCTTGAACGGGCGATGCCAAAACGGCCAGATCTAACGCATTTGAGTTGGTCCAAACGAGGGACGCGAACGCGCAGCGCTAAGTCGGGACCTACCTGCGTAGGCCGTTACGCTTATGCAAATGCCGCTATAGGGTATTTGGTCAAATCGGGATGTCTATGCGGCAATTCAGGCCGCCAAGGGACGGTGATGTGCTCAGGTCCAGACGCGCCCCATAAGCGTTCAGTAAGTCGACTGCGATTGCCAGCCCCAGCCCGCTGCCGGTGACGGATGTGTCAAGCCGCCCGCCCGAGCGCAGGGCTTCGCGCACGTCGCCCTGCGGGATTCCCGGCCCGTCATCTTCGATACTGATGTCGATAGAGTTGTCTTTGCGTACTGCCGTCAGACGCACCGACTGTCGGCACCATTTGATCGCGTTGTCCAGAAGGTTGCCCAGGATCTCTTCGATATCCTGCGTGTCCATCCGTACCCAGAGGTTGGTGTCTCTTGTCACATCCAGCGTCTTGTCCTCGCGTTCGGCCATGAGGGAAAACAGACGCGTAAGCCGGTCAACCGAGTTGGATAGATCGGTGCGGGAATGGGTCAGCTCGGCCGTGTTTATCGCCCGCATCCGGGCCAGCGAGCGGCCGAGTTGCGCGTCGATCCGGTCCAGCGCTTCTCGGGCTGTCTCGGTTTCCGCGCCCGTTTCCGACAGGTTCTGCAACTCGTTCCGCAGGATTGCGGCGGGGGTTTTCAAAGCGTGCGCAAGGTCTGCCGCCTGCCGCCGCGAGCCGCTGACGATGTCCCGGTTGCGCCGCAGCAACTGGTTCAGGTCTTCGACCAGCGGGGACACTTCTTCGGGGTAATCCGCAGGCCTGAGATCCTCATCCCTGTCCCAGCGATGCGCCACATCGGACCGCAGCTTGCGCAGCGGCCCCAGAATGACAGACATCAGCAGCAAAGAACCCGCGACCCCGATCACCCCGACCAACGCAAAGACAGGCAGCAGGCTTTTCTGCGCCGCCCGTCTTTCGTTGCGAAGCTGAGCCCGGGATTCGGCGACGCTGACGCCCCAGACCGTGCCATCTTCGTAAGAGATTTCCTGGTAGACGCTGCGCAAGGCCTCGTCTTCCGGGCCGCGCGTGTTCCAGAGGACAGCCTCCTCGGACGCGCCCTTCGGTTCGGCGAGTGTCTCGTCAAACAGGGATGCCGATGTGAAAATCTCTCCGTCGCTGCTGGTGACCTGCCAATAACGTCCGGAATAGGGCGTGCCATAAGCCGGGTCGAACATGAGATCGCGCAGCGCGTCAGGGTCCTGGGTCGTGACGCTCAGCCCGACGACGACCTGCGTGTGGCGGTCACGCAGCGTGGTGTCGAATTGCTCGGACACACGTGAATCGATGTAGGAGAACACCGCCAGAGTCCCCAGGCCAACAGACACGGCGCCCGATGCGATGCCACCCAGCAATGCCCGTTGACGCAGGGATAACATCAGGCTGAATCGATCATGTATCCACGCCCGCGGACCGTGGTTATCAGGTCGGGGCCCAACTTTTTGCGCAGCCGGGTGATGAAGACCGCGATCGTGTTCGAATCCCTGTCGCCGTCATATTCATAGATATGCTCTGACAGTTCGGTTCGCGAGATCATTCGCCCGGCGTTATGCGCCAGATAGGTCAGCACGGCGATTTCCTGTGCGGTCAGAACGACCGGGATGCCATCCACCGTGACCCGCCCGTTCCGGGTATCGAGGATGACGTTCCCCATCTCGATTACCGGGTTCATCTGTCCGCTCTGCCGCCGCAGAATGGCCCGAACCCGCGCCGCAAGCTCAGGCATGTGGAACGGTTTGGTCATGTAGTCATCGGCACCGGCATCCAGACCGTCGACGCGTTCGCTCCAGCCATCGCGGGCGGTCAGGATCAGCACCGGTGTTTTCACACCTGCGCTGCGCCAGGCGCGCAAGACGGACAGGCCGTCACGTTCGGGCAGGCCGATATCCAGAATGATCATGTCGTAAGGTTCAGTCGAGCCCAGATGCAACGCGTCCAGCCCGTTGTGGACCACATCCACAACCCGTCCTTCTGCGTTCAGAAGTTTCTTGATCTGTTCGCACAGGTGCGGCTCATCTTCTGCCAGAAGGACTCTCATATTCAGGACCTATCGGCGCGTTTGGTCGGCAGGTCAACCATTACTTCCTGCCGCCGCCGTTTCCACCGCCGCCGCTGTTTCCACCGCCGCCGCCGTTTCCACCGCCGCCGCCGTTTCCACCACCGCCGCCGTTTCCACCACCGCCGCCGGAATTTCCGCCGCCATTGCCGCCAGAGTTCCCGCCGCGGTTGCTGCTATTCCCCTTGTTGCCTTTGCTGCTGGAATTTCCTTTGGATTTTGCATTGGCTGAGTTGCCGGGGCTGGATCGGGCTGCTTCAGAAATCTGGCGGCCGATGCTGGATCGGTTGGACACGACGACTCCGGTTTTAGCGTTAACGATAACGCTGATGATCTTACCGTTGGGTTTCTTGACCAGAATTCGGTAGTAGACTTGGTCCGCCCGGAAAGCGCGCGCATCGACCGGGGTCCCGCCAAAGGTTTTTTCGACCCCTTTTATGACCTTCTTCAGGCGAATTGCTCCACCCGAGGCGGTCGCCATGCGTAGTTCGGCCTGTTTCAGTTCGCGCGCCGCCGCATGCCCTTCAGTCGTCTGAAGAAGGGTGGCTAAACCAACCATGACCAATAGCTTTTTCATACCTAGTACTCTTTACCGAGCAAACGCACCTTAATCTATCTCTTTCAGCATGAACTGGCGGTGAACAGTCAGTTACGCGTGGGTTAAATGCAAATCGGTTTAAATGGGTTGTGGGGGTCGATTCCGATCCGCTTGGCAAGTGCGCATATTTGGCAGGCTGAGCTGCCCGGAGAAATGAAACCTGATTTCGGTAGATGAGGGCCGTTATGAAAATCAAGACGACCAACCTGATGAGGGCCACAGCCATTGCAATTGCCCTGCTTGGGTCTACGGCGATTGTTGGTGCCGTAGCTTTTCCTGATATTGCCTATGCGAAGGAAGGCAAAGGCGGAGGTAACGGCGGCGGCAACGGTGGCGGCAACGGCGGTGGAAATGATGGCGGCGGCAAAGGTAAGGGGGGCGGGTTTGGAGCGTCCAAGGGCGACGGCCAGAAAGCTGCGGGTAAATCGGGTCACAAAAGCAAGGGTTTTGGTGGTGGACGAACGATATCCTCAAAGGAAAAAGGGTTTTCTCTGAAGGGATTGTTCGGCGGCAAGAAAACACTGAGCCTGAAAAAAGCGCCCAAAACCGTCAGTGTGGTGCGCAAGGCTGATAAGCCCGTTCGCCCCGAAGCGCGGCCGAAGGGCAACAAGATAGCTGACATACTGGGCGTACACCCATCCGATCTGGGCGCGCTGAATGCGGCCAATGCCAGTGCTACCGCTCTGAACAATGCAGCACCTAATTCCCGCGTGGGCCGCATTGCACATTACCGCGATACGGTTCTCGCCGGAGAGGATCTGCGTGCCGATCTTGCAGAAAAACAGAGTCTGCTGGACGAAATGACCGTGCCGGACCGGACTGTCCCCGAGATTGAAGAGGATCTTGCGGCCGCACTGACGGATGTGCAGGAAAAACAAGACCGCGTGGCCGACCTTGAAAATGCTCTTGAAGAGGCTGGGGGGACCAATCCGGATATCGAGGCGCAACTGGATGATGCCAAGGCGGATCTGCAGGATTCGATCGAAACGGCCGAAAGCCTGAGCGCCGAACAGCAAGCAGCGCAAGACTATGACGATGCGGTCGCTGCCGTTGATGACTTGAACGAGGCCGTCGAAAACCAACCTCAGAAAGAACGCGAAGCCCTTGAGGCTGCGGCCAACAAAACCGTCACCGACGAGGTCGAGGCAGCGGTGAAATCGCTCCTCGGGCTTTGATCTTCGGGGCGGGGGCGACAAGACACTCACGGAGACAGGGCCAGCCACGCATGATGGGGATCATGTGGCTGGCCCTTTTGCTTACGATAGAACTAGGCGATCAGATTGCACGCTGTCCCAACCCTTGCTGAAAAAAGCCCGCTCTGGAGTGGAGCGGGCTTTGACCTTAAGGTGTTTTCCCGGGCAGGACGAAGCCTGGGAAAACTAGGGCATCTGGGTAACCAATCAGACGTCCCTTTTAGCCTCTTCAAGTCGTGTATTCTTGATGATGTCCAACAATGCACTCTCGATAGGTGGGAAGCGTCCACTGCTTGCATTCACAGTTTTCGACGACTCACGCTGCAGAGCGGTGCGACAGGAGTGCATGGCTGCTGAAGCACGGTTGGTAGTAACTTCGATGGCAGTTTTGATCATGCTGTTTCCCCTTTCGTGGAATCAGGCCCTTCGTATTCGGCCAAAGGCTACGCAGCCCAGTATGCGCGAAGGCGGTTGAACTCTTCACGAATGCCCTGTTCACGTTCGGTTCACAACGCCGCTTGAGCTTGGATACGGCTAAGAGGCCTTGATGCGGCACAGGGCCGGCCGCTTTTGCTGTACGGCCGTCCGTTTGGCATCGAAAAGAAAGGTTCCGGGCGCTAACCGAAACTAGTGTCAGGATGCATTGATTTTTAAAGCGCTGCGTGATTCACGGCCTGGAAAGCGGAGCTGTGATATGAGCGGCCTTTTCTGGCTGAGCGACGAGCAGATGGCCAGGCTTTCCCCTTTCTTCCCTAAGTCGCACGGCAAGCCACGGGTCGATGATAGAAGGGTGTTGAGCGGGATTATCCCCATCAACCGCAATGGGTTACAATGGCGAGATACGCCGGAGGCATACGGGACGCACAAGACGCTCTACAGCCGGCGGAAACGTTGGAGCGAGAAAGGCATCTGTGCCCAGATGATGGTGGGCCTGGCTGCCGAACACGGCGAGGGGAAAACCCTGATGATCGATGTGACCTATCTGAAGGCACACCGTGCCGCGACCAGCATGGCCGCGAAAAAGGGCGGCGTGAACGCCTGATTGGTCGAACCAAGGGCGACATGAACACCAAACTGCATGCTTTCTGTGACAACCAAGGGCGACCGCTCAGCCTTTTCGTCACCGCTGCTCAAGTCAGTGACTACATCGGCGCGCAAGCGCTACTGAGCAGCTTGCCAAGGGTCGACTGGTTGCCTGGGGATCGTGGCTACGGCGCCGCTACAAACGGCGAAACCGGATTGAGATCATGTTCGGCAGGCTCAAGGACTGGCGGCGTGAGGCGACACGCTACGACAGATGCGCAAAGGTCTTTCTGTCGGAAATCACTCTCGCTGCAACCGTCATCTACTGGTTATGAAGCCGGCCCCTAAAGCTCCGCGCGCCGGGCAAAGGGTGTTCAATCGGCAACTTCACGGCGATCGGCTTAACGAGCGGCTCTCAGGGTCGGCGAACGTCCCAGCAGCCCATGCTGTGGCGACGTTGGAGGGCTGTTTTCTCCGCTACTTTATTACCGAGATGGGTGTTGCCAGGTACTTTTCTGTTCAACCCTGATCTCAGGTGCGAAATCGCAAAAAATATTTGCGCAATTTCAATGGTTTTGGGTGGCCTACGGGAAACCCCCAATACCGGGATTTGGGGCAATTCGTTAACTGTAACGTATTGATCGGATCATTTCGAACGATACCACTTTTCCCCTATGAGGGGCTGGCTACTTACCCCCTCGGCCGGCCCCTCAGCAAACACCCGCGAACCGTTTCGATACCCCCCTAACCTGGTCGTCAGGCGTTTTTCCCCAGTGATTGCACTACCCGTGTGACCAGTGCCGGAAGCTCTGACGAGTCGCCATAGCTGGCGGTGTGCGGAATCTCGGTTACGGGTGATTTACGATAGCCTTCGGTGAACAGAAGAAACGGTACCTGTGCACGACGGGCCGTTTCGGCGTCGACCTCGCTGTCGCCTACAAACAGTTGCGGACCGGCGGGGGTGACGGCGGCAAAACTGGCCTCAAGATGGGCTGGGTCCGGTTTGCGGGTGTGCAGGCTGTCGCCCCCCAGAACGGCATCGAAATGATGCGCCAGGTTCATGGCTTCCAGCACGTGTCGCGCCGGGGCTTCGGGTTTGTTGGTGCAAACACCCAGAACACAGCCCATATCGCGCAACTGTTCCAGCGCCTGTACCACGCCGGAATAAACGACGGTTTTGTCGCTGGCACCAGCGTTGTAATGCGTCAGAGTCTGTCGGGTCAGGTCGGCATGGTGGTCCATCGACAGATCGCAATGCAGGATCACACGCTCGACCAGTTTGGGCAGACCGTTGCCTACGAACTGTTGGATTTGTTCTTGCGGAAGGGGCGCGACGGCGTTGTCCTGCAACATCCTGTTGGTGGCGGCGGCAAGGTCCGCGAGGCTGTCCACCAGCGTCCCGTCCAGATCGAACATAATTGTTGCGCTCATCGGTAGCCTCGTCTGATTTTGGTCCCCCACAAGACCTATCCCGCTGGATTTTGAGGCGCAATCACATTGGTTTGGAGTTTCTGTCAGAACTGGCTTGACATACCTGACTAAAATAATCAGATTAGCCGAGAAGTGAGCAGCCAACCCCATTTCGGGTCAGCCAGATCAAGAAAAACGCGAACAGATCAAGGCATTTCGCCTGAGACCACTTGGAGTTGTCCTGATGAACATGCAGACCCCGAATCCCAGCCAATCTTACGCTGTTTCCATGCTGCCTGCCCACAAGGCCGAAGACCTGACCAAGGGTGGAAACCTGGCCCATATCGAATTGGGCGACCAGCTGTACACCCTGCGCATCACCCGCGCCGGCAAGCTGATCCTGACCAAATGAGCGCGCCTTCCCCGCGGGGCGGGGCGGCCGTTGGCCGCCTTGCTGACCTAAGCCCTGTCGAGGCCGGTGCTGTGATGTATCTGCGGCTCTGGGGCGATGGCGCGCAGGGGCGTTCGGACGCTGCCAGTGATTTTCAAATCGCGTTGGGCGCAGAAAGCGGGCGCGCCGCGATGATGACACTGGACCAGTTGTGTTCGCTATGCGCGCATCACGGGCGCCGTCCGCTGATCCGCCACGGCTTGGGGTGTTCCTGTTTGGGCGCAGATGAGAACTGCTTTGCGCAGATGATCGCTGCGGCCTCGGAAGGGGACCGCGAAGACGCGATGATGATGGCATCCCTGATTGTGCGGGCGGATTTCGCCCCTGCGTTGGCTTCATTGTCCGAGGAACTTGGACTGGCACTGCGCCGCATGACAGCGCTTGTTCCAATGCCCACGACCGGGCACCAACCCCCCGCAGCCATGCTGCATTAAGCAGCAGGCAAGCGTAAAACCCCGGTCGCCCTCGCGCCGGGGTTTTTTTGTGTCAGCAGCACCCGCACCCGGCGTGGTGATGGTCATGATCGCAGGCCGGGGCAGGGGCATAGTCGCCCACCTCAGACAGCACTTCCCGCAGCGCCCAGAGGATCATGTCCACGTCCTCGGCCTCGATGGTCAGGGGCGGGCGGATCTTCAGGATGTTGTCCTTTGGACCTTCGCTGCCGATCAGGATGCGGTGGTCGCGCATCCGGTTCTTGACGTATTTGCAGATCTCGGTGCCCTCGGACCCGTCGGGGTTGATCAATTCGACGCCTAGAAACAGGCCCATGCCCCGCACGTCCCCGACGCAGCCGCAATCAGCCTCGATCCGGCGCAGGCCATCCATCAGGCGCGCGCCCATGTTGCGGGCGTTGCCCTGCAGGCTCTCGTCATCGACAATGTCCAGCACTTCTTTGCCGATCCGGCAGGACAGGGTCGAGCCGCCGAAGGTCGAGAAGAACTCGATCCCGTTGTCAAAGCTGCGGGCGATTTCCTTGGTCGTGACCAGTACGCCCAGCGGGTGACCATTGCCGATGGGTTTGCCCATGACCACGATATCCGGCAGCGCGCCCTGATGTTCGAAGCCGAAATAGTATTCGCCCAGACGTCCCAGCCCGGTCTGCACTTCGTCGGCGATGCAAACGCCGCCTGCAGCGCGGATTTTCTCATATACCGCAGGCAGGTAGCCCTTGGGTGGGATGATCTGACCGCCGACCGAGGGGAAGGTCTCGGCGATGAAACCGGCCACGCCCTGACCCTTGTCTTGCAAGGCGGCAATCGCCGGGTCGACCAGATCGGCGTATTTCTGGGCGCGCTCGGGATCGTCCCGCTTGAACGACCCGCGATAGTCGTCGGCCACCTCGACCAGCTCGACCCAATCGGCCTGACCGATCCCGCCCGGCTTGTTGAATTTGTAGGCCGAGATCGCAACAGCCGCGTTGGTGTTGCCGTGATAGCCGTGGTCCGGCGTCACGATCCCCTTGGCCCCAGTATGAGCGCGGGCCAGCCGCAGTGCGAGTTCATTGGCCTCGGTGCCGGAATTGACGAAGAAACAGACTTCGAAATGATCGGGCAGTTTGGACAATATCTTGTCGGCAAAGGCGGTCTGGGCCGGATGCAGATAGCGGGTATTCGAGTTCATCCGCTTCAACTGATCCGCCGCCACCGCCTGAATGCGCGGGTGTGCGTGGCCTACATGCGGGACGTTGTTATATGCGTCCAGATAAGGGCGCCCCCACTCATCGAACAGGTGATGCTTCCACCCGCGTACCAGCATGACCGGATCATCGTAGGTCAGGCTGAGGTTGCCGCCGAAATGATCGTGCCGCCCTTGCAGGATCGCCTGCTTGTCGGTGGGGCGGTAGAACACCTTGTCGTCGGGCAGATTCAACAGCGCCGCCGGGTTGGGGCAAACGGCATGCCACAGCTCCATCTCATCCGGGTCGCCGACACCGGGCCAGTCGGTCTGCATGCCGTCCGTGGTCAGGGCCAGCTGGAAATGCACATGCGGGGCCCAGCCGCCGTTCTGGTTGGCGTCCCCCAGCCGGGCAAAGGCTGCGCCCTGCGCCACCGGATCGCCCGGTTTCAGCCGGTCGTAAACCTCGGGGTCCAGATGGCCGTAGAGCGTGTAGAAGGGATCACCCTCGGGCGTTTCGTGATGCAGGATCACCACGCCGCCATAGTCCAGATGCGAGTCTCGGTTCTCGACCGCCTCAACCCGGCCACTCATCGGCGCATGCAGCACGGTGCCCGCGGGCGCAAACACATCCACCGCCAGGTGCACGGTACGCCGGTCCGAGGCCTTCCACGGCCCCTTGCGGAATCCGGGTTCGGCATAAATCAGGCGGGGTTCGTTGTAATAGCCCAGCCACAAGCCCTCACCGAATTCCTCACCCACGCGGGCGGCCTCTTCCAGCGGCATGTGAAACGGGTTCTGCGGCCAGGTCGAGTTTTCAACCGACAGTGAGCCCATAGGCACATCGCTCAGGTCTTGCTCGAACATCTGGGCAAACTGACCGCGATGCTCGGAGAGGTAAGCGTGGATACGCTCGGCCCCATCCGTGACCGGCAGGCCACAGGCGGTGCGCAGCCGGGCCGACATCAGGCCGCCATTCACGTCTGTATTCTCAAGGAACCGCCAGGCCGGGGCCTGACTGATGGTCACGTAAGGATCATCCGGATTTTCAGCCGCCATCAGGGTCGAGTTCACGACGGACACAGCCAACCGCATCCGCAGCAGCGGCCAGATCAGATCGATCTCATCCGCGCGCAGCCGGTTGGCCGCGTGATAGCCCCGCACCAACGCAGCCAAGGCGCGTTCAGGTTTGGGGTGGTCCAGAACGATATACGCCCCCGCAATCGCCAGATCGCAAATACGCGGGGCCGCGCACATGTCGCCCAGATCGATCAGGCCCGAGATGCTTTGGCGCTGGCCCAACTCACCTTCGACCAGGATGTTATAGTCGTTGGCGTCATTGTGGATGGCTTGTTTGGGCAGACCTGACAATTGACCGGAGATCGCGTCGAACGCGCCGCAAATCCCTGAAAGCAACGCGCGGCGTCCGGAATCAGCAATCGCATCCAATTGATCGGCGATCCAATCCGCCTGCGTCAGGTCCCATTTGAAATCCGTCCGGTGCAGTCCGTCATGTGAAAACCGTTCCAGCGCCTTGTCGGTTGCGCCCAGAACGCGGCCCAGTTTCAGGATCAGTTCCTCGGACTTGGGTGCCGTTTTGGCATAACACTGCCCCGGCAGGCATTCGAGCAGCCAGGCCAGCCGCATCTCTCCCTGCTGATCGGCAATCTCGGGCAACAGTGTACCGTTCAGGTCCGCGAACACCTGTGGGAATGGCAACCCGGGTGCCTCGCTTGCGATATGCGCCGACGCCTTGACCTGCAGGTCCACGAATTCGGCCTCGCAGCCCGCGCGCATGACCTTGAGCACGTAATCCTGACCGTTGGTGGCCCGGACCATAAAGTTCAGGTCATATTCGCCGTCCAAACGCTCCAATTTGGCGTCCAGCCCCCAATGGGTGCGCAGGGCAACTGCCCAGAATTCCGTCATGCCGCTCATACGATTTCCAGTCCCTTCATCATCGGGAGCCTCTTCATCGGGCTAAAAATATCCTCGGGGGTGAATTGGCCCGCCGGGCGAAAAGGGGCAGACAGCCCCTTTCTCATCAGTCCAAGGCGCGCAAACGCTTGATCAAAGAGGACGTATCCCAACGGTTTCCACCCAGTTTCTGCACATCCTTGTAGAACTGATCGACCAGTGCGGTCACTGGCAGCGACGCCCCGGTCTCGTTGGCCGTCTCAAGGCAGATCCCCAGATCCTTGCGCATCCAGTCCACTGCAAAGCCGTGATCGAAATGATCGTCCAGCATAGTCTCATACCGGTTCGCCATCTGCCAACTGCCTGCCGCACCCTGACTGATCACCTCAACGACCGAGCGCCCGTCCAGCCCGGCTTTTTCGGCAAAATGCAGCGCTTCGCTGAGGCCCTGAACCAGGCCGGCAATGGCGATCTGGTTGCACATCTTGGTCATCTGACCTGCGCCGCTGTCACCGATCCGGCGGCAGATTTTGGAATAGACCTGCATGATCGGCTCGGCCGCATCATAGGTTGCCTGATCACCGCCACACATGATTGACAGAACTCCGTTTTCCGCCCCGGCCTGACCGCCCGAGATGGGCGCGTCGACAAACGCGATTCCTTTGGCCTTGGCGAGGTCATACAGCTCATGGGTCACCTTCGCTGAAACCGTGGTGTGATCGACAAAAATTGCACCCTCGGACATGCCGTAAAAGGCACCAGCCTCCCCGGTGCAGATGTTGCGCAGGTCGTCGTCATTGCCAACGCAGGCAAAGACAATCTCGGCGCCCTTGGCGGCGTCTTCTGGCGTCTTGCCCATCGCGCCGCCATGTTCGGCAACCCAGGCCTCGGCCTTGGTGGTGGTGCGGTTGAAAACGGTTACCTCATGGCCCGCCGCCTGCAGGTGGCCTGCCATTGGATAGCCCATGACGCCCAGGCCCAGAAACGCAACTTTTGCCATTTGGTGATCCTCTCTGCTGTCCGGTCCCATTTCCTTCAGCAGGCCGGAGTGTTGGGCAGAGACAAAGCAAAGCCGCGCGCAAAGAGCAACCCCGCGTCAGGGTTTGCCGCCCAAATCCTGTAGGATCGGACAATCTGGGCGGTCATCCCCGGCGCAGGCATCGATCAGATGGCCCAGCGTGTCGCGCATCGCGTTGAGGTCGGCGATCTTGGCCTCGATTTGCACCAGGTGCGCCCGCGCGACCTTTTTGACATCGGCGCTGGCGCGGGTTTCATCCTCGTACAGTGCCATCAGGGTGCGGCAATCCTCGATCGTAAAACCCAGGGCACGGGCGCGGCCCAGAAAGTTCAGCTTGTGCACGTCCTGCGCGCGGAACCGGCGATAGCCGTTGTCGTCGCGCATTGGTTTGATCAGGCCTATATCCTCGTAGTACCGGATCGTCTTGGCGGGCAGGCCGGTCTGGGTTGCGACATCTCCGATATTCATGGCGTGACCTCCTGCGTTTCGTGGTCTTGCCGCGTTTCCGGCAGGCTGGCGCGCACGCGGCGCAGGCGCAGCGCGTTGGACACCACAAAGACGCTGGACAAGGCCATCGCCCCGGCTGCGAGGGCCGGGGACAGAAGGTGCCCACTGAATGGATACAGTGCCCCGGCGGCCACCGGGATCAGCAGGACGTTATAGCCAAAGGCCCAGCCGAGGTTCTGCCGGATGTTGCGCATGGTGCGGCGGCTGATCTCGACCGCGTTCGCGACACCGCGCAGATCACCGGACATCAGAACCAAATCCGCAGTTTCAATGGCCACGTCGGTTCCGGTGCCAATTGCCACGCCGATATCGGCCGCCGCCAGCGCCGGGGCGTCGTTGATGCCGTCGCCGACAAAGGCCAGCGTGCCGAACTTTTCGCGCAACGCGGTGATTTCGGCCAGCTTGCCATCCGGCAAAACTTCGGCCGTGACATGGTCGATACCCAGCCGATCGGCCAGAGCCTGCGCGGTGCGGGCGTTGTCTCCGGTCACCATCGCCAGCGTCAGGCCCATTGCGTGCAACCGCTCCAGCGCCTGCTTTGTGCCGGGCTTGATCGGGTCCGAGACCGCAAGAAGTGCCGCAGCCTGTCCGTCGATGGCGACGAACAGCGGCGTGGCCCCTTCGTTGGCGCGCTGGTCGGCCTCGGCGGTCAGGTCAGCCAGATCGACGCCATGCTGCGCCATCAGACGGGGCGAGCCGATCAGGATGTCGCGCCCTTCGACCGTTGCCTGAACGCCCAGCCCGGTCAGAGATTGAAACTCTGACGGCGATGGCAGATCCGGCGGGCCAGCCCGGGTGATCGCTGTGGCGATCGGGTGTTCGGATTGCGCTTCAACCGCTGCGGTCAGCCGCAGAACAGTGTCGCGGTCAAAGCCGTTTGTGACGGTGATACCTTCCAGTTCAGGCCGCCCCAGCGTCAGCGTTCCGGTCTTGTCCAACGCGATCACCTTGGCCTGTTGCAATTGCTGCAACGCGTCGCCTTTGCGGAACAACACGCCCAGTTCGGCCGCGCGCCCGGTGCCCACCATGATCGAGGTCGGCGTTGCCAGACCCATGGCGCAGGGGCAGGCGATGATCAGGACCGAGACACCCGTGACCAAGGCCATTGGCAAGGCGGGCGCGGGTCCAAAGATCAGCCAGACCGCGATGGTCAGCAGGGCGACGGCAATGACCAACGGCACGAACCAGGCGGTGATCTTGTCAACCAGCCCCTGAATTGGCAGCTTGGCCCCCTGCGCCTGTTCGACCATGTGGATGACCTGCGCCAGAACGGTGTCAGCCCCGACCCGCGTGGCGCGGACCCTCAATGCTCCGGTGCCGTTGACCGTTCCGCCCACGACCTGATCTGACGGCGCTTTGCCGACAGGCACGGGCTCGCCGGTGATCATGCTTTCATCGACGTAAGAGTTCCCCTCAAGCACGTCCCCATCCACCGGAACACGCTCACCGGGACGGATTTGCAGGATGTTGCCAACAGTGATGTCGGCAATCGGGCGGTCTATGTAGGTGCCGTCCATCTCGACCCGTGCGGTTTTGGGCTGCAGCCCCACCAGCTTACGGATCGCGGCGCCGGTGCGGCCCTTGGCGCGCGCCTCCATCACTCGTCCCAGCAGAATCAGGACCACGATGACCGAGGCGGCCTCGAAATAAACATTGGCGCTGCCTTGCGGCAGGATCTGCGGTGCAAAGGTTGCGGTGACCGAGAACAGATAAGCCGCCCCCGTGCCCAAAGCGACCAGAGCGTTCATGTCCGGTGATCCGCGCAACAGCGAGGGGATGCCCTTGGCATAGAAAACTCGCCCCGGCCCCAGCAACAGCACCGTAGTCAGCGCGAATTGGATCAGGTGACTGGTTTGCGTGCCGATGGTCGCCTGTATCCAATGGTGAAAGGCCGGGATCATATGACCGCCCATTTCAAGCACGAATACAGGCAAAGCCAGAACAGCGGCAAAAACTGTCGCTTTGGTCAGCGCGTGGGTTTCTTCGGTTTTTGCCTGATTGGTCGGTGTGTCGGCCCTGTCGGCCACACGTGCCGGGTAACCAGCATCCTCGGACCGTTTCGCCAGCGCCTGCGGGTCGGTAGCACCGTCAATATAGGAGACCGTGGCGCTTTCCGTGGCCAGATTGACTTGCGCCTCGACCACGGCGGGATCGGCGGTCAGGGCGCGCTCGATCCGGGACACGCAGGAGGCACAGTTCATGCCGCCGATCTTCAGCGTCGTTTCCCGTGTCGCTGCCGGGTAACCGGCGCGGTTTAGCGCTTCGGTCAGCGCGCCGATCTGGCCGTCATAGGTAACCTGCGCGGTTTCGGTTGCAAAATTGACCGAGGCCTCCGACACCCCCGTCACGTCGTGCAGCGCGGTTTCCACTCGCCCCACGCAAGACGCGCATCCCATGCCCGAGATTTTCAGCTGAATTGTCTGCGGCGTAGCCATTCGACTCATCCTGTAGAGAACTTCTCCCTCCAGATGGGGGTTCCAGTCACGGGAAGGTCAAGGGGTCACGACAGATTTCTGCTCAATTTCTCAGTGCGTTTGTCAGCGGTCCAATAGCTGATCCAACAACAGGGAATCGTACATCACGGGCGGAGAGTTGCGGACAGATTGCGGTGAGGCGAAAAAGGCCAGTGTCAAACCCGTCACCAACAGCAGCGCACCAATCAGACAAAGGCTGGCAATGTTCAGCGCGGATCGCAGCATGGGGTGCTCCTTGTGTCTGGTGTGACCTGTCCGGTCTGGGGTCAGGATCGTTGGGCCAGTTGTTGTTTCAATCTTTCATTCTCGGCCTGAAGCTGCGCTAATTGCTGTCCAAGCGCGTTCAGATGCGGGCGCAGTTCGGCCTCGGTAAAGCGCGGGGTGATGTGGCGCGGGCAATTCCAGTCCAGCGCCTCTACCCGGATGAGGGCAGCGCGTTCGGCGGGGGCTTCGGCGCCTTCGGGGTACAGGCTGGCAGCTACGGCCTCGCCCTCGGTGAATGTGACCCGACCCAGTATCTTGAGACGCCGCTGGTTGGCATAGTCCATCAGGATCAGTGCGATGCGGTCGTTCCCGTCCAGATTCCCGCGCGAGATATACTGTTTGTTGCCGGAAAAATCGGCATAGCCGATGGTTTGCGGGCCCAATACTTTCAGGAAGCCAACCGGCCCGCCGCGGTATTGAACATATGGCCAGCCGGTTTCGGACACTGTGGATTGATAAAACCCGTCGCGTGCCTGGATGAATGCCTTTTCGGCCGGACCGATCTGATGCCCCTGTTGCGGACCGCCTTCGATGAACTTGGCGTAGGTCCTGGCCGAACCCATTCTTTCCTGATGTACCCGAACGGCGGGGGTAAAGGTCAGTTCGGAAAAGGCGCGTGGCATGGCTTGTCCTTTCGAGGCCCTTGGGCTGGTCTTTCACGTCAATGCGGCGGCTATCAGCGCGAGGGTCAAAAGAATGGGGACGTACTGAGGGGAGAAAAGGCTGGCATGGCGTCTCATCTGATCGCTCCAAAGTTAACAGATCGGTACATCTTACGATCAATGTGTACTGATCGGTAAACTTTTGCAAGTCTTAATTTGAAATCTCGCCCGGGCTCTCTCGGATGTTGAGGTTTCGGCGATCGTCTATTATGTACTGATCTGTACACTAAGGAGCCCGTGAATGCGCCCGAACAAACGCGACGAACTGGTCCGCAAAGCTCTGCAGGTCTTTTACCGTGATGGCTTTCACGCCACCGGGATGGACAAGCTGGTGGTTGAAACGGGTGTTTCCAAAACCTCGATGTACAAGCATTTCCGCACCAAAGAGGATCTGATCCTGGCCGCGCTGCAGTTGCGGGACGAGAGCTTTCGCAAGGACTTCCTGCACCGTATCAGCGAGTTGTCGGACACCCCGGCGGGTCAATTGATCGCCAGTTTCGACGCGCTGGGCGAGTGGTTCAGTGAAGAAGACTATCGCGGCTGCATGTTCATCAAGGCTGGGGCGGAATATCAAGAAGAGGACCACCCGATCCATAAACAGTCGGCGGAACACAAACAGATCATGCTGGATCATTTTACGGATCTGGCCCGTCAGGCCGATGTGCGTGACCCGGAACATCTAGCTTGTCAGATCGTGCTGTTGCAGGAAGGCGCGATTGTGTCGGCGGTGTTTCTGAAATCCTGCGATCCGGCGCAGGATGCCAAATCGGCGGCGCAGATTCTGCTGGAAAACGCTCTGACTTAAACGGGGCCTGATCATCAAAACGACGTTGCGTTGCGATGCCTCTCAGTGGATTGGAATGCGAAACCTCCAAAGCTAGGCTGTTCAGGCACAGGCAAGGGGAGGATGTCATATGCCGCTGTTTACCACTTCTGCGGGTTGGGTGACCGAAGAGCATCGGATGTTTGCTGAAATGGCGGACCGGTTCATGAAAGATGAACTGGTGCCGAACCTCGACCGCTGGAACGAAAACGGTGTTGTCGATCGTGAAATGTGGCACAAGGCGGGCGACATGGGGTTGATGGCCGGTGCGATCCCCGAAGCCTATGGCGGCGTTGGCGGTGGCATCGGGTTTGATGCGGTGACGCTCTATGCGCAGGCTTCGCATGGGGATTCCGGGTGGGGTTATGCGATCCAAACCATCGTCGTTCACTACATCAGCACCTATGGCAGCGAGGATCAAAAGCAGAAATGGTTGCCGCGTCTGGCCTCGGGCGAGATGGTCGGCGCGCTGGCCATGACCGAACCCGGAACCGGGTCCGATGTGCAGTCCATTCGGACGACCGCAGACATGGATGGTAATTCCTATCGGCTGAACGGATCCAAGATTTTTATCACCAACGGCCAGTCGGCGGACCTGATCCTTGTGGCCTGCAAGACCGACAAGTCGCAGGGTTCAAAGGGTGTCTCGCTGATCGCGGTGGAGACCGAGGGCGCAGAGGGATTCCGCAAGGGGCGGAACCTGAAGAAACTGGGAATGAAGGCCAATGACACGGCCGAGTTGTTCTTTGAAGACGTCAAGGTGCCGATGACCAATCTTCTGGGTGCGGAAGAGGGGCAGGGCTTTTATCAGATGATGAAACAGTTGCCGTGGGAACGTCTGACTATCGGCATCGGCGCGCTGGGCGCGATAGACTTCGCCATCGCGGAAACGGTGAAATACACGCAGGAGCGTAAGGCGTTTGGCCAACGGGTGATGGATTTTCAGAACACCCGTTTTAAACTGGCCGAGTGCAAGACCAAGGCTGAGGTTCTGCGCAGCTTCGTGAACGACTGCATTGCGCGGCTCGAGGCGGGAACGCTTGATGCTGCCACGGCCTCGATGGTGAAGTACTGGGGGTCGGAAGTTCAGAACGAGGTCATGCACGAATGCCTGCAGCTATTTGGCGGCTACGGGTTCATGATGGAATACCCGATTGCTCGCCTCTACGCGGATGCGCGTGTTCAGATGATCTATGGTGGTACCAATGAGATCATGAAGGAACTCATCGCCCGGTCATTGGACACCTAGCCCGTATCGGGGCTCCTCCCGCCCGTCGTCGACGTTTCTGGCGAAACATCTCCGCCCCTTGGGCCAGGCAGGCGCGGGCGCAGCCCGCGCCTGCCTGGCCCCCTGCCGTCCGCAGGACGCAAGGCCGTAGGCCGCGCAGGATATTCTGACCCTGTTCTTATGCGTTGCCCGTTTGGTCAATCTGCCCTTGAAGCCACGCACGAAACGACTTGAGTGGTTCGGATTCCGCGCGGGATTGCGGCCAGACAAGGTAAAAGTCCCCAAGGCTGACCCCCGGTCCGCGCCAGGCCGGCACCAGCCGGCCCGCCGCCAGGTCCGCCTCGATCAGGTAGCTGGGCAGCAACGCCGCACCCAGCCCATGAATCGTGGCCTGCCCCATGGTCGAGAATTGGTCGAACAGCATTCCGTGTATCCCGGTAACCTCTTGGCCTTGCGCGGTAAACCACCGTTCCCAAGCGTCGGGGCGTGTCTCAAGGTGCAGCAAGGGGGCTTCCGTCAGCCAACCGATGTCCTCAGCGTCATCGGGCAGCAGATCGGGTGAGCACACAGGCAGCACATCTTCGCGCATGATGCGCAGGTAGTTCACACCGGCCCAGTCGCGCTGGCCGAAATGTATGGCCGCATCGAAGCGTTCGGTGTCAAAGTCAAACGGGCGCAGGCGGGTGTTCAGGTTCACCGTGACCTCTGGGTGGCGGCGCGCGAAGTCCTGCAGGCGCGGGGCCAGCCAGTGCATTCCGAAGGCGGGCAGGATCGACAGGTTCAGCGACCCTCCGGTGGGGTTGGCCTTCAACTTCAGGGACGCTTGCGCCAGTTGGTTCAGCGCCGTGCGCGCGACCTGTACGTATTCCTTGGCCGCTGGCGTCAGGTGCAGCCGCATCTGGCTGCGCTGGATCAGGTCCACACCCAGTTGCTCTTCCATCGATTTGAGCTGTCGGCTGATTGCGCTTTGCGTCAGAGACAACTCCTCGGCGGCGGCCGAGGCACTGCCGAGACGATCAACGGCCTCAAGCGCAAGCAATGATGGGATTGAGGGCAGAAACCGACGGGGGGCGATCATATGATGAATCCTCATACCTTTCGGATGGAATATCACTGGTATTTGCTGTCCGCCAGCCTGATACACATACAGGCTTTTCTTTTGGATGACCGGTTGAGAACCTGCGTGCTATCCAAGATGAAATCGCCCAGCTTAAGAATTGGAAGACCGGGGAACAGGCCATGGATCGCGCTCAGATCGTTCACGAAAATTTCCTGACCCGGGTGGCGAAAGGCGACTTTCCCGATGGTGCGGCTCCGCGGCCGGGTCTTAGCAACGCCGACGCGGTATCGCTTTTCCGCTCTCAGGTTCTGAGTCGGGCGCTGGATCGCACCAGCCGTGCAATGCAGAAGGCGGGGCAGGGGTTCTATACGATCGGCTCATCCGGGCACGAGGGAATGGCGGCTGTTGCCCACGCACTGCGCCCGACTGACATCGCGTTCCTGCACTATCGCGATGCGGCGTTTCAGATTGCCCGGGCCGAGCAGGTGCCGGGCCAGCAGATCGCCTGGGATATGCTGCTGAGCTTCGCTTGCTCGAAAGAAGACCCGACCTCGGGCGGGCGGCACAAGGTTCTGGGCTCCAAGGCGCTGATGATTCCACCGCAGACCTCAACCATCGCCAGCCATCTGCCCAAGGCGGTCGGCGCGGCCTACAGTCTGGGTGCAGCCCGGCGGCATGACCCTGAACATAGGGAATTGCCCGTGGATGGGATTGCCATGTGTTCCTTCGGGGATGCTTCGGCCAACCATTCGACAGCGCAAGGGGCGATCAACACCGCAGGTTGGACGAGTGTTCAGTCAACACCGCTGCCTTTGTTGTTTGTATGCGAGGATAACGGGATCGGTATTTCGGTGAAAACGCCGAAAGGCTGGATACAGGCGTCGATGGAACATCGCCCGGGGATCAAGTACTTTCAGGCCAACGGGTTGGACATCTATGAAACATATGCCGTGGCGCAGGAGGCCGCTGACTATGTACGAACCCGCCGAAAGCCCGCCTTCCTGCACCTGAAAACCGTGCGCCTTTACGGTCATGCCGGGGCGGATGTGCCGACCACCTATCTGTCGAAGTCCGAGGTCGAGGCAGACGAGGCCAATGATCCCCTGCTGCACAGCGTGCGCCTGCTGGATCAGGCGGGTGCGCTGCCACCTGCGGAGTCGCTGAAAGTCTACGAAGATACCTGCGCCCGTACCGATCGCATCGCGGTCGAGGCGGCAACCCGTCCGCATCTGGCCAATGCCGCTGAGGTGATGACTAGCCTGATCCCTCCGAAACGTACCTGCAAACCCACCAACGGCCCCAGCGCCGAGGCCCGGGCCAAGGCCTTTGGCGGCGACATGCGCTCGATGGACGATCCGCAGCCCATGAGCCGCCTGATCAACTGGGCGCTGACCGATCTGATGCTCGAACATGGCGAGGTCGTCTGCATGGGCGAAGACGTTGGCCGCAAGGGCGGCGTCTATGGTGTGACCCAGAAACTGCAACAGCGGTTCGGCCCGGACCGGGTGATCGACACGCTGCTGGACGAACAGTCCATTTTGGGGCTGGCCATCGGCATGGGGCATAACGGGTTCATTCCGATCCCTGAAATCCAGTTCCTCGCCTATCTGCACAATGCCGAGGATCAGATCCGGGGAGAGGCCGCGACGCTGCCGTTTTTCTCGAATGGTCAGTTCACCAACCCGATGGTGTTGCGGATTGCCGGGCTGGGCTATCAGAAAGGGTTCGGCGGGCATTTCCACAACGACAACTCTCTGGCCGTGTTGCGGGATATTCCGGGTGTGATCATTGCGTGCCCCTCGACCGGCACGGACGCGGCGCAGATGCTGCGCGAATGCGTGCGTTTGGCGCGGGAAGAGCAGCGGGTAGTGGTGTTTCTGGAACCCATCGCCCTCTACCCGATGCGAGATCTGCATGAGGCGCAGGATAGTGGGTGGATGACCACCTATCCCTCACCCGATCAACGCATCGCGCTGGGCGAGGTTGGCGTGCATGGGGACGGGACCAATCTGGCGATCGTGACCTATGGCAACGGGCATTATCTGTCGAAACAGGCCTTGCCCGAGCTTGAGGCGGCCGGCTTGAAGACCCGGATCATCGATATGCGCTGGCTCGCACCTTTGCCGGTCGACGCATTGCGTGAGGCCACCAAAACCTGCGCGCATGTTCTGGTCGTGGATGAATGCCGCCGCACCGGCAGCCAGTCCGAGGCGCTGATGACGTTCTTCGCCGAGGAAAGCCCCGATACCCCAACCGCCCGCGTTGTGGCTGAGGACTGTTTCATCGCCACCGGCCCGGCCTATGCCGCTCCGCTGCCGTCGAAGGACGGCATTGTTGCCGCAGCATTGAATTTGACCGGAGGCCGCGCATGACCCGCACTGCCGTTGTGATCTGTCCGGGGCGGGGCACCTATAACAAACCCGAACTGGGCTATCTGCACCGCCATCACGCGCAGCGGATGGACCTGTTTCAAAGCTTCGATACCATCCGCGCCGAGGCAGGGCAGGAGGCCGTGACCGCGCTGGACGGCGCCAGCCGGTACACGGTCAGCAAGTATTCCCGCGGAGACATCGCCTCGCCCCTGATCTATGCGGCCTCGCTGGCGGACGCGCAGGCTTTGGCAGAGGATATTGAGGTCGTCGCTGTCACAGGCAATTCAATGGGGTGGTACATCGCCCTTGCTGCAGGTGGTGCCCTGTCTCCACAGGACGGGCTTCGCGTGGTGAACACCATGGGCACGTTGATGCAGGACCAATTGATCGGTGGCCAGTTGGTCTATCCGTTTGTGGGGGAGAACTGGGAAAACGACGCCGCCCGCAAGGCTGAGTTGCTGGCCGATGTGGCGCGGATCAACGCGTCTGATGGGTGCGATCTGGCGCTGTCCATTGATCTGGGCGGGATGCTGGTTCTTGCGGGAAATGAGGCGGGTCTAAAGGCGTTTGAGGCTGCGTACCCCACAATTCAGGACCGTTTCCCGATGCGGCTTCCCAACCACGCGGCCTTCCACACCGCGTTGCAGGCCCCCGTTGCGGCCGAAGGGCGGGCCCGGTTGGGCGCTGAGATGTTTGGCCAGCCGGAACGCCCCCTGATCGACGGCCGCGGTAAAATCTGGTGGCCGGGAGCGACAGATACGCAGGCGCTTTGGGATTATACGCTGGGCCATCAGGTGACCGAGGCCTATGAATTTACCCGCGCGATCCAGACCGCCGCGCGCGAGTTTGCGCCCGACCTTTTCATCGTGACGGGTCCCGGTGCGACTTTGGGCGGGGCCGTGGCGCAATCGCTGGTTCTGGCCGACTGGCGCGGCATGTCCGACAAGGCGGCGTTCCAGGCACAGCAGGACGCGCAGGCTTTCCTGATCGCCATGGGCCGCGACGATCAAAGGGCGCTTGCAACCGGCTGATCCAGCCCTGATGATCCGCGCAAATTCAAGGAGCGTTGCATGAGCGGCTACGATCAGTCCCTCTGGCTGAAGACTTGTCAGGAGCATGTTGAAAGCCGTCCCCTGACCGGTGACCTGACTGTCGATCTGGCGGTGATCGGTGGCGGTTATACGGGCTGCTCCGCCGCGCTGACGGCGGCGCAGGCCGGGGCATCGGTCTGCCTGCTGGAGGCGCAGGAGATCGGTCATGGCGGTTCCGGCCGAAATGTCGGGCTTGCGAATGCCGGGTTGTGGCTGCCGCCTGACGACATTCGCCAACACCTTGGGCGTGAGGTCGGGGATCGTCTGATCGACCTGCTGGCCGCTGCGCCCGGCGATGTGTTTGATTTGATCGAAAAGCATGACATCAACTGCGAACCGGTGCGGAATGGGACACTCCACTGCGCGCACTCCGCCAAAGGACTACGAGACCTGCAGGCCCGGCACACGCAGCTGTCCGCAACGGGTGCGCCGGTTGAATTGCTGTCCGCTAGCCAGACGGAACAACGCACGGGCAGCGCAGCATTCCAGGGTGCTCTGTTCGATCCCCGCGCGGGGACAATCCAGCCGCTGAGCTATGTCCGGGGCCTTGCCCGCGCCGCCGCCGAGGCCGGAGCGCGTATCGCGACCCAAAACCCAGTTCAGTCCATGCAGTACAGCGACGGCGTTTGGACGCTGATAACCGATCAGGGGACGGTGCGTGCGAAAGCGTTGATCCAGGCCACCAACGCCTATCATCAGGGACTGCAGACCTCGGTCCCCGAATATGTGCCGGTCTACTACTTCCAGTTCTCGACTGCCCCGTTGTCGGACAATCTGCGCGCCAGCATCCTGCCGGGCGGCGAGGGGTGCTGGGATACCGGCCTGATCATGACCTCGTTCCGTATGGACGCCGAAGGGCGTTTGGTCATTGGTGCTATGGGCGATCTGGGACAGGCGGGCCGTGCCGCTCATACCGCATGGATCAAACGCAAACTGTCCGAGCTCTTCCCGCAACTGGCCGACCAGCCGCTGATCGAAGGGTGGCACGGTCGGATCGCCATGACTTCGGACCATATTCCCAAGATCACGCAGATCGGCCCCAACGCCCTGTCGGTGCATGGGTATTCCGGGCGCGGCATCGGGCCGGGCACTGTGTTTGGCCGTCTTATGGCCGAAAGCCTGCTGCAAGATGATCCGTCGCTGCTGCCCGTCCCTGCAGTTGCGGAATACCATGAAAGCTGGACCGGCCTGCGCCGGGCATATTTTGAAACCGGCGCGGCGCTGACCCATTTCGTCAAGGCGCGGTTCTGATCACGGAGACTTAGCCCTGCAACGCTGCGGCCACGGCCTCGATCCGATCACGCAGCCAGCGATGAGCCGGATCATTGGTCGAGCGCTGATGCCAGACCATGTAGATCGAAACCGGCTCACATTCGAATGGCAACGGCGCGCAATCCAGTGCCGACAACGGGCCCCGTTTCATCAGCAGCGTGTCGGTCGAGATCAAATCGCTGCCCTTAACAAAGGGCGGAATGGCATGAAAATGCGGCAGTGTAACGGTGGGCGGCATGATCTGGCTCTGATCCACGCCTCGCATCACTGCGCGCGAGCTGCGCCCGTCGGCAAAGCGCACCTCGACATGTTCGGTTTCGCAATAGCTCTGCCAACTGTCCGGTGGATTGCGCCGCGTAGCATCGTAGAAGATCATCAACGGGCTGATCAGAATACGTTTTTGAAAGATATCAGGCCCATCGGGGGGCAAAGGGGTCAGCATCAACTGACACCGATCACTGCGCAGCAGGTCCGGGTCGGGGACGCCGGAGGGTATGAACCCCAACCGCAGCCGGACGCCTTCGGCCCGCAATGCGCGCAGCAGCGGCGGAAAGATCAACTCGCGCGGCATGTCGTTGGTGGCGATCTGGATGCTGATCTCTTCAGCCACAGGGTCGAACGGGCGGCCGTCGGTCAGCGCGCGCATCCCGTCCAGAACTTGTTGAACAGGCTCTTTCAGAGACAGGGCGCGCTCGGTCGGTGTCAGGCCCTGACCTGAGCGTACGAACAGTGGGTCACCCAGCACCTGCCGCAGCTTGGCCAACGTGTGGCTGATCGCCGATTGTGTGACACCCAGACGATCAGCGGCTTTCGAAACCGAGTTTTCCTCGAGGATGATCAGAAAGGTGCGCAGGACCTTGCCGTCCAGATCCGTGAAATCAGTATTGCTCATACTATCTATGACTAGTCATGAATGGATTTGCAGTCTACCGCGCATTAGGTGACAGTCATCATCAGGAGGCACGCGATGGGAATCCGTTTTTTCTCGGACAAGAACCGACCGGTTCATATGGGTAAATACCCGCTGGAGCGGTTGGCGCGGCAACCATCCCTACCTGACTTGTCTGCGGTAAAGCCGATGCCGACCCTCAGCTTTCATCGCCCGGATCAGCCTGAGAGCATCGTCAACGCGATGGGTGAGTTTCAGGCGATGATGGACACCATCCGCGACGGGTTCGTGAATCCCGTGACTTCGGAGATCCCGACCGATCCGGCAAAGCGCGCCAACCACCTGAAGGCGTTTGGCTATTTCAACGATGCCTCGATGATGGGCAGTGGCCCGCTGCCGCCCGAGGCTTTGCTGCCCGAGCCCCGCCGCAATCCCGATATCGACCGTCTGGCCCACGCGCTGAAGACGCGGCAGACCAAGACGCTGGCCTCGGGCATCGACCTGATCATGGCCGATCTGAAGGAGAGCATGGAGGCCGCGCCCAAGCCGATGGACACGCACCGCCATGCCATCGTCTTTCTGTATGAATACAACCGCGACCCCGATCCGGACGAGCCCGGCGCAGAGTGGATCGTCGACGCGCAGGATCACCGGGCCTGTCTGTTGGCGACCGAGAACGCGGTGGTGATCGCCAACTATATCCGCCTGCTGGGCTTTGACGCGCGGGCGCATTCGGTGATGTCGTCCGAGGTTGATCTGGGCAAATTGGCGGTTGCGGCGGGGCTGGCCTCGGTCGAGGATGGAGACCTCGTGGCCCCGTGGTTGGGCAAGCGCTTCGGTCTGGCCGCCGTGACCACCGAGATGGAGATCGCCCACGACCAGCCCCTGCAATCGATGGCGCAGCAGCCGTGGTTCCGGACACAAGGGCCGGCGTGGTGGTTGGGCGCAGGGTTTGCCAAGAATGTGCTGAACCGTGACCCTTATGCCAAGCGGCGTTATATGGATGGCGCGCATCCGTTCGAGAACCTCAAGCGGGTCGATACGCCAACTACCTATATCGACGAAGAAAACGTCGCCCGCGTGCCCAAGCGCGCCGACATGTTCGCGCGGGCGCAGTTCGGGGACATGGGTAAGCACCTGCAGGACGCGGCGAAGGGTGGGTACTATGTGCGCAAGGCCGCGCCGAGTTTTGCTCAACGCCGCGCATTGGGCGCGTTTGTTTTGTTGCAGGATGGCGAGAGCGCCAATGCAACGCCTCCGACTGATGCCGCCCGCAATGCCGCCAATATCAAGGCGGCGACTTACTTCCTTGGTGTCGACGCAGTGGGCCTCAGCCGGTGCCCGGACTGGGCGTGGTATTCCCATGATGCAACGGGCGAGGAGATTACCCCTCCCCATGATCAGGCCATCAGCATGATCATCGATCAGGGCTATGAAACGATGGAAGGGGCAAGCGGCGACGACTGGATCAGCGTCGCCCAGTCGATGCGCGCCTATCTGCGCTTTTCCCTTTTGGGAGGGGTAATCGCGCAGCAGATCCGCAACCTCGGCTACAAAGCCAAGGCGCATACGGTGATGGATGGCGAGGTGCTGCAACCGCCGCTGTTGCTGCTCTCGGGCCTGGGTGAGGTTAGCCGGATCGGCGAGGTGATCCTGAACCCCTATCTCGGCCCGCGCCTGAAATCCGGTGCGGTGACGACGGATATGCCGATAGCGCACGACAAGCCGATTGATTTCGGTCTGCAGACCTTCTGTGAAAGCTGCAACAAATGTGCGCGTGAATGCCCCTCGGGCGCGATCACCGCAGGGCCAAAACTGATGTTCAACGGCTATGAAATCTGGAAATCCGACAGCCAGAAATGTGCCACTTATCGTGTGACCACTCCGGGTGGGGCCATGTGCGGGCGGTGCATGAAGACCTGCCCGTGGAACCTCGAAGGGATTTTCAAGGAACGCCCTTTCCGTTGGGCGGCGATGAACATTCCCCAAGCTGCGCCTGCGTTGGCACGCCTTGATGATGCGGTCGGCAATGGCGGGCTGAACGACGTCAAGAAATGGTGGTGGGATATCGAATTGCGGCCGGATGGCGCCTATCGCCCGACCGAATACCCGTTGAACCGGCGAGACCTGCAAACCGATCTGGACCTGAAATATGAGGATCAGACGCTGGCCGTCTATCCCGCCTATCTGGCGCCGCATCCGTGGCCCTATCCCTTTGCCATGGACCGTGAGGCCGGAATCGCTGCCTATGAGGCGATGGTTACGGCAGACGAATACAAGGCCCGCAAGGCTGCAGGCGATATGTCGGTGGTTCATCGTTACAAGATCGCGGGCGACGCGCCTGTTATGAGGGTCGAGTTGACGAAGGTCGACAAAATGACGTCGGACGTGACCAAATACGAGTTTTCGGCGCTTAACGGTGCGCCGCTGCCGAAATGGACCGCGGGCGCGCATCTGGACGTGTTGGTCGCGCCGGAGTTTCTGCGGCAATATTCCATGTCCGGTGACCCCTCGGATCGGGCGACCTATCAGATCGGTGTGCTGCGCGAGGATGAAGGGCGTGGCGGTTCGGCCCTGTTGCATCGGATTTTTAATGAGGGCCGCAAGGTCTTTGTCTCGAAACCGATCAACCATTTTGAACTGAATGAAGCGGCGACAAAGACATTTCTGATGGGCGGCGGTATCGGCATCACGCCGATGATCGCCTTTGCCCACCGCCTGCACAGCTTAGGCAAACCGTTCGAGCTGCACTATTCCGCCAGCACCCGCGCCGGGGCGGGGTATTTGGGCGATCTGGCCGCAATGCCTTGGGCAGATCACGTGCATTACCATTTTTCGGACGAAGGGACGCGCGCTGATCTGGACTCGATCCTGTCCGGCTATAAGGACAATTGGCATGTCTACACCTGCGGCCCGGACCGCTATATGGACGGCGTCATACAGGCGGCGGAACGGCAGGGTTTCCCCGAGGACGCCCGGCACCTTGAATACTTCTCGGTTCCCGAGCAGCCGGACTATGAAAATCACCCGTTCACCCTGAAGTTGGTGCAATCCGGGCGTGAGCTGACGGTCCCAGCCGAAAAAGACGCTGCTCAGGTGCTGAACGAAGCGGGCATTCACGTGGATGTGAAATGCGCAGATGGCATCTGCGGGGTCTGCAAATGCGGTGTGGTTTCCGGCGAAATCGAACATCGCGATTTCGTTCTGTCCAACAAACAACGCGAGAGCGCTATCATCCTGTGCCAAAGCCGGGCGGCGCAACCCGATGGCGTGATCGAGCTCGACCTCTGACACAAGGTCTGGAAACGACATCCAGTGAGGAAAAAATTGGTCGCTCCTGCCATGGACGCCGGGGGGTTGCTGCACTAACGTCCCCTGCGAACCCAGTGAATCCTGATCAACAGGTGCGAGGTATTTTCATGGATTATCACAGCCCCGCCAGCTTTGCCGAGGCGTCGGCTCTGGCCGCAAACGCGACGGGCATTACACGGTTTCTGGCAGGCGGCACCGATGTTCTGGTGCAGTTGCGCTCGGAACTTGTGACGCCCGATACGCTGATCGACATCAAGAAGATCGCCGGTGTGCGCGACATCAATCAAAACGCCAATGGCAGCTGGACGCTGGGCGTCGCCGCCACCGGTGCCGAGATGAGCGAGCATGCCGATCTAAGCGGTGATTGGCCCGGTGTTGTCGAAGCGATGGACCTGATCGGTTCGACCCAAGTGCAGGGGCGCGCGACGCTGACCGGCAACCTGTGCAACGGCTCTCCGGCGGCGGATTCGGTGCCTGCGATGGTCGCAGCGGGTGTGACCGTTACCGTAACTGGCCCGGATGGGGATCGCGAGGTTGCTGTCGAGGATATTCCCTCCGGTCCGGGTATAACGTCCTTGGTCAAGGGCGAGCTGATCTCGGCCGTTCATATCCCTGCGCGGGGTGAGAATGGCGGCGACGCGTATCTACGCTTTATCCCCCGGACCGAGATGGATATCGCCGTGGTTGGCGTTGGCGTCAGCCTGCGTCTGGATGGCGACACCATCACCGAAGCGCGTGTCTCGCTGGGTGCTGTCGCCCCGACCGTTCTGTTGGTCGAGGACTGTGCAAAAGCCATCATCGGCAGCACGCTGGACGATGCCGCGCTGGACGCTTTGGCCGCTGCGGCGTCCGCTGCCTGTAACCCGATCGACGACAAACGCGGCACGATTGCATTCCGCACCGAGGTCGCTGGCGTTCTGGCCAAGCGCGTCGCGAAAATCGCCTATGCCCGTGCCAAGGGAGAGCAAGCATGAGCAAGTTCCACGTATCCACCACCGTAAACGGGGACGCGGTCGAGTACCTCTGCGACCCGCGCGAAACCCTGCTGGACTGTCTGCGCGACAAGCTGAACCTGACCGGCGCGAAAGAGGGCTGCGGCACCGGCGACTGCGGCGCGTGCTCGGTCACTGTTGATGGCCGCTTGGTCTGTTCCTGCCTGATGCTGGGCGTTGAGGCGGATGGTAAACAGATCGAAACCGTCGAAGGCATCGCGGATGGCGACGTTCTGCACCCGCTGCAGCAGAAGTTCATCGAACATGCCGCCCTGCAATGCGGTATCTGCACTCCGGGCATTCTGGTTGCGGCCAAGTCGCTGTTGGAAAAGAACCCCAACCCGACCGAGGAGGAAACCCGGTACTGGCTGGCAGGCAACCTGTGCCGCTGCACCGGTTATGACAAGATCATTCGCGCCGTGATGGAAACGGCCGAAGAATTGCGGGAGGCTTCGTAATGGCACTCGACGATCGCAAATCTGAATTCACTTTCGTTGGCACCCGCCCGGATCGTCCGGATGGCTTGGACAAGGTCACAGGCCGCGCCAAGTTTGGGGCCGACGCCTATGCGCCCGGGATGCTGCACGCAGCCATTCTGCGCTCGCCCCACGCTCATGCGCGGATCGTGAAGATCGACGCCTCGAAGGCCGAGGCGCATAAGGACGTCAAAGCTGTTGTCACTCGCGCGGACTTCGCCGAAGTGCCGTTCAAGCCGGGTCTGGAAGGTGAGTTCTGGAATGTGCTGGAAAACGTCATGGCGGGGGAAAAGGCCTTGTATGACGGGCACGCGGTAGCAGCCGTTGCGGCCACGTCGGCCTTGGCGGCGCGCGATGCGCTTAAGCTGATCGAGGTTGAATACGAGGTTCTGCCCCACGTCACCGACGTGGACAAGGCGATGGCGCCCGACGCACCCGTGATCCGCGAAGGTGCTGCGGACTATTCCGTGCCCGAAGGGATGCACCCGAACGTCGTGCGCTATCACGAAAGCGGTCATGGTGATGTTGAGGCTGGCTTTGCCGAGGCTGATCTGGTGATGGAAGACAGCTTTGTCACCGAGGCGACCCACCAAGGCTATATTGAACCGCACGCCTGTCTGGGGATGCTGGGCAATGACGGCAAGGGAGAGCTGTGGTGCACCACCCAAGGTCACTGGATCGCGCAGAAGACCTGTGCGGCCTTGTTGGGGATCGAGACCTCGCAACTGCGGGTGACGGCGTCCGAGATTGGCGGCGGCTTCGGCGGCAAGACCACTGTCTTCATCGAACCCGTCGCGCTGGCGCTGAGCCGCAAGGCGAACCGTCCGGTCAAGTTGGTCATGTCCCGGTCCGAGGTGTTTCGCGCGACCGGTCCGACAGCCTCAGCCTCGATGGACATCAAGATCGGCATGAAGAAGGACGGCACGATCACCGCGGCGCGCGGCGAATTCCGCCTTCAGGGTGGAGCATTCCCCGGCGCTCCGGGTGACATGACGGCCATGTGTGCTTTCGCGGCGTACAACCTGACCAACGTCAAACAGATCGGCTATGACGTCATGGCCAACCGCCCGAAGCAAGCCGCCTATCGCGCGCCCGGCGCACCGATGGGGGCCTTTGCCGTTGAGTCGGTCATCGACGAGATGTGTAAAAAGCTGGGCCTGGACCCCATCGACGTCCGCCTGAAAAACGCGGCGCACGAAGGCACCAAAGCCAGCTATGGCCCGCGGTATGAGCGTATCGGACTGGTCGAAACGCTTGAGGCTGCCAAGGCACATCCGCATTACACGGCCCCGTTGAAACCGGGGCAGGGGCGCGGGATCTCCTGCGGCTTCTGGTTCAACCACGGCGGCGAGACCAGCGTTTCGCTGGCCCTGTCCGAGGACGGCTCGGCCCAGCTGATGGTCGGCACGCCGGATATTGGCGGTTCCCGCGCGTCGATGGCGCTGATGGCGGCCGAGGTTTTGGGTATTCCTTATGAGAACATCCGCGTCACCATCGCTGACACCGCGACGCTGGGCTACAACGACGTCAGCCACGGCTCGCGCGTGACCTATGCAAGCGGTCTGGCGACGATCAAGGCGGCGAAACACGCGGTTGAAAAACTGTGCGAGCGCGCGGCGGCCAGTTGGGGCATTCCGACCGACGCAGTGAAATGGGAAAACGGCTGTGCTGTTCCTTCTGGCCCAAATGCAGGGGACTTCGACCCACGCCCGCTGGCGGACATTACCGCTCATATGGGTTCGACCGGTGGTCCGATCTCGGGTCACTTCGAAGCCACGCCGGAAGGCGCGGGTGTGTCCTTTGGCACTCATATCGTCGATGCCGAGGTTGACCCGGAAACCGGCAAGACCAGCGTTACCCGCTACACGGTGATTCAGGACGCAGGTAAGGCCATCCACCCGACCTATGTGGAAGGCCAGTATCAGGGCGGTGCCGCGCAAGGTATCGGCTGGGCGCTGAACGAGGAATATATCTATGGCGAGGACGGTCGCCTGCAGAACTCGATCTTCCTTGACTACCGCATCCCGGTTGCCAGTGACCTGCCAATGATCGACACGGTGATTGTCGAAGTGCCCAACCCCGGCCATCCGTTCGGTGTACGGGGTGTGGGCGAAACCGGCATCGTGCCGCCGCTGGCGGCCATCGCCAATGCGGTCTCGCACGCAGCGGGTGTTCGTATGAAGCAACTGCCGATGTCGCCGCCCCGTATTCTGGCGGCGCTCAAGGACAATGGTTGAGGTCCACCTCTGGTCCGGCCTCCGGTCTTTGACCGGGGGCCTGCAGGTGGTCGAGGTTGAGGCCAAAACCACCGGTGAATTGTTGCGGGAACTGGTAAGGCTGCACCCGCAGCTTCAGGGGCCCGTGGATGCGGGTGTGTCCATCGCCATAGACGGACGCGTCATTGCCAGCGGATTGACCGAACCGATTCCCGAAGGCAGCGAGGTTTACCTGATGCAGCGTTTGAGGGGCGGTTAAGCCTTTGGCGACCACGGTTCGCGGCCAACCATGCGGTCGGCTTCGGCGGTGATGTCGTTCATATGTTGCTCAAGACTTTGGCGCAGGGCTTCGATCTGCTCTTCCGAGGCCTTGCGCGGCACGGTTTCCGTCCATTCACGGCATAGGAAAACGCCTTCGTTGCGCCAGGGGCGCGGCATCAGCAGCCGGTCCCATGTGCCCGCCTCGCGACCGTGCTTGGCGGAATATGTGATCCCGAACACCCGCTTGCCCGAGGTGCGCGCCCAGACCAGTGGAACGGTGGACAGCACCCGTTCCGGCCCGCGCGGACCGTCAGCGGCTATGCCGATGGAAATCCCCTGTTTCATCTTGCCCAACACCTCGCGGGACAGCGCGACATGGCGTTTCTGGCTGGCCATCGCAATCGTGTCCATGCCGAACAGTTTCTGCACCCGCCCCACCATGCTGCCCGCCCGGGCAGAGGAGGTGATCGAGCAAATCTGCGCCTTGTCCAGCGGGAAGAAATACGGCGACTGCGCCAGCCGTTGATGCCACAGGACAACGATGACCGGCTCGCCCTGTTCGGCCAACTGGTCCAGCTCTTCATACCCGATGCGCTGCCATGCCGTGTTGCGATTGACCATCCGGATATAGCTCGCAATCCGTCGAGCGGCCCAGTTCAGGACGGCTTCGCTGTCGGCGATCTTTTTGCGGATGTTCACGATTGGGGTCCCTCGCACTGGCCAAACCGTGTCTTATAGAACTCAACGCCGCGCGCAACTTGTTTGTCGGATGCATTAGTCGCGCAGAATCTGAAAAAGCCTCTTGAGTCCGCCGCGCGGCTGGCATATCTGAGGCGCACCTTAGGGGTATAGCTCAGTTGGTAGAGCGACGGTCTCCAAAACCGTAGGTCGCGGGTTCGAACCCTGCTGCCCCTGCCATTTCCCACAGCTCGCATCAGATTTCGGATTTTGCGGATAGTGCGCTATCCTGCTCTTTGTATTTCAGAAGTTGTATTTGCAGGGAGCGGCCAGTGCGGGTGTTTTTTAAGCAGAGTCTGGTGATTTTTTGGTTTTTCTGGTGGGCCTTTGCGTTCCTGACCGATTTCGTCGGCGGGCTGGAACTATTGGGCATGGCCTCCACCCCTTGGTTTGATGGCCACAACTACCCTTTCCTTGTCAAAACGCTGGAACAGTTCGGGTCGACGACCGCAATCAATGTAACCCTGTTTATCGGCATCATCCTGTGGGCTTTACTTTCAGCCGTAATGTTCCTGCTTGCGGCGATGACGCCTTATGTACGTAAAGATGTTTGGCTGAAACGGGCTGATATGGCTTTTGTCGTGTCGATGGGTTTGTGGTTGGCGTTCTTTCTCGCAGATCAGACCGTCATGAAGTTCGATCTGGAAGAAAACCATATGGTTCAAGGTGGATTTCAGCTGTTGTGTTATTTGACCATCCATCTCCTGCCGGACGAAACGGCAGCCAGCTAGCGCGATACGATGGTTTCAGCGCTCGGGCAAAACGCACCGAGCGCTTCAGGGCAAAGCACAGACCTCAGCCGCGGAAATGGTGTCGGTAGACCATCTCGTGCAAATCACCTCTGCAGTAGCCCAGATCCATCAATTCGCGATCCGACATCATGTCGATTTCACGCTTTTTCCTTTTGTATTCGGCCTTCTTTTCCCGTTTTGCCTTGCGATCTTCCGCAGACGCAAAGAGGTTGGAAAAGAAACCGTTCCCGGTGATGAAGTCCGCATATGCCATCATAACACCCTCCTTTGCATGATTGGCTGTACCTGAGGGTTAGATTGGTGGCGTGACTGAACTGTGCATGTCCAAGTTGTTAACATTCCTTTATTCCGATTCCGTCAGATCGCTCCGCGGGTGGGGCAAACCCGGTTTCCTCGGTCGTCGGAATGGCATATGGTTCGCCCCAATACGGACACGCGGATGAGGGTACATGTCGCGCTTTGATGGTTATTTCCTGCGGCAACTGCTGATTCTGTTCGGCTTTTTCACCCTAGTTCTGGTCGGCGTGTTCTGGATCACCCGATCCGTCAGCCTGTTCGACCGCGTGATCAGTGGCGGGCAATCGGCCATGGTGTTTCTGGAATTCACCGCCTTGACCCTGCCTACGCTGATCCGAACGGTGATGCCGATGGCGGTGTTCGCGGCCGCCGTTTATGCCACTAACCGCCTCAGCCGCGAAAGCGAGATGACGGTGATGTTGGCCACCGGCTCAAGCCCGTGGCGTCTGGCGCGGGCCGTCTTTGTGTTTGGTCTGGTGGCGGGGCTGATGATGGCCGTCATCAGCGTCTTTCTGCGCCCGGCTTCGGTCGAGCAGCTTGAACAGCGTCAGGCGGAGGTTGCCGGCGACGTCACCGCGCAACTGCTGAACGAGGGCGAGTTTTTGCACCCTGCCTATGGTGTCACGGTCTATATCGGTGAGATTGACCTGGATGGCACTCTGTCCGAGGTCTTCGTTTCGGACAGGCGCGACCCGCTGAATCCGGTCAGCTATTCGTCCAAGACGGCTTATCTGGTCAACAACGATACCGGCATCCACCTTGTGATGCTGGACGGGATTGCACTGCGTCTGAATCAGCAGGGCCTGACCTTGTCCTCGACCCTGTTCGAGGATGCCTCGTATGATATTTCCCAGCTGACCAATACCAATAATATGGCCAAACGCAGCCTGGAAGCCATTCCGACAATCGAGCTTTTGCAGGCCCGCGACGCCATCATCGCCGCGGAAGAGTTTACCGAAGGCGAGCTGATCGACGAATTGCACCAGCGGTTTTCCTGGATTGCCATTTGTGTCGCCGTTGCCATGGCCGGGTATGCAACCCTGATGCTGGGCAGTTTTTCACGCTTTGGGCTTTGGCCCCAGATTCTGGGCGCCTTTACCATTCTGGTCCTGCTGGAAGGCGTGCGCGGCTTTGTATCCCCTGTTGTGATCGACGATCCGAAGCTGTGGGGCTTGCTGTACCTGCCGGCGGTTATTGGAATTGCGATCTCGTGCCTGTTCTTGCTAATGGCCGGGCGGCCGTTGATGCGCAGGCGGCACAGGGACGTGCCGGGTGCGTTGTCCCAAGCCTAGCTCGCCGCGCGCAGGTCAACCAGACACGACAGGATGTCCTCGCAAGTGGTACTACCGTGACGGGTCACCAGAAACAGTGGCAGCATCAGGTCGATGGCTCCGGCCACAGGGATCAACTCACCCGCTGACAGGTGATCCCTGATGACATATTCCGGGAAGTAACCGGTCCCGCCCCGCCGCAGGACATAGCGCAGTGCCATCAGGCAATTGCCCAGAAACACAGTTTGCCCCGCCGCCTGCCGCGCTGCCGAGCGTACGTGATCCTGATAAACCTCGCCCAGTTCGAGATTGATGAAAACCGGGTCGCCGGTGGACGGCGTTTCAACCAGCATCAGGAGTTCGGGCTTCAACTCGTGGGCTTGAATGCGCGGGTCAGTGGGCTGTTCATGTGTCAGTGCCGCGTCCAGAACGTGGGTGGCGACCGCGTCTATCATATTCAGGTCGTGGTCATAGTTCAGTGTCAGCAACAGATGCCCCAGGCGCTTTTCGAACCGAACGGCCAGGTCGACCAGCAACGGATCCCAGATGCTCAGCTGCGCGCCGAGGCGCAGGGCGACGCGGTTCTGCGTTTGTGCAGGCAAATCGTGCGAGGCGAAGGACCACAGCGACAGCATCTGTTCCGCATAGGGCCGGAACTGTCGCCCGAAATCGGTCAGGCTGGTGCCGCCGGCGCCACGCGTAAACAGCGGCTTACCGGTTTCCTCTTCGATCAGACGGATACGGGCGCTGACGGCCGTCTGGGTCACATTCAGCTTTCGGGCGGCGGCATGAAAGCCGCCAGTCTCGGCCACGCACAGAAAGGTCTCGATTGCCTTGAGTTGCATGTCGAAAGTATTTTTTGATCGTATTGATAAAATCAATTCATTTTTTTGAGTATTCGATCCGGGCTAATCTGACGCCAACAGATCAGCCAAAGGAACGCGCCATGCTGGACAAAAGCCACAAACCCACCTGGACCAGTTTTGAAGAGGCCACAAAGGCCGACTGGGACGCCGTCATGGAGTATGAAGAGAGCTTCAACGCCGCCCTCCCGGACCGGATTCTGGACGCAATCCGCTCGTTGGACGAAGAGTGGACGCCTTATCCGGTCAATCGCTATCAGCACAGCCTGCAGGCCGCGACGCGTGCTTATGAAGACGGTGCGGACGAAGAACTTGTCGTTGCAGCTCTGATCCATGACACCGGAGATATCCTGTCGCCCTATAATCATGGTGAGCTGTCAGCGGCGATGATGAAACCCTATGTCAGCGAGAAGACCTATTGGATTCTCAAGCATCACTGCGTGTTCCAAGGGTACTATTACAACCACCACCTAGGCGGGGACCGCAACGCGCGCGACAAGTATCGCGACAGCCCCTATTGGGAGGACTGCCGCTATTTCTGCCATGAATACGATCAAAAAGCGTTCGACCCGGATTACCCGACCAAACCGCTGGAGTTCTTCGAGCCCATGCTGCGCCGCATCCTGAACAAGGGCGAGGGGCACATGGAACTCAATGAGACCGCCGAGGATTAACAGGCGGCCATCAGGCGATAGACGATCTGAGCAGCGGTAAAGTCCCAGGCGGCATTGCCGTCCGGGGCCAGCTCGACCACGTCGAAGCCCACACATTTACGGCCCTTCAGGGCGTGCTCGACCAGTCGCAGTGCCTGATAATACCCCAGCCCGCCGGGAACCGGTGTGCCGGTGGCGGGCATTTGCGACGGGTCCAGACCGTCGACGTCAAAGCTGACATAGACCAGCTCGGGGAAATCTTCGGGCAGGTCGACGGCGTGGATGTTGCCGGTCACCAGGTCCTCGGCATCCACGTGGAACACGCGGTTCTTCAAACGGCTTTTGGCCTCTTCGGTGGAAAAGGCGCGGACGCCGAATTGCGCCAGACGGACACCTTCCTCGGCCAGCAGGTGCATGACCGATGCGTGAGAGTGTTTTTCACCCTGGTAGGCATTGCGCAGGTCAGCGTGGGCGTCGATCTGGACGATGCCGATCGGCTGGTTCAACGCGCGTGCAACCCCCATCACTGCACCGTAGCTGAGCGAATGTTCCCCGCCCAAAGTGACCGGCACTTTGCCCTCACGCACGGCGGCCTCGGTGCGCTGGGCGAGGCGCTCCATGATCTCGGAGAGCGACGCATCACAATCCACGGGCTCTTCGGTAAATATACCTTCGACACAGGGCTCGGCATGGCCGGTGATGCGTTCCAGTTCGTTGCTGGCCTCGATGATAGCCTCGGGGCCTTTGGCGGTGCCCGATCCATAGGACACGGTGCGTTCCAGAGGAACGGGGATCACGCGGAACCGGGCGTCTTTGGTGCGCTCTGACGCGGTGAGTTCACTGTCGAGGAAAATGCTCATGAGAGTCTGTCCTTAAAGTCGTCATAGCCGAACTGTTTGATGATTTTCAGCTCGTCCGTTTCGCTGTTCCACAGGGCGATGGTGGGCAGGGGAACACCGTTGAATGTGTTGGTCTTGACCATCGAGTAATGTGCCTGATCTAGGAAGGCGAACCGCTGTCCGATCTCAAGCGGTTGATCCCACGTGTAGTCGCCGATCACGTCACCGGCCAGACAGGAAGGACCGCCCAGTCGGTAGGTATGGCCCGTCTCGGCCTCGTCCATCAGGGCGGGGCGATAGGGCGCCTCGATCACATCGGGCATATGGCAAGTGGCTGAGATATCGGTGATGGCAAGGCTCATGCCATTGGTTGGCAGATCGAGGATCTCTCCGACCAGAATACCCGCGTCCAGCGCCACAGCTTCGCCGGGTTCGAGATAAACGTCGATGTCGTACGTCTCGCGGATGGTTTTGATGAAGGCCACCAGACCCTCGCGGTCGTAGTCGTCACGGGTGATGTGGTGACCGCCACCGAAGTTCAGCCATTTGAGCTGGCTCAGGTAAGGTTTGAGTTTCGGTTCAACGGCGTCCCATGTGCGCTGCAGCGGTTCGAACCCCTGTTCGCAGAGCGTATGCATGTGCAGGCCGTCCACGCCGGTCATAGTCTCGGCGGTCAATTGGCTGACCGGCGTGCCAAGGCGCGAGCAGGGCGCGCAGGGATCGTATTTCGGTATCTCACCCTCGGAATGTTCCGGGTTGATGCGCAGACCCACCTGAACATTGGCGGCTTGGGCCTTTGCAAGGAACCGGTCCTTTTGCGCCGGAGAGTTGAAGATGATGTGGTCGGACAGCGACAGAATTTCATCCATGTCGGCGTCTTTGTACCCGGCGCAGAAGGTAGCGACCTTACCGCCGTATTCCTCACGGCCCAGACGCGCCTCGTAGATGCCGCTGGCGCAGGTGCCGCCGAGGTGCTGGCGGACCAGCGGGGCCAGCGAGAACATGGAAAACGCCTTGAGCGCACTTAGCACATGCGCGCCAGATCGGGTGCCGATGTCAGCAAGGACCGTCAGGTTGCGTTCGACAACCTTTTCATCGACCACGAAACTCGGGGTGGGCACGCGGTTGAGATTGAAATTGCGGAAGGCTCCGGCGTCCCCGGCTTGTGTGGTCATCATGTCGGACATGTCCGGCGTCTCCGTTAAGTAGAGAGGCCGGGGGGCTCTGCCCCCGGACCCCCGAGATATCTACAGCCAGATGAAGCTAGCGGGTCAGAACTCAACCGGCCCGTCGAGTTCGTGGACCTGCCACGGCAGACCATGTTCGTTCAGCATGTCCATGAAGTCATCCGGGTCGAGCTGTTCCATGTTCCACACGCCTGGCTCGGTCCAGTTGCCCTTCAGCACCTGCGCCGCGCCGATCATGGCGGGGACGCCGGTGGTGTAGCTGACGGCCTGGCTGCCGACTTCGGCATAGCATTCTTCGTGGTCGCAGATGTTGTAGATGTAATAGGTCTTCTCGCCCGAGCCATCCTTGGCCTGACCCGTGGCGATGTCGCCGATGCAGGCCTTGCCCTTGGTTTCCGCGCCCAGATCACCGGGATCGGGCAGCAGGGTTTTCAGGAACTGGATCGGGATGATTTCTTTGCCGTCATGCATCACCGGGTCGATGCGGGTCATGCCGACGTTTTCCAACACCTTGGCGTGGGTGATGTAGGCATCGCCGAAGGTCATCCAGAAGCGGGCGCGCTCGATCTCGGGGAAGTGGGTCGACAGCGACTCCAGTTCCTCGTGATACATCAGGTACATGTTCTTGGGGCCGATGGCGGGGAAGTCGAACTCGACCTTATGGGTCATGGCGGGGGAGTGTTTCCACTCGCCACCTTCCCAGTGGCGCACTTCTGCCAGCACTTCGCGCAGGTTGATTTCCGGGTTGAAGTTGGTGGCGAACTCCTGATCGTTCGAGCCGCCATTGGCGTCCAGAACGTCGATCTGACGGATCGTGTCCAGCTTGTGTTTCTTCAGCCATTTGGCGAACACGCTGGTCACACCCGGATCGAAGCCTGAGCCGAGGATGGCGGTCAGGCCGGCCTCCTTGAACCGCTCCTGATAGGCCCATTGCCAGTGATATTCGAACTTGGCCTCGTCCTCAGGCTCATAATTCGCGGTATCGAGGTAGTGGATACCGGCCTCAAGGCAGGCATCCATCAGCACCAGATCCTGATAGGGCAGGGCGAGGTTCACGAGGATCTCGGCGCCGGTTTCCTTGATCAGCTTGACCGTGTCTTCAACCTTGTAGGCGTCCAGTTCAGCGGTCGCGATGTCAACGCCCACACGCTCTTTCACCGCTTTGGCGATGGCGTCGCATTTTGATTTGGTCCGGCTGGCCAGAGTGATCTCGGTAAAGATGTCCGAGTTCATTGCCATCTTGTGCACGGCGGCGTGCGATACGCCGCCTGCGCCGACAACCAGTGTTTTGCCACTCAAAGTACCCATGGGGGTAATCTCCTCTCACAGGGGGTTATTCGTAATAGGTGTAGCCGTTGATCGAGTCGCGATAGGCGCTCATCAGGGTTTTACGGTCCTTGGCTTTCAGAGTACCGGTCGAGATCGCCTCGTCCACCATTTTGCGGAAGGCGGCGACGCAGTCCTGCGGGTCGAATTCGACATAGGACAGAACTTCGGAAATCGTGTCGCCCTCTTGTTCGTGCAGCAGGTCGAACCCGCCATCGGCCCGGAGGTCGATGGTGACCACGTTGGTGTCGCCGAACAGGTTGTGCAGATCGCCCAGCGTTTCCTGGTAAGCGCCGACAAAGAAGACGCCCATGTAGTATTCGTCGTCCTCGGGCAGGGAATGCACCGGAAGGCTGGGCGAGACGCCATCAGCCAGAATGAAGCGGTCGATCTTGCCGTCGCTATCGCAGGTGATGTCGGACAGAACCGCGCGGCGGTCCGGCGTCTGGTTCAGACTTTGCAGCGGCACGATCGGGTGAAGCTGGTCGATGGCCCAGACGTCGGGCAGGGATTGGAACAGCGAGAAGTTGCAGTGGTAGATGTCAGCCACTTTCTCAAGCTGGTCATCCACATCGGTTTCCATCTCGTCGCTGGCCGCCAAAGCTTTGATCCGAGCCATCAGCGACAGATAGATCCGCTCGCCCCGGGCCATCTGGCGCAGGTCGACATAGCCGCGGCGGAACAGGGCGCGCAGTTCGTTGCGATAGAAGTTGGCGTCGTTCCAACATTCCTGCAGCCGGTCGCAGGACAGGTATCCCTGCACTGCCGCGAGGTCAGAGAGGATATGGTGATCGTCTGCCTCGACCGCCGGTGCGGTTGCCGCGTCGTAGAGCGTGCTTTCCAACACGTTGAACACCAGCATTGAAGACGTCGCCACCACCGCACGGCCGCTTTCAGTGACCAGCGTCGGGTGTGCAACTTCTGCCTCATCCATTGCATAAGCCACGGTTTCCACGACGTTGGCGCAGTATTCTTCGACCGTGTAGTTGATCGAGTTTTCGGCGGCCTTTTTCTCACCCGTATAGTCGACGCCCATACCGCCGCCGAGGTCCAGATGGGTCAGCGGCACGCCTTCACGCGTCAGTTCGGTATAGTACCGGCAGGCTTCGCCCACGGCGCGGCGGACGTCGTTGACGTCCTGCACCTGCGAACCAAGATGCGAGTGTTGCAGTTTGAGGCAATGCAGCAGACCCGCGTCTTTCAGCTTGTCCACCGTCGCGACCAGTTGGTCGGTATTCATGCCAAAGGCCGAGCGGTCGCCCGAGCTTTCCTCCCACTTGCCGCTGATCTGGTTGGTCAGCTTGACCCGCACGCCGATCAGGGGTTCGATGCCCAGTTCGTTATAGACCTCGATTACCGTGTCGGCCTCTTTCGGGCTTTCCAGAACGATGACCGTGTTGAAGCCGATCTTGCGGCTGAGGATCGCCAGCTGAATGAATTCGGCATCCTTGACGCCGTTGCAGACGATCAGGGCTTCGCGCGACAGGCGATGGGCGAGGGCGATCACCAGTTCCGGCTTCGATCCGGCCTCAAGCCCGTATTGGTATTTCTTGCCGAACTCGACGATGCGGTCGACCACCTGCGCCTGTTGGTTCACCTTGATCGGAAACACGCCGCGATAGGTGCCCTTGTACCCGGTTCGGGCGATGGCGTCGCGAAAGCTTTCGTTGATATGGGCGATCTCGTTTTCAAGGTAAGAGCTGATGCGCAACAGCATCGGCGCCTTGATGCCGCGTTCGTCCAGATCGTGCAGGATGCCGGGCAGGCTGATCGCCGCTACCTCGGGTGCCATGGGATTGCGCAGACCGATCTCGCCAACCTCCGTCACCTCGATGAGGCCCTTGCCCCATTTTTCAACTCCGTAGATGGAATGCGGTGCGTCGGGCGTCTGTTTCAATCAAGTCGGTCCTTAACGTAGGGGTGCCAGTTTAGCGCCCGCCAATACGGCAGCAGTTTGATTCGTCCAAGTGTAATCTATGTGACGGGTTTTGCCGAATTTATGCGGCCGGCCGAATTGGGATCAGATGATTGTCCCATTGGCAGTCCGGGCGGGCGGAAATTTGGACCTCGGAGGTCAATTCGCCGACGATACCGGTGCCTGTGGTGAAAACGAAACCTCTGGGTCCGGGACCCAAGCCGCAGACATCCTCCAGCGGGAAGGCGCCGGTTAGCAGACCGCTTGTGACGTTGAACCGGTGCAGGGCGTTGCCACGGGGGCAGGTGATGGCAACGGCCTCTCCGTCACCGGAAAAGGAGATGCTGCCGGCATAACCTTGCAACATGCTTTGCTCGGCGTCAGGAGCCGACAGCAGGCGCGGTGCCCCGCCGCGACGATGCAGGCCCAGTAGCGGCGGATTTTGCGCCTTGTCCCCCTGCCATTGCATTGCAAACGCCACCAGCCCGTCTTGGCGCACGGCTAGGTGCCGGATCGAATTCTTGTGCAGGGCCTGCGGCAGTTCCACCTGTTCCAGAACCGTCCCGTTCAGGTCCAGATAGGACAGGCGCGGTTGCATGGTCGGCAGGTTCAGTTTGGTGCGGCCCATGTCAGGGTGGGTTTCGATGCCGCCATTGGCGATGACCAATGTCTGTCCGTCGGGCATCAGCCGCATGTCATGGGGTCCAATGCCGCCTGATGGGAATTCGCCTAAGCGTCTGTAGTCAGCAGCGTCCCATATGCCGATTACGCCCTCTCCTGCCTCATAGTCGTTCTCGGTGGTGAAAAGCCGTGTGCCGTCGAGTGAGAATACGCCGTGGCCAAAGAAATGACGGCCCTCGGGGGCGGTCAACCGGGTCAGCTCGGTGCCTGTCGCGCAATCAATGACCAAAGCGAAAGTGCCGGGGCGGCGGGCGAAGGCCACCGCTTGCGCGTTGACGGGATGAGCTGCAGCCGCATGACCGCGCGCGGGCAGGGGGAGTGAGAACAGGATATCGCCACCTGTATCCAGCCCGGCCAATCGGTAGCTGCCGTCCGGAAACAACGCTGTCGCCAGATAATCCGGAGCGCCGACCGAGGCCCAGCCGCGCAGTGGGGCCAGGCTGCTTGCGGCCAGTCCGGCCAGAAAATGACGGCGGTTCGGCATGGGTCAGTCCCCGTCCAATGAGTTGAACCCTGCGCTGATGCCCAATGTCGGGCCAAGCTCGGTTGACGCGATAGCACGGATATCGTTGATCGACTGCTGCAACGCCTCGATCCGGAAACGACCCTGGGGATCGGCCACGCCTGCAAGCGCCGGATCATCTAACGCCTGCGCCCGGGTGATGGCCTTGTCGAACGCGCCATCCAGATCGGCTGCGATTTCAGGGTGATCTGCCGACAGATGTGCCGCCAGATCGCGCAGTGCGATCAGAGACAGTTCAACATGGCGCAGGGATCGTTCAGAGCGGCGCGCCTCGGCGCGATTGGGGCGCGGGCGGTCGAAAGTGCCCATCGGGCGGCCAAGGCGGGTGTCGCCGGTGAATTCCAGACCCGTGACCAGCGCCTTGTACAGCTCTTGCATCGCCTCATTGCCGGACCGATACGGGCTGTTCTCGCCTGGTTGCGTCAGGGCCGTTGCAAAGCTTGCCCAATCGTCATCCATCGCGCGGGCATTCAGATCAATGTCTGTGGCGATCGCCCGTATCAGGTCGCAACGATAAGTGTCGCTGCCCTGATCCGCAAAGCGCGAGTCGTAGAGCATCTGTTCCAGTGCAAAGAACCCGCGTCCTGCGATGGAGGTTTCGGCAAAAGTCTCGGGGGTTTCGACGGCGTCATCTTCGACGGCAATCAGGCCGGACAGAGCCTTGGGTGTGAAGCCTTTGGTGTCTGGCCAGAAGGCCAGCGCAAAGGCCCGGTCGCCAACTTCCGAAGGGCCGAACCTAAGGTGGCTGACCGAAATCCAGCCGTTAAAGGCCACGTGATAGGCCGCGCGAAGATCGGGCGATGTTGCGGTGCAGTCGGACTGGGCCGCTTGCGCCAGCGCGCCGCTTGCGTCGGAAAGCGCGGCGAAGCCAGGCAGGATATGCTCATCGACCGTCGCGGTCAGGATCGGACCGCGATCTTGTGCCAGCGCAGACAAGGGCAGCGTCAAGGCCAGGGCAAAAGCAAGGAAACGCATGGGTCAGAGGCTTTCGAGGAAACGGATCAGGGCATCACGGTCTGGCTTGGGCATTGCCACAACCGTATCGCGGGCGGCCTGAGCCTCGCCCCCGTGCCACAGGATGGCCTCAAGCAAGGTTTGCGCGCGGCCGTCATGCAGGAACTGAGTATGGCCCGAAACCTGCCGGGTCAAACCAATCCCCCACAGCGGCGGCGTGCGCCATTCGCGGCCCGTCGCGCGGGCCTCGGGGCGGTTGTCGGCCAGGTTTTCACCCATGTCATGCAGCAGCAGATCGGAATACGGCCAGATCAGCTGAAAACTGTGCTCCGGGCGGTCTTCCATGCGATGGGTGACGAAAGCGGGCGTGTGGCAAGAGGCGCAGCCAGTGTCGTGAAACACCTGCTTGCCGCGCAATACTTGCGGGTTGTCCACGTCCCGACGCGCCGGAACGCCCAGATTGCGGCTGTAGAAGGCCACCAGATCCATGCCAAGCTGGTCGATTTCAAACACGCGGTCATCGCCGTCGCCATGCGGGGCGTTCACGCAGTCCACCTGCGCGTCGGTGCAGTCGCCATGACCCGCTGGATAGAGCGGGCTGGAAATGCCGATATCGCCTGCAAAGGCTGCCGACGATTGCTCCATAATCGTCGGCATCCCGGCTTTGAGGCCAAAACGGCCCATCATCGGCGCACCGAATTCCTTCGACCAGACAATGTTTGGGCGCCCGGAAATACCATCGCCGTCTGCGTCATCGGGATCGGCATTGGCCAGCAAATCCTCGACCGGGATCGCCTCGAGCAGACCCAGACCAATCATCTGCGGCGCCACACGGGGGCTGAGCATGGCCTCGGGGTGCAGTGGGCCGTATCCCAGATCCGCCGCCTGATAGGTCGGCTTGCGCAGTGTGACGATTTCACCATCGGACAGGGTTACGGGAACATCTTCATAGGTAATGTCCAGCCGGTATTCGGCCGGATGGCCGGGCAGGGCCAGATCCTGCATCTGTCCGCCATAGTTCGGGTCGGGCTGGGTGGCGATATAGTCCTCGATTTCGTCGTAGCTGTCACCGCCGGGGATCGAAATGCGCAGGAACATCGAGGTCGCATTGTCGCCGGGCCCGGTGGGTGCATGGCCGCGTCCGTCCTTGATGTGGCAGCGCTGGCACGAGCGCGCGTTGTAAAGAGGCCCCAGCCCGTCCGAGGCCAATGTGGACGCGGGCGAAGACACCCAGATTTTCTTGAACAACCCATTGCCGACCCTGAAGTCCAGCTCCTGCTCAAAGCTCAGATTGCCAGAGGGTTGCGAAAACGCATCGGCGTCGGTGCGGGCGCGGACGGTGGCGGCCCCGGCGGACAGATCCTCGAACCGTTGTGGGGTGCTGAAATCCTCGGGCGCAACGATGACGTTGGCGATCCGGGTGCGCTCATCTTCGGTTCTGGGTTCGAAATTGAGGTGAAGATCCTCCAGCTCGGCTGCGAGGGGTTGGGTGGCCGCAAGGGCGGCCACCGTCACGATGGCAAGGTTACTCGCCTTCGTCCATTTTCGATGCGTTGAGTTGCGCATAATTGGCTTCGCCAATCCTTTCGTACAGATCAAGCTGCGTTTCGAGGAAGTCGATATGTCCTTCTTCGTCGCGGATCAATTCCTCGAACAGGGACATCGACGCATAGTCACCAGCCTCACGGCAGTATTCGCGCGCTTCGACATACAAGGTCCGCGCGTCATTTTCGGCAGCCAGATCACATTCCAGGGTTTCCTTGGGGTTCTGGCCAATTCTCAGGGGGTCGAGCTTTTGCAGATTGGGGTGGCCTTCCAAAAAGATGATCCGCTCGATCAGCTTGTCCGCGTGGCCCATCTCTTCGATGCTCTCTTCGCGGCTTTTCTTGGCCATGTGGCCAAGGCCCCAGTCTTCCTGCAGGCGGTAGTGCAGCCAATACTGGCTGACCGCCGTAAGTTCATGCCGCAGAGATTTGTTGAGGTATTCTATGACTTTGGGATCGCCCTTCATCTTCACTCTCCTGTGATACTCCGGTGCGTAGCGCACGAAGCTGCATGGGTACTTCCAGATTATCGTTGGAACGCATCATGTCTAGGAAAAGAGGCATACAGCCGCCGCAATCCGCAGCTTTCCCAAGGGCGTGATAGATCTTTCCGGGGGTGATAATCGCCTGCGCGTCCGATGTACGCATCCAGTCGATTGCAGCGCGAATATCGTGGTCAGTTATGTTGGTGCAATGACAGACGATCATGGCGATTCTAAGTCCGGTAGATTTCCTACTTAATTAGTAAGGTATTGTCCTGCTGTCCAGTCAAAACTTTTGTGGCCGGAAGCATGAAGCCTCTCATGCTTCCGGCCCCATAGTTTACTGGAAGACCGCGTCGGGGTTATCCAGGCTGTCCGAGCCTTCGAAGCTGATCTGGTCCAGCCCCAGAGTGGTCACGATCCGCTCGATGGTTTTGGTCTGGTCGACCAGGCCATCGACGCCGCCCATGATCAGCAACTCTCCACCTTCATTGCCGCGTTCAAGCATCTGGTCATAGGCAAAGCCGGCCTCGGCGGTCGATTTCAAACGGCCCAGTGCCTGCATGGTGTTGGCCAGTTTGACCTTCATTTCAGCATCCAGCGAAGGATCGGAGGCGATCACCAGATCCGATAGCGACGCGCCGCTGACCGGGGTGCCGTCGATACGGGTATAGCTGCCCAGATAGACGTTCTGAATGCCCAGCCCATCATAGTAGTGGCTGTTGTGGGTGTTGTCCGAGAAGCAATCATGCTCTTCCTCGGGATCGTTCAGCATCAGGCCCAGACGCATCCGCTCACCTGCCTGTTCACCATAGGACAGCGAACCCATGCCGGTCAGGATGGCGCTTACGCCTGCGGTTTCATCCGCGGACAGCGCAGCGCGTGCTTCGCCGCCTTCGGCCCATTGAGCGGCCATCCATTCCAGATCGCTGACCAGCAACTGAGTTGCGGCGCTCAGATACTGAGCACGGCGGTCACAATTGCCGCCAGTACAGTCGTCACCTCGGATATAGTCGGTATACGGGCGGTTGCCTGCACCCGCGCCGTGGCCGTTCATGTCCTGACCCCACAGCAGGAATTCGATGGCGTGATAGCCGGTGGCGACGTTCGCCTCGATCCCGTCGGCTTCGTGCAGGGTTTCGGCCAGCAGCTCGGGTGTGATTTCGCTGGCGTCGATGGTTGCTCCCGACAGTTCGAAGCTGGGATTGGCGATCACGTTCAGCGCGGCGAATTCGTTTTCATCGCTCGGACCGCCATATGCCGCGTCGACATAGTCGATCAGGCCTTCATCCAGCGGCCATGCGTTCACCTTGCCTTCCCAGTCGTCAACGATGGCGTTGCCGAAACGATAGACCTCGGTCTGCTGATAGGGCACACGCGCAGCAATCCAAGCGGCTCGCGCTGCGTTCAGAGTGGCGTCGGACGGCTCGGCGATCAGGGTGTTCACCGCCTCTTGCAGGGCTTTGGCCGCGATCAGGCTGTCATCGTATTTGGCTTCGGCAATATTCGCATAGGTGGTCAGAATATCAGCCTTCGACGGGGCGTCGGTCGCAACGGCTGCGGATGCGATGCCAAGGGTCAAGGCGCTGGTGGCGGCGAAAAATCGGGTCATAAGGGTGACGCTTTCCTGTCAGATATAATTTCACAGACGCCGCCTGTGCGACGCATATGGGGTGCATACCTGAGTTATTTAGTCAGCTATGTCAACCTGAGTTTTATTATCGGGTTAGCTGACATTTGCCCTCCCCATATTTGGCGGGGTGGCTTGGCCCGGGCCGAGATTGCGCCGCTTTTGAAACATATTAAGATAAAACCCGTGATTCCTTGGTAGGTGGTGCCTGTTTATGAGAAGCGCAGCTCTCGCCCTGACTCTGATCCCCGCGGTCGCGCTGTCGCAGACACAAGCCGGGATTGAGCATGAACATGGTACCGGTCATTTGGATATAGCGATCTCGGGGGCCGAGTTGTCCTTGTCGCTTGCGGTGCCTGCTGCGGATATCATTGGGTTTGAGCGCCCGGCACAAACCGATGAGGATCGGACCCTGGTCGCCGGTGCGATTTCCGTTCTGTCCAAGCCGCTGGAATTGTTTGTCCTGCCAGAAGACGCAGAGTGTTTCACGGCAGCCGCCAATGTTACACTTCTGGCAGAAGGGCTTGGTCCCGAGGCCGATGTCGCCCCGGCATCAGATCAGGACCCGCACACCGAATTTCAGGCCGACTACCAGATTCAATGCCAAACGATCGACATGGTCGAGGCCATCAGGTTCGCCTATTTTGAGCGGTTTCCGAATGCTCAAAAACTGACCGTAAAGGTTGATCGGTCCGGCGAGATACAAATGCACGAGCTCACACGATCCATGCCAAACTTGCCCTTGTAGGCGCATGGTGCAACAGTTCTGTTAGCGGCGGCGGTCACCGAAACGGTGGCCTGAATCACTGGGCGGTCAAAAGGCGCTAAGGCGCAGGGGGGGGCCTTGACCAAAGTTCTGTTGGTTGAAGACAACGAAATGAACCGCGATATGCTGTCGCGAAGATTGGCGCGTAAAGGTTACCTTGTCGTTGTCGCGAAAGATGGGTTGGAGGGTGTTTCGATGGCCGACAGCGAAACACCGGACATCATATTGATGGATATGAGCTTGCCGGAAATTGATGGGTGGGAGGCGACGCGGCGTATCAAGGCGGCGCCTGAGACAGCTTCGATCCCGGTGGTTGCGCTGACGGCACATGCGATGGCCAGTGATCGCGAGAAGGCGCTGGAGGCAGGTTGCGACGACTTCGATACCAAACCGGTTGAGTTTAGCCGTCTGCTGGAAAAGATGGCAAAATTGCTACCTGCATCCTGACGCAGAATCGCTCAATCCGCAGAATTTTTGCGTTGGATGACATAGTAGGTTCTGACCCGACCCTTGCCTTTAATTCTTGTGTCGATGGGGTCGGAAACATCAAATAGATGCTCGACCCGTCTGGCGGTGGCCTCTGAAACCTGCACCCGCCCGGGCGCGCCGGTAGTTTCAAGGCGGCTGGCGACATTAACCGTGTCTCCCCAGACATCGTAGAGGAAACGGTGCGACCCGATTATACCGGCAACCACGGGGCCACTGTGTACGCCAATCCTGATGTGCATCGGGTAATCCATTTCACCGTTCAGCGATTCGACCTGCGAGAGCATCCGGAACGCCATCTCGACGATCACTTCGGCATGATCTTCGCGGTCATCCGGCACACCGGCGGCGACCATATATGCGTCACCGATCGTTTTGATCTTCTCAATGCCAAGTTCTGTCGCGATTTGGTCGAAGCCTGAAAAAATCCGGTTGAGGTAGAAAACCACACGCGCAGGGGGCAGTTTTGCCGACATCTCGGTAAAGCCAACGATATCCGAGAACAGGATGGTGACGTCGTCGTGGCGATCAGCGATTGCTGCCTCACCGTCATTCAGCCGCGTCACGATTTGTTGCGGCAGAATGCTAAGCAAAAGGTCTTTGTACTTTTGCTTTTCCGCTTCCATCTGCTCAAAGTAATGGCGTTCACGCTCGCGAAAGCGGTTCTTCTCCAACGAGGCGTTTATCCGGGCTTGTAGCAGGATCGGGTTAAAGGGTTTCGGCAGGTAATCCTCGGCGCCGGCCTCAATACAGCGCGCGACGCTCTCGATCTCATCCAGGGCCGAAATCATGATGACAGGGATATCCCGAAGGATGTCATCTTGTTTCAATAGGGCCAAAACGTCAAAGCCATTGACATCCGGCATCATCAGATCAAGCAGAACCAGATCGAACGGATATTGAGACATTAGTTCAAGGGCGGAGTACCCTCCGGCAGCGGTCCAGACCTGATGCCCATCCCGCTTTAACCGGCGCGCCAGCAAATCCCGGTTGGCCTCGACATCATCGACGACAAGGATGTTACCGGTTAGTGCACCGGTGTCGGCGATTGGGGCGAGGGGAGCCATGCTCTGAACCAGATTTGCGAACATCGCAGCGGAGTCTGGCGGTGCTTCGGGAACCGCGGCGTCTCCGTCCGGCGGATCGTCAGACAATGTCGCAAGCTCGTCGATTTGTTTCAGAAGGGCGTCGGTATGTTCGAGAAGCCCAAGCAAGTCCGCTTCCAGATGCTTGGCGTTCAGGTCATCCAGATCCTCCAGCAGCATCTCGCTGTAGCCCTTGATTGCATTCATCGGGGTTCGCAGATCATGGCGCAGCCGTTTTAAACTCTCGTCGCCGCCGCCCGTCAGTTTCAAAGCCATCTCAGGGTGCAAAAGCCGGTCGACCAGCGTGTTCAGTTCAGTCGTCGCTTGGGAAATCCGGTTCAGATCCGAAACTGCTTCGACCCTCGCCAGACGACCGGCTTCGCTTTGAATCATTTCGCTGAAGCCGACGATAGCGCTGACCGGTGAAATCAGGTTTTGGCGCAAATTCGCAAGCCACACCGCCTTTGCGTGCTGAGCTTGGTTTTCGCGACCACCATTCACGACTTAGGTTTCCCTTGCTGTTGCAGGCCGGGAAGTCGCCAGGAGTTTCTTCAATTGGTAGACGAGGGTTTCGACCTCATCCCCGTCCTTGCGGATCAGCACTTCGACCGATCCGCTCAGCCGCGCGCGATCCTCGTTTGACAGCGTTTTTGCCGTGACAACGATGACCGGTATCGCCGCCCAGTCCGGGTTCTTCCTCATCCCTGCCAGAAACTCAAACCCGTCCATCTGGGGCATCATGAGATCCAGCAGAATGGCGTCCGGCACGGATTTGGCAAGTTGTTGAAGGGCGTCCAGTCCATTGACAGCCTGTTCGACTTGCCAGCCTTCCTTGCCAAGGACGCGGCCGATCATTTCACGCGTTGCGGCCTCATCTTCCACGACCAGCGCCCGGCGGGATGGCCGGGTCGGGCAATGCTCTTTCAGAGCATTCAGAAGTTCGAGCGTGTCGATGGGTTTGCCCAAGTATTCACTGGCGCCCAGCGACAAGCCCTTGGTGCGGTCCTCTGCGAATGTCAGCATGATGACCGGTATGTCGGCCAGCTCCGGATCGTCTTTCAGCTGGGACAACACGGCCCAGCCGTCAATCTTGGGCATGAACACATCCAGCGTAATGGCGTCCGGCTTGGCCTCTCGGGCCAGCTTCAGTGCGTCCTCACCCTTGGTCGAGGAAAGAACCCGGTACCCTTCCTTGCGCAGCCGCCGCTCCAATAGGTCGTGCACTGTCGGGTCGTCGTCGATCATAAGAACCAGAGGATCATTTGGATCGTCTCGCGGATGGTCTGTTGCATACTCCACATCGCTAAGGTGGGCGATGGACGGGTCGCGGCAGATACTCGGAAGACGAATGGTAAAAGTCGACCCTTCTCCGAGAGAACTGGTGCAGTGAATGTTGCCGCCCAGTTGCTCGCAGAAGACCTTGGTGATCGACAGCCCCAAGCCGGTTCCACCATAATTCCGGGTGGTGGATGAATCCGCCTGAGTGAATGCGTCAAAGACCTTGTCGACTTGTTCAGGTGACATACCGATGCCCTGATCGGCCACTGCGAATTCCAGCTGGTCTTCCTCAGCCGACCGGCGAACCGACAGCGTGATCTTGGCGTGCTCGGTGAATTTGCAGGCATTGGACAGAAGATTGAGCAACGCCTGACGCACTTTGGTCAGGTCGCATATCATTTCGCCAATGTCCTCGGGGCACAGAACCTCAAGCGCGTTGCCGTTCTTTTCGGCCAATGGATGCACCGTTGTGCTGACGTCGTCAATCATACGGTAAACATCGAACGGCTCCAGATCGAACTCCATCTTGCCGGCTTCGATCTTGGACAGGTCCAGAATGTCGTTGATAAGGGCAAGCAGGTGTTTGCCGGCAGATTGTATTTTTCGCAGATCACCAAGGTTTGCTTCGTCATTCTGATCGATGGCTTCTTCCAGCATCAGCTCACTGTATCCGATGATCGCATTCAACGGCGTTCGAAGTTCGTGGCTCATATTGGCAAGGAATGTGCTTTTGGTCTTATTGGCCGTTTCGGCGATATCCTTTGCCACCCGCAGTTCGCTTTCCACCTGCTTTTGGGCGGTGATATCCCGGCCGTAGATATTTGCATAACCGCCTTCCGGAACCGGCCACAGCAACAGGGCATAGATCAGACCACCGGCCTCATATTCGAAATCTTGCCTTCGATCCTCGTGCAAACCTTTGGCAACGCGCTTGCGCCACCCCGTTCCCACCCGGTCGCCGACCTTCAGCTGAAGCGCTTCGACCAAAGGAGCGCTGGCCTTGTTGGCGTAGATCAGTTTGCCCTGATCGGTGATGCGCAAGACCGGGTTGGGGTTTTCTTCAGGAATGCGCGCCAATTCGCGCATCCGCTTTTCGGCCTGCCTAAGTTGCGTGACGTCCCGTCCGTATAGATTGACGTGCTTGGCGTCCGGGACCGGCCAGAGCAATAACGCGTAGACCATGCCATCGGCATGGCATTCAAAGTCCTGCCGTTTGTTTTCCTGCAATCCTGTCTTGACGCGCGCCAGCCAGTCCTCTGTGACCTTCGCCCCGACTTTGAGACCCAATGCTTCCAGCATCGGTTCGCTGGCTTTGTTGGCAAACAGCAGCTTTCCGTCTGCGCTGATACACATCACCGGATTGGGGTTTTCCTCGGGTATCTGGGCAAGCTCGGCATTGCGCGCTTCGACTTTTTTCAGCTCGGTGACATCGCTGTAGATTGCGACCGTTCCGTTATCAGGGGTCTTGCGCTCGCTGATCTTGATCCAACCCCCAGATGTCCGGCTTTGCATCTGGGTGCCTTGGGGATGGTCGTGACGTTTCAGCCGTTGCGCCAGCCACTCTTCCTCACGTCCGACCGCATCCGCGATCACATTGAGCGACAGAGCTTTTCGAACAACCTGTTCAAAGGTCATACCCGGTTTGACCAGATCTTCGTGGCCCGGGTACAGCATCTTTCGATAAGTCTCGTTGGCCAAAACCAGGCGATCATTGGAATCGTACAGGGCAAAACCTTCCGGGATCGTGTCTATGGCATCGACGATCCGGCCCAATGCTTGTTCTGGCTCCTCAAATCGCGTCTGACTGTCCAGCAAAGCCACAGCGCAGTGGATCGCAGCGCGTTGTGCAAAATCAATATCGTCCTCGGTAAAACCCGCAGAGTGACTGGTGCGAAAAGTGATGGCACCTAGGACCCGGCCAAGGGCTTTTATCGGCAGCACCAACGACGCAACGGCAGAGGCGGCACTGTTATCGATCGGCGCGTTATGAAGCAGTTGCAGTTTGCCGCTCTGCAAGACCTCGCCAACGGGGCCGGGTGACACCTGGATCGGCGCGTCGTTCCAAACAGTTCGGTCGTGGGGAGACCCTGCAACTGTGGCTTCGCGGAAAGAACGCCCACTTGTGTCGAGCAACGCCAAAGTACATTCATCAGCATTCAACGCAGCTTTCATGCGACGCGCTATTTCGAAAAGCAACTGATCCGATCCCGGCGTCTCAGCCGTAAGAGAGGCGATCTCGTCCAGCAGCGCCCATTTCGCGCTATCCCCTTTTGACACAGCGTGACCGTCGGATCGGTTCATATATGCGCTCTCCCGTTGGTGAGACCAGCACGTCAGTGAAACACCCGTACATGGTTGCCTGACTTTTTAGCAGTTGAAAGGAAATGCCGGAGCAAAACAAGGTTGTTGCATCCCGTCCATGCGTGCCGGAGGCCGCGGAATACTCTATCGGGCGTGTTCTGCGGTGATCTCTTCGCCCACGCGCACCACGTCGCGCAAGAAGCCGTCGATATCCTCATGTCGCGTTCGGTGGTTGTTGAAGGCACAGCGAAGCCCATGCTTGCCTTGCACAGTCGTGTCCGACGGAACAGCAAGGCCGCGTTCCTGAAGCCGCAGCATTATCTCCGTGTTCAGCGCTTTGGCCGCATCCTCATCCGCCGCCACATGGCGGAAGCAAACGATGTTGAGGTCTACCGGTGCGACCAGTTCCAGCATCGGGTGCGCTTCGATCTGACGCGCCATATAGCGCGCAAACGCGATGTCTTGGGAAATCAGGCGCCCGAACTTGGCGGCACCCTGTTCTTTGAGAGACATCCAGATTTTCAGCGCCCGGAAACCACGGCTGAGTTCCAAACCATAGTCGGCAAGAAACTCGCCTGCGAGCATCCCGCGCTCTTGGAGTTGCAGATAGTCGCCGTGCATTTCGAAGGTCGAGAAATGGGCACTGCGGTCCTTGATCAGAACCGCTCCGGCCTCAAATGGCGCATGTAGCCATTTGTGGGGATCGATCGCGACAGAGCCTGCCCGCTCGATCCCGGAAACAAGATGCGCGTGGTCGGGGGCAAGGCGCAGCACACCGCCGATACACCCATCCACATGAAACCAAAGCCGCTCTCGGTCACACAGATCGGCAAGGGCGGTCAGGTCGTCTATGGCTCCGGTGTTTGTGGTTCCTGCCGTGCCGATGACGCAAGCGGGCTGAAATCCCTTTGCGCGGTCTTCGGAAATCGCAACCTCCAGCGCATCGAGTCTGATCCGCTGGCGGTCGTCGCTAGGCACCTCCACCAGTGTTTTTGCACCAAGGCCAAGGGTCTCGAACGCTTTTTGGTGGCAGCTATGAACCTGATCAGAGGCGTAAAACCTCAGCGGCTTTTCCAGGGCTGCGATACCTTCTTTGCGCACATCAAACCCGGCGGCGAGGTTCCGGATGACCGTATGTGCGACGAGGTTCGCCATCGACCCGCCGCTGGTCAGGGTTCCGCTGGCACTTTCCGGAAAGCCCGCGATTTCCTTCAACCAATCGACAACCTGTTGTTCGACCTGCGCCGCACCTGTGTTCCCTCCGCCAAGATTGCTGCCCTCAACGGCTGCAAGGAAATCACCCAACGCCCCGGTGAAATTGCTTGCCCCCATGTACCACCCCCAGAACCGGGGATGAATATTGCCCATCGGGTAGGCACGCACGAGGTCCCGATAGTCGCCATAGACCTGTTCCAAAGAGCTGGGGGCTTCTGGCAAACCTGCCCTGAGCTGTGCGCGAACGTCATCGGGCATGGGGCGCCAAGCGGGGCGTTCGCGCACCTGTTTCAAATGATCGACAGCTTCATCCACCACGACATGTGCAAGAGCGCGAGCTTCCTCCCAATCTTCCGGGTCGAGCGTTTCTTCTTTGATATTCCTCATGCGCTGCAACCTCTCTTTCTTAGTAAAGCGTGCGGGAGAATTGCATTCGGAGCAATCTATTCCTGTCTTTGAACTTCCGCGCAGGCGGCTCTGGGCTGGTGCACCGGTTTCGGGAACCTGTGCCCAGTCATCACAGGAAAAACTCTGCCCGCTGAACGACCCAAACCATCGCGATCAGGCTGGCACAGACCGCCACAGCGGCGCGGGAATTGACCCAGACACGGCCCGGTTGGCGACGCAGAAACAACACCACTGGCCAGACCAGCAACACGATCATCACTTGCCCAACCTCGACACCTACATTGAAGGCCAGCAGGCTGTGCCAGACGTTTGGCGCATCCACGCGCAGGACCTGGTGCAACATGAAGGAAAAACCAAACCCGTGCAGCAATCCGATTCCTGAGGTGATTGCGAATGCCTTCAGGTCTCCGTGCCCTTTCTCTGGCGGCCAAACAGCCATTGCAGCGGCGTAAATGATGGACAGCGCAATCGCCAACTCGACGGTCGGGATGAACCACGCACCGCTTGGGGCGATGCCGAAGAAACCAAGGATCAGCGTGACCGTGTGGCCCAGGGTAAACCCGGTGACACGAGCGAGAAGGCTGTGCAGGTTCAGGGCGCCTATGATCATGCAGAGCACGAACAGGACATGGTCCGGGCCTTCCAGAATGTGCCGAACCCCCTCAACTAAAAAGGTCGAGGCGGCGGCGGTTGCTGATCCCGTTACATTGACGGGAGTATGCATCAACCCGGTGGCGCGGTACGTCCGAACATTCTGCCCGTTGTAGTCCAGGATCAGGTTCGCCGTATCTTCCTGTCCCTCAAGCCCAGGGTTCGAGGAATGAGAAATGCTGTAGCCCTGCACTTGCTCGGCAGCAAAATGAAGGTGCAGATCCACCATGATGCCGCCGACATAGGTCTCATCGGTTGATGGAAAGACATCCCCATCGGCAAGCGCCGCGCGTGCCTCGTCCAGGGTCGCAAAGCCGGGTTCCTGCCCCAGAGTGTGCAGACGCAGCGAAACAATGTCGGCGGCCTGTTCCTGACCCTCAACTGACAGCGAAAGGGCGTCGGCCGCGATGCGAGCCAGTCCAAGTGGATCATTTCGCAACGCGGACTGATCCAAATAGTGCATCAGCACACCGTCTTCGAGTTGGTTATACGTATAGGGCGCGGGCTCGGGCAGCCCGTCCGGGCCTTCAGGGCCGACAAGTTCGGCCACCACGTATGGCATCGGCAGGCGCAAATAGACATCAAGACCGCTCTCAGAATGCACCACGTGATGAATGCGGACATTCTGGTTCAGATTGAAATGTGCCTTTGCACTGCCCGCGCAAAAAAGAACCCCCACTGCCAGCAGTGCAATCAAGAAGAGCTTCGCGTTATTCATTGAATTACCCTTCCGTTTTCGCACTGAGTATCGTCAACCCGTCCAGTTTCCACTGTTCGCCGTGGCGCGAGACGTTGAACATACCACGATAGAAAACAGCGCGTCTGTGCAGGTGACCCCAATGGCCACCGCTGACGCGGGCTGTCCAATTGGCCAGGACCTGATGCTGGTTCTTTCCCCCCTGCGGCAGAAAACTCTCGACGTTCAAATCCGAGATATCTTCCACGCGTGCCAATGCACCTGATGGCAACGTCACCGACAAACCCCGGCGCATTTCGGCGCGCACGTCGTCGCGATTGCCCTCTTCGACGAATGGTTCCAGCGCGGCGGTGACCTTGTCGTTCTGCGTCTCAAGCATCGCTGTGCTCATATTGGTCAACAGGCCCTCTACAACCTGATGCGAGGCGACCTCGTCGGGTTGCGGTTCGGTGATCAAGGGCAGTGAGTGTTTCAGTGGATAAGCAATCGCTGCGGCGACACCAAGCGCACCTGCAAGACCCAGGGCAAGGTATCGCGGACGCGCTGTTCTGTTCCATGCGAGAATGGCGAAAACCACGGTCAGAAAACCCAACCCCAAAGTTAACAACGGCACTTGAACCAAGCCTGCCGTTCTCACGACGACCGGACCCGTTTTAGGGTCTTTCCAGGACGTCAGATGATTGTTCCAATTTACGATCGGATCGGATTGATAGATTTGAGACGGAACTGCCCCGGCTGGATCGCTGAGTGTTACCGGAATGATTTCCAAACCTTCGGGAAACAATTCCCAGGTCATATCCACACTGCTTGGCAATATCGTTGTCGGGTAGGACAGGACGACACCCAGCAGCATCGTATTTCGATTTGCCTCTGCCTCTTCCGGAACCAGACGTAAGCCTTCTGCTCCTACCTCGATACGGGAAACCTGCACCGTATCAGGAGTCTGCAGCTTGCCATCAATGATGAGCGGGTTCCGTTGTGCAAAAAATTCTGAAGCGTTCGCCTTGATAGCTGCGACCTGATCTGGTGTCAGACGCTCGCCTTGTCCAAGATCCAGATTGGTCCATTTCTCAAAATCTTTCAGGCGAAAAATGATCTCGTGCCGCACCACACGCGGTTCCATCGCAAGAAAGGACATCATCGGGGATTTGTGGTGACGGGTCAGATTGGGGTTTTCGAATGTTGTGAACCACGGGTCGTCCCAATCCGGCAGCATCGTCTCAGGCTGCGACAGATACCGGTAATCCGTAACCGGTACGCCTTGGTGCTGGGCGACCACGCCAATAGAGGCCAAGGGCATACCGTCAGAGTTCAGCGGAGGGGTAAATGTGATCCGTTCCGGTTTGCCCTGAAACGGAAATACCATATCCACAAATACCACGTTCTCGCTGCGCGGACGCGGCGCAACGAGAGTGCTGGCTGCTGTCTGCCTGAGAACTCTGGGCCGGACATCAATCGTCTGCGTTGTGCTTTCAAGTTCTTTTCCGTCAGCCACGATGTGGAAATTCCGCCCGGTGCGTTCCGCCAGTGACGTGTTTGAGCCACCCTCGGGAACAACAAAAATAGGATAGTCGCTTAGGTCTATCTCGAGGGTTGCCCGGACATGGTCACCTTCAACCGACAATTCGACAAAGTTGGGCGCGGTTTCGCCGCCGTAGGGTGACACAAGATCTGCAGCGACAGGGCTCGCACCAAAAACAAGACCTGCGAGCACTGGCACACGAAAGAGGCCGACGATACCGCGCGCGCAATGCTTAGAAATGAAACGCAACGGCCGCATAGATACCATTCTGATCCACGTCATACGCGAACTCCCCACTCGAACGATCGTTGGAATAATCAATTCCATAGAACTGGTAACCAAACCGCAAGGACGTGTTTTCCCAGCCTTGCCAGTCGAAACCGGCCAGCACCAGGTATTGAAGGTCATCGCCATTGACCCCAAAGCCGCTCAATTCAGTGCGGGCGGCGAAACTCCAGGTGTCGTTGATCTCGGTGATGTAACGCAGCGCTATCATCGGCTCGAACCACTCTTCCGTTCCGCCCAGCGTCATGCCCGGCCCCGGACCCGATATGTCGATTTCCTGCTTGAGCCGGTTCCATTGGACGCCAATCGCCGCATCCGCAGCATATCGTCGGCTCGAGGCATTGACACCGTTGGCGAACCGGTAGGCGCCCTGGATGTTGAAGAAGGTCTGTCGGATGTCGACATCTAAGCTCGCGCCACCAACCGGCAGCGCCGCATCTTGGCCGAGCTTTACGTAATAGATTTCGGATATGACCCCGAAATCGCCGTTCCACCCTTCGTAACGTACAGACGCCGCGCCCTGCAGAAGGTCCAGAACATCACTCAGGCTCAGGTCCAGATCGACACTGTTGCCATCAACCGTCGACGTACCCGTCGTGCTGAATGGCAAGAACAAGTACGGCGTGATCGAATGCCGCCACGCGCCTTCGTCCTCTTCGGAGCGGGCCAATGATTGCGCGCTTACGTTTTGTCCAAAGGCCAGAGCCAATACACCAGCCAAGATCAGTTTGTGCGCAGCGCTCCGCATTTTATTGTCCCTAACAGTTTGCAAAGAAACCGGCGCGTGCAGTTCAGCCCGCGCCGGTCAATCAGTTGGTTAGTTGTCGCCGGGATACGGGAACTCCTGACCCAGAACTTCCGAGGCCTCCTCGTAAATCGGGCGCAGCACGTCATCCACATCGTCAACGCCGCCAAGTGTGAACTCGGAAAATGTCATCGCATCCTGTGGAACACCGGCTTTTTCCGAGAAATTGAGCCTGTCCTGCATGTCTGGCGCTTGGGCCGGCGCTGCCAAGGGCGGTGCCCATGTGCGCTCTTCAGTGGCGGCCATGCGAACGGTGATGTCGTCCTTGGTCACATTCCAGACCATGAAGTCATCCGCCATGCTCAGAGGGCCGTCGTAGGTCGATCGAATTCTTTCATAGACGCCGTTGACGGTGTCGAAGTCGTTGAAAAAATGGTAGGCAACCGCCATGCGCGGCTGGATGTCGCTCATGACTTTTCCGAACGCTTCGGGGGCGGTGTGAACCTGTGTTCCGACCAGAAGGGCGGACTCGGGCGTGAATTTCATTTTCGTGACCAGTTCCGGCACCGCAATGAAGCACTCATGTATCGCGATATCAGCGTTCTGAGCATATTTCTTGAACCATTTGTTCGGGTAGGTGTCTGAGCTGAAGACAAATTTCAGACCGTTCCATTCCAGGGCATAGCTGACTGATCCGTCTATGGCATGGATTGCCGGGAACGACCGGATCGTCACGCCATTGTCCTCGTAGACAACTTGGTTCTCACCCTTGTAGTCGAATTCGTTGATTTCCAGGCTGTAACCTCGAAAATCCGTGTTTCCGGCCCGCGCAGCCAAGTCCCATGTCAGCATTCGGCGCATGTTTTCCAACGCGTAGGCTGTACCCAGTTCCTCTACTGGACCACTTGGCCCCCAGACGCGCAGAGGGACATTCCGACCCATTAGTGCACCGCCGATGAACAGATCGTGCAGCGCCCCGAAATGGTCGGTATGCAGGTGTCCGATGAAGACTTTGTTGAGGTAGTTGTAAGGAATCTGCAGCGACGAAATCCGCTCGGCCGATCCTGACCCGATATCGAACAGGAACTTGTCGCCATTCCCAAGTTCGACAAGGAAACACGCTGCGGCCTGGGCCGCCCGCGTCGTTGGCATACCGGTTCCGCATGCGATCACGCGCATCTCATCTTCGGCAAGGTCCTCGGTGTTGGGATAATAGACATCACGTGGGCGGTCGCGGACCATGGTCGGAGACACCTCTTCTGTTTCCTGTGCGTAGGCAGCAGACGGTGTCACAATCTCTATTACGGTTTCGGTGACGATCTGCGGCGCAACAGCCCAAGCCCCCAAAGCCAATCCGATCGCGAAATGTTTGCTGAATATCCGAAAGTCTGAACGTCGTGCCATAGGATTTCCCCCTTTTGGACGCGTGAAAAGGCGGCAGGAAAAAGTCAGGAAATGTCATTCCGCCGATGAAATCTCAGGGAATTGTGCGACTATAATTGAAAGCAGGTAAGTGACTCACGGTGAGAATTAAGGTGACTCACGCCGATTTAATTGCATAAATCGGAATGTGAGAGTTTCTATGGGCCAGATTTCAGATCTACAGAAACGTGACGCACTCGCCCGCCTTTTGGATGATCCACATTTGGAAGGCGCTGACCGATTTCGGGCATTTTTGACCTATATCGTCGAACAAGAACTTTCGGGCAGAGGTGCGGATATTCGCGGAAAGACCATCGCTCAGGACGTGTATGGCCGCGACACGGCAGATGGGGTTGATCCCGAGAATATCGTGCGCGTGGATGCGCGGCGTCTTCGTCAGCTGTTGGAGTTGCATTACGAAGGCAGTGGCAAGCACGACCCCATTCGCCTTTGTATTGATACCGGTGGGTATCGCCCTCGCTTTGAGACTGCCCTGACCAGTCCGGACATGGTGGACCCGGCAAAAGCCCGAGGGGCCTGGTTTCCAGTCGCCGCCTTCACGTCAGGCGGCATCATCGGCGCAGTTCTGGCGGCTTTTCTAATTCAGGATGAGAGGCCTGTGGTGCAGGAGCCGTCGCCTGGCGACCTGACTTCAGCTGAACCGTATTTGCTGCAACGCGCGGCAATCTATGAAAAGTCGCCGACGGCACTGCAGGCCTTCAACCTCGCCAATCAGGCAAGGGCGATGATTTTCCCAATCTTTGACCGGCCCCGCCAACTTCTTGTTTTGTCAGTTTTCGAGCGCGTGATCGAATTGGACCCCGACTATTTCGGTGGCTATGCAGGTGCCGCGCAGGCATTGGCAACGCTTGCGGTTTTGACACCGCCGTCAGAAGACAAAGACAACTATGCGAAGGCCGCGATGGAGTTGGCAAATGAGGCCGTCAGGCTCGCGCCGGATCAGGCCTGGAGCCAATCGGCCAAGAGCTGGGCCTATTTCGCCGACCGCGACTACGAGGCGGCCCTGACACTTGGCCGGCGCGCCTCGCATCTAGATCCGGACGACGGAGCAGTCCTGGATTTTCTGGGGGCAGTGGCGCTTTTCAGTGGCGAATTTGAAGAGGCTGTCGAAATTGCGGACCGGCAGTCCTTGCTGGATTCAAGCAATCAGAGATTTGCCAACCGAAACATCTCTGGCGCCGCCAATTTTCATCTTGGCGACTACCGCAAAACAATTGAAAGATTTGAAGAAGCCAAACAGCTTGGCGACCCTCTGAGTGCCCCATCGCTTGCCTATACCGTTGCCGCGATGTCCGCCCTTGGCCGCGATAGAGAGGCCCGCGCAAGGCTTGCTGATCTGGAACGCGCTTGGCCGAACGCTCCGATCGACAAGATGCTCAGAAATGTTCACAGCAATAAGAAACATGCAGATGCGGTTGTGCAGGAGTTGATCAGGTTGGGTTGGTCCACGCCAACAGAGCCACACATCACGAGCCAGTAGTATGGCGCGGCGGCTATTGAACAGCTTGGTGTGATTTCCCGGACAAAAAGCTAGTGCTGTTCCAGTCGTAGACAAAGGGCGTTAAAGCACCTTGAACCACGTGCTCGGCGCTAGAGTGACGCGCTAATCGGAAACGGCCTACGTTTTCCTGCGGAACACTATCCCATCCTGGCAGCATGGCGACATACACAGCATTTCTAGCAGCCTTAATGAACAGCCCCGGCCAGATAGATCGCGCAAACTAAGAACCAAACTCCTCGACCAGAAAATCCAGAAACACCCGGACCTTTGAGACGACATGGCGCCGTGAGGGATACACCGCGTATAGTGAGGTTTCGTTCGGTGCCCAGTGCTCCAACGCAGTACAAAGTCGGCCCGACGCAAGGTCGTCCGCGACATACATGCGGGGAATGAGGCTCAGGCCAAAGCCAGCGCGAAGGGCGTCGCGCACGGCAAGGCTGGAAGACACCTTGTAACGACCGTTAACCGGAACGCTGACCGAGCGGTTTCCGTTTTGAAAAGACCATTTCGCGGCATGGTCCGATAAGCTGAACTGAATGCAATTGTGCCGGGAAAGATCTTCGGGCCGCTCCGGTCTTCCGTGCGTGTCAAAATATGAAGGTGCTGCGCAAAGCACATGCTCCATGATCTTCAGCTTGCGCGCGATGAGGCCTGAATCCTCAAGATTGTCACTGCCGCGCAGGGCAATGTCGAAGCCTTCTTCGACCAAATTGACCCGTTTGTCGTCGAGATGCAGATCCAAAGATACCTCTGGATAGCGGTCAAGGAACTTCGGAATCGCGTCCGACAAGCCAACAAGTGTGGCAGTCACCGGAGCACTGACACGCAGTAGACCGCTGGGCGTGTTCTGGCCGGCTTGGAGTGTTTCGTCCGCGTCATTCAAATCGTCCAAGATTTGAACAACGCGTTCGAAATACAACGATCCCGCTTCGGTCAGGCTCATTCGGCGCGTGGTCCGGTTGATCAGGCGCGCGGAAAGGTGCGTTTCCAACTCACTGACATTCTTGCTGACCGCAGCTGGCGACAGGCCAAGATGACGGGAAGCCGCTGCAAAGCTGCCACGCTCTACCACGGTGCGAAATACGTTGAGTGCTGTCATGCGATCCATATTTATTCACTATCAGTGAATAGTATTGTTGCCAACTACTGAATTCTCCACCCAAGCCTGTAGGTGTATTTTTGCCTGAGATCGGCAGGGCGTCTGAACCGCGCGTGCCGTCCTGAACAAAGATCCAATGCAAACAAACACAAGAGCCTGAAATGCGCCCTGAAAGAAACACGGACCATCCGATTGAACCGCTTTTCCTGTCGCGTTGGTCGCCACGGTCCTATGACGCCTCTGCGATGCCCGAGGCACATCTTCTTACCACTCTGGAAGCCGGCCGTTGGGCGCCTTCCGCATTCAACGTTCAGCCGTGGCGGTTTCTCTATGCAATGCGGCACAGCGATCATTGGTCGGCCTTTGTTTCCCTGCTCGACCCGTTCAACCAGAGTTGGGCCACAGATGCCTCGGCATTGGTCTTTCTGGTATCGGACACGATGATGCCGGGAGACGAAGACCGACCAGACAAGCTCTCGCGTTACAACAGTTTCGACGCAGGGGCGGCGTGGGTGCAGATTGCACTTCAGGCTGCGGCGCTCGGATATGCAGCTCATGCGATGGCGGGTCTTGTCTTTGAACGAGTACCGCATGTACTGGCACTGCCGGATCGATTCCAGATTGAAATAGGGATCGCGATTGGGCGCCAGGCCGGCGCAGAACGCTTGCCAGAGGAGCTGAAAGTTCGGGAAACGCCAAGCGGGCGGATGTCTCTGGAACAGATTTCCTTTCCCGGCCCGTTTCCAAGCCGTTTCAACACAATTGCAGCAGAGTAGGAGTTCGTTATGCCGATCAGACCGACCAAATCTGTCTCGGACTTGCCGGTTCACGGGGTGATGCTGGCAGCGACCTTTCTGGTGGCCACGTCGTTTCCAGTCGCAGCTGCGATAACGGGTGGGCTCGACAGCGTCGTGCTTACTTTAATACGCTTTGCGCTTGCGACCCTCTTGTTTGCGCCAATCGTTTTATGGCGATACGGGCTGGTTATCCCCAAAGCGTCCGATTTTTTGCGGTACGGTGTGCTCAGCATCCTTTTGGTCACGTTCTTTTGGTGCATGTTCACATCTCTGCGCATGACCACCCCGCTAAACACAGCGGCAATATTTGCGCTGAATCCTATAATCACTGCAACCATCGCCGCAGTACTCTTGCGTGAGAAGATGTCACTGCAGGCGCGTGTCGCGTTGCCCATTGGGACAGTCGGCGCGATCTGGGTCATATTCCGGGGTGATCCCCAGGCGTTCAGGGGGCTTGAGTCCAGCGCAGGCGACATCGTGTTCTTGGCGGGTACTATTGCGCTTGCGGTCTACGGAACGCTGGTAAAAGCCCTTCACCGGGGCGAGCCAATGGCCCAAATGACCTTCTGGATTCTCGCGACCGGTTCGTTGTGGCTGCTTCTGCTGTCTCTTCCAAAACTGGGTGATATCCAATGGTCCGCGATCCCATTCCAAGTTTTCGTCGGAATCGCGTATCTGTCGATCTTCACCACGATCCTAACATTCTTCGCATTCCAGTGGAGTACGACCCGGATCGGGCCGACCCGGGTTGCCGCCTATACGTTTCTGAACCCGGCGCTGGTCCTAATCATAGGATTCCCCAACCACGGTGCGGCGTTTCAGGAAATCCTTGAGCCATTCGGCACTGAGATCGTGAAGGTCTATCAGGCATGAAGGCGCGCGAGTTCCTGGACGGCATTGCCGATCTGGCCCAGAGCTTCCGGGCCAAGATCGAGCTTGAGGTGGATGCTTTTGCTGTCGATGAGGCCGCCAAGGCTGACCGGCTGGAGCGCTTGCGGGATCCGGAGACCAGCTATCGGTTCTTCATGGAAGCCTACATGCCGCACTACCTAGGCAAGCCGCCCTCGCTGCTGAATCAGGAACTCTATCGCGATCTGCCCGCCATGGTGCAGGAGAAAGAAAGCCAGCGGCGTTTGGTCATCGCGCCGCGTGGCTCAGCCAAGTCCACCCATATCAGTCAGGGCTTTCAGCTGTGGTGCATCCTGACCGAGCAGAAACACTACATCTGCCTGATCATGGATGCCTTTGAGCAGGAGGCCGTAATGACCGAGGCGATCAAGGCCGAGCTGGAGATCAACCCGCGCATTGCCTACGACTTTCCCGAGGTCGCAGGATCGGGCCGAACGTGGCGCGAGGGCGTGATCGTCACCCGCAACAACATCAAGGTTGAGGGCTTTGGCACCGGCAAGAAGATCCAGAGCCGTCGCCACGGACCCTATCGCCCCGACTGACGGCACGATGGACGTGCTCTACGCGGGCACCGTGCTGCTGTTCGATGCTGTCATCGTCCGGTTTTCCAAAAAGCCGGGCTGGCAGGTGTCCCGGTATCAGGCGCTTCTGAAATGGCCTGACCGCATGGATTTGTGGGACGAGTGGGAGGAGCTGTACCTCAACGACGAACCAGTGGCCGACGCCTACTACCTGAAGCACAAGGTCGAGATGGGCAAAGGGGCCATCGTCAACTGGCCCGAGATACACAGCCTTTTGTTCCTTATGAAGGAACGCGCTGGCGATCACGACAGCTTTGAATCGGAATACCAGAACAACCCAATAAACGGTGACAACGCATTCCGGGACATGACCTACTGGGTCATGACGCGCCACGATTGGCTGTATTTTGGGGTTATCGACCCGTCGCTGGGCAAGAAGAAGAAAAGCCTCGATCCCAGCGCTATTCTTGTCGGCGGGTATTCCCCCGAGACCGGCGTGTTGGATGTGGTCGAGGCGTCGATCCGCAAACGCCTGCCGGACGTGATCATTGAGGACGCGCTTGCCATGCAGCGCAAATACGAATGCACGCTGTGGTTCGTGGAAAGCGTCTAGTTTCAGGAGTTCTTCCGGACTGAGGCGATGAAGCGCGCCGCCAAGGCCGGTCTGGCAATGCTCTGTTATCCGATCCAACCGATTACCGATAAGGAACTGAGGATCGAGCGCCTGCGGCCGCCGATGGTGGCTGGCCAGATCCGCCTGCACAAGTCGCAAAGCACCCTGATCGAGCGGGGCGGCGGTGAGGGATTGAAGATTTATGACGCCATCGAGCGGGATACCCATGCGTGGTCTGTGCTGCAGAAACGCAAGCACAAGCTCATCGGACGGGAATGGATCGTTGAACCCAGTGGTGAAGGCAGGGATGACTTGGCTGCGGCCGACTTCATTCGGGACGTATTTGCCAATCTGCCTTTTGATCAGATCTGCATGGACTTTCTGGACGCTACCAACAAGGGCTTTTCCCTGGCCGAGGCGAAATACATGCGGGACGGTCGGCACATCCGCCCGGAATACTTAACCGCGCTGGATCAGCGCCGGTTCGTGTTCGGCAAGATTTGGCAGCCACGCTTGTTAACCTGGTCGTCACCTGCTCTGGGAGAAAAGCTGCCTCAGCGCAAGTTCGTGGTGCATCGGTTCGGAGTGAAGGGCAACAACCCTTAGCCAACCTGAACCAAAGGAGATCACCGTGAGTGGAGATCCCAAAGACCTCGCAAATCGCGAGGCTGATCTGGCCAAGCGCGAGCGTGCGCTGCGCCACACCGAAAGCGTTGCGTATGCCGACGACCTCGTCGCCAAGGATAAGCTGCTGCCGGTCCAGAAAGACAGTGTGGCTGTGCTGCTGGACGAGCTGGGCGGTCTGTCTGAGACCGAGATTTCCTTCTCGGATGACGGCACCAACAAAACCTCAACGCCGGCCGACCTGCTGAAGGACATCCTGAACGCGCAGCCCGAGATCGTGCCGCAGGGCGAGACCGACCTGGGCGACGAACCCGGACCGGCAAATGTGTCCTTCGCCGCGCCCGATGGCTTGTCCGTGGATCGGGAAGATCTTGCGGTGCACGGCAAGGCTGTCGCGTTCCAGGAAGCCAACCCCGGCACAGCCTACATCGACGCCGTCGCCGCCGTACAGGGAGTCTGATCCACGGGGCCGCGTTTGTCCTCCATTTCCGTTCTGAGCATCTCCGTCACGCTGACGGACAAAGTCAGCGCGCACCGCTTTGTAACGGTAGCACGCACCGTCTGACAGTCATGATCGATGAGGTCATCCATCCTGACGACGATGGCTATTTCTCACCCCGTCAGACCCGCGCCACCCTGAAAATGATCGAGGCCACAAAGCGCCAGTCGCAGGGCACAGATTTCCGGATTGGCGTTCCGGCTCGGCCCGTCGCTTATGTCGGCGCGTTTGCTTTGACCCACATTGTCGCCGTAGCGGATTTTCAACGTCGCCGTAGCGGGTTTTAAACTGGATCCGCCACCTGTCCTGGACGCCGCTGCCAAGGTCGCAGTGGTGCCAACCACTTGCATCACCTCAATCGTATCCACCGCTTAGGAGCGCAACCCATGGCTCAATTTGCCATTCTGACCCAAACCGGGCGCAACAAGGAAGCCGCTGCTCTCGCCGGTGGCACCCCGTTGACCATCACCGAAATCGCTTGGGGCGACGGTACCCGCATTCCCGGCGGCAACGAAACCACGCTGGAGAATGAACAGGGCCGCAAAGCTGTCCAGGGTAGCGGTACTGTGCCTGATGCCCTCAACGCGGCGTTTTTTGAGGTTCTGTTGGATGTGGACGAAGGTCCGTTTGTCGTCTGGGAACCCGGCTTGTTCGATGCCGATGGTGATCTGATTGCCATCGCCCATTACGACCCACCTGTAAACAAACCGAAAGATACGGTTTCAGCGCTGGTGCGGGTGTATGTTCTGTTCTCCGATCTGCAGAACCTAGTGCTGCAGGTACAAGGCACCGATGCCTATGTGCCTGTAGAGCGTCAGGTTTCGGCTGGCAGTGGCCTGACCGGGGGCGGTGACATGTCGGGGGATCGGACGCTGGCCGTAAACTTTACCAGTGAGGCTGAGGCATTGGCGGGAACTGAGCCTGCAAAGGTGATTTCACCCTGACATTGGCTGCGCGCATCAATGCACTGCTGAACGGCGCGCCAGCCGCACTGGACACGCTGGATGAAATCGCTGCGGCGTTGGGCGATGACGAAAACCACGCCGCTACCATGCTCGCGCGCCTTGGCGGGTTGGGCGGTCTGGCGGACATGGTGACCAATCTGGATACGTTGGCTAAATTTGGATTGTTCCAGTTTGCCGACACGGCCACCGGCAACCCTGCGTCCGGTCAAACAGGTTCTGTCTGGCACACAGAAGCATCAGGGGAGCTCGCTCAGCAGATTGTCCTGTCCGATAGCGGCGACACCTATTCGCGCCGCCGCACCGATGCGACGCTGACTTGGACTGCATGGCGGCGCGTCTGGGACAACAAGCATGGTGACGGGCTGCTGGACGTCAACGGTTACGAAGTTCTGCCAAGCGGTTTGATTTTGCAGTGGGGTGGAGGAGTAGCAGCTAATAACCAGCGGGTTAACTTTCCTATCGCGTTTCCGAACACTTTTCTTCACGTGAAATATACTGGCGTTAACGGGAACACGAGTGCCGCTACCGTACATATTGTTGGTTATCGGAACGCCGATACGACCGGGTTTAATTTTACTGGCTATACCCATGCTGGCGCGACGGTAAGTGGCACCACTGGATTTTCATATTTGGCATTGGGGTACTGACCATGAAATACGCACATTACGACGACCAAGGCCTGATCACTTTCTATGCACCGGAGTTGTTGCCAGGGGACGGTGTTCCAGAGCCGTTCATTGCGGTGAGCGATGCCGATTGGTGGCGACATATCTTGGGCGATGTGTTCTGGCGTGTGGATGTTGGCGGCGATGAGCTGAAGCTTGTCGAAAGCGCACCGGACGCTGAGCCGACTTACCCAACCAAGCAGGACGCAATTTCAGCAATGACGTCACGGATCAATGGGTTCACGGCGCAGATCGACCTGGGTGTGCCTGATGCCGAGCTGCGTGCGCGGGAAAAGAAGGCCGAAGCGGCGCGGGCGTACCTTTCGGGCATTGCGATCCCTGAGCAGGTACAGACCTTGCAGCTTGAGACAGAATTGACGGGGGGAACGGTTGATGAACTGACCGTGACCATCAAGGTGCGGGCTGACCGTGACGACAAAATGAATGCCAAAATCTCGGGCTTACGCCGAAAGGTCAAGGCAGATTTGCTGGCCGAAACCGATCCGTTCAAATTCGAAGTCATTTTGAACGATGGCAAGGCAAAGACAATGGCGATGGCTGATGATCTGGGGATTAAGGTGCCATGACGTGCCGACCTTCGTTTCATGATCTGACCCCGGAACAGCAGGCGCAGTTTGGCAACGGTCTGGGGCCGTACCCTGCCTAATTCGGCGCGGTGCGCCATACCGAGGCAGAGCAAAGGCGAAGATTGGAAAATAACAAATTTACGGTCACGGGGAGCCCATTGCGGTCGTTGCTGTCGTCTGGGGCTTGGCTGGTGCGGCAAACCTCGAACGGCGAAAACCGGACATTACCTGCCTGGTCCACAGGTGAAGGTTATTCGCCATTTAAGAGAGGCGGCACTCTTCCCCTTGGAACTGGTTGCGTGATCAGAAACACATAACTGTATATGTCCCCTAAATCTTTTGTGTCTTGGACCAGCAAGCTTCCGTTGGAGAGCTGAATCGCGTACGCAAACTTTTTCGACGAGAATTTTTCTTCCGAAGCCGTCCCGACTTTGGAACGGGCAGCATTCAAAACTTCGGTCCCGATGTTGGAGAGCTGCTGCGAGTTTTTTACGTTCAAACCGCAAACATCAACGTCTGTTGCGCCAGGAAGGTTCATCAAGCGCACGAAAGCTGAACTACCTGGAACCAGATAGGCTGAATGGATGCGCCCAATGTCCTCAGATGATCGGAGAGAAGCACCACGTGCCTTCCCTCGAAAGTTCTCGAAGTTTGGAAGGCTCTCTAAGCATGTGTTCGAGAAAGCTAAGGTCGCCGGTTGGGTAACGCTTGCTTTTGTCGGCATTTGGCAGGCGGAAAGCGCACCGACAACAGCGAGGGCAGTGCTCAAACGGCGAATGTAGCGGCTGCGTGATGGCAGGTAAGAGCTTATCGGTGGATGCATTGGTTTCTCCTTCAAGCTGTTTTAGAATATTTTTTTTCTCGAAGTTGAAAGCAGATTTGTCTTTCTCGGTGTTTTCTTCAGCTTATCGCATAGACCGATAGTTTGAGCCCTGAGCGGACCTTGACCGATGTTTTGAGCTCGGCTCGTGCAGCAAGCCACGAAATGACGCAAACCGGACATTGGACGAACTGCATAGTAACGGCGAGTTTGCGGACGTAGCGTTCTCGTCATCTATTGGCTATGAGTCCTGAACCTAGGCAACCCGACCTATGCGGTCGGGTTTTCTTTGTTTTGCCGGTGATTATTGTCTGATGTTCAAAGGACGCACGGCAAATCCGCAAATATTGAAAAAATATGGTATAATTCCAAAGTCTGAATTTTCTTCAAAAATAGGAGTTAAGTCATGACCATAACAAATACTCTTAAAAGTATAGCTTCGATCTTTGCCTTCTGTGCTTTCGTTTTTGGCAATGCGTCGACCTCTCAAGCAGCGGAGTTTGTTGATGGTGATAATGAGCCGCCGACTCAACAAAACGGAATGCATAGCTGCCCTCCAGGGTTCCTGGTTGCCGGAGTGCACGTTGATCAGAACTTATTGCTATGTACAGGGCCTCTGGAATGGGCGCTGGATTTTCCGGCACGTCAAAGTTGGGGTATCAGGACGGACAATCAGTTCGCGTTTCCTGGCGGCTCGATGCATTGGTGCGGTCCAAGTGAAGCAGTAGTGGGTGTTCACGTCGATGGAAATGGGTTCAACTGTCAGTCTTATGATGTTGTCACACAGTCCTATTTTGGCGATTTCGGCACACCGGAAATCGACACTTCAACCCAAAGAAGCGGTATGCACGCCTGCCCGATCGGGAAAGTGCTCGTAGGCGCGCATTTTGACTCGAATACATTCTTGTGCGCAGAGTTGAATGTTTGCGTTCAGGATATTCACTGTGTGAGCGGGAAAAGCTGCGTGTTTCGCACACCCAACTCCATTCTGGGTCGCTGCGAATAATTGCGATTTGGTTAATGCCGTCTTTTATTGAGTGGTCTTCGTAAGTTCCACACTACGATTTTCCGTATGAGTGTCCGTTGGATAGTAACGTCTAAACGCCAAGGATGTTGAAGATCACGAAGGACGACGCGCCGTCCACATTGGCCCCTTGGGGAAGAATTAGGTCATAAAAATAAGGCGCGCCGCCCCATTTCATCAGGATGACACTGTTTCACCCTGAGGTCGAATCTCCATTGGTGGAAACACTGTTTACCTTTTGGAAACAGGTCCGCAACCATTTGAAGAGCCTTAGAGTTTGGTGCGCCTCACCGCTAGGCGAAAAGAATACCGGCAAGAAGGCCAACTGATACCCACGCCAAAGAAATTGAAAATGTCATCAAATAGTCTCGCACCCGGCTCTCCGAACCTACGCGTTGTCTGCTTGTCGCGGCATCGCCGCCACTACGACACATTTTCACTATAATGCTGCCGTTCGATGTGCTGGATGCTGCAGCCGCAGTGAACGACAGCTGTGTGGCCATCTTACTTTTTCACCCAGTGCTTAGCGCCTAGCCACTGCTAATAATCTCGCCGCTGCCTGCCAATTGGCGCGCCGCGCTACAGGCTCAATCAAAGCGAAGGTCAGTTGTGTGGCTGACCTTACCTAATAAGCCTTATTAAGTTGTCCGGAAAATCGAGCCAAATTGTCCGAAAGCTGCCGCCGCGCTACAAACTGGCGCCAAACAATTTGCTGACATCCGCGCCTTTCAGAGGCTCGTGGCCTCGATGGTCAATCCTGCGATGAAAGCAGATGCCAAAACACTGGACATCATCAGGTCCTTTGTTCCTGAAATCATTGTTTGCCCAGTGGAAAGCGATGCCATTCCAGCCGAGCTCAAGGAACACCCAGGCACTCCCGTCTCGAACCAAAAACCTAAGGGGGGTGGTAGCGGAGGAGGGACTTGAACCCCCGACACGCGGATTATGATTCCGCTGCTCTAACCAACTGAGCTACTCCGCCATGAGTGAGAGGCGATTTAAGGGAGGGGCCGGAGAGGGTCAAGAGGGAAAAGATGGTCAAAGCCGGATTCTTTTTCACCCTGATCAAACCGCCTTGGGCTCGGTGCTTGCGGTTTTGGCAATCCGGCGGATGAATGCGGCGCAGGTCTCTGGCGCTGTGATCAGGATCATGTGACCCGCCCCGTCGATCCGTTCGTTGCTCAGGCCGAACTGCTCCATCGGATCACCGTGTGCCTGAGGTCTCAGGATCACGTCCTGCGCGCCGAACAGAATCCCGCCGGGAACGCGCAGGTCACCGTAGCGTGCTATCTGTGCCTCAAGGCTGGCATCAAGGCCCACAACATCCTGCGACCCGGTGACAAAAGCCGAGGGCCGCAGCCCCAGCGCACCGCCCGCGCGGTCGAGGAAATCGACGGGGGCAGGGTCCGGGGCAAAAACAATGTCCAGCGTGTGCGGCGCGGTTTTGGCGGCCAGCGGTACGGCCAGAGTATTGCCGATCAGGCTCCGCAGCCACGCGGTGCGAATCTCCAGCGGTTTGAAGACCTGTGGCGTGGACGGCAGCTTTTGCGTCAGGGGGGCCAGCAGGGCCAGTGCCTTGGTCTTTTCGGGATGTTCCAGAGCCATCGCCAGAGAAACTGCGCCGCCCAGAGAATGGCCGACCAGAATAGCGTCCGTGATGCCCTTGGCGTCCAGAAGCTCCTGTATCATCCGCCCCTGTTCGGGCAGGCGCCCTAGATCGGCCGTATCCCGGGTCGAATACCCACAGCCGGGCCGGTCAACCGCGATAACGTGGTAGTCATCGGCCAGCAAATCGACCAAAGCATAGGTGAAATGCTGCAACTGTCCGGTCAGGCCGTGGATCATGACAATGGTCTGCTTCGACGGATCACCCCGCTCGACGTAATGAATGCTGCCGCCGTTTACGGGAATGATATCGCCAAGCTGCGGGACGCGCTTTTGCCCATCGGCAGTCAGTTTTCGGGTCCACAGGTTCATGCCGAGAAAAAACCCAACGATCAGCAGTAGGACTGTCAAGAAGGTGTACATCTAAGCGGTCTCCGCCTTGGGGCAGGGTGAAATTGTTCCAGCCCGGACCGGGCTATGCTTTTCATACTCGGATACAGGCCCGGGCCAAAGCGTAGTGTTGTGGCCTTGGCCTTCCTGATGCTGGGATGAACGCCCGCCTGTCTGCCTTGCGCAGTTTATGTGGCGGTTTCGGAATCATGATTTCAAGGTAACTTCCAGGCATCGCGTGAATGAAAGTAAATCGAGTGTTAGAATTTTTATGGGTAAAAACCCGAGTTCACCGCTTCAAATGTGTATTTTTTGACCCCGTCTAGGGGTATGTGTCGCAAAACTGCGGAATATGTCGGTTCCAGCCTAATCGTCTGGGAAGCGTCAATATAGGCAAGAAAACCAACAATTGCCGCGTATGGATTGCGGCTTGGGCATCATGCTCAACAGAACTTTCAGGAACCTGCCTGACCGTGGAGTGGTGAAAAGCCCCCACGGGATCGAGTCGAGGAAAAGATCAAGATTGGAGACTCTCCTTTGGGTGAGTTCAATCCAGCTATACCGTCAACACGGAGGAAAATATGTCGGTACCCGAACCATTTACGGATCTTGAGATAAAAACGGCGGATGCCGGTTTTTATGAGAATTACAGCACCCCTATCGCGCTGATCAGCAAGGGGATCATGGTTGCGCTGGTACTGTGGGCGCTGATTTTCCCGGCGAATGCAAACAGCACGCTGGGCAGCTGGAACTTCAAGCTGCTGGAAGTGTTCAACAGCTTCTACGTCATCATCGTAGGTTTGTTCTTCTTTTTTCTGGCCATTGTAGCCATCATCCCCGCCACTGGGCGCCGGATCATGGGGACGCCCGGGGAAAAGCCCGAGTTTTCGAACTTCTCGTGGTTTTCGATGATGTTTGGTGCCGGATTGGGCGTCGGTCTGATGGTGTTTGCCACAGCTGAGCCGCTGGGCCTGTGGGGGTCAAACCCCGTTGTGGTGTCCGGTGCGGTCGAGGCCAACTCGCCCGAGGCGCTGCCATCTGCATATCGCTTCACCTATCTGCACTACGGTTTCCACGCCTGGGCGATCTATGTCGTCACCGGCCTGTCGCTGGCCTATTACGCCTATACCCGCAATATGCCGCTGACTATCCGTGCGGCGCTGACACCGCTGTTCGGCAAGCTGATGAACGGCTTCCTGGGCCACGTGGTTGACGTTCTGGGCGTCGTTGCGACCATCCTCGGCGTATCCGTGACCATCGGCTATGGCGTCAGCCAGTTTATCGACGGTCTTTACGCCATCACCGGGATGGAGTGGATTATGGATCTGGGCGGCGAGGTTCCGACCCCCAGCAAAGTGGGCCTGATTTCCGGGCTGATTGTCATCATGGGGCTGTCGATCATCTCGGCTGTGTCGGGTGTTGGCCGTGGCGTTAAGTACCTGTCGAACCTGAACCTGGTGCTGTCGATTATCCTGTTGGGTACCTTTGTCGTGTTTGGCTCGTTCGTCTTTGCCATGACGACTTATGGCACGGCGATGGTCGACTATATCCTGCATTTCCTGTCGCTCAGCTTTGGCGCATATGGCCCGCTGTCGGCCGAAGCCTTCGCGGCGGCCCTGCCTGCCGAGGCACAGGCCCATGCCGCAGACCTGATGGGTGGCGCAACCAACGCGTGGGGCAGCTTTGACGGCTTCAAGAGCGGTCTGGAAGGTGCAGCCGCCGAGTTGGACGAAGCGACTCTGGCCGCGGCCTACGCCGCTGGCGAGCAGGGCCGTCAGTTCGGTTGGCAGGCAGGTTGGACCACATTCTACTGGGCATGGTGGATCGCGTTCTCGCCGTTTGTAGGCCTGTTCCTGGCGCGCATCTCCAAGGGGCGTTCGGTCCGTGAGTTCATTCTGGGCTGCGTCTTCGCGCCGGCGCTGGTGTGCTTTGCCTGGATGACCATTCTGGGTGGTACCGCGATCGATCTGGAACTGGCGGGTGCCGCGGAGGGTGCGATCATCGGGGCGTCGAACACCAACAAACTGTTCGTGACCTTGTCCTACATGATCGACGGCGGGCTGCTGTCCATGCTGAACGTCATGTGTGTGATCCTGATCATGACCTTCTTGGTAACCTCTGCTGACTCGGGCATTCTGGTGATGAACACAATCATGTCCGGCGGTAGCCAGGAAACCGGCATCAAGCACCGCATCATCTGGGGTCTGATCCTGATGGCCGTGATCGGTGCGCTGATCCTGGCGGCGGGTGAAAACAACCCGATGGATGCGCTGCGCAACGCAATGATCATCGGCGCGCTTCCCTTTACCATGGTGATGGGCCTGATGATGGTTGCTCTGGCAAAGGCGCTCTATCGCGACAGCCTGCGCGACAAGCACGGCGCCACGGCGCAAGCCGCCGAGTAAGAACGCCCCAAAGATCAAACCAGACGCCGCCCCGTTGGGGCGGCGTTTTTTGTTCCCAAAACCGGTATTGCGACCTGCAAGCAGATGTCGCCACCGGGCGGACTTACTCTGTCGCTGACGGGCATTTGGCCCGGCTTAGGCTGCCCGGGTCATTCGTCTCTTGCTTTCCATTCTTTCCATCTGAGTATGGCGTTTGCGCCGATTTCCCGGAAGGGTTGTGGTGGCAAGCGTTTTGGTTGATCCT
>NZ_JBQFRE010000014.1:0-77234 GCF_056537245.1 Ruegeria sp. CG11
CCTGCGCCGCTTCCGGTATAGAGGCCTCACAACCTTCCACTATGTCGACCAGCTTATGGATGTTGCGGGCACCTTGCGGGACCACGTGACCTAGCTCTCCCAGGTGACCGCGTAGGGCATTGGTCAGCCGTATGCGTTGCCGAACCAGAAGTTCCCCGGGCTCGAAACACCATTGCTGCGCTTTGGGTCTCCTCACTTTTCACGGGGACAAAACGCATCGTCGGGCGGCTCGCAGCCTCACAGATGGCCTCTGCATCCGCGGCATCGTTCTTCTACCGCTTCACAAAAGGTTTCACATACGCTGGCGGAATAAGCCTGACATCGTGACCAAGGCGACCAATCTCCCGGCCCCAGTAGTGCGCGCTGGAGCAAGCTTCCATCGCAACCACGCAAAGAGGCAGCTGGCTGAAAAACTGGTGAACCTGATTTCGGCGCAGCCTCTTACGCAAAACCGTGCGGCCCAGTTCATCCGAACCATGAACCTGAAACACATTCTTCGCCAGGTCCAAGCCAATAATGCTAATCTGTTCCATAGACGCCTCCAAATCGGATTGTTTGCAAACCCACAATGGCACATCGAGGCCAGCGGGGGCGTCTACACCTTCAGATCCCCAAGTTTGGCCGCTATACACGTTTGGGCTGCCATCGACATCACGTTCTAAGAGGTCAGAATGCAACATACCTCTAAGCGCCAAACGCAACCGATTACGATTTCAAACGGGGTTTTGATGGCGACCCTGATGCCATTGGGGGCGACGCTGTGCGATCTGCGTCTGGACAGATTCGACCACTCCTTGGTGCTTGGATGGCGTGATCCGACAGAATATTTGCGCAGGGATGAGTATTTGGGGCCCATTGTCGGCCGCTGTGCAAACAGGATTTCATCGGGGTCATTTCACCTCGGCGGTGAGACGTTTGAGTTGAACCGTAATTTTCGCGACCGCCACTGCCTGCATGGCGGGCAGGATGGGGCCGCAATGCAGCTTTGGGAGGTTGCGCATTGTTCTGCGACCAGCGTGACATTCACTCTGCATTTGCCCGATGGGCACATGGGTTTCGGTGGAGATCTATTCGTGTCGGCCCGGTACAGCGTGGAAAACCCGGCGGCGTTGCGTCTGGAGATCGAGGCGCGTTCGGATGCTCCGACAGTCTGCAATTTTGCGCCACATTGGTATTTCAATCTGAATGGTGGCGGAGACATAACCGGCCACAACCTGCAGATCGCCGCCGATCGATATCTCCCTATTGATGATGATCTTATCCCCTTGGGCGATCCAGCACCTGTTCAGGGCACTGAGTTCGATTTCCGCACGCCTAGGATGGTTGGGGATTTCCCGTTCGACCACAATTTCTGCATCTCCGACCAGCGGACGCCGGAAAAGCCTGTGGCGGTATTGGAGTCCCCGCTGTCCGGTGTCCGGATGGCGCTGTCTTCTACCGAACCGGGCTTGCAGGTCTATTCCGGAACACATCTGAACCATCTGAAACGTGAGACCCTGTCCGGCGAACCATACGTGCCCTATTCAGGCTTGGCTCTGGAGCCGCAAGGTTGGCCGGATGCACCGAACAATCCCTCTTATCCCAGCGTGATCCTGCAGGCTGGGGAACGGTATCGCCATGCATCCCGGCTCAGCTTCAGCCGGTCAGCGCACCACAACGGTTGACCGAACGGATTCGATCCAGCATCCTGCGCCGTAACAGACTGACCCGGCGCGGTTATTTTTCATTGCGGTCATTTAAATTAGCAAGGTCCGAAACATGCCTGATGCATCGCAAAAGCAATATGTGCTGGACACACATCGGCTGCGCGACCCCGAACAGACCCTAAAGATCGTCCAGCCGTTTCTGAAAGACATGGGCATCACCCGGATCGCGAACCTGACCGGGCTGGACCGGATTGGGCTGCCCACGGTGATGGTTGCAAGGCCAAATTCCCGATCAGTTGCGGTATCGCTGGGCAAAGGGTTGTCGCTGCGCGCGGCCGAAGCCTCGGGTGTGATGGAAGCAATTGAATCCTGGCACGCCGAACGGGTTCAGCTGCCGCAACGGCTGGCCAGATATGCCGAGCTTGCCGAAGAAACCGCGGTGGTGGACGTAACCGCCCTGCCGCAAGTGACCAGAGGGCACTTTGACCCGCATGGCAATATGCTTTGGGTTCAGGGGCACGATCTGGGCACGGGTGGACCATGCTGGGTCCCGCTTGAGATGGTCGATACCGATTACACCAGCGCGCCGGTCGGCGGTCAGGCGGCCTTTCCCCGCACCACCAATGGGCTTGCGTCGGGCAACAATCTGGCCGAGGCCAGCTGTCACGCCATCTGTGAACTGATCGAACGGGATGCCACAACCCTGTGGCATCACCAACCGGGTTTGCCGCGTCTTAATCCCGATAGCGTCGATGATCCGCGCTGCCGTCAGGCGATTGAAATGATCACCGATGCGGGGCTGGAGGTCGGGCTATGGAACACGACCTCGGACGTCGGCATTGCCAGTTTTCGCTGTGTGATCTGCGAAGGTGGCGGGCAGCCCGGGCATATCGGCATCGGTGACGGGTGCCACCCGGATCGCGCCATCGCCTTGTTGCGTGCTCTGACCGAGGCGGCGCAGACGCGGCTGACCTATATCTCGGGCGCGCGTGATGATCTGGACCCCGAAGAATTCACCGATCAGGCCAAAACGGATCGCGGCAAATACGTGCGCGATTTGATCGATGGCACTGCGGCAGAGCAGAGTTTTGGCGACTGCCCGTCTCATGTAACCAACTCTTTCGACGAGGATTTGGAGCTGTTGTTGCAGCGGCTCTCCGCTGTGGGCGCCGCACAAGTGGTGATGGTCGATCTGTCTCGGCCGGAATATGACATCGCCGTGGTGCGGGCCGTTATCCCTCGGCTTGAGGCCCCGCATGACGAACCGGATTACATCCCCGGCCCCCGGGCCCGGCGCATCAGGGAAGATCTGACATGACGGCGGTGGTTTTTGTAGGTCCAACCCTTGCGCCAGAGGCGATCTCGGAATGTCTGGACGCCACGATCCTGCCGCCCGTTCGGCAGGGTGATGTGTACCGCGTAGTGGGCGACAAACCGACGGCGATAGGTATCATCGATGGATTTTTCGAAGGCGTGCCCTCGGTCTGGCACAAGGAAATCCTGTGGGCGATCGAACAGGGCATTCCGGTCTTCGGCAGCGCCAGCATGGGTGCCTTGCGCGCAGCAGAGCTGGCCGATTTCGGAATGATCGGCGTTGGCGGCATCTTCGAGGATTACTATGACGGCACGTTGCAGGACGATGACGAGGTTGCGGTGCTGCACAGCCCGGCTGAGTTGGGCTTTCAGCCTCTGAGTGAGCCGATGGTATCGATCCGTGCGACTGTGACGCAGGCTCAGACCGCCGGGATCCTGCCACCGGAAACGGCCTCTGAGGTGCTGCGCTGCGCCAAGACGATGCACTACCGTAATCGCTTCTGGCCAGACATTCTTGCGGCGCTGCAGGAACTGCCGGGCATTGCCAAATTCGCGGATTGGCTGCCGACGGGGCGCATCGACGCCAAGGCCCGGGATGCTGTTGCCATGCTGGAACGTATGTCGGAACATCTGGCCGGAAGCCCCCTGCCCCCGACGGACATTGCACGCACCGAACGCACTTTAATGTGGAAAGCACTGCGCGCACGGATCGATGCCGGGGACTCGGTCGCCGACCGCAACGTGATCGACGAATTGCGGCTGCAGCCAGAGCTTTACTCTACATTGAGGGACCGTGCGGTTCTGGCCCTGCTGTCGCGCGAGGAGGCCTCGGGACAGGATCGCACCCCAGAACGTGCCGAGCTGGTCCGGCAGATGGAGGACCACCGGGCCAATGTCGGCCTGTCACGGCGGTCCGACCTGATGGCTTGGATTGAAGCGAATGACCTGAACCCCGAGAGTTACGAGGCGATGCTGGCGGACGCTGCCCGGATCGAAGCCGCCACTGCGTCACGGGCGGGTCGTCTGGACACGCAGCTGCTGTCCGAACTGCGCCGTTCGGATCAATACACTCAACTGCGGGATCGGGCCGTTAGCAAGGCGGAACAGGCTCTTCCGACTGGCCAATCCGGCGTCGACCGGTTGCGGGTGCTGATGTGGTATTTTGAATCTCGCCTTGACCAGCCGGTACCCGATGATCTTGACTCTTACGCAGTGGCGCTTGGTCTGACCGGGCGCGATGCGTTTTTTGAGATGATAGAAGCCGAGTTTTTGTATTGCCACAAGGGTGCCGACAGCGGAGCCGCCGAATGAGAAGCCGCCGGATTTGACCGGGCACCACGCGGGAGGGCGTTTTGTGAACTTACCCGAACAGATCGAAGAAGAACCCGGCACCCGGTTTCTGCTGTATCCACAGTCTCCGTTTCTGGAGCCCAATGCCCAGTTGGAACTGGTCGAGATTTCTGCGCCACAGGGCAGCATCGGGCCCGGGCCGTCGGGGCCGCGCATGTACACGGTCGACCCGGTGGGGAAAACCACACCTTACGGCGCGATCGTGCCGGGGCCGAACGGACCGGGCATGTATCTGCCGCCCTGGGACGGTCAAATCCAACCGCCCCCCATGCCGGACGAGTTCGGCAACTTCATCCATATCGATCCCACCGACCCCGCTTTTGAGGCCGCGCATCTGTTCGGTTCGGCCCATTTCACCATGGATGTTTGGCAGGGTTATTTCGACCGCCCGATCCCGTGGCATTTTGCGCGTGACTTTGACAGGCTGGAACTGTCGCTGCTGCCCAGCCTCGACAACGCACATATCGGCTGGGGGTTTCTGGAAACCGGCGGCACCCATGAACACGGCGATGAATACCGTCCCTACAGCCTGAACTTCGACGTGGTCGCGCATGAAATCGGCCATGCCATCATCTACAGCGTGATCGGGATGCCGTCTAACGGCGATGCCTCGGGCGAGTATTATGGGTTCCATGAATCCGCGGCTGATCTGGTGGCTTTGCTGGCGTCGCTGCATTTCGGCTCGGTGGTCGATGACTTGCTGGAGAACACGCGCGGGAACCTCTATACCTTCAACCGCCTCAGCCGATTTGCCGAACTGTCGGAAAACGCGCAGATCCGAATTGCGGCCAATGACCGGTCCTTGTCGGAATTCGCTGCCGGCTGGTCCAGCGAGCACGCTTTGTCCGAACCCCTGACCGGCGCGATGTTCGATATCTTCGTCGATATCTATCATGAGCGTCTGCTGGTGCATGACCTGATCTCGCCCGAGGAAGAGCACCTGTCAGATCAGTTGGAAGGCTCACCTGACTACAGCCGTGTGATGCAGGGTATTTTCGACAAACGATACGCCGAAAACCCCGAAGGGTTCCGTATTGCCTTGCTTGAAGCACGCGACTTTCTGGGCACCTATCTGGCCGACACGTGGGAGATGCTGGACGCGGATATGCTCAGTTACTTCGGGGTGGAAAAGGCACTGCTGGCGGTGGATCAAGAGATCACAGGTGGTGCCTTCCGCAATATCATCGAAGGCAACTTCCGGATGCGCGAAATTGGGTTGACCACCGCAGGGCCGCGCCTGCCTGACCCCGAAGAAGACAGCCATTCGAATTCGGTCCGTACTCAAGTACCGGAGTAACGCCTAAAACCCTTTATTTTTAAATGGTTTTGTGGCATTCAATCGAGGGGTGATTATTGGAAGTAATTTGGCTCGTGAGTTTTCGGGTCTTCGTCAGGGGGGGCAAGGCGGTCACAGCTGTCGAGCCTGCAATTAGGAGATGAGTTTATGCCAGAGACTTTACTCAGTTTTTCCGAAGTGTTGATTTTCGGACGCGTCCTTGAGGACATGAAATACGTTGTCACCGACAAGCGCGGACAGGGAAATAACAAGCAGCTGGACAAGCAATTTGCCAAGGATGGTGAAGATGAGCCCCGGTTCGCCAAGATTTACGGCTTTGCCTATGAAGGTACGTATTACGACCTTCCCGAACCCGCAATTTTCCTTGTACATGGCAAAGGAAAAAGCGCCACGGATGGGAACCTGCCGGGGAACCTAGCGTCTCGGGCGCCCAACGATCCGTCAAAAAGCGGTGTTGCGGCCGCCGACTATCAGATGGCCAATGACGTCATGTACTGGGCCTATGACAAGGCCGACCAGACCATGCGTATGGATGTCACCGCAGGCATGTTCGAACAGGTTCTGCTGGACATCTATTTCGGGTTCGACAGCCCTGCAATCAGCGGCGCGCGTGTGAGTGGTGCTCGGGTCAGCGGTGCGCGTGTCAGCGGCGCCCGCGTAAGTGGGGCACGTGTCAGCGGAGCCCGGGTCAGCGGTGCACGTGCGCGGGGTTCAGAAGACTGATCCGGCACCAAGTTTACGGTTCACATCAGGTTGGATTTGCAAAAGGCCCCTGCCAAGCGGGGCCTTTTTCGTTCAGAAGCCTGCCTTTTTCAGCCCCTCAACAAAGTGCTGAGTGTCTTCGGGCAGACGGTCCGGCTGCACGCTCTCCCAGCGTTTCAGCGAGAAGTTGGGGTGCGCCTTCCGATGCCGTTCTGCAATGTCACGCGCGATGTCCAACTGATCGAGCTGCGCGAAACTGGCGGCCAGCAAGCGTTGTCCCTCGGTGGGGTTGTTCATCTTGTTGACGGCTTCAATGGAGTCTTCATAGCGGTGAAGATTGAAATATGCGCCGCCCAGATGCCACAGGTATTGGTCCGGGAAATATGGGTTCAACCGCATTGCCTGTTGGAGATGGGAGATTGCTGCTTCGTTGTCACCATAGTGCGCCAGCGCATCGGCGTAATCGGAATGCATGTCAGCGTCATTCGGGTTCAGTGCCAGAGCACGGCGATAGGATTGCAGCGCCGCGTCGTGTTCCTTGCGATACAGGTGCACATAGCCCAATTCGCCAAACCCGCGCGCGTCGGTGGGGTCCAGCTCGATCGCGCGCTGCGCAAAGGTCAGGGCCTGATCCAGCGCGGTGGCAGGGTCCTCGGACCAAGAATAGCGCCAGTCGATATTCAGTGTCCGCGACAAGGCCGCCGCCGCGCGGGCATAGCCTTCGTCCAGTTCAAGGGCCGACTCGTAGAAGCTCTGCGCTTTGCGGTTGTCGTTTCGTGTGTACTTGAATATGTGGTGCTGACCCTGAAGCACGGACCCATACGCCTCCAAGTCGGACGGGATCGCCTGAATCATGCGCCGCTTTTCGTGCGATTCAATCATCACTGCGGTGGCCGCCACGATGCACTCGGTCACTTCGTCAAGGATGTCGAAAATATCGTCGATCTTGCGATCAAATCGTTCGCCCCAGATGGTGCGTTCGGTTGTGGCGTCTACCAGTTCCGCTGTGATCCGGATACGGCTGGCCGACCGTCGCACACTGCCCCGGGCGACATAGCGCACGTTCAGCTTTTGCGCGGCCTCTTTCGGCGGCATCGCCTGAGTTTTGAAGAAAAAAGACGAATTCCGCGCGATCACGAACAGATTGCGGAACTTGGACAGGTTCATGATGATGTCGTCGGTCAGTCCTTCGGCGATCCAGCTGTCGGACTCGTCGCCGCCCTGGCTGCTGAAGGGCAGAATGGCGACCGAGGGCGTGTCGGGGCGTTCCAGCACGTCTCCGGGAAGGTCGGGCCGCATCGTCCCGGCCATCGTCGCCCCGGCAACCTCGCTGCGCACGCAATAGGTCGAGATGGGCGACAGGATGTTCTTGAGCTTTTTCGGGCCAAGAAATTCATACCCGTAACGCAGGCGGTTGCAGACCTGATCATATACTGCAGAACTGACGTAAACCCTTTCAGGTTCCGCGATTTCCTGAAGCCGGGCGGCGATATTGACGTTGTCGCCATGGATGCCACGATCATCGATCAGAATCTCGCCCAGATGGACGCCAGCGCGGAACATGAGGCGCTGATTATCCGTGCGTTCCTGGTTGTGCTGGCTGGCGATACGATGCAGCTCCACCCCGAACTCGACCGCGCTGGTGGCGGTGTCAAACAGGGCCAGAATACCGTCTCCGCGCACCTCGACCACCCGGCCCTGAAACGCGGCACAGGTTTCTTCCAGCTGAGACATCAACAACTTCAGAGCATTATATGTATCCAGCTCATTCTCGCTCATCAGACGCGAATAACCGACGACATCGGCAAACAGGATGGCGCCCAGCTTCTGCGTGATGGTAGGATTTGGACTTGTGGTGTTCACATTCAATACTCTTCTGAGGGGCTGCGTTCGAACCCTATCGTCAGTTTATAGCAAAATGTGCTTTTGCACTCAGAAAGCAAAATCACACCCCGTTACTCACACTCATCAACTTGCGGTGGCCAGGACCAGCCTGAAATCCTATCCGACCCGAAGGTAACGATCGTCCCCGGGTCCAGTTCCTTTGCCAAGATGGGGCGTCTGTCCATCCAATCCTGCTTGAGAACACCAACGACGATCATGTCGTGAAATGTTCCATCCGCGTACCAGGCTTGCCGCATGGTTCCTTCGACTTGACATCCCAGCCTTTCCACAAGGTCGCGGCTAATGTGGTTATCGTCGCGATAATACGAGGTAAGTCGGTTCAAGCCAAGCTGGCGGAACGCAAAATCCACAACCAGAGCGGTCGCTCTGATAGCCAAACCTAACCGTCTGGCTGATTTTTCAACGAACATGGCGACAACGGCGTCCCGATTGACCGAGGATATGGCCTCAAGGCCGGCCAGCCCCAGAACCTGCCCGCTGTCGGATTCGACAGCGAACCAGCACTTGCAGCAGCTTCCGGATGCGTTGAAGACATCGCTCCAGACTTCCTCGGATTGTGCCAAATTGAACGGAATGCGCGATGTGCGGTCAAATCGGGCGAGGTCCTCGATATCTTGAAACCAGGGGGTGATGGCCTCCAGATCCGCCTTCTCCAGGGGGCGCAGCTTGAATACGCTGGTGGGTTTGTCTGGCAATGGATCAACTACCCTTAATATAAGTTAGAAAATACATTCCGGACCCTAACACACTTGTTCAACAAATACGAAATGAGAATATGTTAGCTTCGGCAAGTATGTTCCGAAGGGCCTTCGCGTGACTGACCGAGACCAAACGGAAACCGGCCCGCCTGAAGCAGGCCGACCGGTTCACCGTGAGTGGTTTGGGTATTAGTCGTACAGAACGGCCGAGATTTTCGGGTCGTCCATGTTTGACGCGTCGTAGTAGTAAAAGCCGGTGTCGATCAGGGCCGGAACCTCTTCGCCGTTCAGGGCGGCAACAGCAGCTTTGACCGTTTCATAACCGATCCCGACCGGGTTCTGGGTAATGGCACCTGCCATCAGGCCGCTTTTGATCGCGTCTTTCTGGGCCTTGCCGCTGTCATAGCCGATGATGACCAGCCCTTCGGTGCCCAATTCCTGCACGCCGTTCACCACGCCGATGGCCGACCCTTCGTTGGTGCCGAAGATGCCGTTCAGGTCCGGATTTGCGGTCAGGATGGCCTTGGTGACCTCGGTTGATTTCAGGTGGTCGCCCTGGCCGTATTGAACGGTGACGACCTCGATATCGGGGTATTTCTCGGCGATGCGATTAACGAAACCGTCGCGCCGGTCGATACCGGTGCGGCTGGTCTGGTCATGCGCGACCACGGCGACCTTGCCTTTGCCACCGATCTTCTCGGCCATCTTGTCTGCGGCCAGCCCTGCGGCGGCCAAATTGTCTGTGGTTGCGGTCGAGACCGGAATATCGCTGTCGACGCCGCTGTCAAAGGCGATGATCGGGATTCCTTTATCGGCGGCTTGTTTCAGCAGTGGAATGGCGGCCTGGCTGTCCAGCGCGGCAAAGCCGATCGCCTTGGGATTATTGGCCAGCGCTGCGGCCAGCATGTCGATCTGACGATCTACCATGGTCTCGTTGTCGGGGCCTTCGAAGGTGATGTTCACGCCATATTCGTCTGCGGCCTGTTCCGCGCCGAACTTCACCGCCTGCCAGAACTGATGCTGGAAACCTTTGGACACCAGCGGAATGTAGATGTCCTCGGCCGCGGCCATCGAGGCCGGTGCGGCAAGAGTGGCAGCGCTCAGCGCCCCCAGAATGAAACGACGTGTAAACATGTTCTTCTCCTCCTAGTTGGTCGTTTGTATGTTTGTTCAGCCGGTTTTCTTGCGCCGCGCCATGTCGGCATAAACGGCCAGAATGATAATCGCGCCGGTCACGACGGTCTGCCATTCCTGGGCCACCGACAGCACGCGCAAGCCGTTTGTCAGCACCGCCATGATCAGAGCCCCGATCAGCGTACCCAGAATGGTGCCGCGCCCGCCGGACAGAGATGTACCCCCAATTACCACGGCAGCGATGGCCTCCAGCTCATAGCCCAGACCCAAAGCGGGCTGTGCCGAGTTCAGGCGTGAAGCGATGAGGATACCCGCGATACCGCAGATAGCTCCGGCCAGCGCGTAGATGCGCATCTTCCACATGTCGGTGTTCACACCGGACAGGCGCACCGCCTCTTCGTTTGACCCCAACGCAAAAGTGTAGCGCCCCAGAACCGTGCGCCCCAGAATGTACGAGGCTGCGATGGCCACGAGGAACAGGATCAGCACACCGTTCGGAATGGGAAGCGCCGGAAAAACCTCTCCGATCAGCGATCCGCGCGAAATCTGGTCGAATCCCGGCGTGTCGTTGAAATAGATCGGCCGCGTGCCCGAGATAACAAGCGACAAGCCTTTGAGGATCAGCATCATGCCCAGCGTGGCAATGAAGGGCGGGATTTTCATCTTGGCGACAAACGTGCCGGAGCACAGCCCGCAGAGCGCACCCGCGGCGATGGCCGCCGCAACACCCAGCAGCAACGGCATACCCAGATAGGTCAGCACCACCCCCGCGATCACCGCGCAGAATGTCATCAGCGTGCCCAGCGACAGATCGATCCCGCCGGTGATTATGATCAAGGTCGCGGCCACGGCCAGCACCCCGTTAACCGAGGTGGCCTGCAGAATGGCGATCATGTTCGAAGTCTGCATGAAATTCGGCGACGCGATCGAAAACCCGATCAGCAAGGCGATCAAACTGGCAAACGCCAGCAGCTTTTGATAGGCGCCGCTTTCCGACAGACCCGCGAGGGGTTTCTTTTTGTCGATATCCGTGGCTGTGGTCATTGTGCTGTCCCTGTTATCTGCATCGCCGCCTTACGTTGGGTGGCCAGATGCATGATGTCTTCCTGAGTGGTGTCTTTCCCGCCGGGTAGGATGCCGGTCAGGCGGCCCTCGCACATGACGGCGATGCGATGGCTGAGGCGCATGATCTCGGGCAGTTCAGACGAAATCACGATGATCGTCTTGCCCTGATCCGCCAGTTCTTCGAGCAGCTTGTAGATCTCGGACTTTGCGCCCACGTCGATGCCGCGGGTGGGCTCGTCAAAGATCAGAATGTCGCAGTCGCGCAGCAGCCATTTGGCAATGACAACCTTCTGCTGGTTGCCGCCAGACAGCAGTCGCACCTCCTGCACATCAGACGGGGTGCGAATGCCCAACTGCTGGATATAGCTTTTGGCGGTGGTGCTGATCTCACCGTCGTTCAGAACGCCACCCGTTGTGGTGAACAGGTCCATCGAGGCCAGCGCGATATTGTCCCGCACGTTCATACCGGTGGCCAGACCAAAGTGCTTGCGGTCTTCCGACAGATACCCGATCCCAGCGCGCACCGCGTCTTTGGGCGACTTGATCGAGACCGGCTTTCCATGGACACGGATTTCACCGCTGTCCTTGGGGTCGGCCCCGAAAATAGCCCGCGCCACTTCGGTGCGCCCTGCCCCCATCAGCCCGGCAAAGCCCAGGATTTCACCCTTCTGGACCGAGAAGCTGACTTCGCGGATATCCTTGCCCCGCGTCAGGTTCGACACCTGCAATGAAACCTCGGCCTCACCCAGATCAGGCACGATTAGAGGTTCCTCGTTCACCTCGCGCCCCACCATCATCGCGATGATCCGACTGATCGGCGTGCCCGCCGCGTCCACGGTGCCAACATATTCACCGTCACGCATCACGGTGACGCGGTCAGCAATCTGTTTCAGCTCATCCATCTTGTGGCTGATGTAGACGATGCCGACGCCTTCGGCCTTGAGACGGCGGATGATCACGAACAGCTCGGCAATCTCGGCGTCGTTCAGCGCCGCTGTGGGTTCGTCCATGATCAGAACCTTTGACCGGTAGGACAGCGCCTTGGCGATCTCGACCATCTGCTGTTTGGCGATGGTCAGGCTGCCAACCAGAGTCTTCGGGTCCAGAGACAGGTTCATCGAGGCGAAAATCTCGGCGGTCTGCGCGTTCAGCGCGGCCTCGTCCAGTCGGCCGAGACTCTTGCGCGGTTCGCGCCCGATAAAGATGTTTTGCGCAACGGTCAGGTCGTTCATCAGGCTCAGTTCCTGATGGATGATGCCGATGCCCAGGTCCTGCGCCTCGCGCGGGGTGGTGGGGCTGACCGATTTGCCTTCGATCACCAGATCGCCGCCATCGCGCTGATAAATCCCCGACAGGATTTTCATCAGCGTGCTTTTCCCGGCCCCGTTCTCGCCCATCAGCGCGTGCACCTCGCCCGGAAACAGATCGAACTGCACGGATTTCAGCGCGTGCACCCCGGGGAAGTGTTTGTCGATCCCCGTCATGTCGACCAGTTTTGTCATTTCTCCTCCCATATCGCCCCTCTCCCCAAGGGCTGCGCGGGTTACATCACCGCGCCGATTTGCCAGGGGACGAATTCAACGCCCCCAAAGCCAAGTTCCTCACTTTTGGTTTTCTCACCGGATGCGACGCGGATCAGGATTTCGAACAGCTGGTCGCCCTTGGCTTCGATGCTGATCCCGTCGGTGACGATGTCCCCGCAATTCAGGTCCATGTCGTCCGCCATCCGCGCATACATTTCGGAGTTTGTTGCTAGCTTGATGCAGGGCGTCGGCTGATAGCCGGAAACCGAACCGCGCCCGGTGGTGAACACAATCAGGTTCGCGCCCGAGGCCACCTGCCCCGTGACCGAACACGGATCGAACCCGGGGCTGTCCATGAAGACAAAGCCCTTTTTGTCGACCATCTCGCCAAATTTGTAGACGTCGCGCATCGGTGCGGTGCCGCCCTTGGCTACAGCGCCCAGCGATTTCTCAAGAATTGTGGTCAGCCCGCCCCGCTTGTTGCCGGGGCTGGGGTTGTTGTCCATCTCGCCGCCATTGCGGGCGGTGTAATCCTCCCACCAGTGGATACGCTCGATCAGTTTCTGGCCCACTTCGGGTGTTTCGGCGCGGCGGGTCAGCAGATGTTCGGCGCCATAAACTTCCGAGGTTTCCGACAGGATTGTCGTGCCGCCATGGCGTACCAATAGGTCCGAGGCATACCCCAACGCCGGATTGGCGGTGATCCCTGAATACCCGTCCGATCCGCCGCATTGCATCCCGACCGTGATCGCACTGACCGGGGCGGGCTGCCGCGTGGCTTGATTGGCCAGCTCCGCAATACCGCGCAGTTCGTGCAAGCCGCGTTCGATGGTGCGGCGGGTGCCGCCTTCGTTCTGGATTGTCATATAGCGGAGCGCGCCGTCCTGACGGATCGGGCGGCCACCGACCAGATCCGCGACCTGCATGACCTCGCAGCCCAGCCCGATCAGCAATATGCCCGCGAAATTCGGATGCTGGGCATAGCCGGCCAGCGTGCGGAACAAGGTCGCATAGCCTTCGTCCTTGCCGGACATGCCGCAGCCGGTGCCGTGCACGATCGGCACCACTCCGTCTACATTCGTATAGCTATCCAAAAGGCCCGTTTTCTCAGCCGCTTCAGCAATGAAGCGCGCGACCGAGCCCGAACAGTTTACCGTTGTCAGAATGCCGATGTAGTTACGCGTCCCCACTTTCCCATCGGCGCGATGAAAGCCTTGAAACGTGCGGTCTTCATCCAGTGGCGCCAATGGTGTGTTGGCGCTGGCATGGGCGTAGTCCTGTTGATGAGCGCCCATGCCAAGGTTGTGCACGTGGACATGGTCGCCGGGGCTGATCTCACTTTTGGCCTGACCGATGATCTGGCCATAGCGGATGACATTCTCACCGGCAGCAATCGCAGTGATGGCAATCTTATGTCCGCGATGAACGGGGCCAGTCAGCGGTGAGGTCAGCCCGAATGGTTGATCTCCGGCGTGCATATCGCGCAGCGCGATCACGACATTATCAACTGGGTTCAGCTTGACCGTGTCACGAGTCGCCGTCTCGGAGGCCTTATTTTCTTGGTCTGCGTGCATTTCGTCCCCGCTTGCCTGCCCAGATTGCTAAAGCGCAATCACGTACTTGTCAACTAACATGTTAGTATGATAGATCGTGACTATGACCAAACCACAAGACATCGACGCGCAGCTGTTGCGCGATATTGCATCGGATGAAGGCTCGTTGGCGCAGCGAGTCTATCTGGCGATCAAACAGGCAATTTTGTCATTGGGCTTCCCACCTGGTGCGACGCTCAGAAAGGCGCCAATCTGCGAACGGCTGGGTGTGTCGCGCGCGCCAGTGACCGAGGCGATTGCCCGGCTGGCCGCCGAGGGGCTGGTGGACGTGGTGCCGCAATCGGGAACGCGAGTGTCCTATTTCTCAATGCCGGAAATCCGCGAAGGCATGTTCCTGCGTGAGGCCTTGGAACTGGCAACCGTCGCCAAGGTGGCGCGCGATCTGACCGAGGATCAGCGCAAGAAACTCAGCCGGAACATGCGTCTGCAAGAGCTGCTGATCGAAGATGACGATATTCCCGGCTTCTATCAGGCGGACGAGGAATTCCACGCGCTGCTGATGCAATTCACCGGCTTCAAGCGTCTGGGCGATGTGGCGCAGACCGTTTCCCTGCAAGTCAGTCGCGCCCGGATGCTGTTGCTGCCGACACCGGGGCGGATTGCGGAAACCCTGGCAGAGCATCGAGCCATTCACGCCGCGATTCTGGACCGCAATGAACAGGCGGCGCAGGAGGCCATGCGGCACCATCTGGGGCAGCTGATGCCGCGGATCGACGTTCTAATTCAGGAGCAGCCGCACCTCTTCAACATTACCACGCAGCCAACACGGGAAGCAGGATGACCGTTTCGCAGACCGAACTCTTGAACCATCGCACCAAAAGACCTGTGCCGCTGACTCGCATGGGGTTCGGTGGCGCACCTTTGGGCAACCTCTATCGTAAAGTCTCGGATCATGATGCGCAGGCCGCTTTGCAAGCGGCTTATGATGCGGGCATCCGGTTCTTTGATACCGCGCCCCAATACGGGCTTGGTCGGTCCGAGCATCGGTTCGGTGAGGCCATCGCCCGCTTTGGACGCAAAAACATCCAGCTTTCGACCAAGATTGGACGTCTGCTGCTGGATTGCGAGCCGCATGAGGTAACGCCCGAAGCCTTTGTAGATGTGCCGCAAAAACGCATCGTGTTCGATTACACCTATGACGGCGTGATGCGGTCTTTTGAGGCGAGCCGGGAAAGGCTTGGTGTCGCCAAGGCCGATATCCTGCTGGTGCATGATGTCTGTGTCTTCAGCCAAGGCAGTCAGGAGATGTCGGACGCGAAGGTCCGCGAGCTGTTCGATGGTGGCGGCTACAAGGCGCTGACCGAGCTGCGCGATGCCGGTGAGGTTGCGGCAATCGGTGCCGGAGTGAACGAATGGCAGGTTTGCGAAAGACTGTTGGCGTTGGGCGACTTCGACAGCTTTTTGTTGGCTGGCCGGTACACTCTGCTGGAACAAGAAGCGTTGGACAGTTTCCTGCCACTTTGCGAACAGCGGGACGTGGGTATCATTCTGGGCGGGCCGTACAACTCGGGCATTCTGGCCACCGGGGCCGTGCCGGGCGCCAAGTATAACTACGCCGAAGCGCCCAAGGATATTCTGGATCGAGTGCGCAAGATCGAAGCGGTCTGCGCCGCGCATGACACGCCGTTGATTGCGGCCGCGCTGCAGTTCGTTTTGGGCCATCCCAGTGTCAAAACCGTGATCCCCGGCGCGGTCAGTGCTGCCGAAGTACAGGCCAATGTCGCCTTGTTGAACCGCGACATCCCGTTCGGGCTTTGGTCTGATCTGCGGTCCGAGGGGTTGATCCGCCCCGATGCGCCATTGCCAACTGAGGCCGCCAATGCTGCGTAACATCGACCCGATCCTCTCGCCGGAACTGCTGCACGCGCTGCGCGCTATGGGTCACGGGGATGAGATCGTGATCGCGGACGCGAATTTTCCAGGTTCAAGCATTGGCCCGACTTGCATCCGCGCCGATGGGTCTTCGGCCAGTGAAATGGTGAAGGCAGTGCTGTCCGTCATGCCGCTGGACGCGTTTGTACCTGATCCGGCGCTGACCATGCAGGTTGTCGGTGACCCGGGCACCGTGCCCGAAGCCGTGGCGGAGTTTCAAACCATCATCGATGCTACAGCAGACAGCCCTGCCCGCATTCAAGGAGTGGAACGGTTTGCTTTCTACGACCGCGCCGTCAGCGCCTTTGCCATCGTTCAGACAGGCGAGCGCAGGCTGTACGGCAACATCATCCTCAAGAAAGGCGTCATTGGATGAGGATCGACGCACATCAGCATTTCTGGGCGTTGGCGCGGGGCGACTACGGCTGGCTGACGCCAGAGCTTGCCGCGATCTATCGGGATTTCACACCGGAAGATCTAATGCCGCTGCTTGAAAAGGCAGGGATTGAAGGCACGGTTCTGGTGCAAGCTGCCGCAACTGTGGCCGAGACGGAGTATATGCTATCTCTAGCCGATCAAACCCCATTCATCAAAGGCGTGGTCGGCTGGGTTGATTTCGAAGCCGCCGATGCGCCTGCGCAGATCAAGGCGCTGTCCGCGCACCCGGCTCTGGTCGGGGTACGGCCGATGATTCAGGACATTCCTGATCCGAACTGGATGCTGGGGGATGCTCTGACACCGGCATTTGAGGAGGTGCAACGCAAGGGTCTGACCTTTGATGCCCTGACCCTGCCGCAACATCTTGCGCCATTGCGCCAACTTTTGGCGCGCCATCCTAAGATTCGGGTGGTGATCGATCACGGATCAAAACCCCTGATCAAGGACGGGGTGATTTCGGGATGGGCCGAAGACATGGCCGCGCTGGCCCGCGACACTAACGCCTGGTGCAAGCTGTCCGGCTTGGTCACCGAAGCCGCGCCGGATTGGACCGTTGATGACCTGCGCCCCTATGTTGATCACCTACTGGATACGTTCGGCCCGTCCCGCCTGATCTGGGGCAGCGACTGGCCGGTCTGTACTTTGGCCAGCAGCTATCAGCATTGGCTGGACTCCACCGACAAACTACTGAGCGCACTGACCGAACCCGAACGCAATGCGGTGCTGGGGGGTAATGCTGCCCGGGCCTATAACCTCAGGAACTAAAATGACATTTCCGAAACTGGATACCGGCGGGCTGTGGCTGGGACGTGTGGAACGCGAGGGTGTAGGTCCTTGCGTCGTGACCCCGCGCGACGGACAATTGTTTGATATCACTTCCAAAGAGGCACCGACGGTACGCGATATCCTCGAACGCGAGGATGCCGCCGATTACACGCGTTCCGCACCTGGTGAGGCGTTGGGTTCTCTGGATGCCGACCACAACTGGCTGGCTCCGTGTGATCTGCAGGCGGTCAAGGCCTGTGGTGTCACCTTCGCAGGCTCCATGGTCGAGCGGGTGATCGAAGAGCAAGCCGCAGGTGATCCGGCCAAAGCCGACGCGATCCGCACGCGCATCGGCGCACGTATTGGCGACAGCCTGACCAATATCGTGCCGGGGTCCGAAGCGGCCGCGCAGGTCAAAGAGGCGCTGATCACAGAGGGGCTTTGGAGCCAATATCTGGAGGTCGGGATCGGCCCGGATGCCGAGGTGTTCTCCAAGGCGCAGGTTTTGTCCTCGGTTGGGTACGGTGCAGACGTTGGGCTGCACCCTATTTCGACCTGGAATAACCCAGAACCCGAGGTGGTTCTGGCCGTCACCTCACAGGGTCAGATCAAGGGCGCCACGCTGGGCAATGACGTCAACCTGCGCGATGTCGAAGGACGCTCGGCCCTGTTGCTGAGCAAGGCCAAGGACAACAACGCCTCATGCGCGATCGGACCGATGATCCGGCTGTTCGATGACAATTTCACGCTGGATGACGTACGCGCTGCCGAACTGACGCTGACGGTGACCGGGCCTGACGGGTTTCAGATGACGGGTCATTCCTCGATGGCGCAGATCAGCCGTGATCCGCAGGATTTGGTGGCCCAGACCATCGGGCGGCATCACCAATACCCCGACGGGTTGATGCTGTTTCTCGGAACACTCTTTGCACCGACCCAGGATCGCGATACTCCGGGGGGTGGGTTCACTCATAAACTGGGTGATATTGTCACGATTTCAAACGATAAGCTGGGCGCGCTGACCAATACGGTGCGCCTGTCGACCGAATGCCCGGAATGGAAATTCGGGGCGTCCCATCTGATGCGAAACCTCGCCCGGCGCGGGCTGATTTAAGGAAGATTTGAACATGTTGACCGGAAAACACCTGATCGCTGGCGAATGGGTCGGGACCGAGGCCACTTTTGCGTCGGACCCCGCGCACGGGCCAATCCATGACTTCTCGGTGGGGACACCTGCGCATGTGGATGCCGCCGTTCAGGCCGCTGAAGAGGCCTTTGCCACCTTCGGCTGGTCCACACGGGCCGAGCGGGCGGCGCTGCTGCGGAAAATCGCGGACGAGATCGACGCACGCGGCGATGCAATCACCGAGATCGGCTGCCAGGAAACCGGCCTGCCCGAGGCGCGGCTGCAAGGTGAGCGAGGCCGTACCGTCGGCCAGCTTCGCCTGTTCGCGGACCATATCGAAGCCGGTGATTATCTGGACCATCGCCACGACCCCGCCCTGCCGGAGCGTGCGCCGCTGCCCCGCCCTGATCTGCAGATGATCCAGCGCCCCTTGGGTCCGGTTGCGGTGTTTGGGGCGTCGAACTTCCCGCTGGCGTTCTCGGTCGCGGGTGGAGATACGGCGGCGGCCTTGGCTGCGGGCTGCCCGGTTGTCGTCAAAGGCCACCCAGCACATCCCGGCACGGGCGAGATCGTGGCGCAGGCGATTGATGCCGCGATCAAGGCGACCGGCACCCCTGCCGGAACGTTCTCGTTGATCCAAAGCGACGGGATCGGGGTCGGAACAGCCTTGGCCCAACACCCGTTGATCCGGGCGGTGGGGTTCACAGGATCGTTGCGCGCAGGTCGCGCATTGTTTGACATCTGCGCACAGCGCCCGGAGCCCATCCCCTTCTTTGGTGAGCTGGGCTCAGTCAACCCGATGTTCGTTTTGCCCGAAGCTGCGGCGGCGCGAGGAGCCGAGATCGGCACCGGTTGGGCCGGTTCCCTAGCTATGGGTGCAGGTCAGTTCTGCACCAATCCCGGTATCGCCATCGTGGTGGACGGACCAGATGCGGATGCCCTGCAGGCGGCGGCGCAGTCCGCTTTGGACGAGATGGCAGAACAGACGATGCTGACCAGCGGTATTGCGGACGCGTACCGCAAGGGTGTGGCGCAATTCTCCGAGGGGGTCGGAGTTGTTCAGATTGTCAGCAAAGACAGCTCCCCCCGCAGCGCCGCCCCGAACCTGTTTGTCGTCTCCGGCGACAATTGGCTGGCTGATGACAGCCTGCATGAAGAGGTCTTTGGCCCCATCGGTATCATCGTGCGCGCCCGGGACGTCGAACAGATGTCCGACATCGCACGCGCAGTCGAAGGGCAGTTGACCTGCACCCTGCATATGGACGCAAAGGATGCGGACACCGCGCGCAAACTGGTACCGGTACTTGAACGCAAGGCCGGACGGCTTCTGGCCAACGGCTTCCCCACCGGGGTCGAGGTCTGTGACAGCATGGTGCATGGCGGCCCCTACCCTGCCTCGACCAATTTCGGCGCAACCTCGGTTGGCACTCTGTCGATCCGGCGTTTTCTGCGGCCGGTTTGCTATCAAAACCTGCCGACCGACCTTTTGCCTGAACAACTGTGAGAGCTGCGATGACTTCCTCAAACTGCCTGTCCGGCAAAACAGCCCTCATCACCGCCGCAGGTCAGGGGATCGGGCGTGCCTCGGCCGAACTTTTTGCGGCCGAGGGCGCGCAGGTCATCGCGTGCGATATCAATGACGCTTCGCTGGCTGAACTGGCATCTATCCCCGGTATCCGTACCCTGAAACTGGACGTTACTGACACAGATGCCGTTCAGGCCGCCACGGCGAACCTGCCGCCGCTGGACGTGTTGTTCAACTGCGCGGGCTATGTTGCGGGCGGGTCTATTCTGGAATGCGAAGAAAAAGACTGGGATTTCAGTTTTGATCTGAACGTCAAGGCCATGTACCGGCTGATCCGCTTGACCCTGCCTGCGATGTTGGAGAATGGCGGCGGGTCGATCATCAACATGTCCTCGGTTGCGTCGTCGCTGAAAGGTGTGCCGAACCGGTTCGCCTATTGTGCCTCCAAGGCTGCCGTGATCGGCTTGACCAAGTCCGTCGCTGCGGATTTCGTGACGCAAGGCATCCGCTGCAACGCGATCTGTCCCGGTACGGTCGACAGCCCCAGCCTGCATGACCGATTGCGCGCCACCGGTGACTATGAACAAGCCATGACGGATTTCATCGCACGCCAGCCGATGGGCCGGATCGGAACGGCCGAGGAAGTGGCGGAACTTGCGCTGTATCTGGCAAGCGATGCCAGCAACTACACCACAGGACAGCCCTTTGCCATCGACGGCGGCTGGACCATCTGAGCTGAAAAGGAACGGGAAATGAAGCTTTTACGCTATGGATCGGTTGGCGCGGAAAAGCCCGGCATTTTGGATGCGGAGGGCAATATCCGCGATCTGTCCGGCGTCGTTGATGATATCGCAGGCGATGTGCTGGGCGATGAAGGCTTAGCGCGCCTGAGCGGGCTTGATTTGGCCGGGCTGCCGGTTGTCGAAGGTAACCCGCGCATCGGTGCCTGTGTGGGTCAGGTCGGCAAGTTCGTCTGTATCGGCCTGAACTATGCCGATCACGCAGCCGAAAGCGGTATGGAACTGCCCGCCGAACCGGTGATCTTTTTCAAGGCGACCTCTGCGATCGTCGGCCCGAACGATACCGTCGAAATCCCGCGCGGATCGGTCAAGACCGATTGGGAAGTTGAGCTGGGCGTCGTTATCGGCAAAGAGGCGAAATACGTGTCAGAGGCCGATGCGCTGAACCACGTGGCCGGCTATTGCGTGGTCAACGACCTGTCAGAGCGTGACTTTCAGCTGCACCGCTCGGGCCAGTGGGTCAAAGGCAAATCAGCCGACACGTTCGGCCCGATCGGCCCCTGGCTGGTGACGCGGGATGAGGTCGCCGATCCGCAAAACCTGCCGATGTATCTTGAGGTCAACGGCCACCGCTATCAGGATGGGTCAACCAACACGATGCATTTTGGTGTCGCCACCGTTGTCTCGCACCTGTCGCAATTCATGTCGCTGCAACCGGGCGACGTAATCTCGACCGGAACACCTCCGGGTGTGGGCATGGGGCAGAACCCACAGACCTATCTGAAGCCGGGCGACAAGATGGAGCTGGGCATCGAAGGGCTGGGTGTGCAGCGTCAGGATGTCGTACAAGGCTGACCGGCCTACTTGAACTAAAATGGCCCCGGCCGCATGGACCGGGGCCTTATTGTTTTTGCTGACAGGCGACTACCCCGATCAGGGGAAGGAGTATGTTCTGACGTTGGCGAAGAATTTCATTGCTTTGATAACGCCTTTCTTGATGCCGACGTGGGGACATTTCGATCCACTGGCTGGGCTGTTCCCAAGAGTTGCAGGATCTGGCTGTGCTCGTAGCGGGTCAGTTTGGGCGTATAGTTTGCCGCGATCACCGCGGTTGCGGTGCGGCCCTCAGTCCCCGTTTTCATTTCCAGAGATCGGGTGACTTGCTGCAAATGCCACCACCGCTCCGAAAGATGGGTCAGGTTTCGATTATCGATTAGAACCCCCTGCGGCATTCTCCGGCCCTCTCATGTTAACCGCCCGCAACCAGTTTGAGGAAAGGTCGTGAAACGGGGATGAAATCCCGTTGAATTTCAGCCGAGCGCAGTGAGTCACCTGTTTGTAATCAAGGCTTGCATGGGACTTGGAAATCGACCACTCCTTTTGTATTTTGGATACAAATTTTTCGCACCCGAGACCGACCGAATGCCCAGAACCCGCGCAATTCCCCGGCAAAGCCTGCCGGATGTCATCACCAACGATCTGCGTGAGCGGATTCTAAGCGGCGAAATGGCCGAAGGTGAAACGATCCGGCAGGAAGCTCTGGCCGAGGATTACGATGTTTCGCGTATGCCGATCCGCGAGGCGCTAAAACGGCTGGATGCCGAGGGTCTTGTACAGCTGACCAACAATCGGGGCGCCGCGGTCACAAAGCACTCTTTGTCGGAAATCGGAGAGATATTCGATCTGCGCGTGCTACTGGAAGTGGACCTGTTCCAACGTGCCATCCCACAAATGACCGAGGTACACTTCGCCGAGTGCGACCGGATTCTGGACGAGATGGAAAAGTCCTACGACGCCTATGATGTGGGCCGCTGGGGTAGCCTCAACAACGAATACCACATGGCGCTTTACGCCGCTGCGGGTCGCGGGTTGAGCAATGAAATTCTGCAGCGCGTCAATGTGCAGTCCGACCGGTATGTCCGGATGCATCTTAGTGTCATGGAACAACGTGAACCGGCCAAGAAAGACCATCGGGAGCTGTTGTCGCTGGCGCGCGACGGCCGGGTCGAGGACGCCTGCGCCCTGCTGACCCGGCATATTCGGCGCACCAAGGACCAGTTACTGGAAATGGTCATTGCCACGCGCAAAGGCGAATAAGCCCGGTCAGTCCAGGGGATGCAGACAGGCCACCTGATGGGTCTCACCGCTGAGTTCGGGCGGCGCGGCGCGACATTCCTCGGTCGCCAGCCAGCAGCGTTGTGCGAAGGCGCAGCCCTTTGGGATGTTCATCGGTGAAGGCAGCTCTCCTTCCAGCTTGATCCGCTCTTTCCGTGCTTCGGGGTCGGCACGCGGGGTCGTCGAAAGCAGCGCTTTGGAATAGGGGTGCCGGGGGGCTGCGAACAACAGTTCTTTCGGGGCTTTCTCGACAGCGCGACCCAGATACATGACGATCACGTCGTCGGCGAAATGCTTCACCACCGACAGGTCATGCGAGATGAACAGGTAAGCCAGGTTCAGGCGCTCCTGCAACTCGACCAGCAGGTTCAGAATCTGCGACTGGATTGATACATCCAGCGCCGAGACCGGTTCATCCAGCACCAGCACTTTGGGGTTCAGCATCAGTGCCCGCGCGATGGCGATACGCTGGCGCTGCCCACCCGAGAACATGTGCGGGTAGCGGTCGTAATGTTCGGGACGCAGACCGACAAGGTCGATCATCTCGCGCGCCCGCGCCTCGCGGTCGGCTGCCGACATGTCAGGGCGATTGATGATCAGCGGTTCCTGCAGAATCTGGCCGATCCGCTGGCGCGGATTGAGTGAGCCATAGGGGTCCTGAAACACGATCTGCACCGTCTCGCGCATCTGCGCCCATTTCGATGGAGTGATGTCGACGCCGTCAATGGTCAGGTTGCCCGAGGTCGGCTCCTCAATCATCGTCACAACGCGCGCCAGTGTCGATTTTCCACAACCGGACTCGCCGACAATGGCGAGTGTTTTGCCTGGTTGCAGATCGAAATCCACGCCGGACAGGGCCTTGACCGTTGCCGGTTTCGACAGAAGACCGCCTTTGACGGTGTAGAACCTGGCCAACGAACTGGCCTGAACAATGGGGGCGGTCATGCCAGTTCTCCGGCGGTTATCTTTTCAACATAGTGGCAGCGGGCTTTGCCATACTCAGCGCTGTGGGGTGTCGGTGGCAATGTCCGGCAGAGATCATCGGCATATTGGCATCGGGGGCTGAACAGGCACCCTTTGGGTCGGTCAAACTGACCGGGCACCACGCCTGGAATGGTCGGCAACATTTTCGATGTCGCCCGTTCCGGCAGCGCGCTCAGCAAGGCCGACGTATAAGGATGGCGCGGCGTGCGGAACAGGTCCTTGACCGGCTGTTCCTCGACCTTCTGGCCAGCATACTGTACCTGCACCCGCTCGGCGGTCTCGGCGACCACACCCATGTCATGGGTGATCAGAACCAGACCCATGCCCTGCTCATCGCGCAACCGGACCAGCAGGTCCAGGATCTGTGCCTGAATGGTAACGTCTAGCGCCGTAGTCGGTTCATCCGCAATTAGCAGCTTGGGTTTGCAGGCGATGGCCATGGCGATCATGACGCGCTGGTTCATCCCGCCCGACATTTGGTGCGGGAAGGTGTTGAGGCGGCTTTCCGGGGCGGGGATGCCGACCTGATCGAACAGCTCAATTGCACGCTGGTGCCGTTCCTTGCGGTTCAGGCCCAGATGGATGCGTAGGGCCTCCTTGATCTGGAAACCAACCGTGAAGCAGGGGTTCAGCGATGACATCGGTTCCTGAAAGATCATGGCGATGTCCTTGCCGATGATCTTGCGCCGGTCGCGGGCTGAGATTTTGGTCAGGTCGATTCCTTCGAAACTCAGCTGGTCAGCGGTTATCGTGGCGGTCCATGGCAGCAGTCCCATCAGCGCCAGCATCGACACGGATTTGCCCGAGCCGCTTTCGCCGACGATGGCCATCAGCTCACCCTTGTCGACCGACAGATCAACGCCGTCCACAGCGCGAAACTTGCCCGAAGCAGTGGCGAATTCGACGGTGAGGTTTCGGATATCCAACAGGCTCATGTCGTCAGCTCCGCTTCAGTTTCGGGTCCAGCGCGTCGCGCAGACCGTCGCCCATCAAGTTGATGGCCAACACCGTGACTAGGATGGCCAGGCCAGGGAATGTCACCACCCACCAAGCACGCAGAATGAATTCACGCGCTTCGGCCAGCATGGTGCCCCATTCCGGTGTGGGCGGCTGCGCGCCCATGCCGAGAAAGCCAAGGGCGGCAGCGTCCAGAATGGCGGTCGAAAACGACAGCGCCGCCTGCACGATGATCGGGGCCAGACAGTTGGGCAGCACCGTCTTGAACATCAGCCGTGCTTTGCTTGCACCGGCCACGCGGGCCGACGTCACATAGTCTTTCTGCCTCTCCGACAGCACCGAGGCGCGGGTCAGGCGCACGTAATGTGGCTGAAACACGATGGCGATGGCGATCATCGCGTTGGTCAGCGACGGGCCAAGGATAGCGACCAGCACCAGCGCCAGCAGCAGTGATGGGAAGGACAGGATGATGTCCATCACCCGCATGATCAGCGTATCGACCCATTTCGGAGCGAAGCCGGACAGCAGCCCGATGATCACACCGCCGGTCACGGCCACACAGACCACGACGATGCCGACGAAGAAGGAATAGCGTGACCCCATGATCAGACGCGACAGCATATCCCGGCCCAGCGGATCGGTGCCCAACGGGAAGGCCCAGCTACCGCCCTCTTGCCATGCGGGGGGCTGGAGGATGTGGTTCCGGAACTGCTCGGTCGGGTCATAGGGCGCCAACAGGGGTGCGAAGGCGGCACAGAAGACAAAGGCCAAGAAGACCCACAGGCCAAACACGGCACCGCGGTTTTCGCTGAAATAATACCAAAACTCGCGCAGGGCGCTGGGGCGGTCTTCGGTTTTGGGCGCGTTTGCGGAAAGTTCAGCCATCACCGCCTCCGGATTTTGGGGTTGATGATGCCATAGAGGACATCGACCAGCAGGTTCACCAGCATGACAATCACGGCGATCATCAACAGGCCGCCCTGTACCACCGGGTAGTCCCGGCGGAAAATGCTATCGACCATCCACTTGCCGATGCCGGGCCAGCTAAAGATCGTCTCGGTCAGGATTGCGCCAGCCAAAAGTGTACCAACCGACAGGCCGATCACTGTGATCACCGGGATCAGAGCGTTACGCAGGGCGTGCAGCCCGTTGATCCGTGAAGGTGAGAGGCCCTTGGCGCGAGCGGTGCGGATGTAGTCCTCGCCCAGCACCTCAAGCATGGCCGAGCGTGTCTGGCGCGCGATCACCGCCAGCGGAATGGTGCCCAGAACGATGGTCGGCAGGATCAGATGTCGAACGGCGGACCCAAATGCACCCGGTTGCCCCGACAACAAACTGTCGATCAGCATAAAGCCAGTGACGCTTGGGAAGTAATACAGCAGGTCAATCCGGCCCGAGACCGGCGTCCAGCCCAGATTGCCCGAAAACACGATGATCAGCAGCAGGGCCCACCAGAAGATCGGCATCGAATACCCGACCAATGCCGAGGACATCAGCGCCCGGTCAAAGAACTTGCCCCGGTTGACCGCCGCGATCACACCGGCAGGCAATCCCAGCGCAACGGCAAAGATCATCGCGCAGATCGACAGTTCCAGCGTGGCGGGGAACAGGGCAAAGAACTCATCCCAGACCGGCTTCTTCGTGACAAAGCTTTCGCCCAGATCGCCGTGTAGGACACCAACAAGGTAGTCCCAGTATTGCTGCAGGACCGGTTTGTCGAAGCCCAGCTTCTCGACCATCTCCTGATAGCGTTCTTCGGTCATGCCGCGTTCACCGGCCATGACGATGATGGGGTCACCGGGCAGGACCCGGATGAACATGAAGGAAATCAGCGTCACGCCCAGAAATGTCGGAACGAACATGCCAAGGCGTGTGAGTAAGTAGCCAAACATCAGCGACCTATGATTGTGAGATCTTTGGGAAAGCTGGTCAGAGACCGGCAGCCATCCGCGGTAACAAGCACGTCATCTTCTATGCGTACGCCGAAATTGTCCAGCTCATAAAGTCCCGGTTCGTTGGTCCAGACCATACCGGGCAAAATTTTCTGATCATTTCCGCGCATGATGTACGGTGCTTCGTGCACATCGCGGCCCAAACCGTGGCCCGTCTTGGTGCGGATGCGGTCGGCATAGGGCGAGGCTTCGAGCACGCTGATCACCGCGTCGTCGATATCGTGTGCGGTGACGCCGGGGCGGCAGGCCTCGAATCCGGCGAGGTTGGCGCGCAGAACGGTGTCGTAGACGTCCCTGCCCTCGTCCGAGACCTCTTCGACAAAGAAGGTGCGGGTTATATCGGCGGCAAACCCGTGTTTGCGGGCACCGAAATCAAACAACAGCGCGTCGCCCGGTTTGATCCGGTAATCCGCACGCGCCTTGCCATGGGGCCGCGCCGAGTTATCCCCCGCGGTAACGATCGGCGCAAAAGCCAGCGAGGCGGCACCTTCGGCAAACAGGGCTTGAATAAGGGCTTGCTCGATCTGAACCTCGGTCTGACCAACACGCACATCCGCGATCACGCGGGCCAACGCACGTTCCGAGATATCAATTGCCGCCTGCATTGCTGCGATATCGGCTTCGGTTTTGCAAATCCGCAGGCCGGAAATTTCACGCTCAGCATCCACGATGCGCAGGTTTGGCAGCGCGTTGGTGAATGCTTTGGACACAAAGACCCGCATCACCTGCCCTTCGACGGCCAGTGACGTCAGCGGCATATGATCGGCCAGTGCCGCAAATGCGTCGTCATAGCCGGTTTGATCGAACCAGTCGAAGACAGCGCCTTCGAACCCGACCAGTTCCCATGACCCAAGCTCGAGATTGGGGACTACCGCGGCTGGCGCCCCTTCGGCCGGGATCACGACCACAAAGGGCCGTTCGTGGCTCATGAAGGGTTTTCCCAAAGCGCGGGTGAAATTCGGACCGGGCACAAGGGCCACTGCATCCACTGACATGTCCTTTGCCAGTTGACGGTACTCGGACAAATCCGGCATTGACGCCGACCTCCCAAAAAGAAAACCGGAGCCGCCGATGGCGGCTCCGGTCAGTGAGTGGTGATTTACTCGACGCTTACGCCATAGAAGATATGGCCGCCCAGCGGGTGCACCTTGTAGCCTTGCACTTCGTTGCGCATCGGCATGAAGACAACCGAGTGTGCGATAGTCGCCCAGGGTGCCTGCTCTTTAAAGACGACCTGAGCCTCTTCGTACAGTTTGGCGCGCTCGGCCTGATCGGTGGTCTGCTTGGCCTTCAGGATCAGGTCTTCGAACGGCTGGTGGCACCATTGTGCGCGGTTCGACGCTTCGCGGCCGTCACAGCCCAGCAGCACGGCCAGGAAGTTGTCTGGGTCACCGTTGTCCCCGGTCCAGCCCAGCAGAACGGCACCGTCGCGGTTCAGTTCTTTCGAGCGCGACAGGTACTCGCCCCATTCGTAGGACACGATCTCGACGCCCACACCGATCTTGTCGAAATCGGCCTGGATCAGTTCGGCCATACGGCGAGCGTTCGGGTTATAGGGACGCTGCACCGGCATTGCCCAGATCTTCATTGACAGATCGGACACGCCTTCGGCTTCCAGCATCGCCTTGGCCGCTTCGGGATCATAGGCGTCGTCGGTGATCGCGTCGTTATAGCCCCACATGGTCGGCGGGATCGGGTTCTTGGCAACCTGGCCCGAGCCCTGGAACACCACGTCGATGATGGCGTTCTTGTCGATCGCCATGTTCAGCGCCTTGCGGACGTTCGGGTTGTCGAACGGCTCCATGGTGGTGTTGTAAGCCAGATAGCCGACGTTCAGGCCCTCTTGCTCCATCATGTTGATGTCCGCGTCATCCTTCATCGCCTGAATGTCGGCGGGGTTTGGATAGGGCATGATGTGGCATTCGCCTGCCTTCAGCTTTTGGTAGCGAACCGAAGCATCCGGGGTAATGGCGAAGATCAGGCTTTCAACAGCCGCCGGATCTTTCCAGTAGTCGGCGTTCTGGGCATAGCGGATCACTGCGTCCTTCTGATAGGCCACGAACGAGAACGGGCCGGTGCCGATCGGTGCGGTGTTCAGCTTTTCAGGCGTGCCCGCTGCCATCATCGCATCCGCGTATTCGGCAGACAGGATCGAGGCGAAGTCCATTGCCATGTTGGCGACAAAAGGCGCCTCGGGCTTGGTCAGGGTGAATTTCACCGTGTAGTCGTCAATCTTCTCGATGGACTCGACCAGTTCCGGCATACCCATACCCTGAAAGTATTCCCACGTGCCGCCCGAAATCTGGTTGTACGGGTGGCCCTCGTCCTTCTGGCGCATGAACGAGAAGATCACGTCATCCGCGTTGAAATCACGGGTCGGTGTGAATTCGTCGTTCGAGTGGAACTTGACGCCCTGACGCAGTTTGAAAGTGTATTCCAGACCGTCATCGCTGGCCTCGACGCTTTCGGCCAGGCCGGGGATCACGTTGGTGGTGCCGGTTTCGAACTCGAGCAGGCGGTTGTAGATCGGGTGCGAAGAGGCATCAAAGGTCGTGCCGGCGGTGAACAGGGCCGGGTCGAAGCCTTCGGGCGAGCCTTCCGAGCAATAGACCAGCGTGTTCGCTTGTGCCGCGGCAGCCGACAAGGCGATCGCAGCAGTTGCGGCCATTAGTTTCAGTTTCATGTGGGTCTCCCAAAAATGGTTTTTATACAGACATTCGCGTTGCTCTTTGTGGTCAGAGCATTCTTGGACGACTCTGATCGCCGCGAAATCTCTGCCCAATGTATCCAAAATACAAAATCCATTGTCAACTGACTTGCGCAGGACGTCGCGGGCAGTTGGCAAACCGGCTGGATACACCGACACGTTCGGCTTTTTGGATGATATGGGCAAGTAGATTTTCAGGTGACCCGACCGCACCCTCTCGTCGAAAAAGAGCCTTTGAGATGTGGGTTTTGAGCGGTCAGTTTTGTGACCGCCAAGGCGATATCACGACCTTTGGGATGACATCACCCCGAAAAGGTTGGGGTGACGCCGACTGGCGGTGTCGCGTTGATATAGGTGCCGATACGGTCCAGCAGCGGTCGGCGTGGACAGCCGGGGCGCGTTACCGCTCCAAGGCTGCGCAGGTTTCCCGGTGCGTCGAAGGGCACAAAGCACAGAGGCCACCTGTCGCGTCTGAACTGTTCGGCTGCCAGCGCCGAAACAATGGTGCAATCGTCTGAGTGGCAGATATGGCGGCAGATCGTCTCGAACCGAAGGGCGCTAAGGTCGAACCGTTTGCCGACCCGGTGTACAGGGTCCGACTTGGGCAGACGGTCTTCCAGATCATAGCCAAAACTGTGAGGCAACCGGATGAAATCGTGGGCGGGCACGTCCTCGGGCGCGATCGACGGCAAATGGCACAGCGGGTGACCTTCGCGGACGGCCAGAAACAGAGGCTCGGACCAGATTGAGGTGAAATCCAGTGTCGCCGCCGTGTTGACCTTTGCCACCAGCGCCACATCCAGAGTGTGATCTTCGACCATTCGCAACATGTTCTGCGGCAGGTCTTCGACCATCGTAACCCGCATGTTGGGGAACAATGTGCTGAACAGTTCCGAAAAATACTGTGTCAGATAAGGGGCCAGCGTCGGAGTCATACCCACGTGGAACGGGACAGCCTCGGGGACACGGAACTGGGTAGCGGTGTCCCGGATGGTCTGGGCGTCTATCAGGATGCGTTGGGCTATGGCTATTACGCGGTCGCCGCAGGCGGTCGGGCGCACTTCGTTGTTGAGGCGCAGAAATAGGTCGGTGCCCAATTCCTGCTCGAGCTTTTTGACCTGATTGGACATTGCGGGCTGCGAAACGTTGCAGGCCACGGCGGCCTGGCTGAACTGGCCATGTTTGGCGATGGCAAGGACATATTCCAAATCTCTGAAATTCATGGTCGTAAACCGGTGCTGCGTGTTTCGACCCCGCGGGGATGCTCTTAACATACGCCGCTCGGGGCAAGGCAGTAGGAATTCGGGATCACAATCGCTGACAAATCCGTCAAAACGCGCCATCGAATAGTTTCGCGCGTGCGCCGGAGGTTGCGTAACCCGTTGAAAACACACGTTGCGTTGAAGCCGGACATCACGAGAGCCGTGACTATTTGCGTTGGTTATACCCCCAATTCGCAGGATGAATTTTAGCAGACGGGCAGCGGGTCCTACCCCTTTGCTACGTGGAGCGCCCAGACCATCGGGCGGGCCGCAAGACGCAAACCCATGATGGAGTCCCCCATGCTGTCCCAATTCATAGAAAGCCTACGCGCCCGTTTTTTGAACACGTCCACCCTTGCGCAAGAGACAACCCGCGACGGCCAAACCCTTATCAACAACTTCTTCCAAAGCACGGTTGTCGATGACACCCCGGCCTTTGTTCTGGCCAATGATGCCTCGCGTCTGCTGAATTTCGGCGAGATCGTCACCAACAACGCAGTTGCGGCGGTTCTGGCGCAGGGTCAGGACGTTGATGTCTTCAACTTCCGCTCGGGCCGGATCGAGGCCAACAATGGCCCCGACGCGCTGGCGACCGGCGTTCAGGTCACCGGCAGCGCTTCGGTACGAAACTTCGGTGAGATCGCGGGTGAGTTCAACGGCGTGCAATTTGCAGGTCCCGACAGCTCGGGCAGTCTCGATAACTTCCGCGGTGGTGTGATCAGTTCGGACAGCCGCGCGGTCGATATTCAGGGCCAAGGCGTCGATGTGCGCAACTTTGGCGACATCATCGGCACCGGCGACCAGCGCAACGGTACGGTGTATGCCGATGGTACTGCCGACAATTACAGCTTCACCAACACCGGTCTTGTGGATGCAGTCGACGGCAACAACGGCTCGGCTGTTTCGCTGCAAACCGGGGACGTCCCGGGTGATGTGGTCTCGGCAGTTGTTGTCAATGAAGGCACGTTTCAGGGGCGCGGAGACGCGGTTGAGGGCAATCAGGTCGGCGACGGCCTGCGCCTGTTCACCAATCAGGACGATGCGTCTTTTGCCGGAGTAGTGGTCAACGAAGGCCTGATCGCGGGGTCGGAAGACTCGGACGCCGCAGCGGGTATCCGCGTGGATGGCGGCCTGAACCTTCTGGGCGCAATCCTGAACGAAGGTGAGATCCGCGGCACGGTCAATGCAATCGACGCATCAGATGCGGGCACCGTGACCATCGTCAATGACGACGAAGGTGTGATCAACGGTAACGTTCTGCTGGGCGCTGGCGATGACATCTTTGTCGATCTGGGAACCACCAATGGTGATATCTCAGGTGGCGCGGGCGATGATGTTCTGATCGCGGGTGGTGCGGATAATGTCCTGACCGGAGGTCTGGGCAACGACTTAATCGACGGTGGCGAAGGTATCGACACGGCCGATTTCTCGGATCTGGATGTTGCGGTTGAGGTTCGTCTGGACGCCAATGGCAATGGCACTGCGACCCGTGACACCGGCTTTACCGTCTCTGTCACCGATGCGGTCGTTGATGACCCGGACCAGTTCGGATCGAACATTCCGGATGCCGCGTGGTTTGTTGAGGAAGCCATCCTGGGCAACCTCTATTACAACATCCACACCGCAGACTTCCCCGGCGGGGAAATTCGCGAGCAACTTCTGGTCGATAGCATTGAAACCGTGAATGGCATCCGGACAGTCACACTCAGCGGTAGTCTGGATGCGTCGCAGGAACCGGGGCCGACCTCGGACAGCGAGGCAACAGGCGAAGCCTCGGTCGTCATCACGCAAGACCTGAACACGGGTGTGGTCACCTATTCCAGTGAGCTCAGCGTTGTTGGCCTGAATGAGGCGGATCTGAACACCCCGATCCCGGGTGTGGTTTCGGCGATCCATCTGCACAACGCCCCGGCGGGTGCGAACGGTCCGGTGGTTCAGGACACGTTGGTCGACGCAGGCGCGACGCTGGATGTGGACGCTGTCGACGGTACCGGCGTGATCGGTCAGGACGTCATCGACAACCAAATCGAGACCGATGTGCTGCGTTCCATCGAAAACGTCGTCGGGTCCGATGATGGCGACGTGATCGTTGGCAGCGATCAGGCCAATGTGCTGAACGGCGGCGCAGGTGATGACCTGATCTCGGGCGAAGGGGGCGATGACATCCTCATCGGCGGAGCCGGAGCGGACACGTTCACCTTCGGAGCAAACTTCGGCACCGATGTGATCCAGGACTTTGAGGTCGGAATCGATCAGCTGCAATTCGGTGATTTCGGTCCCGATTTCGGTGGCGCGGTGAGTGTTGCGCAAGACGGCAACGACGCCGTGATCTCGTTCGGCGGCGAAGGTTCGGTTCGCTTGGCAGGTGTGAACAGCGCTGATCTGACCGAAGACGACTTCGTCGCTTAATCGAGCAGCAGCGGGGCGGCCTTTGGTCGCCCCGTTTTTCTTACCGGAAAGGGTCCAAGACATGTTCCAGAACGCCAATCCCGTCAAAACCGCCTGGGGGTCGCTGCGCAAAGGCTTTGTTGCGGTCGCGGTTTTCAGCCTGTTTCTGAACCTTCTGATGCTGGCCGGACCGCTATATATGCTGCAGGTCTATGACCGCGTGCTGACCAGCCAGAACCCTGACACCCTGATCGCCCTGTCGCTGCTGCTGGCCGGGGTTTTCGTGGTGATTGCCTGCCTCGACCTGATGCGGATGCGCATCCTTGGCCGGCTGGCCGCACGGTTTGAGCTGAGCGTGGGCGCACCTGTTCTTGGCGCTGCCATGCGCCGTCGGGTTCAGGGTGAAAGCGAGGCCGGTGAAAACCTGGTCGAGGATGTGAACGGGTTCCGCGAGTTCATCTCGGGCACGACCCTGACCGCTTTTTTCGATGCGCCGTGGATTCCCATTTACCTGATGGTTCTGTATGTGCTGCATCCTTATCTGGGCCTGCTTGGCCTGGCCGGAGCCGTCACACTGACCATCATGGCGCTGATCAACAACGCCCGGGCTCGTGCGCCGATGCAGCAGGCATCGCAGGCGCGGGGTCGCTCGGACGCGCTGTTCAAAACCAGCGACAGAAACGCCGAGTTGGTTCACGCGTTGGGAATGAAGGACGATCTGGTGCGCCGCTGGACTGCCCTGCAGGAGGATGCCCATCAGCATAAAACCCGCGCTGCGGATCGGATCGCCAGCTTTTCGGTGATGTCAAAAACCATTCGTATGGGTCTGCAGTCCGCGGCTCTGGGATTGGGCGCGGCGCTGGCAATAACCGGAGAATCCACGGCGGGTGTGATGATCGCCGCCACCATCGTTCTGGCCCGCGCGCTGGCTCCGATTGATCAGTTGATCGGCCAGTGGCGCACTTTTCTGGCGGCGCGTGGGTCGTACAGCAAAATCCGGCAACTGACCGAAGATTTCGCCGAGACACCGCCCAATCTGCACCTGCCGCGTGCGTTCAAATCTCTGGGCGTCCGGATCGCGCAGGCGGCGCCCCCACGAGCATTGAACGCAACGCTGCGCGGGATCGATTTCAGCCTGATAGCCGGTGACGTTCTGGCCGTGATCGGCCAGAGCGGGTCGGGCAAGACCACTTTGGGCAAGATGCTGGCCGGTATCTGGAATCCGCAACGGGGCGAGGTTCTGCTGGACGGCAGCCCGATGTCGAAATGGAATGCCGAGGATCTGGGCAATCAGATCGGTTACCTGCCGCAAGACGTGGAATTGTTCGACGGCACCATTCGCGAGAATATCGGCCGGTTCTCGACCGCCATTGACGATGCCGAGGTGCTGCGCGCTGCGCGTGAAGCCGGCGTGCATGAGTTGATCAGCAGCCTGCCCGACGGGTACGAAACCCGGATTGGCCGTGGGTTCTTTCTGTCCGGCGGTCAGCGTCAGCGGTTGGCTCTGGCCCGGGCGCTGTATGGCGATCCGTTTGTGCTGGTGCTGGACGAACCGAACTCGGATCTGGATGCCGAGGGTGAACAGGCCCTGCGCGATGCGTTGCTTGCTGTGCAGGACCGGGGTGCAATTGCGATTGTCATGACCCACCGCCCGGCCACGTTGCAGGCTGCCAACAAGGTGTTGGTTCTGCGCAACGGCAGCCAAGCCCAGTTTGGCGACAAACAGGACGTGTTGAAGGTGAACAGCCGTAACGTGCTGCAGACACCCCCACGTCCGGCCAACGAAACTCAGATCACAGGAGCGGCCCAATGACGGAACTGATCAAATACACTCCTTCCCGCAATGCCGTCGGGTTCCACCAGGCGCAGTTGCAAGAGATCACCGACACATCACCCAGCATCGGGCGGTATGTCCTGTTCGGACTGTTCACTCTGGCAGTGTTTGTCGGGGGCAGCGTCTATTGGGCCTTTGCCTCGAAACTGGACGGGGCCGTGGTTGCGCCCGCCTCTTTTGTGGTTGAGGGCGACCGCAAGACGGTAGAGCATCTTGATGGTGGCATCATCCACTCCATTCTGGTGACCGACGGGCAATTCGTCGAGGCCGGCCAACCCCTGGTGCAACTCGACAGTACCGAGATCGACGTCGACCTCAGCGTGCAGGGCAGCCAATTGGGAGAGCTTTCGGTCCGCCGTGCCCGCCTGTTGGCGCAGATGAGTGGTCAGGATGCATTTGACGAGGCCACCGCTTTGGCTGGATTTCGCCAAGGGATGGAGCGCTTGCATTGGGTGTCCCCGTTCCTGACCCAGAAACAACTGTTCGACGCAGAAGCCCGCGCGCGGCGCACCGAAGCACAGATCAACGCGCAACGGATCGCGGGGCTACGCAACCAGATTACAGGGCTGAACGAACAACGACACACAACGCAGAACCAGATGGACATCACGCAAGTCGAACTGACGAACCTGCAATCGTTGCTGGCTAAGGGACTGGTTGCCGTCACGCGGGTCAGCGCCCGGCAGATCGAGCTGGAGCGTCTTAGCGGCGTTGATGCTTCGTTGCGCACCCAGATCGCACAAGCCGAGGATCAGGTTCAGGAATTGGAGCTTTCCTTGCTCAGTCAGCAAAAGCTGCGGGATGAGGTCATCGCCGGGGAACTGGCCGTGGTCGAGGCGCAACTGTATCTGATCCGACCGCAATTCATGGGAACACTGGCGCGGCTGAAGCGCGTGCAGGTTCTGGCACCCACCAGCGGGCGGGTTGTGAACCTTGGTGTTACAACGGCAGGCGGCGTGATCCGCCCGGGTGAGCCGATCATGGAAATCGTTCCCACCGATCAAGCTCTGATCGTCGAGGCGCGGGTCAAGACCGGTGATATAGACAAGCTGCGGATTGGTCAGTCCACGCGCATTCGCCTTTCGGCTTTCGCGCAGGCGGACGTGCCTGAGGCAAGCGGTCGGATATTCGATATCTCGGCGGATGCGCTTGAGGATGAGCGCACAGGGGAGCCCTACTACAGGGCGCGGGTCAAGCTGGATGCCCAGCAGCCGCAGGAGGTCGCATCGTTGGAACTAGTGCCCGGTATGCCCGCCGATCTGTTCGTCAACACCGGGGAACGCGCGGTGATCAGCTATTTGTCGCAACCGATCAGCGACAGGCTGGCCAGAACTTTCATCGAGTGAGTCGGGCTGCCTGTGCTTAAAAATTAGGCGCAGGCAGCCCGTTTGATCGAAAATTCCTCAGCACGGATTTACATCACGCATCTGCAGATTTCTACTTTGTGGGCGATGAACGACGCCGCTGCCTCTGCCCTGCCCCTTTTGGTGTTTTCCGATTTGGATGGCACGTTATTGGACCACCACGACTATGGCTGGGAAGCGGCCAGACCGGGACTGGCCCGACTGAAAGAGCTGGGCGCGGGGCTGGTACTGGCCAGCAGCAAAACGGCGGCGGAAATTCGGCCTTTGCAACACGAGATGGGCGTGACCCACATGCCCGCCATCGTCGAAAACGGGGCCGGGATACTTTGGCCCGGTAGATCTGACAAGGACGGCGATTGCTATCTGCGTCTCCGGTCTATGCTAAAGGCTCTGCCGACGGGTTTTGTCGGCTTTGGCGATCTGACAGATCGGGAAGTCGCGCAGAAAACCGGTTTGAATCTTGCTCAAGCCGCCCTTGCCAAGCAGCGCAGGTTCGGTGAGCCGGGGCTGTGGACCGGTTCGGAACCCGGTTTGCAGGCGTTCCTTTCATCTGTTGCAGACGCGGGGCTACATGCGCGGCAAGGAGGGCGGTTTCTGACCCTTTCATTTGGCGCGACCAAGGCGGATGCGATGAATGAAATCGTCGGACATCTGAAACCTGCACGCACCATCGCCTTGGGTGATGCCCCCAACGATAGCGAAATGATCCGCGCAGCCGATCAGGGTGTGGTCATTGCCAATCCGGACGGCCCGTCGATACCCCCCTTCCCGCCCGAGATAGAGGCGCGGGTCCTCAGAACAACCCAGAGCGGCCCGCGCGGCTGGTCCGACGCGATCCTGATGCTGACGGCAGGGCTCTGACCCAGAAAAGGCAACCGACATGGCAGATTTTCACCAAAACGGAAACATCACCACCCTGCACAACCTGCGCAGCAGACCGCCCGGGCAACTGGCGCATGAAATCTCGGTCTTTGCCGAAACACGCAAGATCACCCTGATCCTGCCCTGCCTCTATTCCGAACTGGAAGGCCCGGCGCTGGCAGGCATTCTGAAGGAACTGGGGCAGGTGCCCTATCTGCATCGCATCATCATTGGTCTGGATCAGGCGGATGAGGCGCAGTACCGCCACGCCCGCGCCTTCTTTGCCGACCTGCCGCAGAACCATGCAGTGATCTGGAATGACAGCCCCCGCCTGACCACGCTGCAGTCGCATCTGCAGGAACTGGGGCTGGCTCCGCAGGAACCCGGTAAGGGTAAGAATGTCTGGTCCTGCATCGGTTACCTGCTGGCTTGCGCCGACAGCTCGGTCATGGCGATCCATGACTGCGATATCGTGACCTATGACCGGCAAATGCTGGCCCGTCTGGTCTATCCGGTCGTCAATCCGACCTTTCCGTTCCAGATGGCCAAGGGGTTCTATCCCCGCATTGGCGAGGGCAAGCTGAATGGGCGCGTGACCCGTCTGCTCGTCAGTCCGCTGCTGATTGCGCTGAAGAAAGTGATCGGCGATCGAGACTACCTCGATTACCTGCGCAGCTTCCGCTATCCGCTGTCGGGCGAGTTCGCGATCCGCACGCCCATCCTGCCCGACCTGCGCATCCCATCGGATTGGGGTTTGGAGATCGGCGTTCTGTCCGAGGCATGGCGCAATCTGGCGCCAAAATCCGTCTGTCAGGTTGAGATCGCCGATAACTACGACCACAAACATCAAGACCTGTCGCCCGAGGATGCCAATCGCGGTCTGTCCCGCATGTCCACCGATATCTGCAAGGCGATCTTCCGCAAGCTGGCTGCCGATGGCACCGTGTTTACGCCCAACACCTTCCGCACGCTCAAGGCCACCTACTACCGATCCGCGCTGGACCTGCTGGAAGGCTACTATACCGACGCCAAAATGAACGGGCTGGAACTGGACCGGCACAAGGAAGAGAAATCCATCGAGCTTTTCGCGGAAAACATCATTCGCGCCGGTCAGGTTTTCCTCGACAATCCGCACGAAACGCCGTTTATCCCGACATGGAACCGCGTCCACTCGGCGGACCCTGAATTTTTGCTGCGCCTGAAGGCGGCGGTGTCCGACGATCTGGCCGAGTTCACGCCGCGTTCGTGATCCAGCGGCACTGATACGGCGCCAGCACGATTTCGGGGCCGTTGGCGGCCAGAATCTCGCCGGTCAGGGCGTCGGTCCAGACCTCCTCGGCGATCATGTTGATCTCGGCGGGGCTGACATGCACCTGCTCATCCGAGACATTGTGCAGCGCAAAGATCGACTGGCTGCGGTCCAGACTCTGTCGCCAGATGCCGAACACGCGGTCGTCCAGCCGTAGAGTAAACTGCGTGGCATTCGGGTGGAATGCCGCCTGCTGCGACCGCAGGCGCAAACGGCGCGACAGCTCTGACAACACCAGTGCCTGATTGGACCCCGGATCGGCAAGACGCGCCAACAGATCAGGGTAATGCCAGCGGTGCCGGTTGATCGCCCGGTTCATGCCCCGCCGTTCAACCGCCTCGTGATCGTTGGGCGTGGCCAGCAGAGAGTGGATGTAAAAGGCCGGTATCCCCTCCAGGGACATGACGATGGTCTGAGAGCAGATGAACCGGGCCAGATGATATTGATCCTTACCGGCAAATGTCTCGCGCATCGCCTCGAAATACCCGCAGTTCAGCTCATAGGGTTCCTCGCGTCCGTCCGGCAGCGCCCGCATCGACACCAGGCCGCCGATCCGGCGCACCGTGTCGATCATGCGCTCTTTTTCGTCGGGGGGCAGAACCCCTTCGGCGGGGCGCATCCCGATGCCATCATGGCTGGCGGTGAAGTTCAGAAAGGCACAGCCCAGCTGCGCGGGCGGCATCGCGGCCTGCCATTCACGCAGATACTGCGCCGTACCTGATTGCATCGCGTGCAGGATCAGCGGTGGTAGAGGGAAATTGTAAACCGCGTGCGCCTCATTCCGGTTGCCGAAATAGCTGAGGTTTTCTGTGCGCGGCACGTTCGTCTCAGTCAGCAGCACAAGTGTTTCGGTGGTGTAGTCGCACAGCAGTCGCAGCAATTGCACGATGGCATGGGTTTGCGGTAGGTGGATGCAATTGGTGCCAATCTCTTTCCAGACAAAGGCCACCGCATCCAGCCGCAGGATCCGCACGCCCTTGTCTATATGCAGGCGAATGATCCGCAGCATTTCGATCAGCACTTCGGGGTTTGAGAAATCCAGATCCACCTGATCGTGACTGAAGGTGCACCAGACGTATTTCTCGCCCTGATTGGTCTCAACCTGCCGCAGCAAGGGCGTGGTGCGGGGGCGCACGACCTGCGACAGATCATCCTCGGGCGAGGCTTCGAAGAAAAACTTGTCGTGCGGGGATTTGCCCTGCAGGAAATTGGTAAACCACGCGCCCTGGCTTGAGACGTGGTTCAGCACCAGATCAGACATCAGGTGAAAGTCGCCAGCGATCCGGGTGATATCCGTCCAATCCCCCAGTTGCGGGCTGATGGAGTAGTAGTCTGATACCGCGAACCCGTCATCCGAGGTGAACGGAAAGAACGGCAGGATGTGGACCCCGTTCACCACGCCGCTCAGATGTCGGGTCAGAAAATCATGCAACAGGTCCAGTGGCTTGTGCACCTGATCCTCGATCGAATTGCCATAGGTGATCAGGACGCTGTCTTTTTCCGACCACAGCTTGTTGCCCGGCTTGCGCCCCTGTTTGCGCCGGTGCGTCCCCGCCGGCCAAAAAGCTTCGGTGATCTGGCGGGCCAGTTCGGCTTGATCATGATCGGGATAAATCTGAGCGAGCAGGTCGTTCAGTCGGCGAGAGAAGTTAGTGTTCACACTGGTCAAGGGTCACAGGGCCTTCGCTGTATCTGTTCGATGGTTTTCCAGAACGGTAAACCTGTCAAACATCAACTGCGCAGCCGGATCTTGTTTGGGCAAAAGCCCGCACGCCTGCCCAAATCTTGATCAGACCCCGTAGTGGGCCATGAACATGTCCACGGCCTGCAGGGCGATTTCGTCGATTTCCGACTGGCTGAAACGGGTCTGAATGCCCAATGCGGCCTTGGTCCAGATACGCACCTTGCACAGTTCCGAGAATTGTTCCGCCGCGATCTGGACGTCTTCGATGGCCAGTTCGCCTTTTTGAACGGCCTTTTCCAGATACTCGACCATGTGGCGCTGGCCGTTTTGAGGTCCGGCCTCGAAAAATGCCATGCCAAGCTCGGGGAATCGGTCGCGTTCGGCCACGCAGATCCGGAAAACCTGTTGCGAAAAGTCGGACACCAGAAACGCGGTCAGTTGAGTTGCGGTGATCGTCAGAACTTCGCGCGCGGGTTTGGAATCGTCGATCATCGAGATGACGTTTTCGGCCAGGCGTTTGCACTCGGTCTGCGCGACCTCCATGAACAGAAGCCGTTTGTCGGGGAAATAACTGTAGAGCGTCGCCTTGGATACTCCGGCCGCGCGCGCGATGTCATCGACGCTTGCACCCTCGAACCCATCCGCCATGAAAACCTCTCGGGCGCCACGCAAAACCTGATCGAATTTGCGGCCCGTGCGAAGGATGGCGGCTGTCTCTGTCATGGGTTCTCCTTGGTTAGATGATCCCCTAAAACTATAAACCGTTCGGTTCAGATACAACGATTCGCGTGATTTCCATGATCGCGACGTTGTGGATTCTGTTCATTTTCCCGTCAGAACCCACAGTCTGAAGATTGCGTCGGCTAAAGGCTTGCTGCGCCGCAAAACAATGCTAACACTCCGGCCATGGTCGATATCTTTCTGCGCACGCTTCCGTTTTTTGCGATCATCGGCCTGGGGTACTGGGCCGGGCGCAGTCGGTTTTTCACCGAAGAAGCAACGGCCTACCTGACCAAATTCGTATTCTTCTTTGCGCTGTCGGCAATGCTGTTTCGTTTTGCCGCCACCCTGCCCTTTGCCGAGATCTTCAACGGTCGCCTTGTGATCGGCTATCTGCTAGGCACTATGGCCGTCTATGCGCTGGCAACGCTTGTGGCCTGGATGCGCGGGCTCGACGTCCCCACAGCCGCGGTTGAGGCCCAATGCGCTGCTATCGGAAATGTCGGGTTCCTGGGCCTGCCCATGCTGGCCCTGCTGTTTTCCGAGGCCGCCATCGGGCCAGTCATGTTGGTTCTGACGGTTGATCTGGTGGTGTTCTCCTCATTGATCGTGATTTTGATCAATGCCGGGCGCGACGGGCGGCTGACACCGGCGACCCTAAGGTTGATTGGGTTGGGCTTGCTGAAAAATCCGATGATCGTTTCAATCTCTGCCGGCTTGTTGTGGTCGGCATTCCAGGTGCCGGTCCCAGATCCTCTGAACGACTTTCTGACCATTCTCGGGGGGGCCGCCACGCCGGGTGCGCTGTTCGCCATCGGTGCTTCGCTGGCCTCAAAATCCGCCGAACGCGTGCAGGTTGCCGCCTGGCTGAGCTTTTGCAAGCTGGTCATCCACCCGATCTGTGTCGCCGTGGTGCTGCTGTGGCTGATCCCGGTGGCCGCGTTTCCGGCTACGGTGGCCATTGCAGCCGCTGCTCTACCGGTGGCGGGAAATGTCTACATGTTGGCGGCCCATTACGGTGTGGCTCCGCATCGGGCATCCGCCGCCATCCTGCTGTCGACGGCCGCCAGTATCCTGACTGTACCGGTTGTGATCGCCTGGGTCGCAACACTCTGAGCTCCATCTGTAAAAAATACTCTCGCCGAAGGCGCACGGCCTTTACGCCGGGTCCTTGGAGGGTTAGCCATGTCGCGACCCAAAGCTAAGGACTTTGCCAGATGGAAACCCTTTCGGAAAACGCCTGTTTCGGTGGCGTTCAGGGCGTTTACCGCCATACCTCCGCAGCCTGCCAATGCGACATGACATTTGGCCTGTTTCTTCCCGCCGAGGCCAAGGATGGTCCGGTTCCGGTTTTGTGGTATTTGTCCGGCCTGACCTGCACCCATGAAAACGCCATGACCAAGGCGGGCGCGCAGGCCTGGGCGGCGGAACAGGGCATCGCCGTGGTCTTCCCCGACACCTCGCCGCGTGGTGAAGGCGTGGCCGATCACGAAGACTATGATCTGGGCCAGGGTGCGGGGTTCTATGTGAACGCAACGCAGACCCCCTGGGCGCCGCATTTCAACATGTGGGACTACGTGGCCGAGGAACTGCCGGCCCTGTTGGCGGAAAACTTTGCCATCGACATGGACCGTCAGGCCATCACTGGGCATTCGATGGGCGGTCACGGCGCGCTGACGCTGGCGATGAACCTGCCGGGGCGGTTCCGGTCGGTTTCGGCCTTCGCGCCGATCTCGAACCCGACCGGATCGGATTGGGGCCGCAAACAACTGAGCACTTATCTGGGCGATGACGAGACTGCATGGGCCAAGCACGACGCCTCAGTGCTGATGAAGGAAAAAGGCTTTGATGGCCCGATCCTGATCGACACCGGCACCAATGATCAATTCATTGACCTGCTGCGCCCCGAGGCGCTGGCCCAAGCGATCGCCGCGCGCCGCCAGCAAGCCATCAATCGCCTGCAACCCGGCTATGACCATTCCTATTTCTTTGTGTCCACCTTCATGGAAGACCACATCACCTTCCACGCCGAAGCGCTGTACGGAGACTGAGACATGAGAAAATTCGACTATGATCTGATCATCATCGGGTCCGGTCCGTCCGGGCGGTCGGCGGCGATTCAGGCGGGAAAACTGAAACGCCGGGTGCTGGTGATCGACCGCAAGGACCGGTTCGGCGGCGTGTCGGTTCACACCGGCACGATCCCGTCCAAGACGCTGCGCGAGACGGTGCTGAACCTGTCCGGCTGGCGCGAACGCAGCTTTTATGGCCGCTCCTACCGCGTCAAGGATCAGATCCGCGCCGAGGACCTCAAGGCGCGCCTGCACATGACGCTGGACCACGAGGTCGACGTGCTGGAACATCAGTTCAACCGCAACCACGTGGAAACGCTGGACGGGCTGGCCAAATTCACCGGCCCGCACGAGGTTGAGGTCGCGACGGACGCGGGCGAAACCACGCGCCTGACGGCGGCCAAGTTCCTGATCGCGACAGGAACCAAGACCTATCGACCTGAATATGTGCCCTTCAACGGCAAGACGGTCGTGGATGGGGATGAGTTCCTTGAGATGGCCGAAATCCCGCGCTCGCTGGTTGTGATCGGCGCCGGGGTGATCGGGGTGGAATATGCCACCATGTTCTCGGCGCTGGACGTGCGGGTGACGCTGATCGAGCCGCGTGAAACCTTCCTGGATTTCATCGACAGTCGTCTGATCCATGATTTCACCCATCAGATTCGTGAAAACGGTGTTGATCTGCGCCTGGGATCAGCCGTGGAAAAGATCGAAGATGCGGGGGACCACGTCGAAGTCACGCTCGACAACGGCCGCCATGTCAGGGCCGAGATGCTGTTGTTTGCTGCCGGTCGCATGGGCGCGACGTCCAAGCTGAATCTGGAGGCCGTGGGGCTGGAAACAGACCACCGCAACCGGATCAAGGTAGATCGCAAGACCTATCAGACCGCCGTGCCGCATATCTATGCGACAGGCGATGTGATCGGACACCCCTCGCTGGCTTCGACCTCGCTGCAACAAGGCCGTGTCGCCGCGTGCCACGCACTGGACACACCCACCCTGCCCGAAAGCCCGTGGTATCCATACGGCATCTATTCGGTGCCCGAGATTTCCACCTGCGGCATGTCCGAGGAGGAGCTGCAGGAACGTGGAATTCCCTATGAGGTCGGCGTGGCGCGGTTCCGTGAAACCTCGCGCGGACATATCATGGGCCTTGAGCACGGGATGCTAAAGATGCTGTTCTCGCTGAAAACCCGCCGGGTTCTTGGCGTGCAGATCGTCGGCGAAGGCGCGACCGAGCTGATTCACATCGCGCAGGCGGTGCTGAACCTGAAGGGCACGGTGGATTACTTCGTGCAGAACACGTTCAACTATCCGACGCTGGCCGAGGCTTACAAGATCGCCGGTCTGGACGCGTTCAACCGGATGCCGATCCCCGAAGAGTTCAAAGTGCGCAAGAAACCCGCTGAGCCTGCAAAGAAACAGGTCAAAAAGGCGTGACCACGCTTTATGTCGATGGCGATGCCTGCCCGGTGAAGGTCGAGGCCGAACGGGTGGCAACCCGGCACAAGGTGCCAATGGCGCTGGTCTCGAACGGCGGGCTGCGGCCATCGGCCAACCCTCTGGTGCAGGTGGTCATCGTGGCGGAAGGTGCAGACGAAGCGGATAAGTGGATTGCCGAGCGTTGCGGACCCGGGGATGTGGTAGTGACCTCGGACATCCCTTTGGCCGCGAAATGCGTCGAGGCCGGGGCACGGGTCCTGCGCCCGAATGGGGAGGCGTTTACGGTCGCCAATATCGGCCAGCAACTGGCGATGCGCGATCTGATGGCCGACCTGCGCGCGGCCAACCCGCTGGGCGCAGGCGGCGGTGGCAAACCCTTTGGCAAGGCGGACCGGTCCCGGTTTCTGGATGCGCTGGAGCGGGAATTGAGGGCAGCCCTGCGGGGCTAACCCTCCCGCCCGTCGGCGACGCATCATAGATGCGTCTTCTCCGGTTGGGCCGGGCAGCGCTGCGCGCTGCGGTTCCGCCCTTGTAAATCCGGGCGGGTATTGGTTCAGTCGGTGCAAACTGGATTGATTTGACAGGGGCACATCATGCCGATTGAAGCCGTGGTTTTCGACATCGGGAACGTTCTGATCGAATGGCAGCCGGAGCGCTACTACGACAAGGTCATTGGCGAAGAGCGCCGTCGCGCCATGTTCGCCGAGGTCGATCTGCACGGGATGAACGATCTGGTGGATCAAGGGTATCATTTCACCGATACGATCTATGACTGGGCCGAGAAGTACCCTGAATGGCGCGACGAAATCCGCATGTGGCATGACAAGTGGATCGAATTGGCCTCGCCCGAAATCCCGCATTCCGTTCGTCTGCAGCGGGCTTTGCGCGCCAAAGACATCCCCGTTTTCGCGCTGACCAATTTCGGGGTGCAGAATTTCGACTATGCCACCACGGTTTACGCGTTTCTGAACGAGTTTGATCGGCACTATGTCTCGGGCCGCATGAAGGCAGTGAAGCCGCATGTCCCAATTTACGAAATGGTTGAGGCAGATTGCGGCGTGGCGCCCGAGGCTTTGCTGTTCGCGGATGACCGGATCGACAATATCGAAACGGCGCGGGCGCGCGGGTGGCAAACGCATCACTTCACCGGACCGCAAGGCTGGGCAGACCGTCTGGTGTCCGAAGGTCTGTTGACCGAGGATGAGGCCCGATGAACGTCCTGCAAATCCCGTTTGCCGAAGGAGAGGCCAATCTGGACTGGGTGGAACTGACCCAAGCCTTTGCAGAAGGGCATCAGCGACCCAAGGCTCAGATAGAAGATACGTTCCTATATCGCGGCGCGGACACGCTGCTGTCGCGGTCGGCCTGGATTGACGGCTTGGGCATCGCCGTGAAATCCACCACCATTTTCCCGGGCAATGTTCAGGCCGGGCGCCCTGTGATCGATGGGTCCGTCAGCATTTATGACGACGCAGATGGGCGATTGGCGGCATTGGTCGATTTTTTCCTGGTGACCAAGTGGAAAACAGCCGGGGACAGCCTGCTGGGCGCGCTGCGTTTGGCGAACCCGGACAGCCGCAACATCCTGATTGTTGGCGCCGGGCCGGTGGCCCGATCCCTGTGCGAAGCCTTTGCTGCTGGTTTCCCGCAAGCTAAAATACGCGTGTGGAACCGCACCACCGCCAAGGCCGAAGCTATGGCCGCGACACTGGGGCAAATCGACGTCGAATATGACCTGGCAGATGCGGTCGACCGGGCCGACATTGTCTTGACGGCCACAATGAGCACTCAACCCTTCATCAAGGGCGAGTGGTTGCGCCCAGACCAACACCTGAACCTTGTCGGCGCCTATCGGCCCGACATGCGCGAGGTCGAAGATCTGGCGCTGCAGCGTGCCCGGATCTACATGGACAGTTTCGACTCAACCGTTGACCATATTGGTGAGATCAAAATTCCGATCGAACAGGGCGTAATCACGCGTGGCGACTTGGTGGCCGACTATTATGATCTGGACCAGTTTGCACCTGACCCAACTGCGATCACGCTGTTCAAGAACGGCGGTGGCGCGCATCTGGACCTGATGACCAGCCAATACATCATAAGCAAATACCAGGCGTGATCAGGCGGCAGCCGCAACCTGAGACCTGTTCTCGCGGATCGGCAGGTGGACGATGGCGCTGAGGGCTCCGACGCCCACACCGATCCACCAGACCATCGTGTAATCGCCATAGACGTCATACATGCGCCCGCCCAGCCAGACACCGAGGAACCCTCCGATCTGGTGGCTGAGGAACACGAAGCCATAAAGCGTCCCCATGTAGCGCAGCCCATAGAGATGCGCGACAAGCCCCGAGGTCAGGGGCACCGTGGCCAGCCAGAGCGAGCCCATGACGACCGAGAACACGATGACCGAAATCGGAGTGATGGGCATGAGGATGAAAATCGCCGCCGCCAGTGTGCGACCGGTATAAATGGCTGCCAGCAGGTATTTCTTGGGAAAGTGATTGCCCGCCCAGCCTGCCAGAAGCGTGCCGCCGATATTCGCCAGGCCCACCAGTGAGATGGCCACCGCCCCAAGGGTCGAAGTGGTGGTAATACCCAGTGAATGCAGGACGCCACCGGGCTGGATCGGGCCGCACATCTCTGTCACGAAGGCAGGGAAATGGGCGGTGATGAAGGCCAGCTGATAGCCGCAGCTGAAAAAGCCCAGAAAGATCATCGCGTAAGACGGATCGCGGAAGGCGCGGCCCAAAATCTGGCCCATGCTCTCTTCCAACTCGGTCTTGCTGACCGGTTGCGGCGCGCGCATGAACGGCAGCGTCAGCACAAGGGCGAGGATTGCGGCCGCAAAGACGATGAAGACCTGTTGCCAGGGCAGAAAGGTCAAAAGCCACTCGGCCGTTGGGGCACCGATCACCTGACCGAAACTGCCCGCCGCCGTGACAATGGCCAGAGACATCGAGCGGTTCTTGTCTGACGACGCGCGCCCGACCACAGCCAGCACAACGCCGAAGCCGGTGCCTGCGATGCCAAAACCCACCAGCCACGCATACATCTGGTGTCCGAACGGCGTAATCGACCATGCCGACAACACCATCCCGGCGGCATAGGTCAGTGCGCCAAGGATGATCGCTTTTCGGTCCCCGATCTTTTCCGCAATCGCCGCAAAGATCGGCTGTCCGATGCCCCAGGCGAGGTTCTGGATGGCAATCGCCAGCGAGAAATCGGTGCGCAGCCAGCCGAACTCGCTGGCGATGGGAATCTGGAATACCCCAAATGAAGCGCGCACGGCGAAATTGACCGTGATGATGATACATCCAACGATCAGGATCGGGTTCAGCAGGCGGGCAGATTGCGGCATCGGGACCTCGAGGTTAGGTCTGGTGGACGTTATGGATTTTGCACACAGCGTCAAATCAGCAGTTTTGCGGTCTCGGTTAAGGAAAATTGATGCGTCGACAAAATGGCTGCTTTTCAAGCCTTAATGGGGGCGCTATGGCTCGGATTCATGACGGATTTAATTTCGCTTTATAACGACCGCGTTGCTCAGGGCATCCTGACACGGGATGACGCGCAAGAGGCGGTGCTGCCCCATTTCGAGCGCATTCGTGCAGCCCTTTCGGCTCCGGTCAAGCGCGGGCTGTTTCGCAAGGCCCCTCCGCCTCCGAAAGGGTTGTATCTGTGGGGCGGCGTCGGGCGCGGCAAGTCCATGCTGATGGATATGTTCGTTGATGCGCTGGGGGATATCCCGGCGCGACGGGTGCATTTCCACGCCTTCATGCAAGAAATCCACGCGGGTATGCATAAGGCCCGTCAGGATGGTGTCGAGGATGCATTGGCCCCGGTGGCGCAGGAGGTCGTGAAGACGGTCAGGCTGTTGGCCTTTGATGAGATGCAGATCACCGACATCACTGATGCGATGATCGTGGGGCGGTTGTTTGACATGCTGTATGAGGGCGGGGTTGTGGTTGTAACAACCTCGAACCGGCATCCCGATGACCTGTACAAGGACGGGCTGAACCGGCAGCTGTTTTTGCCCTTCATTGCCCATATCAAGGAACAACTTCAGGTGTGGGAGCTGGTCTCACCTACCGATTACCGACAGAACCGACTTGAGGGTGCGCCGGTCTACTTCACGCCGATCGGCCCGGAAGCGCGTCAAAGCATTCGCAGCGTTTGGAACGACTTGTCCGGCGGTGCAGCGGAACCGCTGATCCTGCAGGTCAAAGGCCGCGCGGTCGAACTGCCAGCCTTTCGCAATGGCGTCGCGCGGGCGTCGTTTTATGACTTGTGCGGGCGGATGCTGGGGCCTGCGGATTATCTGGCGATTGCCGAGGAATTGAAGGTGTTGGTACTGGAAGACATCCCGCGCCTGTCACGGAACAACTTCAACGAAGCCAAGCGGTTCGTGACCCTGATCGATGCGCTGTACGAGGCGAAGGTGCGTCTGATTTGCTCTGCCGCAGCCGAGCCCGAGATGTTGTATGTCGAGGGCGAAGGGACGTTTGAATTTGAACGCACCGCCTCGCGCCTGCGCGAGATGCAGGATCAGGATTGGGGGAAATAGGGGGTGCTGCCTCCGCTGCGCTTTGCGCGCCTCCCCCGGGACATTTTTGGCCAGGTGAAGCTTTGGCAGGCTGTCTTCAGCCGTTTTCGCGCAGGATGTTACCGGCCAGATAAAGCGAGCCGCAAATCAGCACGCGGGCCTGCGGGTCTGCCGCCACGATGGTGTTCAGCGCAGCAGAGACGCTGTCGGCGGTTGTCGCAGGCAGGTTGACCTTGGCCGCAGCGGCGGCGGTGTCTTCGGCGCTGAGCGTGGCGGCCTCTCCGGGAATGGAGACGGCGGTCAGGCTTTGCGCCTGTTTCGCCAGCGGGGCCAGATAGCCGGAGACGTCCTTGGTGTTGAGCATACCGCAGATCATATGCGTGGGGCGGTCGGGCAGCTTAGCCAGAACATCAGCCAACGCGATTCCGGCGGCGGCGTTGTGGCCGCCATCCAACCACAGCTCGGCCTGCGGGGCGGCCTCGACCAAAGGTCCGGTCTTCAGGCGCTGCATCCGCGCGGGCCATTCGGCTTTGGTCACAGCGGCCTCATAGGCGTCATCACCCAGATTCAGGTGACGCAGAACAGCCAGCGCGGCGCCAGCGTTCTGGATTTGGTGCGCGCCTAGCAGGTTGGGCAGCGGCAGGTCGCGCAGGCCGGTTTCGTCCTGATAGATCAGTCGTCCGTTTTCCTCGTGCACGTGCCAATGTTGGCCGTGGACCAGCAGCGGAGCCCCGAGGCGCGCGGCGGTGTATTCGATGACCTCCAGCGCCTCGTCCAGTTGTGGGCCAACGATGCAGGGCACGCCGGGTTTAATGATGCCTGCCTTTTCGGCCGCGATTTTGCCCAGCGTGTCACCCAGAAACTGTTCGTGGTCGATCGACACTGGTGTGATCACCGTGACGGCCGGTTCGTGGATGACATTGGTGGCGTCCAGACGGCCGCCCAGACCGACCTCAAGCAGCGTGTAATCGGCTTTTACCCGGGCGAAAGCCAGCAGAGCGGCGCAGGTCGTGATCTCGAAATAGGTGATGTTCTCGCCATTGTTGGCAGCATAGCATTCATCCAGAACCGCCGTCAGGTCGGGTTCCGAAATCAGCTCACCGGCCAAACGGATGCGTTCGTGGAAGCGTGCCAGATGCGGCGAGGTATAGGCATGGGCGGACAGCCCCGCCCCTTCCAGACCTGCCCGGATCATGGCCTGGGTCGAGCCTTTGCCGTTGGTCCCGGCGATATGGATCACCGGCGGCAGTTTGGTCTGCGGGTTGTCCAGCGCGGCCAGCAAACGCCAGACGCGATCCAAGGTCAGGTCAATGATCTTGGGGTGCAAGGCCATCATCCGGTCGAGGATGAGGTCAGATGTCTGGCCGGTCATTTTTCGCCCGCGTCCTCAGCCGGAGTTTCGGCAGGGGTTTCTTCGGGCTCGGGCGCAGGCAGGTCGCCTTTGACCGCCGGAGGCTGGTTCATCAGCATACGGGTGATGGTGATCAGCTCTTCGCGCATCTCGGTGCGTTTGGTGACGCGGTCCAACATGCCGTGATCCAGCAGGTATTCGGCGCGCTGGAACCCTTCGGGCAGTTTTTCACGGATGGTCTGTTCGATCACGCGCGGCCCGGCAAAGCAGATCAGCGCGTTGGGTTCTGAAATGTGCACGTCGCCCAGCATTGCATAAGACGCCGTCACGCCGCCCGTGGTCGGGTGGGTCAGCACAACGATATAGGGCAGGTTCGCTTCTTTCAGCATCTCGACGGCCACGGTGGTCCGTGGCATCTGCATCAGGCTAAGGATACCTTCCTGCATCCGCGCGCCGCCCGCGGCCGAGAACAGGATCAACGGGCGCTTCAGCTTCACCGCCTCTTGCGCGGCGGCGATGATGGCGTTGCCGACATACATGCCCATCGAACCGCCCATGAAAGAGAAATCCTGCGCGGCGGCGATGATCGGCGTGCGGCCAATCTCTCCACTGGCGACCAGCATCGCCTCTTTCTCGCCGGTCTTTTTCTGCGCGGCTTTCATGCGGTCAGGGTATTTCTTCTGATCGCGGAAATGGAGTGGGTCGTCTTTCGGGGCAGGTACTTCGACCTCGGTGAAAATTCCACCGTCAAACAGGTGCTTGAACCGATCGCGCGGGGTGATCGCCATGTGGTGATCACATTGCGTGCAGACGTTCTGGTTTTCCGCCAGTTCACGGTGGAACAGCATCGTGCCGCATTCGTCGCACTTGTGCCAAAGGTTTTCGGGCACTTCCCGGCGCGAGAAGATCGAGTTTATCCGGGGGCGGACGTAGTTTGTGATCCAGTTCATGTCGGAACCTTGTTATGCGGCTTTGACGTCAAATAAGACGCTACGGAAGGAAATGCAATCAACGCCTGAGTGCAAGACGCGCTGTCAGCCAACAGACAATCATCACCGCTAAATCCACGAACAGCCATTGCCGCAGCATCCCGGTCTCGGTCATCTCATACGGCAGCAAGTACAGGGCTAGGCCGCTGAGAGTGTCGGGCAGTGAGATGAACAGCAATGCGACGGTATTATTGAGGAAATGCAAGGCGATAGCAGGTCCCAGCGTTCCGGATCTTGCGGTCAGGTCCGCCGCCAGGAGGCCGAAGACAAAGGCCCAGACCGTCACGAGAAGCGCATTGTCCCCGGTTACACCCGGCGCGTAATGCCCGGCGGCAAACAGAAAAGAGGGCACGCCCATCCAGATCACCGGAGACCGGAATCTAGCCGCCAGACATTGCTGGATATAACCGCGAAACAGCACTTCCTCAGCGCTGGTCTGAATCAGTACTGCAGTTGCCGATAGCGGCAGCAATAACAACCATGTGGACAGGGCGAGGTTCTGGGTCAGCGGTTCCCCCAGTCCGTATGGCGGCAAAAGGACCATGACCACGCCGAGAACGGCCAAGGCCAGCGCCACTTGCCAGAACTGCAGCCGAAACAGGCTGCGTGGACCCAGAATTGCGCGCAGCGAACGCTGCTGCATTTGTCGGGCCGCAACCGCGACGCCCAGCGTCAGAAACCCGAAACTCATCAGCAGAATCAGCGTGGCCAAAACAGAGGTGCCACGCAGAAAGCCCTGCGCCTGGTCCGGGGGGATCAGACCTCCGATGAGGGCGAAGAGAACCGAATTCAGCGTCACATACAGCACACCGACAATGAACAGGCCGAGCAGTAGCCGCCAAAGCTCGGGGCGGGCGCGGGCGTCAGCCACAAGCTGTTCATGGGCGGAATAGGCGGCGGGTTCACGCATTGTTGTTAGTGCTTTCGCCTTCGATGGTTTGCGGCAAATCCGGGAAGACATCGGCGGTGTTCTGAACCTCGTTCAACCTGTTCGCCAACGTGGTCAGATATCCGGCGACGGTCTGCAACAGTTGAACAGCGACCGAGGCGTCGCTTTCGATCACGGCCCGCAGTTCTTCGGCGCCGATGCGCAGAAAGGTGCAATCTGTGATGGCTTCCAGATCCAGTTGACGGAGATCGCCGGTGATGATCGACAGATCACCGATCAGGCGACCGGGTTCGATAATCGAGATGGGTCGCTTGCCGCCACCTTCTTCGGTCCAGATCAGCTTGGCCTGCCCTTTGATGCACAGATAGGCCGCATCGGGGGCTTGCCCGCGGGAAAAGATCATCTGCCCCTCGGCTACTTCGTACCATTGCGCCGAGAACGCCAGCAGGCGTTGGTTGCGGGCGTCGATGCCCGAAAACAGCTCGGTCGAGGCGATAATCTGCAGCTTCCGGCTGAGATCGGCCGAGGCCCCTTCTTCGTGGCGGTCCTGGGTCCGCGCAACGCCGTCGATGCGCCCGTCCTTGATTTCGATGAACAGATCATAGGCTTCGGGGTGGGCAAAATGATCCTCCATGAAGATCATGATCGAGTCAGGCAACAGCTCCCGCAACCGCAGGCGCGTGCGCAGGCGGCTTTGGGAATCGTGGCTGGCCAGCGCCTTGTCGAGGATCAGAATATCGGGGCGTTTGATCCCCGCCCGCGAAAACGCCGCGCGTTCCTGAAACACGGTCGGCAGGTTGTTCCCGCCCAGCCCGGTTTGCAGATCGAACAAGGTCGCCGCTGCCCGGCGACGCAGGCCTGCCTCGTTCATGGCGTGCGCCACAATATCCTCAATCTCTTCGGCGTGGGCGCCAGCCGTCATGGAGACCCGCCCGTAAAGCGCATTCTCCATCACCGTAAGGCGTGGGAAGTAGCTGTCTGGCGACAATGGAATGAACATGCCGTTCAGCGCGCCCTGAAGTGGTCCGGACCGTTCCTTTCGGATAGAAAGGATCTTGTCCTTGTATTCCTTCGGGAAATCCGGACCAATCTGCTCGGCTGTCAATAGAAACGGAACGGTCAGCAGCAAAGACCGTTCGGCGTCGCTGATGTCGTCGTCGCCTTTGGCTTTGCGTCGATCCTTGATATCGAGCAGACGGTGGAACATGTCCTTCGACATACCCAAACGCAGAAACAGAGGGTGATCTGTCCCGCCGCGCCCAAAGGCCTGATCCAGCGTCTCGACCACGTCGCTCGCCATGTGCATGGCATCCTCGGCCAGATCATGTGCGCTGAGGATGTTCTTGAACCGCCTGTCGTCGGCCAGGGATTCGGGTGTGATGTCCCGCGAAGGGGTGGCAAAAAGCAGGTTCCCCCCAAGCGGCACAGTTGGGTTAAAGCGGTCAGGATCGAACCGATAGACATGTCGATCCAGCCCATTTTCCCGTAGCCGCTCGGCAACCGTTTCGCGCAAATTGACTACGTCCCGTGCCAGATCAGGGTGCAGCTTGGGATCGAACTGAGTGCGCAGGGTACGGCGCAACAAAACCTCGTCGGTCCCCATTGCTTCGACCAGCTGGAACCACCAGTCCCGAATATCCTCGATGTCATCCAGCCCGGCCAGCTCGGGGTCAATCCATTCATCCGTCAGCGAGTCTGTCGGGTTGCCGGATCGCGCAGCTTCGATCTGCCAACGGCTGGGGGCCTGTGCGGCGTCTGCCTCATGCTGCGGATGGGGGCGCAACGGCATCATCAGGTTGTCGCCAACCGTGCCGTTGAACAGATAGGGTCGCGAATAGGCATAGCCGATCCGGGCGGCGATCACGGATTGGTGCAGGTCTCTCAGATTGTGACCCGCCATGATGATCTCACCCTGAACAGGCAAAACTTCGCGGGTCAGCACCTGTGCCAGCGCATTGCGTTCCGACGCATGGGTCGACTGGATCGCCACCCTGGCGCCTTTCGGAATGGTCAGGTCGATGTCTTCGAGAATGGTTTTGCCGTCATCGTCGCGCACGGTGACGTTGCGCAGCTCGATTTCGCCGGTCAGGTGCGGGATTACCACGGGCTCACCCACGAACAGCTCTTCCGGGATCATGTTAGAGGGTGCAAAGCGTTCGGTCACCACTTCCCACCGCAGGGACATGTCCTGCACCTGATTGTAATAGGTCAGAAGATCCTTCCACGGGCCGCTCAGATCCTTGTAGGCCCCAAGTGCCGCGACCAGCGCACCCACCGTCACCTCGCCCTTGATCGCCAGATAGCCACCGACCGAGTAGAACAGGAACGGCGTCATCTGCGTGATCAGGTTGTTCAGGAACTTCATGAAGAATTTCTTGTTGTAGATCTTGAACCGGATCTCGAACAAGAGCCCCAAACGGTGGCTGAACTGGGCCAGCCGATACCGCCAACCGCCATTGGTGCGCAGATCGCTGATGCCCGCCGCACTTTCGCCGATCTCGGAGCTGAGATTGCGAACCTCCTGGATACGTTCCTTGTTCAGCAGGTTGATCTGGCGCTGCAGTTTCGGGATCAGCCAAGCCTGCAGCGGGATCAGCGCGATGCTGGCCAGCCCGAACCAGACGCTTTGCATGAACAGGAAGGTGACGATGGTCATCATCTGACCGAACTGGAACACCGGCTGGGCGATGGCATCGCCCATCAGCCCTCCCATCGGTTCCGCCTCGGAGGTGATCATCGAAACCAGTTCGCCCTGACTGGTGGTGGCGAAATAGGATTTCGGGAATCGCATGGTGCGGTGGATCAGGGTGAACCGCAGGCGGCGCAGCATCCGCTCGGCCAGAATGCCCTTCATTGTGTTGATGCGCATCTTCATCAACCCGCTGGCGATCACCGTAGCCAGAAAGGCAAAACACAGGATCATCAGGTACTGCACCTGCGTCACCGTGAACCCCAGCACCGCGACCGAGTCACTGGGCGCACCGATGGCGCCGTTGATGATCTGCTTGGGCAGTTCAAGTGAGGCATAGAGGAACGGAAACGACAGAACCGTCAGCAACAGCAGGACAAGCTGTTGTTTCCTGGAATGTTTCCAGATGAATGCGAACAGAGTGGATTCCATGCGCCGGTCGTGCCTCAAATCTATTGGATGCGATTTTGGGATGATCCAATGCAATCAGGTGACAGACGGTACGCACTGGCCCCGGCGATTGCAAGAATGCGGCGAGGTAACAGATAGCGGCCGGGTTGACCACCCGCCCATCTGTTCACGAATTAGAGAGTTTTGATCCTCAATATCGTTTATTCACCTTTAACCCCTGCGGTGTCTTTGACTAAACAGGGGCACACTCTGAATGTTGGGGCCATGGGCAGACTTCTGGATCGCTATATTCACCGCCGGGTTGTTGCGCGTTGGCGCAAGGCATTGCACGGCGCGGCCGAAGCGTCTGAGCCACAGCTGCGTCAACAGCGAGACGACGCACGCAAGCTGCGCACGCAACTGGATATGCTGATCCACGAAGCTGATGGCCGGTTGGCCCGACCCAGAATTGGGTCGATCCAGTTCCCCAAACCTCTGGGTACGGATTGGTGTTGGCGGCCGGATCTGTGGCGCGGGCCGCTGTCGCGCCCGGGGGTGGCCTCGGCCCCGCGCAAGGCGCAGATGGATCGGCAGGTAACGCTGTTTCATGACTGCCCTCTGGCCGAGATCGGGATGCGGCAGACGCGAAATTCCCGCGACAAGGACTTGGCCGCATTCGGGCTGACGGTCGATGTGTTCGGGTTTTCAGGTTCGTTCCTGTCACTGTCTGTGGAGTTGCCGCCCGAAGCCGCCCAAGGGCTGACCAAACAGCATCTGATGCGCGCCGACGTGCAGATCGAGCTGGAACAACCGCTCGAGGTGTTTGCCCGCCTCAACATTCAGCACGGTCCCAACACCGAACAGGTGCTGCGCAAACTGGACCTGTCCACCGCGGCCAACTCGGTGGATTTCGATCTGGCCCACTTGCCCCTGAACGAACAGCGGGTCGAGAAGATCTGGCTGGACCTGATCTTTGACAATCCCCGAATGAACCGCGCCACGCTGCGCGATCTGACCTTCTGCCGCCACCACCGCGCCGATTTGTGAGAGTTCCGACCATGACGCTTCCGATTTTGACGCCCATCCGGTTCGAAAACGGCCTCTGGCAGGGGCATCTGAAGGCCGACTCTGAACCACGGGTCGACGTGCGCTATCTAGGCGAAAATCTCGAAGACGTGCGTGTTTCGGCATCTGACGACGGGTGGGACCTAACGGTTCCCGTGCCCGTAGCCGCGTTGTCTGACGGTGTGCATTGCTTTGTGATCGCTGATGCAGCAACCTCGGAAAAGCTTGGCGATTTCACCATCATTGCAGGCTCCCCCGCCGCGGATGATCTGCAGGCTGAGGTCGAGCTTTTGCGCGCTGAACTGGACATGCTGAAGCGGGCCTTTCGCCGGGCGCAAAGTGCCACCGAGTAATTCGCTTAGGGCAAATCCCTATCTTTTCAACGCATTTCCGTGCATCCTAGAGTGACCCGCAGCAGCCTGGGCAAGCTCATGGATCGCAGCAGCATCGTCAAAGTCATTGCATTGATGGTGACGGGGTTCGGGATCGGCATCGACTTTACCGGCGCGCTGATCCTGGTTCCGGCCATCGAAAACAGCTTTGATGCGGACATCACCAGCACGCAGTGGGTTCTGAACATCTATGCTCTGTTCTTCGCCATGACTATGGTCGCCGGCGGGCGCATGGGCGATATGTTCGGGCACCGCAAGATGATGCTGATCGGGCTGTCGATCTTTCTGTTTTCATCCATCATGTGCTTTGTCTCGCCCAGCCTGGACTTCCTGATCTTTGCCCGCGCCCTGCAGGGGATTGGCGCAGGCTGCGTTTGGCCCTGCACGCTGGCTTTCGGGGCGACCAAGGTTTCGCGGCCCGAACATCGGGCCATGATCATGGGGCTGATCCTGGCTGGCGTCACTTGCGGCAACGTGTTCGGCCCTTTGATCAGCGGGTCGGCAGTGAATTTCGGGGATTGGAGGCTGTTTTTCCTCGCCAACGTGGTGTTTTCAACCATTTCGATGGTGACCGCCCTGCTGTTGATGCAGCGCGAAACTCAGCACAAGCAGGGGGAACATATCGACTTTGCCGGGATGGCCGTGCTGTCCTTTGCGGTCTTGCTGTTGCTCTATGGGCTGGATGTCGGCGCGGATTGGGGCTGGACCTCGGCCCCGCTGTTGATGCTGTTCTTTGTCAGCGCGGTGTTGTTCGTTCTGTTCCCGCAGGTGGAAAAACGGGTGAAAGAGCCGCTGCTGCTGCCGCAGATGATGGCCAACCGAGAGTTTCGCATCACCTTGGGGCTGAACATGTTCAACGTGTCGGCAGCTTTTGTCGGGCTGATGTATTTTCCGCAATACATGCAAAAGGTTCTGGGCTGGTCGACCTTGCAGTCGGCTTTTGGGCTGGCACCTCTGACGGTTCTTCTGGCGGTGGGGTCCATCCTGTCGGGACGGTTGTATAACGATTTCGGCCCCAAGCGGCTTTTGCTTTGGGGGTATCTCTGTGCCACGGCCGGGGCCGCCAGCGTTGTGGTGCTGCCCGCCGGGCTCGGGTATTTTCAGATCCTGCCGGGCATGGCGATGATCGGGCTTGGGGCTACGCTAACGGTCGGGCCATCCGGCACCGCCGCCGTCTGTGCGGTGAAACCGGAACGGGCGGGGCTGGTCGGCGGCCTGAGCTTCATGACCCATTTGGTCTACGGCGCCATCTCGGTCGCCTGCGCCACCGCGATCATGTACCTTGTTAGCCTACGCAGTCTTGGCGAACGGCTGACCGCCGCCGGAATTGACATGTCGGACGCAGATCAGCGGGCCATCAATGGGGGGACGCTGACCACCTCGTCTGCAAAGGCAGTGATGGAAAAACTGAGCAGCACCGAAGCCGATACGGTCAAATCCGCCATCGCCGCCGCCTTTGACACCGGAATGAACATGGCCTTTATCTTTGCGACCCTATCCGTTTCGGTCGGAGTCTTGCTGGCAATAATGTTGGATGAGGAAAAGCTGCATAGGGTCGAAAGCTGATACACGCGGAAAAAGGCCAACTCCGAATGAACCAGTTGAAACTTGCCAGATTCGACTCAAGTAAGTATATACAATAATATATACCGGAGAACCCAATGATCGAAACCAAGATCCGCAAGGTCGGAAACTCGGCCGTCATGACACTGTCCACCGAGATGTTGACCATCCTCGATGCCAAAGAGGGCGACACCCTTTTCGTATTGCGCGGTGATGATGGCACGCTGAAAATCATGGCCCATGACCCTTCGGTCGCCGAGGCGCTCGAGGCTGCTGAAATTGTTATGGACGAGAACCGCGATTTGCTTCAGGCGCTGGCGTGAAAGCCCTGATCTGGGTTCCGCTGGCGGCGGTAGTTGCAATTCACGACCGACAGATATCGCGGCATGGCGGAGCCCCCGGAATGCGCGATCGCGCCCTGCTAGAGATGGGCTGCGCAAGAGCCATGAACCTTGCGGCATACGCTGATGCCGATCTTGCCGAAATTGCAGCCGCTTACGCTTTTGGCATCGCCAAGGCTCATGCTTTCATCGACGGCAATAAGAGAACGGCCTTTGTGACCGCGCTTACTTTCCTTCGGCTTAACGGGTATGCTTTCCTCCCCGATCCAACAAACGGTGTGCAGAGGATGGAAGGTCTGGCAGCAGGCCAAATTGATGAAACGGAATTTGCGAACTGGGTTAAAGCTGGCTGGAAACCGATCTGAAACCGTCAGGGATTTATTCTCGGACAAATGCAGTCCACATGGAAAGCCCCGCTGAAAAACCAGCGGGGCTTTCAACCTTCACTTTTAGAGACCGCTTATCAAGTGGTCTCGACACATTATTGTGACGGCCCGTTCGGGTTGAAGGCCGACAGACCCTTCAGGATGTCGATGGCGTAAGCCAGCTGATAATCCTGTTCGCGCAGCTCGGCGGTAGCTTCGGCGCGGGCGCGGTCTTCTTCGATCTGACGGACTTCGTCCTCGCTGAGGCTGTCATTGTTCAGACTGCCGCGCAGATCAGCTTCGGACCGGGCCGGACGGTCCGAGTCCTCGTCGTCCGATGCGGGCGCCGGGCGCGGCTGTTCGACGATGATGTCAGGGCTGACACCAAGCGCCTGGATCGAGCGGCCCGACGGCGTGTAATAGCGCGACGTGGTCAGGCGCATGGCTCCGTCCCCGCGCAGCGGCATCACTGTCTGCACCGAGCCTTTGCCAAAGCTCTTGGTGCCCACCACGATGGCGCGGCGGTGATCCTGCAGCGCACCGGCGACGATTTCGGACGCCGAGGCCGAACCGCCATTGATCAGAACCACAAGCGGCTTGCCTTCGGCCAGATCGCCGGGGGTCGCGTTGAACCGCTCGCCTTCGCCCGGATCACGGCCACGGGTCGAGACGATCTCGCCTTCGTTCAGGAACGCATCCGAGACCTTGATCGCCTGCGTCAGCAGACCACCCGGGTTGTTGCGTAGGTCCAGAACAAAACCGTTGACCTTGTCGATACCGCCAGCCTCTTCGATCTGTTCGTTCAGCCCTTCCTGAAGGTTGGGGAAGGTCTGGTCGTTGAAGGTGGTCACACGCAGCACGACGCTGGTGCCTTCGGTGCGGGCACGCACAGCAGTCAGCTTGATCGTGTCGCGAATGATCGTGACGTCAAAGGGTTCCTGTTCCCCTTCGCGTACGACCGTAATCACGATTTCCGAACCCACAGGTCCGCGCATCAGGTCCACTGCCTTGTCCAGCGTCAGGCCCAGAATGCTTTCGCCATCGACATGGGTGATGAAATCACCCGCTTCGATCCCCGCCGCATCTGCGGGCGTGTCGTCGATGGGCGAGACGACTTTCACAAAGCCCTCTTCCTGCGTGACCTCGATGCCCAGCCCGCCAAACTCACCACGGGTCTGCACCCGCATCTGTTCCGCGTCGTCGGGCGAAAGATAGCTGGAATGCGGGTCCAGCGAGGTCAACATGCCGTCAATCGCCGCTTCGATCAGCTCTTCAGGCTCAACCTCTTCGACATATTGCGCGCGGATGCGCTCGAAAATGTCGCCGAACAAATCCAGTTGCTCATAGACGCTGGCGTTGTTCTCGGCCTCCTGCGCCAGCAGAGGGCCTGCGATCTGAGTGGTTGCGATTATACCTGCCAAGGTTCCGGCCAAACCGGCCATCACAAATTTCTTCATACGTGTTCATCCATCCTTGCTGGTCCGAAACCACGATTCCGGGTCCACGGGGCTGTTATCCTGTCTTACCTCTATATAGAGCGTTTCTGACCGGTCAGTTCCAGTGCCATCACCGCTTGTTGACAAAATAGCGCCGATTTCGGGCGTTTCACCGGGCATCAAACCCACCGGAGTGCCTTCGGGGATCACTTGCCCGGTGTTGCCGTAAACCTCTTGCAGGCCCGAAAACACGAACAAAAGCCCGGGTTGAGGCTCCAGTATCACCAGATTCCCCAGATCCAGCAGCGGTCCGCGATAGCGAATGGTGGCGGCTGTCGGCGCGGTCACAATCGCGCGGGGACGCGTGCCCAGCACCACGCCGGGGCGTTTGACACCGGCAGCATCCGTTTCCCCCGCGCGATGCAGAAGGACACCCTGCGCGGGCAATGCGATCTCACCTTTGCGGTCAGAGATATCGGCACTGGTTTCAGCGATTTCACCTTCGGAAATTTCGGACAGGCCGCTGGCAAACCCTTCCAAAGTCTCCGTGGAGGAGATCAGGATCGCTGTGCGCACCGGGTCCTCGACAAAACGGCTGGGTAGATCGGTGCGGTCGGCGATGGCGGTGCTCAGCTGCGTTCTGGCGGTCTGGACGCCGGACAGCCCTTCGGTCAGGGTTTCAGCCGCGCTTTGCTGCAATTGGCGCAAGGTCTGCACTTCTTGCAAGTCATGTGCCAAAGCCTGCGCGCGGGCGTTGAGGCCCGGTGTGACCTCGGACAGCATCATCCCTGCCCGGGCCGATCCCAACGGCCCCGACGGGTGCAGCATCAGAACCGGCGGTGCGGTTGTCTCAATGGTCTGCAACACGCCCAGCAACTGCGCGATTTCCTTTTCGCGGGTGCGCAGTTCGGCGGTCAATTGCGCCTCGCGCGTGGCGGCGCGGCGCAAACCCTCGCGCATGGCGGTCAGACCGGCCTCATAGGCCTGGATGGTTTCGGTCAGGGCGCGCACGCGATCACGGGCACTGTCCGCCTCAGTCAGGGCGACCGAGGCGTCCTCGAGCATCTGCGCCGCATTCAGCGCGGCTGTGGACGGGTCGGTCTGTGCATGGACCGGAGCCGCAAACAGCAGCGCCAGAACAAGCGCGCGCATGATCATGACAGCAGGCTCTTCCCAGTCATCTCCGGCGGTCGATCCAGGCCCATCAATCGCAACAGGGTGGGTGCCAAATCGGACAGGCGCCCGTTGCGCAGCGTCGCACCCTCGGGGCCGCCGACCAGTGCCACGGGCACCGGGTTCAGCGTGTGCGCCGTGTGCGGCCCGCCGCTTTCCGGATCAACCATCATCTCACAGTTGCCGTGGTCGGCGGTCACGATCATAGCGCCGCCTGCCTTTTCCAAGGCGGCCACGACCTGCGCCAGCCCTTGGTCCACGGCCTCACAGGCCTTGATTGCCGCCTGCAGGTCTCCGGTGTGGCCGACCATGTCAGGGTTGGCGTAATTCGTGACGATCAGGTCGTAGCCTGCTTCGATTGCCTCGACGAATTTCGCGGTCACCTCGGCCGAGGACATCTCAGGCTGCAGGTCATAGGTCGCCACTTTGGGCGATTTCGGCATGTAACGGTCTTCGCCCACCTCGGGCGTTTCCTTGCCGCCGTTGAGGAAGAAGGTGACATGCGGGTATTTCTCGGTCTCGGCCAGGCGGAACTGACGCAGACCCTGTTTGGCGACCCACTCACCCAGCGTATTCACGATATCGCGCTTGGGAAATACGGTGGTCATATAGGCGTTGTGGCCGTCCGAGTATTCGACCATCCCCAACAGAGCAGACAGTTGCGGGCACGGGCCGGTGTCGAAATCGGAGAAATCCGGCTCACCAATCGCCCGAAGAATCTCGCGGGCGCGGTCGGCGCGGAAGTTGAGGCAGAAGACCCCGTCCCCGTCTTTCACACCGTCGAAACCGTCCAGAACCGTCGGCACGATGAACTCATCGGTTTCAGACTGGTTATAGGCATGGTCAATGGCGCCATGTGCCGTCGCAGAGGTTCGGCCCTGCCCCTTGATCATCGCCTCATAGGCCTCGCTGACGCGTTCCCAACGGTTGTCGCGGTCCATGGCGAAATAGCGCCCGCTGACGGTGACAATGCGCGCGCCTTCGGGCAGTCGTTCTTCCAGCTCGGCGATATAGGTGAAGGCGGATTTCGGCGCCACGTCGCGGCCATCGGTAATCGCGTGCAGCGCGACGGGCACGCCTGCGTCGGTGATCGCTTTGGCCGCGGCGACGATGTGGTTCAGGTGACCATGCACCCCGCCATCGGACACTAAGCCCATCAAATGCGCAGTACCGCCCGAAGCTTTCACCTTGGCAATGAAATCCTGCAGGGCGTTGTTGTCGAAGAACGAGCCATCCTCGATCGCCAGGTCAATCTGCCCCAGATCCATCGCGACAACGCGGCCAGCGCCGATATTGGTGTGACCGACCTCGGAGTTGCCCATCTGACCGCTTGGAAGACCCACATCCGGCCCGTGGGTGATAAGCGTCGCGTGCGGACCATTGGCCATGATCGCGTCAAAGGTTGGTGTGTTGGCCAGATAAGGCGCGTTGGCCTCTGTATCCTCGGACAGGCCCCAACCATCAAGAATGCACAGGACAACGGGTTTTGGGGCGGTCATGTCGGCTCTCCGGATTACTGCTCTTGGTCGGTCTTTTATCGTTTGACCCGCGTAGGGTGAACCGCCTTTTGGCGGTGTCCGGACAGATTTAATGCCCGGAGGGTTTGTCCTTGCCGATATATTCAGCAAAAGGCCGGGCTTTGCGCCCGCGATATTTGACGGTCAGGTCCAGCGGGGCCTCGTTTTCGTCATAGACCCCCAAGACAACCCCCCTGCCCCGGCTTTTTGTGCGCATCTCTATCAGTTGCGCTTCGGACCGGGTGGTGCGCTGCGACGGGCGGCGGGTCCAGGCAAAAAGGTGGTCATACATCTCAGCGATGACCTCGGTATGGTCGGCACTGTCGCCCAGATCTGTCAGCTCATCCGGATCATTCTCCAGATCGAACAGGATGGGTCTGTGGCCGCCTTCGCAATGGATCAGTTTCCATTTCTTGTTGGCGACCATGAACATCACCGCATCCCGGACGGATGCATTCAGCATGTCTGCGATGGGCGAGGCGGAGTAATCGTATTCGCAGATCACCACATCGCGCGGCGTTTCATCTTGCCGGCCATGCAGGATCGGCAGCAGAGAATGCCCTTCGAGGATATGCGAGGCGACCTCTCCCCCGGCCACATCCACAAAGGTCGGGGCGAGGTCGATGGATTCCACCAATGCATCACTGACCGTGCCGCGCGTCGCGTCGGCCTCGGGCGATGGGTCATAGATGATCAGAGGCACTTTGGTCGAAGCATCGTGGAAAAACGTCTTCTCTCCCATCCAATGATCGCCCAGAAAATCGCCGTGATCCGAGGTCAGCACGATCATCGTGTCCTCCATCCGGCCGGTTTTCTCCATCCAGTCGAACAGGCGCCCCATCTGATCGTCGGCCTGTTTGATCAGGCCCATATAGGCGGGGATCACCGCCTCGCGCACGTCCTGGCGCGAGAAGGTCTGGCCGATTTTCGTATCCATGAACGCGCGCAGAACCGGGTGGGCGTGCTCACGTTCGGCCTCGGACCGGACCACTGGCAGCACATGCTCGGGGCCATACATCGAGGCATAGGGTTCAGGCACAATGTAAGGCCAGTGTGGCTTGATAAAGCTCAGGTGACAGCACCACGGGGCGTCATGGCTTTCCATGAATTCGATGCCGCGGCCGGTCAGATAAGGCGTTTCACTATCTTCTTCGGCGATATTCGCCGCCTCGCTCGAGTTCTTCAGGAACCAGCCCGACAGAACATTGCCATCCGCATCCAGACCGGAGTTGGCAAAGTCGTGCCAGGGGTTGTCACTCTCATAGCCTTTGTCGGAGAGGTACTTGTTGTACTTGCTCGCCCCGTTCGGGTCATAGAACCCGTCGGGGCCTTCGGGGCGCATCCCATCGTCGCGTTCGAAGACGTCGAACCCGCATTCCGCCACGCGAGCGCCGATCAGGCTGTCGGGCTCTAGCCCCAGCCGTGCCATGCCTTCGGCATCCGCTTTCATATGGGTTTTGCCAACCAGCCAGCAATCCATACCCGCCTTGCGCAGATGGTCACCCATCGTGATCTCACCGACCTTCAGCGGGATACCGTTCCACGAGGCCCCATGCGAATGCACATAGCGCCCGGTATAAGTGGACATGCGTGAGCTGCCGCAGATCGGGGATTGGATATAGGCGCGGTCGAACCGCACGCCACGCGCGGCCAGCCGGTCAATATTGGGGGTATGCAGATGCGGGTGGCCGTAGCAACTCAGGTAATCCCAGCGCAGCTGGTCGAACATGATGAACAGGATGTTTTTGGCTTTGGCCACCACTCTACCTCCCCGATGGTCAGGGACCTAGTTAGCCAATTCCCGGCCCGGGGCGAAGTGCAAATTACGCTTCGGCCTGACGTTCCATCTGCTCCTGCATCTTTCTGGCGCGTTTGCATTGGAGCTTGTCGCGCAGCGGCGAATTCGGATCGACGTCTTTCTGGCAGACCACACATTTATCTGCGCCCGAGATTGCATTCAAACCACCGCAGCTGCCCTTGATGGTCTTGCCCATCAGCATCACGCCCAGTGACATGCCCACCACAACGAGGGTTAGCAGAATGAAGGCCAGAATAAAGGTGCTCATCGTGGGTCCTACCGGTTAGTTGGTGCCAAGCGCGTCTTTGAATGCGGTGCTGTGTACGGTGATATAGGCTTCTTCGCCACCTGTCACATCCCGCGAGATGAAATACACGGCAAGTTCATGCTTTTCGGCCAGCTCAAGACCTTTTTCTTGCCCCAGCGCCAGCATCGCCGTGGCCCAGGCATCCGCCATCATCGCGTTTTCGGCCAGAACGGTGACCGATGTGGTCCGGTGCGTGATCGGACGGCCCGTCGTCGGGTCGATGATATGCGAATAGCGCACGCCATCGTGCTCGAAGAAATTCTTGTAATCGCCTGAGCTGGCCATGCCCAGATCGCCCACCGATACGATCAGCTGCGGAGTCTGCGCTCCGGCCTGCGGTTTTTCGATGCCGATCCGCCAGGTTTCGCCCTTGTCGTTCTGGCCCTTGGTGACCAGATCGCCGCCGATTTCTACCAGATAATCCTCGATCCCCGCTTCGCGCAGGGTCTCGGCCACGGCGTCGATGCCATAGCCCTTGGCGATCGCAGACAGGTTAATGCCGACGCCGGGTTCGGATTTTGCCAGCGTGCCCGCCTCGGCATCCAGGGTCAGCAACCGGTTTTGGCCAACGCCGCTCAGCGCGGCCTCAATCTCGGCATCCGAGGGCACCGGATCTTCCGGCGTACGCGGGCCAAAGCCCCACAATTCGATCAGCGGGCCGAGGGTGACGTCGAAAATGCCGCCGGTTTTGTCGTGTACCTCATTCGCGGCCGTCATCACTTGCGCGAACTCGGCGGATACGGGCGTCGGATCGGTGCTGGTTGCGGCGGAAAAGGTCGAGACCTCGGAATTTGGGTCCCAGTTTGACATCTTGGCGTTGACCTCGGCCAGGGTTTCTTGAACCGCAGCGGCCAGAGCGTCCTCGTCCAGATCCTCGCCAATGGCGGTGATGTTGAACGTTGTGCCCATTGTCTCACCCGACAGGCGGACCACTTCGGGCTCCTTGTCGAACAGGCAGCCGGACAAAAGTGTGACAAAGGCCAATACAGGCACAAGACGCATGGGGTGGTCTCCGAAAATTCAGTGCCCGGCATATGCCAGCCACCCATGCCGGAGTCAAACCGGCGTCACAGCTTCAGCGGCAAAAAGCCCAGAACCAAAAGGCCGATCCCCGCCGGCACCCCGAACAGCCAGGCCCGTTTCTGCCATCCCGGCGCCTGCTGTTTCCACGCCATGCGGAAATTATGGCCGCACACGACCACCGCAAAGAAAATCAGCGCGGCCACGGGTGGGGTAAGATACAGCTCGTTCAAAGGCTTAAGGTTCCTCCGCTGGCGGGAGTTTCCGCCGATCAGTGCAAATGCACCCTATACAGGTCGTTTAGCTGCGCTAAGGTGAAAGGGAAAGACTTTGCAATAACCATGAAGGAGATTGCCCATGGCCCCAACCTCTTACCAATCGCCATCGCGTGGCGACAAGGCTGACAAGACCACGTACAGCCAATCGACCGAGTCGAACCTGTCGCACTCGCAGACAACCGTGGCCAAGTTGCTGGAAGGTAAAGGGGATGCGGTGTTTTCGGTGCGTCCGAACGAGACGATCCATTCCGTGGTCAACACACTCAAGGAAAAGCGGATCGGTGCGGTGCTGGTGACCGACCAGAACGGCGCCTTGCTGGGTATCCTGTCCGAGCGCGACATCGTGCGGCGCATGGCGGACACGCCCGGCCAGACCCTGCCGCAAGCGGTCGAAGACCTGATGACGCACGAGGTCAAGACCTGTACGCCGGATGATTATCTGAACGATGTTCTGAAATCCATGACCGAAGGCCGGTTCCGCCACATGCCGGTTCTGCGTGACGGCAACTTGTGCGGCGTCATCACTATCGGCGACGTTGTACATTTCCGTCTGGAAGAGCTGGAATACGAAGCGCTTCGGATGAAGCAGATGATCGTCGGCTAAGCGATTTCGCCCAGAATCTCCTTGACCTTGCCCCAACGACAGTGTCCCTGATGCGTCAAAGATTGTGTTAAGGTCGAGGGTTGCATGAAACGAGTTCTGGTCACGGGCACGGCGGGCTTTATCGGGTTCCATCTGGCAAAGCTGCTGCTGTCCGAAGGATTCCGCGTGCATGGCTATGACGGGATGACGGACTATTATGACGTCACCCTGAAACGCCGCCGTCATCAGATGCTGTTGCAGACACCTGGATTTTCCGCGACCGAGGACCTGCTGGAAAATCACGAACGCCTGAAGCAGATCGCCGATGAGTTTCAGCCCGAGGTGATCGTCCACCTTGCCGCGCAGGCAGGGGTGCGCTACAGCCTCGAAGATCCGCGCAGTTATGTCAGCTCGAACGTGGTCGGGACTTTCAATGTGATGGAGGTCGCCCGGCAGCATGAGGTCGAGCACCTTCTGATGGCCTCGACCTCTTCGGTTTATGGCGCCAACGAGGTCATGCCCTTTACCGAGGTGGAAAAGGCCGACGCCCCCCTGACCATTTACGCCGCGACCAAAAAGGCGAATGAGGCGATGGGCCATTCCTATGCCCATTTGTGGAACCTGCCGACCACGATGTTCCGGTTCTTCACTGTCTATGGAACATGGGGGCGGCCCGATCTGGCACTGTACAAATTCGTGGATGCGATCCTGGATGACCGTCCTATCGACATCTACAACCACGGCGACATGTATCGCGACTTCACCTATGTGGAAGACCTTGTGCGCGGTATCAGGCTGTTGATCGATGTCCCGCCCGAGCGTCCGGCCAATGCGGACGAGATTGAGGAAGGCGACAGCCTTTCCCACGCGGCACCGTGGCGTGTGGTCAATATCGGCAACGGTGACAAGGTCCGGTTGATGGACTTTGTCGAAGCCATCGAAGAGGCGCTGGGGAAAAAGGCCATCCGCAACTACATGCCGATGCAAATGGGCGACGTACCTGCGACATGGGCCGACAACGATCTGCTGCAACGGCTGACCGGCTATCGACCGCAGACGGATTTCAAAGACGGGATCGCGCGTTTTGTCGAATGGTTCCGTGACTACCACCAAAAGTGACCCGAGGGGCCGTGATGCTTGAAACCAACCCGAATTCCCGTCGGATCGCTGTTATTGGCCTAGGGTATGTTGGTCTGCCGCTGGCCGTGGCCTTTGGCAAGATCGGCCCGGTCGTGGGCTATGATATCAACCCGGACCGGATTGAAGCCCTGCGCGCGGGGCTGGATGCAACGCAAGAGGTTGAGCCGGAAGACCTGGCCGCCGCCTCTGGCTTGGTTTTCACGACCGACATGTCCGATCTGGACGCGTGTGACACCTATATCGTTACGGTCCCTACCCCGATCACCAATGGCAAGCAGCCCGATCTGTCCCCCCTGCTTGCGGCGTCTGAAATGGTTGGAGGGCTGCTGAACCCCGGTGATCTGGTGATCTATGAATCCACCGTCTACCCTGGCGCGACCGAGGAAGACTGCGTGCCGGTTCTGGAACGCACATCTGGCCTGACCTTCAACCGCGATTTTTTTGCCGGGTACAGCCCCGAGCGGATCAATCCCGGTGACAAGACCCACAGGATCTCGGATATCTGCAAGGTGACCTCCGGCTCGACCCCTGAAGTGGCCGATCTGGTGGATGCACTTTACGCCCGGATCATCGCGGCGGGCACTCACAAGGCCGAAAGCATCCGAGTGGCCGAGGCTGCGAAGGTAATCGAGAACACGCAGCGTGACCTGAACATCGCGCTGGTTAACGAACTGGCGATGATCTTTGGCCGTATGGATATCGACACGGATGCCGTTTTGCGGGCGGCGGGCACCAAATGGAACTTCCTGCCCTTCCGTCCCGGTCTGGTTGGCGGGCACTGCATAGGCGTCGACCCCTATTACCTGACCCACAAGGCCGAGGCTGTTGGTCATCACCCCCAGATCATTCTGGCGGGGCGGCGGTTGAATGACAGCATGGGCGGCTATGTCGTCTCGCAACTGGTCAAACGGATGATGCGCGACGGGATCAATGTGGGCGCGGCGCGGGTTTTGGTGATGGGCCTGACCTTCAAGGAAAACTGCCCCGACCTGCGCAACACGCGCGTCGTCGATATCATCGAAGAGCTACAGGATTACGGCGTCACCGTGGACGTCTATGACCCTCATGCCGATCCGCGCGCCGCTGAGGCCGAGTATGGGATCTCACTGATCGAACACCCTCAGAATGCCACCTATGACGCGGTGGTGCTGGCGGTGGCGCATCGGGAGTTTCTGGACCTCAATCCCGCGCAAGTACGCGGCTATGGCAAGGACCAGAGCGTCGTCTTCGACGTCAAATCCTGCCTGCCCAAAGAGGCCAGCGACCTGCGCCTGTAAAAAAAACCGGCGCGTGGTGCGCCGGTTTTTCGTTTCTTACCCGCCGAAATCGTCGAGCATGATGTCTTCGCGGTCCACACCCAGATCCAGTAGCATGTTGATGACCGACTGGTTCATGATTGGCGGGCCACACATGTAGAACTCGCAATCCTCGGGCGCGGGGTGGTTCTTGAGGTATTCTTCGAACAAGACGTTGTGGATGAAGCCGGTGTAGCCTTTCCAATTGTCCTCTGGCTGCGCGTCCGACAGAGCCACGTGCCATTCGAAATTGTCGAATTCTTCGGCCAGAGAGTCGAAATCTTCGACAAAGAACATCTCTTTCTTCGACCGCGCACCGTACCAGAAGCTGATCTTGCGGTTGCGGTTCTCAAGACGCTTGAGCTGGTCAAAGATGTGGCTGCGCATTGGCGCCATACCGGCACCACCGCCGATGAAGACCATCTCTTTTTCTGTCTCGCGGGCGAAGAATTCACCAAACGGGCCTGAGATCGTAACCTTGTCGCCCGGCTTCAGGTTGAAGATGTACGACGACATCTGACCCGGAGGGATACCTTCCGATCCCGGAGGCGGTGAGGCGACCCGGACGTTCAGCATGATCATGCCCTTTTCATCCGGGTAGTTGGCCATCGAATAGGCGCGCTCGATCGGTTCGTTCACAACCGATTCATACTGCCACAGATTGAAGCGGTCCCAATCTTCGCGGTACTCCTCCTGCACGTCGAAATCGGTGTATTTCAATGCGTGTGCAGGGGCTTCGATCTGGATGTAGCCACCGGCGCGGAAATTGACGTCTTCACCTTCCGGCAGATCCAGAGTCAGCGCCTTGATGAAGGTTGCCACGTTGTCGTTCGAGCGAACGGTACATTCCCATTTCTTGACTCCGAAGACCTCTTCGGGAACCTCGATGTCCATGTCCTGCTTGACCGCAACCTGACAGGACAGACGGTCACCGCAGGAGGCTTCGCGCTTGGTGATGTGGCTTTCCTCAGTCGGCAGGATCGAGCCGCCACCCGAATGCACCTTCACCCGACACTGCGCGCAGGTGCCGCCACCGCCACAGGCAGAGGGGACGAACAGCTTCTCGGCTGCCAGCGTTTGCAGCAGCTTGCCGCCTGCGGGCACCGAGATGGTTTTCTCACCGTTGATGGTGATGTTGACGTTGCCGGTCGAGACCAGACGCGAGCGTGCGGCCATGATGATGGCGACCAGCGCCAGAACGATCAGCGTGAAAAGGATTACGCCAAGGCTAAAAGTTTCCATTGCGCCCTCCTTACAGTTTCACGCCCGAGAAGGACATGAAGGCCATCGCCATCAGACCTGCGGTGATGAAGGTGATGCCCAGACCTTGCAGTCCGTCGGGAATGTCCGAGTATTTCAGCTTTTCGCGTACACCGGCCATCGCGGTGATCGCCAGCGCCCAGCCAAAGCCGGAGGACAGACCATAGGTGGTGGCCTCGGCAAAGTTGTAGTCGCGCTCCACCATGAACAGCGAGCCACCCAGGATCGCACAGTTCACAGTGATCAGCGGCAGGAAGATCCCCAGCGCGTTGTAGAGCGGCGGGAAATACTTGTCCAAAACCATCTCGAGGATCTGAACCATCGCCGCGATTACACCGATATACGAGATCAGGCCAAGGAAGGTCAGGTCCACATCCGGGAACCCGGCCCAGGCCAGTGCGCCCGGCTTCAGCAGATAGTTCAGCAGCAGGTTGTTGGCAGGCACGGTGATCGCCTGAACGACCATAACCGAGATGCCCAGACCCAGCGCGGTCGAAATCTTCTTGGAGACGGCGATGAAGGTACACATCCCGAGGAAGAAGCTGAGCGCAAGGTTTTCGACAAAGATGGCCTTTACGGCCAGTGAGATCAGACCTTCCATCAGTGGGCCTCTACCTGCTGAATTTTGTATTCACGCTCTTCCACCTGGTTCGGCTTCCATGTGCGGAAGGCCCAGATGATCAGACCGATGATGAAGAACGCCGACGGCGGCAGCAGCAACATGCCGTTGGGCACATACCAGCCACCGTTGTTGATGGTCTCCAGAATGGTGACACCGAACAGCGACCCGGCGCCGAACAGTTCGCGGATAAAACCAACCAGCATCAGGATCAGGCCATAGCCCATGCCGTTGCCCACGCCGTCGATGAACGACGCCATCGGCGGGTTCTTCATCGCAAACGCTTCGGCGCGGCCCATCACGATACAGTTGGTGATGATCAGGCCAACGAAAACCGACAGGGTTTTCGAAATCTCAAAGGCATAGGCCTTGAGAACCTGATCCACCAGGATCACCAGCGAGGCGATGATCACCATCTGCACGATGATCCGGATCGAGCCCGGGATTTGGTTGCGCAGGATCGAAATGAACATTGACGAGAAAGCGGTCACGAAGGTCACCGCCAGCGCCATCACAAAGGCCACCTGCAGCGACGAGGTCACCGCCAGTGCGGAACAGATACCCAGAACCTGCAGCGTGATCGGGTTGTTGTCGACAAGCGGGTCGACCAGCATCTCTTTCTTGGTCTGAGACATTAGAACTCTCCTGCTTGCAGTTTGGCCAGGAACGGAGCGTAGCCCGCGTCACCCATCCAGAATCTTACCAGGTTATCGACACCCACGGATGTCAGCGTGGCACCGGCCAGCGCATCGACATAGAAGTCTGGGCCAGCAGCAGGCTGCGACTTGGCGACGGTGATCTGCAGATCGCCCGCGCCATCACGCAGCTTCTTACCGCTCCACAGCGCTTTCCAGCGCGGATTGTCCACCTCGGCACCCAGGCCCGGGGTTTCGCCATGCTGATAGAACTGCAGGCCGTAAATATCGTTGCCGTTGTTCTCCAGCGCGATGAAGCCGTAGAGCGTGGACCATAGCCCGTAGCCGTGCAGAGGCAGGATCACCTTGTCCAGATCGCCGGCATCGTCACGCAGCAGATAGATCACGCGGTACTTTGCCTTGCGGCCGATCCCTGCCGGGTCGTTGTCCAGCGCGACGCTCAACTCGGGGTCACTGGCGGCTGCGATATCGTCGAAGGTGGCCGGGTCGAACTGATCATCGACGAACTCGCCTGTGGCCAGTTCCAGCACATGTGGCTCAAACGCGGCGAAGGCTTCGGAGACATCGATGCCGGGCTCATAAACTCCCGCCACCTGCAGAACGTTCACCTGTTTGTCCTTCAGCGCGTTTGCTTCCTGCACCGGGCGCAGGCTGACTGCAGCGGCGGACACGACCATCGAGGCCACAAGGCAGACAGCCACGGCGATGAAGATCGTCTTGCCAACCGAATCCGGCGAAGCCGCCAGAAACTTGGCAATCGCGCCTTTTGGTTCTTGGGATTGCGTATCAGACATGGCGACGCGCCCTCCGTTTGATGTTGGCCTGAACGACGAAATAGTCGATCAGCGGTGCAAAGACGTTTCCGAACAGGATGGCCAGCATCATGCCTTCGGGGAAAGCCGGGTTGAGGACGCGGATCAGCACAACCATGACACCGATCAGCGCGCCATAGATGTAGCGGCCCAGATTGGTGTGGCTTGCCGATACCGGTTCGGTCACCATGAAGGCCAGACCGAACGCATATCCGCCCAGCACGATGTGCCAGTACCAGGGCATCGCAAACATCGGGTTGGTGTTCGACCCGATCAGATTCAGCAGCCATGTGAACACGATCGTCCCGGCCAGGCAGCCCACAATCAGGCGGTAATTGGCAATTTTTGTCACCAGCAGGAAGACCAGACCGATGATACAGGCCAGCGTCGAGGTTTCGCCAAAGCTGCCCTGAATGGTGCCGTAAAAGGCGCTCCACCAGGTAATACCCTCGGCGGCCAGCGCCTGCATCCCGTCAGCCGCAGAAACGGCCAGCGCCGTCGCGCCCGAGAACCCGTCAACCGGGGTCCAGATCGCGTCACCCGACATTTGCGCCGGATAAGCGAAATACAGGAACGCGCGGCCAACCAACGCAGGGTTGAGGAAGTTCTTGCCGGTGCCGCCAAACACCTCTTTGCCGATCACAACGCCAAAGATGATGCCCAATGCCACCTGCCATAGCGGCGTGGTAGCCGGCATGATCAGCGTGTAAAGCATTGAGGTCACAAGGAAACCTTCGTTTACCTCGTGCCCGCGTACGGTGGCGAAGATGACCTCGAAAATACCACCTGCGACTAGCGTCACAATATAGATCGGCAGGAAGTAGAGCAGCCCGTGCATGACATTGGCAAAGATGCTGGACGGGTCCAGCGAAATGCCGAACATCTGCAGCAGCGCGATCCGCCAGCCAGTGGCCGATTCCGGCCCCAGCGTGGCAATGGCCGAGTTCGCCTGATAGCCGGTGTTCCACATCCCCCACAGGATACATGGGATCGTCGCGATCACGACATAAGTCATGATCCGCTTCATATCCACATAGGACCGCGCATGGGGGGCAACGGTGGTTACGGTTTTCGGAGTGTAGATGAAGCTTTCGACCATCTCGTAGATGGGGAAAAGCTTCTCGTACTTGCCGCCCTTGGTAAAGTTCGGCTCAATCCGGTCAAAGAAGCTGCGCAAACCCATTCGGATCAGCCCTCCTTTTCAATTTTGGTCAGGCAGTCGCGCAGCGCCAGCCCGTATTCATATTTTGCCGGACAGGCAAAGCCGACAAGGCCCAGATCCTCTTCGTCCAGCTCCAGCGCGCCCAGTGCCTGAGCGGTATCGGTGTCCATCACCAGCAGCGCCCGCAACAGCTGTGTCGGCAGATAGTCCTGCGGCATCAGCTCTTCGAACGTTCCCGTCGGCACCATCGCCCGGCGACCACCGTTCAGGTTGCTGGTCAGTTTGTAGAGCTTACGTGCAAAGGCCGAGCCCAGAACCGGCTGGATTGCGAATTTCGACGGCATCGGAAGAATCCAGCCCATAGTGTGCTGGTCGTGGTCTTCACGAATGATCGAAATCTGACGAGCGAAGCGCCCCAGATAGGCGGTCGGCCCGTCCGCCTGCACACCAGACAGTATCGAGCCCGAAATGATCCGGGCGGTGCCGTCCACATCGACCTCATCGCGGGTCAGATCATCGGTCGAGGCGCCCATGACGGTACGGATCAACCGCGGTTGCCGCGCACCGGGGCCGCTGAGAGCGATCACGACGTTGGGGTCCAGGTGTCCGGTTTGGAACAGCCGGCCAATCGCGATCACGTCTTGATAGCCGATGGTCCAAACCTGCTTGTCGCCTGCCAGCGGCTCGAGGAAGTGAATATGCGTGCCTGCCAGACCTGCAGGGTGCGGGCCGGAGAAGGCCGCAGCTTCGACACCAGTCACATCTGCGCCCGGAATGGAATCACCGTCCTTTTGGCACAGATAGGTTTTGCCCTCGGTCAGCTTGGTAAGCACGCTCAGACCTGCGGCAAAAGCTTCACCAGCGTCGGCGATGATCACCGCCGCATCAGCTGCCAGCGGCTCACTGTCCATCGCGGTGACGAAAATCGCTGCCGGTTTGCTGCCCGGCACCGGCATCTTCGAATAAGGCCGCGTGCGGAAGGCCGTCCACAGGCCCGCTGCGCACAGCTTTTCGGTCACACCTTCGGCGCTGTCCGCGTTGCCGATGCCCGAGAAGTCGATACCGCTGTCGTTGGGGTCCGAAACCTCGATCACGACGCTCTGCAATACACGCCGGGCACCACGGTTGATGGCTACGACTTTACCGCCAAGCGGGGCGACCATCATCGCCTCGGGTGCGTCCTTGTGACAGAACAGCGGTGTGCCGCGCTGAACCGCGTCACCTTCCTGAACCAGCATACGCGGTTTCAGGCCAAGGTAGTCGCCCCCCAACACCCCGACGGTGTTAAATTCTGGTCCCGGATGGATGGTTTGTTCCGGCGCGCCCTGCACCGGCAACTCCAACCCTTTTTTCAGTTTGAAAGTTTGCATGTCGCTACTGTCTTCCAAGCCTCTTTACCTGCGCCAGCCTTGCCGACACCTTTTCAGGGTCAGACAATAACGCGGGATTTCTAAACAGTCGTCGCAAAAGCGTCGAAATGCGTCCGAATTCCGCGGGCGTAATTCTGATTGGAGGTCCTTTACGCGGGGATGATGCTAAAAGCAAACCTGTTACCGCCAAAACTGCACTTTGAATGGCACTTTCCTGTGAAGACTTACGTTTTGTCGCAGCTCAATTTGCGTGTCGCACCCGGAAAGCTTCCAGTGTAAGCACATCCAATGGAACAGACGACCGATCTTGAGATTTTTCTGGTGGCCACCCCGGGGCTTGAGGCGCCTTTGCACGTCGAAGCCGTCGAAAAGGGATTCGCGGCTGCCAATATCGTACCCGGCGGTGTCAGTTGCCGAGGAGGCTGGCCCGAGGTCTGGCGCGCGAACCTGTGTCTGCGCGGGGCCAACAAGGTTCTGGTCCGTTTGGGCAGCTTTCCCGCGGTCCACCTGGCGCAGCTCGACAAGCGGGCGCGCAAGTTTCCGTGGTCAGATGTGCTGCGCCCCGATATTCCGGTTAAGGTCGAGGCCACCAGCCGCAAGTCGCGTATCTATCACGCGGGCGCAGCTCGTCAGAGGATCGAGCAGGCGATCACGGGCACGTTGGGCGCTCCGATTTCGTCGGACGCGGGTCTGCGGGTTTTGCTGCGCATCGAAAAGGACATCTGTACCTTGTCCGTCGATACTTCGGGCGAGCCGCTGCACAAGCGCGGCCATAAGCCGGCCGTTGCCAAGGCGCCGATGCGCGAAACGATGGCGGCGATGTTCCTGCGGGAATGCGGCTTCGACGGGTCGGAACCGGTTTTGGACCCGATGTGCGGTTCGGGGACGTTTGTCATCGAAGCGGCCGAGATCGCTTTGGGGCTGAACCCCGGCCGGTCCCGTCATTTTGCCTTCGAAGACCTGCAGGGGTTCGATTCGGAAATCTGGGCTTCGATGCAACTGAACGACCCGCGGTCGGAAACAGACATGGTGTTTTACGGCTCCGACCGAAACACCGGCGCTGTCGACGCGGCCACCACCAATGCCGACCGTGCCGGAGTTGCCGTGCACACCCGGTTTCAGTGTAAGTCGGTCAGTGACATCAAACCTCCGGCGGGACCCGCAGGCTTGGTCATCGTGAACCCGCCCTATGGCGCCAGGATCGGAGACGAAAAGCGTCTGCGCTCTCTGTACGGCAGCCTGGGAAAAGTTCTGATGTCACGGTTCAGCGGCTGGCGTGCAGGTATCGTGACCAGCAGCCAGTCGCTTGCCCGCGCGACCCGCCTGCCATTGCTGGCCCCGGGCCCCGTCGTGGATCATGGTGGCACGAAAATCCGGCTCTACCGAACCGATCCCCTGCCCTGATGGGAATTCAGCGTCAATCGTCCCCCGGGAATTCCTGCAAAGGACTTCAGAATCCCTCTTGCACATCCAAATCCCCGGGTATAGATCACCCGCCACGGTCGGAGTGTAGCTCAGCCTGGTAGAGCACTGTCTTCGGGAGGCAGGGGTCGGAGGTTCGAATCCTCTCACTCCGACCAATAAAACAAGGTGTCAAATGCAGAGATATTTTGCCTTTTGACCAGTTAACTTACCTTTCCGCCAACTAATGTTGCCTCTGACTGTCTGAGTTACAGCTAATTCGGATCTTAATTTTGAAAAACGGACCAAACCTGCCTTTCACTGATCGGTCAAGACGTTGCGGCGTGGCTCGTCATTTCGGACGTTCGCTATATCTTATGGACGTTCCGCCGCTGCCCGTATGCAATCAGGGCCCGCCTCGCGTTGGCGTGTTCGGGTGTCAAAGTTGAGTTGCGCGAAATT
>NZ_JBQFRE010000015.1:0-74952 GCF_056537245.1 Ruegeria sp. CG11
CTGCCCATTTCAGCAGTTCGCTGAGCTCGCCACCTGACGCACAAGCGGTTGCTGAAACAACTCAACGGGCTCAAATCTTTGCAACAAAACCCTTTAGCCGGGCAACCAAATCGCTTCAGGATTCTGTTCACTTCTCGAATACCGGTTGCATTAGCTCCGCTCTTATCGATGACGATTTTGTCTGGGATTCCGTTTGATGACAGCGCTTTGGCAAAGAACCTGGTTGCTGCGGGACCGTTCCTTCGCTCAGACAGCATAAAATCAAGGGTGTTCCCTGCTTTATCGACAGCCCGGTAGAGATACACCCAATTGCCGCGCACACGGATGTAAGTCTCGTCCATTCTCCAAGATTTCTGTGTTGGGCGCTTTTTCGATTGCGCGCGCGCTGCGATCATCGGTGAATACTTCACAACCCATCCATTCAATGTGGCGTGGTCGACCGATACGCCCCGTTCAGCCATGATTTCCTCAAGGTCGCGATAGGAAACAGTGTGGCGCAAATAGAAAAATACAGCGTACAAGACCACATCCTTGGGGAAGTGGCAGCCTTTCAAAGAAACCATTCTGAAACCCGCTCGCGATTGATTTGAAAGCAACAAGCACTAGGGCACGCGATTTCGTCAACTTCGACCCAACGTTTGCGACACGACCACTCCATCTACGCAGTCACCAATAGAAAACACAACAAAACTGATATGGTGTGCAAAATCTAGCCTTTTTGCTCATCACAAGTAAGCCCATAAATTCACTGGGTGATTTGGTTCAGGATCAGGTTTCGCTGCGAAACTCTCCAAGGTATTCAGCAAGCTGCCCTAGGATGACCTGTGCATCTTCGGAAGAGACATCTTTCCCCCGAATGCGAATACGCATTTCCCCGGCAGAAACCTCGGCCACAATATTGCCACCCCCGGACAGAGCGACGGGCGAAAGCCGCTGAACCTGCTGTGGACGTCCCCCGCGTGCCTTTTCCTTTGCAGGCGTGGGCGATGTCTTCAAGGCAGCTTCCAGCAGGGCCCATTCCGATTTCGGATCCAACTCCCCTACCCCAGCAAGCGCCTGTCGCAGTTTGGTCTGCGCGCCGTCCCGCAATGCCGAGGCCAGTTTCAAGCCGGACTTCTCGGACAAAGCAACGGGATGTTGCAACAGGTCACCCAACGCTTCATGCACCATTGCAAAGCTGCGAACCTTGGATCGTTTTGCCTTGGACGCCGCGGCAAACAGGACATCGACGGCGGCTTCGGTCGATTCGAACACCCCCTGCCCCGCAGCCAGCGCCGCAATGCGACCGCGTTCATAAGGGCTGATATTCGCCCGAAGCTCATTTTCTTCGACCATGGACACATAGGCGCCCTGCCCGGACCCCGCCTCGCGGATGAAGGCAGGAATATCAGCAAAACGCGAATCTGTTTCAGCAAGGCGCCGAAAGGCATTTAAACGTCGGAACCCCGAGATCAGCCCGTAGCCATCCCCATCCCGTGTCACCTCGACTGGAGTACGCAGACCGTGGACACGCAGAGACTCGAGCAGTTCTGCCATGGCCTCTTCGTCTTCGACCATCCGGTCGCGGCGAATGTAGTCCGCATCAATCTGATCCAGCGGCAACCGCTCCGCCACCAATCCCGCATCCTGAGCATCGCGCCACCGGGCGGCATCCCCCTGGTCCTGCGCCAGTGCAAGCCGATCCGTGACGGCGGTCATGCCATTCAAAGTCGCAGCTTCTGCCGCGACCTGAGCAATCGGAGGCGTCGACGACTTGGTCTCAAACGGGCTGATTGAGGGTTTCGCCGCGAAACCGGCCTCAAGTTGTTCCAGTTCCTCGGTATTCGGAGCGGTCAATCTTCTGCGTTTAGCCATCTGCTTCTCCTCCCATCTGTGCATCGCGCCACCAGCATCCAATCAGAACCTGCTTGAATTCGGCATAGGTGCGGTCAAATGTTTCCCGGCCCCTCACGTATGTGTCTCGGTTGAAATCCCTGTAGTCGGCTTCATAGATGCCGTTGACCTGCTCACCGGCCTGCCCGACCAACGCCGTATAATCTTGCCGGTACGCGTTCATGAAATCCCCGAAATAGGCCTGGATCACGTTGGCCATATCCGTCTGTTGACTGGCGTCAAACCGGGTGATGATTGCCCGGACTACATCCCACTCAAACTTGAGCTCGGGCAAACCCGCCGCTCTTTGAGCCGCGTTCTCGCCGTCCTCAATGCTTGCAAAAGTCGTGTAGAGCATGTCGAAAAACCGCCCTGTCGAGTCAAATTCAAGAAACGACGCGCCCAAGGGAACCAGCAGAATGTCGGCGGCGGCCAACGCATTAATCGTTAGGTACCCAAGTGCAGGAGGCGTATCGAGGAACACGATGTCGTAATCGCTCAGAACGCCCTCGTCATGCAGGAAATTGGTCAATCCGTCCCACAGCGGCCAACTGCGCAGACCCATGCGCCAGACCGGGATCTGAAATTCGGCCCAATAAAGGTTCAGCTGGGCGCCAATCAGATCGATGTTAGGCCAGTGCGTTTTTTGAATTACATCACGGGGCAGGGTGTTTAGCGCCTCCTGCAGGGTTTCATCCAGGGGAATTTCAGGCTGGCCCGCTGCATCCCTGACCCTGTTTTCCTCCTGTACGGCACGTGCATAATCCTTCGCAATCAGGGGAAACACCGTTTGCCATTCATCTGCAACATTCCCGCCCAGAATTGAGGTCATCGACCCCTGACTGTCCAGATCGATGACCAGTACTTTATACCCGTCCAATGCGGCAGACATGGCCAGATGCGCGGCGGTCGAGGTTTTGCCGACACCGCCTTTGAAATTGGCAACTGCTACGACTTTGGCGGGCAACCCTTCCGGCCGGTACGGCAAATATTCCTTGGTGCTGACGCCTTCGGCGGCGAAGTGCTTCCTGAGTATGAGCACTTCCTCGAGCGTGAACCATTTCGAACCGGCCTCGCCTTCTCCTTGTGGCAGGTCCGGGTTGGCCTTTAAAACCCGGCGCAGATGGGCCGGTGCCACCGGAATCAAATATTTGGTGATTTCCCAAATTGAAAAACGGCGCAGTCTTTTCTCTCCATCCGGGGCGTATCCCCGGCGGGCCAAGTCTTCGCGCCCCTTGGCACAGAATGTAGCCGCTTTTGCGAATCGAGAGGTGCCGATAGGATCGGGCAGCTTTTCCGCTGCAAGCTCGGGGTCCAAGTTCAAATAGGGCGGCAGAGGAGGTTGGGTAGATTTATTCACTGTCGATGCCTCGGATAATGTTCGCCTTACCGGCGTATATTGCCCACCATAGCGAACATTTTACGTTGACGCTATCCTTTGAACGCGGGTTTTCCACAGAATATGGTTAAGGCACTCGGTTTCGCCACGAAACTCAAGGAAAAAGGAGCACAATGACCAACAAAGAGTTTATTATTTTTAGATAGTTTAGAATCTTTGCGGCAAAAAAAACCATTTAAAACAAGATGTAATGCCAACAAAGGTACCTGAAAACAGGATCAAAGGTACCCGATTACAGTATCAAAGGTCCCCATATGCAGGACGAAAGGTTCCGGATTCCGGGAAGAAGGGAGCCGATTCGCAGGGCATTGAATTTTCAGCCAGTTTAGACCCTAAATCCGGGCTTCTCGGCAGCGCGGCTTCGCGGGCGGAGTCCATTTAGAACGCTTGCGGGTATCAGTTCTGTGGATAATTTTGAGAGATCTCACTTAAGGTACCCGGTTACGGGATTCTCTCATTCCTGTATTTGGGTACCCAAATTGATTTGATCCGTAGGTACTTTTCATGTCAGATATACCGAAAGCGAGCAGCCAGGCAGAATCATGCCGGATACACAATTGGATATGGACCAGCTTTCCGGCGCTTTGCGCCGAGAGACGGTCAAGAAAAACGTCGCCGCGATTCACATCAGCGGCAAGCTGACACTGCTGCAGCGCAAGCTGTCCAATGTCCTGTTGCTGAATGCCTATGACGCTTTGACCTCTGCGCCGACGCACACAATTGACGCACGAACCCTTGCGATGATGGTTGGCTACAATTCCAACGATTTCGACACGCTACGCGCCAGCTTGCGGGCGCTGGCCGAAACCGTCGCTGAGTGGGACATGCTGGACGAACAGGGCCGGCAGGAATGGGGAGTTTCCTCGCTGCTCAGTTTTGCCAAACTGAAGAACGGGATTTGCGAGTACGCTTATTCTCCGGCTCTGGCTCAGAAACTCTATGATCCAAAAATCTATGCGCTGATCAACGTCCAGATCCAAAGGAACTTCAGTTCGGGTCATGGTCTGGCGCTTTATGAGAATTGCTATCGCTTCGTTCGGACGGGTTCGACCGGATGGTGGGCGCTGGATGTGTTCCGCAAGCTTATGGGGGTGGATGGCAGCGACTACTACAGCAGCTTCAAACACCTGAACGCGAAGATCATCAAGCCAGCCGTTGCCGAAGTAAACAAGAGCTCAGACATTCTGATCGAGCCAGAGTTTCAGAAAAAGGGGCGGACGGTCACCGATATCCGGTTTCTGATCAAGGGAAACCCACAAAAGGCGATGTTCGAAATCGATGACAGTGATGGCGTTCGCAACCTGCAGGTCTACAAGACGCTGCGCAAACAGGGGGTGTCGGATCGGCTGGCACGTCAATGGATCGCTGAACATGGCGAGGACTACGTGCAGCAGAAGCTGGACTATGTCAGCGGACAGGGTGACGTGAAATCTACGGTCGGCTATTTGTCCGCGGCTTTGCGGGACGACTACCAGCCGCCGGAAAAAGAAGCACCGGTTGAACCCAGTCCCGAAGCCGTTGAGGCTGCGCGCGTGCGCGAGGCCGAAAAGGCGCTCGAGGATCAGGCCTATGCCGTGCGCGCTGCGGAACGGGCCGAGCGTTCGCGTAAACTGTTAATCGTCGAAGAGCTGGTTTCGCGGCGAAACCCCACACAAAGGGATGCAGATAAACGGCTGTTTCTGGCAGGGCTCGACAATGATCTGGACCGAGAGCATTTCCGCACTCATAGCTGGCGCTCGGGTCTGAACGCCAACGCCATCTTCGATTTCTGGGAAGAACTTGAGCCCGACGCATTTACCTAAGCATCGGAAGAAGGGGCCGTAAGCGGCCCCTTAGAACATCAACGGTCTTTCATCGCCGACTTGAGTGCATCCGCGAATGCGCTGTTGTGTGCATTATCGTCAGATTTTGCGCGTTGTGTTCCTTTGGCCTTTGAGTGGCCAAAGCTCTTTTTCGGCTCACGGTTGGCCCGATCCTCGCGCGCTGAGGCACCGCCATCCTTGCGCATCGTCAGGCCGATCCGTTTGCGGGGAACATCCACTTCGACCACTGTGACTTTGACAACCTGGCCGGTTTTGACCACCTCATGCGGGTCCTTGACGAACCGGTCCGCCAGTTGGCTGACATGCACCAGCCCGTCCTGATGCACGCCGATATCAACGAAGGCTCCAAAGGCGGCGACATTGGTGACAGTACCTTCCAGCACCATACCCGGTTTGAGATCGGTGATCTCTTCGACGCCATCGGTGAACGAGGCGGTAACAAAACTCGGTCTTGGATCGCGGCCGGGTTTTTCCAATTCGGCAAAGATATCCCGAACGGTCGGCAGGCCGAACGTGTCGTTGACGAATTGCTCAGCTCGCAGTCCTTTCAAAGCGCCGCAATGGCCCATGATCTGCCGGATGTCGCGTCCGCAAGCGGATACAACCCGGCGCGCCACGTCATAGGCTTCGGGGTGAACCGACGACGCGTCCAAAGGTTCCGAGCCGTCGCGTATGCGCAAAAAGCCCGCACATTGCTCATAAGCACGGGGGCCAAGACGTGCCACTTTCAGCAACTCTTTGCGTGATTGAAACGCGCCGTTCAGGTCGCGGTGCAGCACAATCGCTTCGGCCAGCCCGGGGCCCAGGCCAGAGACGTGAGAGAGCAGGGGGGCCGAGGCCGTGTTCAGATCGACGCCCACCGCGTTCACCACGTCCTCGATCACCGAGGCAAGGGATTGTGACAGGCGGTGCTGATCCACGTCATGTTGATACTGGCCGACGCCAATCGATTTAGGTTCGATCTTGACCAGTTCGGCCAGAGGGTCCTGTAGCCGTCGGGCGATGGACACGGCACCGCGCAAGGAAACGTCGAGATCGGGAAACTCGCGCGCGGCCAGTTCCGAGGCGGAATAGACCGAGGCGCCCGCTTCGGACACCACCACCTTTGTTGGGGTCTTAGCGGTTTTGGGCAACAGCTTCAGCGCGTCGGCAACCATTTTCTCAGTTTCGCGGCTGGCGGTGCCGTTGCCGATGGCGATCAGCTCGATCTTGTTGGTGGCAACCAAGTTCAGAATGGCCGCCTGCGCGCCCCGCAGATCGTTCTTGGGCTGAAACGGGTAGAGCGTATCCGTTGCGACCACCTTCCCGGTGGCGTCGACAACGGCCGCTTTGACGCCGGTGCGGATACCGGGGTCCAGACCCAAGGTTGCCCGCGCTCCGGCCGGTGCGGAAAATAGCAAGTCCTTGAGATTGCGGGAGAAAACCTGAATAGCTTCGTCCTGCGCTCGGCTGCGCAGATCCGCCATCAGCTCGACCATCATCGACAAGGACAGTTTCACCCGCCAGGTCCACCCAGCCACTTTGCGCAGCCACATATCAGCGGGGCCATCTCCGCGCGTATGTAGATGGGCCGCGACCATGGATTCAGCGCGGGCCGCGCCTGCTTCGGGTTCGGGCGCGATATCCAGCGTCACGATTCCCTCTTTCGAGGCACGTAGCATCGCCAGCGCGCGGTGCGACGGAGTTTTGGCCCAAAGCTCAGTGTGGCCGAAATAGTCGCTGAACTTCGCGCCTTCCTGTTCCTTGCCATCGATCACTTTTGAGGTCAGCAGGGCCTCGCGCTGCATGAAATCACGCAGCTCGCCCAAAAGGGTGGCGTTTTCCGTCAGCCTCTCGGTGATAATGTCCCGCGCGCCGTTCAGGGCGTCTTTGGTGGTCGGGACCGCCTCGGTCACGTAGCCCTGCGCCAGAACTTCGGGATCTGAGGACCGGTCGGCCAGAATGGCATCGGCCAATGGCTCGAGCCCGTTTTCCCGCGCGATCATCGCCTTGGTGCGGCGCTTGGGTTTGTAGGGCAGGTAGATGTCTTCCAGCTGCGCCTTGGTATCGGCTTGCGCGATGGACTTGGCCAGATCGTCGGTCAGCTTGCCCTGATCTTTGATCGAACCCAGAATAGTCTCGCGCCGGGCCTCAAGCTCTCGCAAATAGGTCAGCCGGTCGGACAGGGTCCGCAGTTGGGTATCGTCCAGCCCGCCGGTCACCTCTTTCCGGTAGCGGGCGACGAAGGGGACGGTGGCCCCTTCGTCCAGCAGTTTCACCGCTGCCCCCACCTGTTCGGGGCGGGCGTTGATCTCGGTGGCGATGGTGCGGGCGATGCGGTCCAAGGGGGCCTCCTGATAATGTCTGGAGGACCTTCTTAGCCAGCAGCGCCTGTGAGGAAAAGGGGAAGGCGGTCGCTTGGGCGAAAATGAACCGTAGGCCGATCAGCCCTGTGCTTCGGCCTGCAGATAGGCGATGACGTTGAAGATATCCTCGTCTTCATTCAGGCCTCGAAACTGCATCTTGTTGCCCGGAACGGTGGCCTTGGGATCGGCCAGGAAGGCGGTCAGGGTATCCGGGGTCCAGACGACGCCAGAGTCCTGAAGCAGGCCCGAATACCGGAACCCGTCTGCCTGACCAGCGGTGGCACCGATGATGCCGTGCAACGACGGGCCGACAGAGTGGCGATTCTGCTGCAGCTTGTGGCAGGCGCTGCACTTGCGGAACACTTTCTTGCCGGCTTTGACCTCGCCTGTAACTGCCGCAACGGTGACAGGGGCAGCGGGTGTTGCCTCGGCCTTTTTGTCGTCCATGTCGAAAACCAGACGTGCGGTTACGGGAACCGTCCGGGTGATGCCTGGTAGGCCGGCCAGTTCCATCAGCTTGTCCACCCCCGCATTCACGCCTGCGTCTTCGGTGCTGAGGAACACCATGTCATTGGTCGATACCATAACCGAGGTTTCGGATAGACAGGCCACAAATATCTCGGCATCAAACGCAACATCCGTGCCAACCAAAGACAGAACAGCTTCGGCGTCGACGGTCGTGGTTTCACCGACGTCCAAGCCCGATACTTTGTTCATATTGAACTGTGCGGTCAGGGACGCGGTTCCCGCCTTGCGGAATACGTGCTCGATCATGCGTTCGTTTCGGGTATCGATATTGGTTTCGACCGAAGACAGGTCAATCTTGATCTCGGCCCTGCCATCCGGGCTGACGTGACCGCTGAGGCCGGTGAAAGAATTGACCTCGCCCACGGCGTCTTTTTTGACCGTGCCATAGGCCAGATGCGAGCCATCAGGCGCCAGAGTCCAGCTTTCGGCAAGCACCGGGGTTGCAACAATTGCCGACGCTATCGTGACTGCCTTCAACAGAAGTTTCATTTCCTTCCTCCTCGGGTTATGTCAAATCTGAGCCCGCGGGCCCGGTCCGTGAATGACAAACACACACAGGTCGCGATTTATTCGATGAGTGGTGAAACAAGCTCGGAACAGGCCGTGCGCGGCGCGATCCAGATGCACTCGAAACGTGTCTGGCGGTTCGGGCTGGCGCTGTCCGGTGCCTCGGACGTGGCCGACGACCTGTTGCAATCCACTTGTCTGCGCGCGCTGGAACGCCATCATCAGGTGACGTCCTTTGAGCGGCTGGACAGTTGGCTGATCACAATCTGCCGCTCGATCTGGCTGAACGAGGTGCGGGCCCGCTCGGTCCGCAAGGCGCAGGCGCTGTCGGTCACGCCCGAAGCGGAACTGATTGCCGCCGGGCCAGACGCGGAAACGAATATTTTCGCCGCTGAAGTGTTTACTCAAGTGATGCAACTTCCGGAAGCGCAGCGCGAGACGGTCATGCTTGTGTTCGTCGAGGGCTATAGCTACCGCGAGGCTGCGGCTTTACTGGAGGTGCCGATTGGAACGATCATGAGCCGGCTGTCCAACGCCCGGCAGAAACTGAAAACCGTGATGCAGCATGAGGCGGCAGACGCCGTTCGACGGAGTGGCAAATGAAGTTTTCCGACGAGACGCTGATAGCGTATCTGGAAGGCAAACTGGACGAGGCCGAAGCCCGCGCCATCGAGAGCGCGGTTGAGGCCGACCCCGAGCTGGAACAGCGCCTGATGGTGCTGGACCCGTTTGCGCCTGTGATGCAGGCGGTGTTCGAGCGTGTCCCCGCCGAAACGCCTTCGGTGGATCTGCCCGAGCACGCGCCTGTTGCACCCGTCCGGCCTGCAAGCGGCGGGTTGCGATTGTTGGCGGTTGCGGCCTCGGTCGCGGTTGTGGCCGTATCCGCTACCTACTGGGCTATGCGTCCGAAACCTTTGGGCTGGGCCGCGCAGGCGGCAATTTATCAGTCGCTCTATACGCCGGACACGATCGCGTCGCTTGATAGCTCTTCCCACACGCTGGACGCGCAGTTTGCTTTGGCCGAGGAACAGCTGGGGCGGTCGCTGAACCGCGCGGCGCTTGAGGCGCTGCCGGGCGGAGAACTGAAACGCGCGCAGATCCTGTCCTTCAAGGGCAAGCCGCTGGTTCAGGTCGTGTTTGCCGACGAACAGGGTCAGCCTTTTGCCTTTTGTGTGATCCGGCAGGGCGAAGGCGCGCCGACAAGGGAACTGAAAGAGGCGGTTCTCAGCGGGTTGGCCACGGCAACCTGGGCGCAGGATGGGTATGGATACATGCTGATCGGCGCCAAGGATCAGACCGATCTGGCCGGGCAGCTGGACATCCTGACCACAAGTTTCCCGGGCTGAGGGCGCGTGGCGCAAAAACGCCTTGTGAACTGCGGCAATTCCCCGAAATATACCGGATATGACGACAAAACCTGTCATACCTGATCCGGATGAGGACGCCGACGCGGTTGGTCCTCCCAGTATCTATGACGCGGACCCGCCCGAAGATGACGATCTGTGGTTTCTGCCGCCCGAGGATGAAGAGGCGGTCGAGGATTATTTGATCCCCGGTCCCAAGGTGGATCGCCGATTGTTGTTCGATCCGCGGGATTGGCGCGCGGCACAGGCCGAGCTGTCCTATGAACTGGCCGATCTCGCTGCGATCTTCGGTGCGTTGGACGAACGATTGCGCGCAGGGCCCGATGGGTGGACCCATCGGTTGGCTCTGATGGATGTGTCCGATCTGGGCTGGTGGACCGGCGACCGGATCAGTGTGGATCGACTGGCGCTGTGGACGGGTCTGCGCATCGGTGCAACCGGAGACGACGTTCAGGCGCTGTTCCGCGCAGGTTGGGCGGTGCGGCGGCTAACTGCCGGTCCCGGCCCCGCAGAGGGCGGGTGGGAGACCGGACTGACCGCGTTTCTGGACCGGATGGCGCAGGGGATCGAAGACATCCCCGAGGCGGTGGCCGATCTGGCCGAAGTGATGCGCAACTCGGAAGGTTTGCACCCGGTCACGCAGGCCGCAATGGCCTTTCACGCCTGGCGCGCGCTGTCGCAAGGCATTGGTCAGGATACCGAGGCCGCAATCATCGCGGCCCGTCATGCGGCCACCATGGGGCGGGGTGGGGCGATGTTCATGCCGCTGGCCCTGTCAGGCCCGGGCGCGTTGCGCGGGGCAGGGGAGGTGGACGAAAAGCTCTCGGCTTGGGTTCGGGGGGCAGGGCAGGCGGCGTTGGCCGCGTTGATGCATCTGGACCGGGTCAGTGCCTGGGACCAGCGCGCGCGCGAGGCCACCAGCGGGCTTAGCGGGCGGACACCACCCCTGTTGATTGATGTTCTGACCGCATGGCCCATGGTTTCGGCGCCGCTGGCCGAAGAACTGACCAAAGCCTCACGCGCGGCGGTGCAGCGCAATATTGACCGATTTTCCCGACGCGGCCTGATCCGTGAGGTGACGGGGCAGGGGCGTTACCGCGTCTGGACTGCGGCGCTGTAATCCAGCAGCCAGTCGCGAAACGCACGCGCAGGTGGGCGCAATGCGGCGCGCGACGGATAGACCAGATGATAGGCCTCCTGCCCGGCAACCTGAATGTCCGGCAGGCAGGGGACAAGGCCGGACAGTTGCATGATACGATCCGAGGCAGGCGCGCGGGCCAGCGCAATGCCACCGCCGCTGGCCGAAAGCTCGGCCGCCATCAGTGAATTGTCTGCAAAGAAAAACCGAGCCTGACCGGCGGGCAGACGCAGGGTTTCGAACAGGTGCAGCCAGCTTGCGCGATGGGTCGAGACCTCGATCAGCGGGAACTGAAACAGGTCCTGCGGGCTTTGGATCTGCGCTGCAATCTCGGGCGGGGCCATCGGGTACAGGGTTTCATGCAAAAGCCTGTCGCTGTCAGCCCCGTAGAGCGCCGGGTTGCCGAAGACGATCTGCAAATCGGTGAACTGGTTGGCAAAGTCCGACACCAGATTTCCAGTGGTCAGGGACAGGTTGATCTGAGGATGCGCTGTTTGAAAATCCGACAAGCCACCGGCAATGACGCCATGCGCGAACAACAGGACGGACTGTACAAATAACCGCTGTGCCCGGGTTTCGCCAAATAGCCCTGTAGTGGCGGTTTCCAGCATCAGCAGAGATTGCTGAACCGATGGCAGATAGGCCCGTCCCGCCTCGGTCAGGGTCACCGCATGGGCGTGGCGGTGAAACAACGGCGTGCCCAGCCGTGTCTCCAACGCCTTGACCTGTTGGCTGACGGCTGCTGCCGACATGTTCAACTGAGTGGCAGCGCGGGCAAAGCTTTCGGTGCGGGCCGCGGCCTCGAACACGCGCAGCCAATTAAGAGAGGGGATGCGGGACGACATGAACAAAGGCTAAGCTGAACTTATCCTCACGGGCAAGAGGTTGCGCGCTGGCCCGATTGGTTTGTGCCCTATCCTTCGGCGACACGCATCCAAGAGGTACGACATGCCGCAAACCGCCCCAAAGTCTGAAACCGCGCTGACTGCAGCCCAATCCGCACAGTATTGGGAAGACGGGTTTCTTTTTCCGCTGACGGTTTTCTCAGCCCAGGAAACCGCTGAGATTCGCGCTGAGCTGGAACAGCTTGAACAGGATTGGCTGGCTGCGGATTTGCCCCTGCCGCTGAACACCTACAAGCGTGTAAACGCGCATCTGGTGATACCGCTGGCGGCCCGGATCGCGCTGGACCCCAGGGTGTTGGACGCGGTTGAGGGCGTTCTGGGCCCGGATATCATGGTCTGGTCGGCCGAGTTTTTTATCAAAGAGGCACATACCGATCACACCGTGGGTATGCATCAGGACCTGACTTATTGGGGTATGGGTGAAACGCCGGATCAGGTCACCGCCTGGATTGCGCTGTCCCCTGCCACGGTCGCAAGCGGCTGCATGGATTTTGTGCAGGGCAGCCACAAGAACCCGATCCTGCCGCATAACGATACCTATTCCGAAACCAACCTGCTGTCGCGCGGTCAGGAGGTTGCTGTCGATGTGGCCGAGGAGGACAAGACCCATATCGAACTGGCGCCGGGGCAGATGTCCTTGCACCACGGGCTGACAATTCACGGCTCGGGTCCGAACCGGTCCGAGGATCGCAGGATCGGTCTGGCCATCCGGTATCTGAACCCCAACGCAAAGCAGCTGGTTGCGGATCGTGACTATGCCATGTTGGCGCGTGGACAGGACGGGCAGTCCAACTTCGTGCATGTCGAGCCGCCAAGCAACCTGTTCTCGGAGCGGGCGTTGGCCCTTTACGAACAGGTGCGCAGGGATCAGAGCAAAGCGCTGGCGGATGGGGCCAAAAGCGCGGTTCCATTGTACGGGTAGGCTGACCACAGCAGACAGTGTTAGGCGCTGGCTTCGCCGCCTGTCGCAAAACCTCTGTTATCATTCGATTTCCCTGACCGGCGTGCAGGCAGGAACCTGCCGCCGGTTTTCGCAGCGATTTCCCGCCTTGGGTTGCATTCCGCGACTTCTTGCTGTTTCTGAGGCGTCAAAGATGCACACAGTATTCCGTGGGAAAAAACGATGACAAAAAAGGCGTTGATTACCGGTATTACCGGACAGGACGGGTCCTATCTGGCCGAATTCTTGCTGGAAAAAGGCTATGAAGTTCATGGGATTAAGCGCCGCGCGTCCTCGTTCAACACGCAGCGGATCGACCATATCTATCAGGACCCGCATGTTCCCAACCCGAAACTGCACCTGCATTACGGTGACCTCAGCGACACGTCGAACCTGACGCGAATCATTCAGGAAGTGCAGCCGGACGAGGTTTACAACCTCGGCGCGCAGTCCCATGTCGCGGTCAGTTTTGAATCTCCGGAATATACTGCCGATGTCGATGCTATCGGCACGCTGCGCCTGCTTGAAGCGATCCGGTTCCTTGGGCTCGAGAAGAAAACACGGTTCTACCAGGCCTCGACCTCGGAGCTGTATGGTCTGGTGCAGGAAATCCCGCAGCGCGAGACGACGCCGTTCCACCCGCGCTCGCCCTATGCGGTGGCCAAGCTGTATTCCTACTGGATCACGGTGAACTACCGTGAGGCTTATGGCATGTATGCCTGCAACGGCATCCTGTTCAACCACGAGAGCCCGCGTCGTGGCGAAACCTTCGTGACCCGCAAGATCACCCGCGGTCTGGCGAATATCGCGCAAGGTCTGGAAAACTGCCTGTATATGGGCAACATCGACAGCCTGCGCGATTGGGGCCACGCGAAAGACTATGTGCGGATGCAATGGCTGATGCTGCAACAGGACAACCCCGAAGATTTCGTGATCGCGACCGGCGTTCAGTACTCGGTCCGTCAGTTCATCGAATGGTCGGCGGCTGAGTTGGGCATCACGCTGGAGTTCACGGGCGAGGGCGTGGATGAGATTGCAACGGTCAAATCGATCGAGGGCGACAACGCACCGGCCCTGAAGCCGGGCGACGTGATCATGCGCATCGACCCGCAATATTTCCGCCCGGCCGAGGTGGAAACGCTGCTGGGCGATCCGTCGAATGCCAAGACCAAGCTGGGCTGGGAGCCCGAGCTGACCGTTCAGGAAATGTGCGCCGAGATGGTTGTCGAGGACCTCAAGACCGCGAAACGTCATGCGCTGTTGAAAGAGCATGGCTATGAGTTGCCGGTAAGTCTGGAAAACGGCTGAGGAGGGCGCCATGCGCAAGATCTACGTAGCAGGCCACCGCGGCATGGTTGGTGGCGCAATCCTGCGCCGTTTGCAGGATCGTAGGGCCGCAGGCGAAGCGCTTGAGCTGATCACCCGCACCCATTCCGAGCTGGACCTGACCGATCAGGCCGCCGTGCGCGACTTCATGCAGGCGGAACGCCCGGATGTCGTGATCCTGGCCGCGGCCAAGGTGGGCGGTATTCACGCCAACAACACGTTTCCGGCGGATTTTATCTACGACAACCTGATGATCGAATGTAACGTGATCCATCAGGCCTTTGCCGCCGGGGTGAAGCATCTGCTGCAGCTGGGAAGTTCCTGCATCTACCCACGCGCTGTACCGCAGCCGATGCGCGAAGATGCGTTGCTGACCGGTGTGCTTGAGCCGACCAACGAGCCCTATGCGGTGGCCAAGATCGCCGGGATCAAACTGTGTGAAAGCTACAACCGGCAGCACGGTGTCGATTACCGCTCGGTCATGCCGACCAACCTCTATGGGCCGGGTGACAATTTCCACCCGGAAAACAGCCATGTGCTGCCTGCCCTGATCCGTCGCTTCCACGAGGCGCAGCGGGATGGGTTGGATGAGGTGGTGATCTGGGGCACCGGCAAGCCCCGCCGCGAATTCCTCCATGTTGACGATATGGCCGAGGCGTCTCTGTTTGTGCTCGACCTGCCGCGCGACGTTTACGAGGCGAACACCCAGCCGATGTTGAGCCATATCAACGTCGGCTGTGGTGAGGACGTCTCGATCGCGGAACTGGCAGCCTTGGTGGCGAAAACCACCGGGTTCACCGGCAAGATCACGCAGGATGTCAGTAAACCGGACGGCACTATGCGCAAGCTGATGGATGTGTCTCGCCTGGCTGATATGGGCTGGCGCGCGCGTGTCGGGCTCGAAGACGGGATTCGCGAAACCTATGCCTGGTTCCTGGATCAGGCGGACGCGGATCTGCGCGCCAAGTAAAAGCCCGGGCGTGGGCCCGGGCAATTCGAGATCAGAACCAGCGGCCAATTGCAGTGGCCGTTGGTGCCAGCGCCGTCCCATCATTCGCGGTGGACAGAACCTTGAACTGTACCTGAGTGTCAGTCGGTGCATCGAGCCCCATGAAACGGGTGGTAGCGCCTCCGCTACCGGACACCGCAACGGTTGAGCCCACTGCAAAAGCCACCGGGAAATCCCAAACCACCGCATTGCTTGCAAACAAAGCGCCTTCTGCATTCGTACAGTCCATGGCCGTCAGCGAGACGGCGCAGATCTGAGTACCATCTGCAAAGCGCACATAATCGCCATTTGCGTTTGAACCGCGTTCGATGACGCCCCCGGTCGGACTGCCACCGCTCTGCGCCACGACACCCAGCAGGTTGCCCGGGCCATAGCCGTAGTCCGCCCGCATCAGCCGACCAGCGGTGGTGTCATCCGCGCTGGTCTGAACAGCCGCGCCGCTGGCGGCTCCGGTCGCTGGATCGAAACTCAGCGCGTCGGTCCAGTTGCTGCCATCGGGCGAGACTTTGATTGCAAAGCCGGTGGTGCCGGACAGGCCCATCTCGGCATGGCCGGTCCAGTTGGATTGAAACAACAGGGATGCGGTGTCACCTGCATTGGCCTTGTTGATCTTCAACTGATGCCCGCCGCCATCATGACTAAAAAGCGTTGCCGGAGATCGCACCGAAAGACGGTTTGTGCTGTCAAAACCGGTGGCAATCCCCACACCGTCCAAGTTTTGCGTCGCGACCGGAGGATTGACCCAGGCGCTGCCATCCCAGATTTTCATTTGCCCAACGCTCTCGTCCCACGCGCGCCAGCCTGTGCCGGGCGTGATAAAATGCCAGGCGTTGTCCAGCCACGCTGCCAGCTTCCCGGCTTGCCCGGTCCAATCCCCCGTGGGGGCTGGGCCCAACGCGTGGACCTCTCCCTGGTCCGGAACGGCGGGCGGGGTCGAGGCGTTTGTCGTGGCCACACTCAGCTGCGTGATCAGGTCCAGCTGCCGCAGCGCTTCGTTATGGGTGACGTGTTTCTGCGCCTGCGACGGCTGTAGAAATGGCAGGTTCAAGCGAGGTGAGTTCTGTGACACGGGCGTCCTCCTGAGGCTGTCGGTCCGACAATTGCATTGCGCGCCACATTGCCGTGTGGTGCATGAATCCTGTCTGACCGGGCCGGACGCCCGAGAAACCACTTGCTAACTTTTGCAGGCGCACAAAAAGGCCGGGGCGCTGAACACCCCGGCCGGAATTCTTGAACCTGTTTAAAGGCGGTTCGTTACTGCGCGGCCTGACCTATGGCGACGATGTCGTGCAGATACTGGCTCAGGTCTTCACGCAGGTCATCGCGGGCCAGTGCAAAGGCGACCGTGGCCTGCAGGAAGCCGGACTTGGAACCGCAATCAAAACGCTGACCATCGAACTTGTAGCCAAAGACCGGCACACCGTTCCCGATATCCTCTGCAATCGCATCGGTCAGTTGGATTTCACCGCCGCTGCCCTTCTTCATCTGGTTCAGGTTGTACAGAACTGACGGGCCCAGAATGTAGCGCCCGATAACAGCCAGATTCGACGGTGCCTCTTCGGGTTTCGGTTTTTCGACCATACCGCGCGCCCGGACGACCGAACCGATATTCTCGCCTACATCCAAAACGCCGTAAGCGCTGGTTTTGTCAGCCGGAACTTCCATGGCCGCAACCATGTTGCCGCCGGTTTCCTCATAGGCTTCGACCATCTGCTTCAGGCAGGGTTTGTCGCCAGCGATCACGTCATCGGGCAGCATCACGGCAAAGGGTTCATCGCCGATCAGGCGGCGGGCGCACCAGACCGCGTGACCCAGACCCAGCGCCTTGTGCTGACGGATATACGCGATCGCGCCGCTTTCCATATTGGTTGCGTTCAGCGTTTCCAGCAGCTGGTCCTTGCCCTTGGTTTTCAATTCCTGCTCGAGAACCAGATTGTGGTCAAAATAGTCCTCCAGAGCAGATTTGCCGCGTGACGTTACAAAGATGAATTCGGTGATACCGGCGGCGCGCGCCTCGTCGATGGCATATTGTACCAGCGGGCGATCAACCAAAGTCATGATCTCTTTCGGAACCGACTTTGTCGCCGGCAGGAACCGTGTGCCAAGCCCTGCGACGGGGAAGATCGCCTTTGTGACCTTACGTGCCATTTGACCTCTCAAGTTACTAAAACAATGTCTGATAGTGTGTTTACTGCGCAGACCTCTTAGGACCTGCGGCCTGAACATTCAACGTCAACGGGTAAACAGGCCGCGATTTCCCAAGATGGTGCCACCCGGGGGGGTAAAAGTCAAAACGATCTGGCCCCACATGCTGAACATCGCGATTTTCTGCACCCTTTGCAGCGAAATGAGGCATCCGACTGGTGACGGCCGGAGCAGCCATGAAATGGTCGGCTGGACGTGACAAAACCATTGCCCCGAAGCCGGTTAAAAGGCTTCGGGGCAGAGGGGGTCAGCCCGGGTTCATGATCGCATCCAGCGGGTCATGTTCGGCCACGAAATGATCGGGTCTCACTTCGGTAAGCTGCGGAACATAGTTGTTTTCCCCCGCGGCCAACCGGCTGGGCAGGAACCGAAGCGCAGCTTTCGGGTCCATGGGCGAGGGTAGCTCACCCGGCAGTTTCAACCGCTGGCGGGTCCGTTCGACATCCGGGTCCGGGATTGGAACCGCCGATATCAGGGACTTCGTGTAGGGGTGGATCGGATCGGAACAGATCACCTCTCCGTCGCCCAGTTCGACGATCCGGCCCAGATACAAAACCATGATCCGGTTCGACACTGCGCGCACCACCGACAGGTCGTGGCTGATGAAGATCATCGACAGCCCGAACTCTTGCTGCAACTCGCGCAACAATTCGACGATCTGCGCCTGAATGGACACATCAAGGGCCGAGACCGCCTCATCGCAGATGATCAACTTGGGTTTGTTGATCATCGCGCGTGCGATGCCGACGCGCTGGTTCTGGCCACCAGACAGCTCGTGCGGATAGCGGTTGATCATGTTGGCCTTCAGGCCGACCCGCTCCATCATTTGCGCGACCATATCCTTGCGTTCGCGATCGGTCAGATCAGGGCGATAGGTCTTCAACGGCTCGGCAATCGAGGCCGAGATCGTCATGCGCGGATCAAGGCTGGCCAGCGGATCCTGGAATACGATCTGCAGGTCCTTGCGGTATTTGTTCAGCTCGGCCCGTTTCAGCCCGACGATAGGGTGGCCTAGCCAGCTGACATTGCCCGCGCTGGGTTCGATCAGCTGAAGAACCGCCCGCGCCAAAGTGGACTTGCCACAACCGGACTCACCCACTACGCCCAGCGTTTCGCCCTTGCGGATGTCAAAGCTGACACCATCCACGGCTTTCAGAGGCACCTTGCGTCCGAACACCCCGCCTTTGACGTGGATCGGGAAGTGAACCTTGACGTCATCGACCTTGAGCAGCGGGTCATCGACCTTTTCCAGCGCTTTCGGCGCATCCCCGGCATCGATCCGCGGCATCGCTTCCAGCAGGGTACGGGTGTAGTCATGCTGCGGTGCGCGGAAGATTTCGCGCGTGTCCCCGGCCTCGACAAACTGACCCAGGCGCATGACCTGAATGCGATCGCACATCCGGGCAACAACGCCCATATCATGCGTGATCAGGGCAATCGCGGTGCCTTCGTCCTTTTGCAGGCGTACCATCAGATCCAGAATGTCGGCCTGAACGGTCACGTCCAGCGCGGTCGTGGGCTCATCCGCAATCAGCAGCTTGGGGTTGCACAGCATCGACATGGCGATCATCACGCGCTGACGCATTCCGCCCGACAACTCGTGCGGGTATTGATCCAGCCGCCGCTTTGCCTCGGGGATGCGAACACGATCCAGCCATTCTAGGCAACGCGCCCGTGCGGCGGACCCTTGCAACCCTTCGTGCACTTGCAGGACTTCGCGCATCTGCTGACCGATCCGCAGATGCGGGGTCAGCGCGGTCAGCGGGTCCTGGAAGATCATGCCGACGTCGTCGCCGCGAATCTTGTTCAGCTTATTGATAGGCAGGTTCAGGATTTCCTCGCCATTCAGAGTGGCGGATCCCAAGGCCCGACCGGCGGGTGGCAACAATCCCATCGCGGCCATGAAGGTCTGGCTTTTGCCCGACCCGCTCTCGCCGACGATGCCAAGGCATTCGCCCGGATTGATGTCGAAACTGATGCCTTTGACGGCCTCGACCACGCCATCGGGGGTATCGAACTGGACGCTCAGGTCTTTAACAGAAAACAGGCTCATATCAGCGATCCTTCGGGTCCAGAGCGTCACGCAGACCATCCCCGATGAAGAACATCGTGATGATGATGGCGACGTAGAATGCCAGGGGGAACATCAGTTGCCACAGGGTGCCATAACCCATGGTGCCGGCGCCTTCGGCGATCAGACGGCCCAACGATGTGTAGGGCTCTGAAATACCAAGGCCGAGGAATGAGATGAAGCTTTCCGTCAGGATCATCTCGGGCACCAGAAGCGAGGCATACACGATCACCACGCCCAACAGGTTGGGCAGGATGTGGCGGTACATGATGGTAAATTCGCTGACACCGGCGGCGCGTGCGGCTTCGATGAATTCGCGGTTCTTCAGGGTCAGGGTCTGCCCCCGGACGATCCGCGCCATGGTCAGCCACCCGACCGCGCCCAGAGCGATGAACAGCATGAAGAACGAGCGCCCCGCGACCACCAGCAAAAGGATGATGATCAGTGTGGCCGGGATGGCCAGCAGGATATCGACAAAGCGCATCATCACGCTGTCGGTACGGCCGCCGATATATCCTGCCGCGATCCCGTAGAAGGTACCCACGATCAGCGCGGTCGCCGCCCCGATCAACCCCACCAGCAACGAGGTGGTCGTCGCCTGAATGACACGGCTGTAAAGGTCGCGCCCCAGATCATCGACACCGAAGAAGTGCCCGGTCTCGACGGACGGCATCCCCATGCCGCTCACGTCACCCATGACGTTCCAGTCGATTTCCTCGTTGGTCCAAACGGCGAAATACGGGCCGATGATCGTGAACAGAACGATCAGCACCAGAATGAACACGCTGGCCATCGCGGCCTTGTTGCGGACAAAGCGCATCCGCGCGTCCTGCCAAAGCGAGCGCCCCTGAATGACCGTGTAGTCGGTGACATCTTCGGCCAGTTGGGCGGCTTTTTGTGATTTTCCAAGCATTGCCAGCCCCTCAGTAACGGATTTTCGGATCGAACCAGGCATAGGCCAGGTCGGTCAGCAGGTTCACGATGACGGTCAGCGTACCATAAAGGATCGTGACCCCCAGCAGCACCGCGTAATCTCGAGATAGGGCCGAGCTCACATACGACTGACCCAATCCACCTGTCGAGAAATACAGGTCAACAAAGACCGATCCTGTCAGCACGTAGACAAAGACCGGACCCAGATAAGACACGACCGGCAGGAGGGTGGGTTTCAGCGCATGGCGCCAGATCACGGTTCTGGTCGGCAGACCCTTGGCGCGGGCGGTGCGGATGAAGTTCGAGTTCAGAACCTCAAGCATCGAAGACCGTGTGATCCGGGCGATCGACCCCATGTACGAGGTCGCCAGTGCGATCACCGGCATGATCAGATATTGCCACTGTCCGCCGTGCCAGCCGCCACCCGGCAGCCATCCCAGCCACAGGGTAAATGTCAGGATCAAGATCGGGCCCATGATGAAGTTCGGCAGCGCCTGCGCAGCGATGCCCAGACCCACAGCGAAATAGTCGATCCAGCTATTGTGCTTGATTGCAGCGGCAATCCCCAGACTCACACCGATGACGGTGGCCACAAGGAAGGACAACGAGCCATAGGTCAGCGAGATCGGGAAACCCTGCGAAATGATGTCATTCACGTCCCGGTCCTTGAATTTGAAGGACGGGCCGAAATCGAAATGCACCACGATGTTATAGAGGTAGTCCCACAGCTGTTTCCACAGCGGCTGGTCCAACCCGTAACGCGCCTCGATATTGGCCAGAACCGCCGGCGGCAAAGGCCGCTCTGACGTGAAAGGCCCGCCGGGCGCAAAGTGCATCAGAAAGAAACAGGCGACGATCAGCAACAGGATCGTCGGAACGGCGATCAACAACCGCCGGATGATATAGGCAAGCATTTCATGCCCCCGTTATTGGCTTTGCCCCGAAAGCGTTATTCGGGGCAAAGCGTGTTTTCAGGATGATTATTCGGCGCGCTTGTAGAGGTTCCGGGAATACCAGTTCTGCTCTACGTTATTGATCGGCCAGTTTCCGACATCGCTGTCGATCATGTAGACGCCAGCATAGTGGTAGATCGGGATAACCGGGGTCTCTTGCGCGATGATCCGTTCCACCTCGGTGTACAGCGGAGCCGGGTCGTCCGAGGTCTTCGCTTCGGCCAGCAACTCGTCGACACGTGCATTGTTGTACTTGCCGTCGTTGTAGCCGGATTGCGATTGCAGCAGGTCAAGGAAGGTCGAGGCTTCGTTGTAGTCGCCACACCATGCGCCGCGGGCCAGATCGAAGTTCTGGTTACCGCGCTCTTCCAGGAACACTTTCCATTCCATGTTCGCCAGGTTGGCGTTTACGCCCAGCTTCTGTTTCCACATCTGGCTGAGGGCAACGGCCACTTTCTTGTGCGCTTCCGAGGTGTTGTACACCATTTCAAAGCTCAGCGGATTGTCGGGGCCATAGCCTGCTTCTGCCAGCAGTTCCTTGGCCAGCTCATCGCGTTCCGGCTGAGACATAGAGGCCATCTCAACTTCGGGTACGTTGAACCCTGCAGTGGCTTCAGGCGCGAAAGTGTAGGCCTGTGGTTGGCCGCCCGCCATCACGTTTTCGGTGATGATTTTACGATCCACGGCCAGGGACAACGCCTGACGTACGTTGGGATCTTTGAACGCCTCGGGGCCGGTGTCGGACAGGTTGAACGTGTAATAGTAGTTGCAAAGACGCGGGAAGCTGACGGCCTCTTCCGGGTGCTCTTTCTTCAGGCGCGGGAACTGACCTGCCGGTACATCGGTGCGGTCCAGCTCACCAGCCAGATAACGGGTCAGGGCGACGTTCTCGTCATTGATGACCAGCGCAACGACCTTGTCGAGGATCGTGTTTTCATTGTCCCAGTACATCTCGTTGCGCTCACGGGTCGAACGTTCCTGCGGAAGGTGTTCCGTCAGCACGTACGCACCGTTCGAGACGATGTTTCCGGGTTTGGTCCATTCGCTGCCAAGCTCTTCAATGACTTTCTGCGGGGCAGGGAAAGTGGTGGTATGAGTGGTCATCTGCGCAAAATAGGGCAGCGGTGCGCTCAGCTTGACCTCAAGCGTGTGGTCGTCGATCGCGGTGACGCCCAGGTCATCGACGGGTTTTTCACCTGCGATGATCTCAGACGCATTCTCGATCGACATCAGCTCCATGAACCAGGCATAGGGCGAGGACAGGGCAGGATCGACGGCCCGTTTCCACGCGTAGACAAAGTCATTTGCGGTCACCGGGTCGCCGTTCGACCACTTGGCGTTATCCCGAAGGGTAAAGGTATAAACGTCTTTGGTGTCGTTTGTGGTATAGCCGGTGGCAACACCGGGAACCAGATTACCGTCTTCGTCCTGGTTCATCAGGCCTTCGAACAGGTCCCGGACGATATCCGAGCCGTCGACGTCTTCAACGACCTGAGGGTCAAAGGACGTGGTTTCGTCCAGAAGGCGATAGATGAAGGTCTGATCGTCCGCCAGCGCCTCGCCGGTTTCAGGATGGGTCCCTGCGGCAAAGGCCGCGCCGGTAATCATGGTCGAGGTCAACAGCCCGGCCAGAGATGTACGAATATACTTGTTCATTTTTCTACTCCCATTTTTTAGAGGCAAGGCGCGCGCATCCATTCAGGATGGCTGCTGGCCACCTTGTTTGTCCGACTCTGGTCGAGACCGGGACCCGTTCGAATTTTGCTTTTTCAGATCGCAATGAACACCGCGTCGCAGTCTTTCGGTTTGCAGTCGGGAACGTGGTTGCGAAAGTCGCCTTTCACTGGCGCCGAAGGTGGCACTATTTCAAAAAAGGATAAAGCCTTTGCCTGAAAAATAGGCAACTATAGGTGGATTGTGAATGAAACCCGGGGTGGTTCCGAAATATAATGAGGAAACTTCAGCGGTTCTTAACACTTTCGTGAAGGTCTCGATTTGTGCTTTGCCCAAAGGACGGGGTTTTGCCGACGAAGTGACGTAAGGGACCGTGCGAATCGCTATTGGTTCAGGGTGGATTTCATGCTGGCTTCGGGGAAACAGGTCGGGGTGCGGCCCGTGGCCTGTTGCCAGCGCCCGATCGAGCGGCGGGTCTTGAATCCGGGCAACCCGTCCGCGCCGCCGACATCATGCCCCTGGCGCTCCAAAGCTCTCTGCATGGCGGCCACATCAGACCGGTAGAGATTGCCGACCTTGCCCCAGCGGGCACTGAAATCTCCGACGCCATATTGAATGCGGTCTCCGACATGGCCGACGAACAGGGCGTAGAGATCGCTTTTGTTGTAGTCCTTCAGAACGTAGAAATTCGGCGTGACGATGAAGGCGGGGCCATTGCGCCCTGCGGGCATCATCAGAAAGCCTTCGCCCGGCAGTTCATGTTTCGGAAACGGTTTGCCTGACACACGGGTTACGCCCATCGCAGCCCAGTCCCGAATGGGCTTGCCCTGGTCCGGTCCTTCCAAGGCACAGGAAACCGAGGGCGGGACGGTCACTTCAAAACCCCAGTCGCACCCGGCGATCCAACCATGTTGCGACAGAAAATTCCCAATCGATGCGATTGTATCCTCGGGCGAGGCCCAGATATCAGACCGCCCGTCACCGTTGCCATCCGCCGCATAAGTCAGAAAGTTCGAGGGCATGAATTGCGGTTGGCCCAACGCACCGGCCCAACTGCTTTTCAACGTGCCGGACGGGGCGTGCCCGGCCTCGGCGATTTGCAAAGCGGCGATCAGTTCCTCGGTGAAATAGTCCGAGCGGGTGCTCATGAAGCCTTTGGTCCCCAGCACCTGAAACGCGTTGTGGCGGATGGGGACTTGCCCATATCCGCTTTCGCGGCCCCAGATTGCGAGAATGATGCGGCCGGGCACGCCGGTTTCGGCCTCGATCCGCGCCAGTGTTGTCGCATGGCGGCGCGCCATCTGCCGCCCTGTGGCTGTCGCCCCCTGCACAGAGCCTGCGTTGAAATAGCGCCCGGGCGATCCGAACTCAGCCTGTTTTTGCTGTTTGGGTGTTTCTGCCCTTTGCCCCGGCGGTACAAGATCCGGTAGTTTCCAATTGAGCGTTACCCCGTCAAAGGCCCGCTTCATGGTCTTGCGTGAGACGCCTTTGGCCCTGGCACGTGGCCAGACCGTTTCGTTCAACCAAACCTGAAATTGCCGCTCAACTGCAGCGCGATCCTGCGCATAGGCGCTTGTCGAAAGGCACCACAGGCTGAGGGCAAGAACAATCCAACGCATCACTGGAATGTGTCGCGTGCCTGTAAGGTCAAGTCAACCGTAGCATTGGTGGCGTTTTGTACACTCCTATAGCTTTGGTTGTTCAGGTGACGCTGGGGACAATCGATGGTTTTGGAAAAAACCTTGAGAAATTTCGTGACTCTGCCGATAGTTGGCCGAAACGAAGGCAGAAGAGGACGATCAGGCGTGACCTTACTCAGACCTTCAGCTGCGGCATGGGCAGTGCTGGTATCGGCCGCAAGCGTGGCTGTATCAGCGCAGATGGCGTGGGCCGCCGACAGTTTCATGGACCCTCAGGGTCCAATAGCGGCTGTCCAGAAAACCCATCTGTTGCGGGCAACCGTTCTGATCATGATTGCCGTGCTTCCGGTGCTTGTTCTGGTGCCTTTGATTGCCCTGCGGTATCGGCGACGCAAAGGCGGTACGGCGGCCTATCGGCCAAAATGGGATTTCTCCGCCAAGCTGGAATTCGTCATGTGGGGCGTGCCGGTGGTGATTGTGGCGCTGCTGTCCTTTTATTTGTGGAAAGCGACGCATCGGCTAGACCCTTATTCGGCCGCTTTCGGAGAGACCCCGGCGCTGAACGTTCAGGTCGTTGGCCTCGATTGGAAATGGCTGTTCATTTACCCCGACCTCGGTATCGCCACCGTCGGCGAACTGGGAATTCCGGTCAAACAACAGGTTGCGATGACGCTGACCACGGACACGGTCATGCAGTCCTTCATGATCCCAGCTTTGGCGGGGCAGATTTACGCCATGCCCGGGATGACGACAAAACTGCATCTGGTGGCGGACACGCCTGAGACGATGCAAGGCGAAAACACGCAGTATAATGGCCGTGGGTTCACCAAACAGAAGTTCCTGACCCAGGCCATGCAGCCCGAAGACTTCAATGCATGGGTTGAAAGTGTCCGCGCCAACGGCATCCCGTTGACCGAGGACACATACAGAACACTGGCCAAGCGCACGGACCGGGATGAGGTACAGGCGGAATTGGGAACCCCTCTCATGCCGCTCAACGCTTTGTATTTCACGCTGGAGGACGGTGATCTGCTCCAGTCCATTCTGCATCGTTATCACGGCGGTCAACCTCTGCCCGTGGATCAACAGCCGGGAACGGTAGAGTTTGGACAGGAGGCCACGCAATGACCGATACCGGGTTCTTTGGCCGCCTGAACTGGGACGCGTTTCCGATTGCCGGCCTGATCCAGACGCCTAACACGAATGAGATCGTGGCGAATGCGGCCGCTGGCATTGTTGTCGTCGGCGTGATCGCCGTAGTCGGGTTGCTGTCATGGTTCCGCCTGTGGGGGCCGCTATGGCGTGACTGGCTGACCAGCGCCGACCACAAGAAGATCGGCATCATGTATATCGTTTTTGCCATCGTCATGCTGGCGCGGGGCGTATTGGAGGGTGTGGTCATGCGCGCCCAACAGGCGGCAGGGCCGGGCGATGGTTTCCTAGAGGCCGAACATTTCGCCGAGCTGTTCAGCACCCATGGCACCATCATGGTGTTCTTTGTGGCCGTGCCCTTTGTCTTTGGCGTCGCGAACTATCTGGTGCCGCTGATGATCGGCGCGCGGGATGTGGCCTTTCCGGTGATGAACCAGATCAGCCTCGGGCTCACCGTCTCGGCGGGCATGATGCTGATGGTGTCGCTGGTGGTGGGCAATTTCTCGACCGGCGGCTGGACGGCCTATCCACCCTATACGGGCGCTGCGTTCAATCCCGGGGTGGGGCCGGATTACTGGATCTGGGCCATTGTCGTCTCGGGCATCGGCACGACGCTGACGGGGATCAACTTTGCCGTCACGATCTACAAGCTGCGGGCGCCCGGGATGAAGTTCATGCGGCTGCCGATGTATTGCTGGACGATCATCAGCAGCTCGATCCTGATCATCTTCGCCATGCCGCCGCTTGGCGTTGCCGCGCTGATGCTGGCGGCGGACCGGTATCTGGACTTTCACTTTTTCACCAACGACCTGGGCGGCAACATGATGAACTATGCCAACCTGTTCTGGCTGTTCGGCCACCCCGAGGTCTACCTGCTGGTTCTGCCCGCCTATGGCATCTATTCCGAGGTTTTCGCCACCTTCTCGGCCAAGCGGTTGTACGGGTATAACTCGCTGGTCATAGCCACCATGTGTATCGCGGTACTCTCCTTCACCGTCTGGCTGCACCATTTCTTCACCATGGGCCAAAGCGCGCTGATCAATGCGGTGTTTGGCATTGCGACGATGCTGATCGCCGTCCCAACCGGGGTGAAGGTCTATGATTGGATGGCCACCCTATACCGCGGGCGCATCCGGTTTTCCGTTCCGATGCTGTATGGCCTGGCCTTCCTGATGCTGTTTGTCATCGGTGGGTTGTCGGGCGTGATCCTTGCTAACCCCACTGTCGATTATCAGGTCCACAACACCCTGTTCCTGGTGGCGCATTTCCACAACGCGCTGTTGCCGGGGGTGCTGTTTGGCTTGCTGGCGGCCTATAACTACTGGTTCCCCAAGGCCTTCGGGTTCCGCCTGAACGAGTTCTGGGGCCGGGTATCGGTCGTGTGCTGGACGGTCGGGTTCCTGCTGACTTTCATGCCGCTCTATTTCGTAGGTCTGATGGGGATGCCGCGCCGGTCCTTCAGCTATAGCGACGCCTCATTCCACCCCTACATGCTCGTCGCGATTATCGGTGCTTTGATCATCACCTGCGGGCTGCTGTCCATCCTCGTCCAGCTGTGGGTCAGCATCCGGGACCGTGAGAATACCCGCGCCCCTGTTGGCGACCCATGGGATGGTCGCACGCTGGAATGGTCGATCCCGTCGCCGCCGCCGCCCTATAACTTCGCCATCATCCCGCAGGTCACTGACCGGGATAACTTCGCCGTGGCCAAGGAGCGGGGCGAGGCCTACCCCAGCCCCGACGCTTATGAGGACATCTCGATGCCGCGCAATACCGCGATCGGGTTTACACTCTGTGTGCTCAGCGGTGTCTGGATGTTTGCACTGGTCTGGTGGATCTGGTGGCTGGCGGCCTTGATGACGGTTCTGATGCTTGCGTCCTTCATAGCCTGGACTTTCAAAACCGACTTTGAAGAGCTCATTCCGGCCGAAGAGGTGCGCAAACAACACGAAGCCTGGCTTGATCTGGTGCGCACCTCCAAACCTGTAGATCGCGACCATGAAACGGCCCCAGAGAACCGCGGCCTTGCCCGCCCCGATCTGGAGGCCGCGACATGAAGCGTGCACCCACCCACAGCTATCCCGGCCTGAACCTTGGGCGGCGCCATGAAAGCGCCCACCGGGCCACCGAAGTTGTCACCTTCGGTTTCTGGGTCTTTCTGATGAGCGACCTAGTCTATTTCGGCCTGATGTTTGCCATCTATATCACCATGATCGACGCACAAGCGGGGGGGCCGGGTCCGCATGAGCTGTTCGATCTGTACAGCATCTTTGCCCAAACGCTGATCCTGCTGACCAGCAGTCTGACGGTGGGTCTGGCGATGCTGGCGCTGAAATACAACCTGCCCCGATGGCGGATCGTATTCTGGTTCTGCGTGACACTGGTGTTGGGCCTCAGCTTTCTGGTGCTGGAAATCCGGGACTTCATCGCAATGGCTGAAAAGGGCGGTATCCCCCAACGCAGCGGTTTCCTGTCCGCCTTCTACGGGTTGGTGCCGCTGCACGGGCTACACGTGGCGGCTGGCTGTGTGTGGCTGATCGTGCTGGGCATCCAGCTGCGGGTGTTTGGCCTTACCGACTTGCTGATGTCGCGCGTGGTGCGGTTGGCGCTGTTTTGGCATTTCCTCGACCTGATCTGGATCGGCATCATCACCATCGTTTATTTCGGAGGGCTGACCTATGGATAAGCGCAGCGAGATGCACCGGCGCGAACGTCGGCGGTACGTCATCGGCTATGGCGGCTCGCTTTTACTGACGGCGGCGGTGTTCCTCATCGCCTATAAATACGGAATAAAGACCACGGGCGTTTACCTCTCGATTGCATTGTTGGGCTTGGCGCAACTGATCGTGCAACTGGTCTATTTCCTGCATATCGACCGTCGCCGCAGCAGCCGCGAAGACCTTGACTTGGTCCTGTTTTCAACGCTGGTCCTGCTGATCATCATCCTCGGAACCGTTTGGATCATGGGCAATCTGGCGGTGCGGATGCACACCTATCCGATGTAACGACCTGCAAGAGGCCTGATGCATGAAATCTTTCAAAATCGCCGCCGTCGCAGCCATGCTGATCGCCATCACCGCCGGGCTGTTTCTGTATTGGCGGCACGAGGAACGGTATCCCTCGACCAAAGACGCTTATGTGGGTGCGAACATCATTAACGTGGCGGCGCAGGTGACGGGGCAGGTGGCTGAAGTTCCGATCACCGACAACCAGCCGATCAAGACTGGGGATCTGTTGTTCACGATCGACGACACGCAGTTCAAGGCGTCAGTGGATCAGGCACAGGCCGATCTGGACAGTTCGCTTCAACAGGCGCAATCCTATTCCAATCAGATCACCGCGGCTGAGGCGGCGGTTCAGTCCTCTCAATCGGCCTTCAACACTGCCAAGAATAATTTTGAACGGTCCAAGGCGCTGTTTTCGGACGGCGATCTGGCGCAGGTCTCGCTGGATCAAGCGACAACGGCGTTTGCCGAGGCCTCGGCCCGTCTGACCACCAGCCAATCCGAACTGCTGGCGCTGCAAAGCGGGCTCGCCGCGAAGCAGGACGAAGTTTTGTCTGCACGAGCGCAGCTTGAAATTGCACAGGCCAACCTGAATTGGACCAAGGTCTACGCCACCGCAGATGGCTGGGTCGCAAACCTGACACTGCGTCCGGGATCGGCCGTTTCGGCCAATGCACCGCAGTTCTCCATCGTCGAATCCTCTGACTGGTGGGTGGATGCCAATTTCAAGGAAACCGCACTGCCGCGTATCCGACCCGGTCAGCCGGTTACGATCAAGGTTGATATGCTGCCGGGGGTTACCCTGACGGGCAAAGTGGCCTCGATCGGGCGCGGGTCAGGGGACACGTTCTCGCTCTTGCCGTCTGAGAACGCCAGCGGCAATTGGGTCAAGGTGACCCGCCGGTTCCCGGTGCGTGTGGAACTTGACCCGACCGATGTACCGCTGCGCGTGGGCGGTAGCAGTAAGGTGACCGTGGACACCACAGCGGATCAGTCCGGGAAATGACCGGATCGGCGGCAAGCCGCGTCAATCCGGTGATTGTTGTCGCCGTGGTGCTCAGCGCCATTCTCGAGGTGCTGGACAGCACCATCGTCAACGTCGCGCTGCCCCACATTCAGGCCGCATTTGGGGCCACGACCGATCAGGCGACGTGGATTTTGACCAGCTACATTGTCTCGGCGGTTGTGGTCATGCCCCTGACCGGTTTCGTCGCCCGTCGGGTAGGTCGAAGACGGCTGATCCTGACGGCTATCACTGGTTTCACAACCATGTCTGTCATGTGCGGCCTGTCCTGGAGCCTTGAAACCATAGTTTTCTTTCGTCTCGCGCAGGGCATGTTCGGCGCGTTTCTGATCCCGTTGTCTCAGTCCATTCTTTTCGATGCTTTCCCCCGTGAAAAACGCGGCCAGGCGATGGCGGTTTTTGGGCTGGGGGTTGTGGTGGCCCCGGTGTTGGGGCCAACAGTCGGGGCGCTTCTGACCGAGTATTTCTCGTGGCGGATGGTGTTTTTCGTCAACCTCCCGGTGGCCGCGATGGCGCTGTTGCTGCTGGCGGGCGAGCTGCCCGATGACAAAACCGAAGAGGTGCGGATCGACTGGGCAGGCCTGGCCCTGCTGGCAATTGGCATCGGCTGCCTGCAGTTCATCCTCGATCAGGGCGAGACCAAGGACTGGTTGTCGTCCCGTGTCATTCAGGTGGCACTGATCGCGTCGGTTCTGGGTGCATTGGGGTTCATCGCCCACGCGTTGACCACCAAACGGCCAGTAGTGGACCTGCGATTTTTCGCGGATCGCAACTTTGCCCTGTGCAATCTGGTCATTGCGGGTTTTGCCATCTCACTGTTTGGCGGTATCGCGATCCTGCCGACCTTTGTGCAGAACCTGCTGGATTATCCCGTTATCGCCTCGGGGCACCTGTTCATTCCGCGTGGCATCACCGCCGGGCTATCGATGGTTGTGACCGGAGCGGTGCTGGTGTCACGGTTCGATCCGCGTCTTCTGGCCGGGGTGGGGATGCTGTTGACGGCCATAAGCAACTTCATGATGGGCGCGCTGAATATGAATGCGGGGTTCTGGGAGCTTGCGTGGCCAGGGGCCGTCAGCGGGTTGGGCATGGGGCTGGTCTTTGTGCCGATGTCGATTCTGGCGTTTGAGAGTATTTCGAAATCACGGCAGGACGAAGCCTCGGGCCTGTTCAACGTGACCCGGCAATTGGGCTCATCGGTGGGGATATCGCTGGTGGGGACATGGGTGGTGCGCGGGCTGCAGACAAATACGGCGGTGCTGAGCCAGAACGTGACCCCCTATAATCCGGCGGCGCAGGCCTATTTACAGCCACTTGACCTGACACCAGAAAGCGCCGAAGGGGCTGCCGTTCTGGGGCAGGTGATCGGCCAGCAGGCCGAGCTGATTTCCTATCTGACTGTATTCAACAATCTGGGTTTGCTGGCTTTGGCTACGATACCGCTACTGTTTTTCTGCAAAGCGCCCAAACCCGGAACGCAGGCTGCCGTTGCCGCGCATTAGCGCATCAGCACCAAACCCAGCCATAGGGCAAGCCAGCATAAGCCGAGGCTGAGCAGGATGTTTCCCGCGGCCAGCGCGATTGTCCGTTCCCGCCGCAGTTCCAGAGATTGATACGCAAAGCTGGAAAACGTGGTGAAGCCGCCGCAGAAGCCAAATATCAGCCGTCTTTCTTCCTCGCCCAAGTCCACCGGCCCGCCAAGGTAACCAATCCACAGACCCAATAGCAGGCTGCCCAGGACGTTCACGATCAGCGTTGCAAAGGGCAGGTCATGGTTGACGCGCAAAGCGATCCAGTGACGCAGAACCGCTCCCAATCCGCCGCCCAATCCGAACATGGCGTGAAGAAAAAACGCGCTCATCCCGCCGACCTCTGCCCGTGAAGTCGCCGTCCGATAGCTTCGCCCAGAATGGCAGCGGCAAGGCCGACGGCAATTTCAAGTGCGGCGGCGGAAATGGCACTCCAAAGGTGCGCTTCGGCCATTCGTTCCAGTTCGGCCACAAAAGAGGAAAAGGTCGATAACCCGCCGCAGAACCCGACCGCCCCCAGATGCAACACGTGCGCGTGGACGCGGTTACGAACCGCATAGAGCCAACCAAGCACGAAACAGGCCACGACATTGATCCCGAAGGTCGCCGTCAGCACCGGAGCACCGGGGATCTGGGCCGAGAACGCCTCGCGCAGCAGCGACCCCGCCGCGCCGCCAACAAAAACGGCGGTGAACATAATGGCCGTGGTCCGGACGGCGGGTCGGGTTTGTGTCACGGCCGGTAGTCCTGCCCAAGTTTACCTCTGTCTCGGCATACCTACTGCTGAAGCATGGATCAACTGCCACCAAATCTTCTGCTTGCCTCACAATCCCGCCGGATCGCGTGAGCCCGGGCGCAAACGCTTGCAATCAAATGCCGATTTGATCCACGGTTGCTACAAGGTTGATATGGCAGCACTTTGGGAGAGCACGAAATGATTGTACGCAGACTCTATTACATCCTGAGCTACGTGTGCCTTCCTTTGACATTGCTGTGGGGGTTCTTCTGGCCACCCGCCCATTGGTTGCTGGTGATCCTGATCCCCTATGCCGTGGTTGGTCTGTATGACATGCTGACCACTAAGCACAACGTGCTGAACAACTACCCGGTTCTGGGCCATTTCCGGTATATGCTGGAATTCGTCAGTCCGGAAATTCGGCAGTATTTCGTGGAAACCAATGAAAGCGGTCGCCCTTACAACCGGATCATTCGCAGTCTGGTCTATTCCCGGGCCAAGGGGCAGGTCGATACACAGGCTTTCGGTACCCAATACGACATCCTGACCGTGGGCTATCATCGGGCCAATCACTCGCTTGCGCCCAAGCACGTGCCGGAAAGCGAAGAGCGGATCATGTTGGGCGGACCGCAATGCACGCAACCCTACAGCGCCTCGCGTTTGAACGTGTCTGCCATGAGCTTCGGTGCCCTCAGCGCCAATGCGATCCGGGCACTGAATGGCGGCGCCAAAGACGGCGGTTTTGCACATAACACCGGTGAGGGCGGCCTGTCTCCGCACCATCTGGCCGAGGGTGGAGATATCATCTGGCAGATCGGTACTGGATATTTCGGCTGCCGCACGCCGGACGGCGGGTTCGACAAGGACCTGTTCGCCGAGAAGGCCAGGAAGGACGTGGTCAAAGCGATTGAGATCAAGCTGTCGCAAGGCGCCAAGCCCTCCCATGGCGGCGTGCTGCCCGCAGCCAAGGTCGACAAGGAAATCGCGGAAATTCGCGGCGTGCCCGAGCATCAGGATGTTATCTCTCCGCCCATCCACTCGGCCTTTGAAGGGCCAACCGGTCTGTTGCATTTCGTCCAACACCTGCGAGAGATGTCGGACGGCAAACCCATCGGGTTCAAACTGTGTATCGGCAGACCATCCGAATTCATGGCAATTTGCAAGGCAATGCTGGAAACCGGTATCCTGCCCGATTTCATCACCATCGACGGGGCCGAAGGCGGCACCGGCGCGGCACCGGTCGAATTCACCAACCGTCTGGGGATGCCACTGAACGAGGCACTGATCTTCGTCAACAACTGTCTGCGCGGCGTGGGGCTGCGCGACAAGATTCGGATCATCTGCTCGGGCAAGGTCGCCACCGGCTATGACATGGTCGAAAAATTCGCACTCGGTGCGGATATGTGCAACGCCGCGCGGGCGATGATGTTTGCGGTGGGCTGTATTCAGGCATTGCATTGCAACACCAACCGCTGCCCTTCGGGCGTGGCAACGCAGGACCCGATCCGTGGACGGGCCGTGCATGTGCCGCAAAAACGTAAACGGGTTCATCGTTTCCACGATGCCACATTGGAGAGCTTTCGCGAACTTCTGGGTGCGATGGGCAAGGAAAAGGTCTCGGACCTGCATCCGGGCGATATCCGCCGCCGCACAGCGGATGAGAGGGAGTGGTCCTATGCCGACCTTTATACGTTCATCGACGACGGCGTTTTGTTGACGGACTCGATCCCGGATGGATTCGCGGCGGATTGGAAAATGGCTTCGGCGGATCATTTCTGATTTTTCTCGCCCTGCCGCCAAGGATTGACCGTTTCGATCCGTCCTACCCTTTGTGATGCGCATGACAACATCGGATGAGGATCTGGCCAAAGCCGCTGCAAAAGGCGACGTTGACGCGTTTGCTGCCCTGTTGGCGCGGCATTACGACCGGGTTTTCCGTTTGGCCTTTCGCCTTACCGGGCGGGCTGATCAGGCTGAAGACCTGACGCAGGATATCTGCGCGGCCTTGCCAGCCAAGATTGCAGGGTTTCGGGCGCAGGCCAAGTTCACCACCTGGCTGTACCGGGTTGTCGTCAACGCCGCCGAAGACGCGCGCCGCCGTCAGGCCAGCCACAGTCGCGCCGCAGTGGGGTGGGGCGATGTCGAACAGATGCGGCGGGCCGAGGCTGCGGAAACCGCCGAAGCCGTCGATTGGCTGCAACGGGCTATGCGGTCACTGCCGCAGGAGTTGCAGGACACGCTGGCCCTGACGCTTGAAGACGAAATGACCCATGCCGAAGCCGCCGAAGTGCTGGGCGTGTCCGAGGGCACGGTGTCCTGGCGCATGTCGGATATCCGCAAGCGCCTGCGCGCCCTGCGGCAAGAGGAGCTGGCCCCATGACAGACGATCTTGAAGACCTCAAAACGCTGATGAAAGCCGCCACCCCCGCGCCGGATGCGCAGCGGCGGGCAAAAAATCTGGAACAGGCGCAGAAAATTTTCGACCGGGCCCAAGGATCGCGTGCCGCCACGCGTCCGACTGTCAAGCGAGGCCTGATGGCCCGCGTGACAGAAGGAGTGAAATCCATGTTGAATGCCCTATCGCATCGTGGTGCTTTGACCGCGACAACTGCAATCGCCGCCGTAGCGTTGGTGATGATCGTGCCGCAGACCCGGGACTATGTCGTGAACCCCACATCCTGGAGTGAAACCAGCCGTGCTGAGGCTCCGGTTCAAACGGCGGAATCTGATCAGGAGGCCGTGGTTGATAACAACCTGATGCAGGATGCTCTGGAGGAACCAGTTGTAGAAGCGCCGGTGGCGATCGAAGAACCCGTAGCGCCAGCACCGGGAGTCCGCGAGCTGAGCAAAAGACAGATGAATGGCTTGGGCGCCACCGCAGATTTTGGCGTGGCAAGTGGCGGATTGTACGAAGGCGCGGTTTCGATAGCGCCGCCTCCGGGGTCGGACGGGCTTCGTCTCGCACCAGAACAGAGCACCGAAGCCTTTGCCAATGCCGAAACCAACCCGCTGAAAGTCACGGCGGACGACCCGGTATCGACCTTCTCGATTGATGTTGATACGGCCTCGTACTCGATTGTCCGGTCCTCGTTGCTGCGCGGTCAGTTTCCACCGAAAGACGCGGTGCGGGTGGAAGAGATGGTGAACTATTTCCCCTACAGCTATCCAGCGCCCGAAGGGGATGCACCGTTCCGCCCGGCCATTACCGTCTCGCCAACGCCGTGGAACGAGGGCACGCAACTGGTCCATATCGGCATTCAGGGGGCGCTTCCGCAGATCGAGGATCGTCCGCCGTTGAACCTCGTATTTCTGATCGATACCTCCGGGTCGATGCAGGATGCGAACAAACTGCCATTGCTGAAGCAGTCCTTCCGTCTGTTGCTGTCGGAACTGCAGCCCGAGGATCAGGTCTCGATCGTCACTTACGCGGGCAGCGCCGGGCAGGTGCTGGAGCCGACGGCGGCCTCGGAGAAAAGCAAGATCCTGACTGCGCTGGATCGGTTGGAGGCCGGGGGCTCGACCGCCGGGCAGGCCGGGTTGCAACAAGCCTATCAGGTGGCAGAAGGCATGGCAGAGGACGGAGAGATAACTCGGGTCATTCTGGCCACCGATGGCGATTTCAATGTCGGCCTGTCTGACCCCGACGCCCTGAAAGAATTCATCGCCCGCAAACGGGACAGCGGCACATTCCTGAGCGTTCTGGGCTTTGGCCGGGGCAATCTGGATGACGCAACCATGCAGGCGCTGGCCCAGAACGGCAACGGCCAGGCGGCCTATATCGATACGCTGGGCGAGGCGCGCAAAGTGCTGGTCGATCAATTGACCGGCGCCCTGTTCCCGATTGCCAATGACGTCAAGATTCAGGTCGAATTCAATCCGGCGCAAATCGCCGAGTACCGCCTGATCGGATACAAAACCCGTGTCCTGCGGCGCGAGGATTTCTCGAACGACAAGGTGGATGCAGGCGACATCGGCGCTGGCCATACGGTGACGGCGATCTACGAGGTAACGCCTGTGGGCTCTGATGCCATCCGGAATAGTCCGCTGCGTTACGCAGAACAATCGGCATCTGATGGGTCCGACGAGATCGGGTTCTTCAAAATGCGCTACAAACTGCCCGGTGAAACCGAAAGCCAGTTGATTGAGGAACCGATCCTGCCGGGGCGGGGGCAGGCGACCGGGGATGTCCGGTTCTCATATGCCATCGCGGGTTTTGGCCAGTTGCTGCGCGGCGGGGAATACCTGGGGGGTTGGTCCTATGAGGATGCGATCGCGCTGGCCGATGGGGCCAAAGGTCAGGACCCGTTCGGCTATCGATCCGAAGCCATCACACTGATGCGGCTGGCCGATAGCTTGTCGCAGTGATACCGGACTCGGGGCGCTGTTTTCCAGCAGCGCCCCTCTTGCTTAGCTTAGTATTGACGAGGGTTGTTGGCGGCGTGGGTGTGGATTTTCTGAACACTCCATTCCACCGCGTCCCGCATGGTCTTGCCCAAAGCTTCATCAAAGGCCCTGACCAGATCCGGGGTCTGGTCGCTGGCCGCGATTACGAACTCGCGAAAGGAATCCGAGGCGATGATCTTGTCTTCGAACTCGTCAATGATCTTGATGTTGATGCGAACTTCGACCCGGATGGTTTGGTTGCCGTCAGCATCGCTGATCACCATTCCCTGAAATTCCCGCAGATCAGGAACGATGACATAGTCGGCGCGTAATCCAACGGTTGATCGGCCGACGGCGGCGACCTTGCCGCTGTTTTCATAACTTTCGACCAGCAGCGCCTGAACGATCAGCGGAGCGCGATCAACCCAGCGCGCGCGCGGCAGGTACTGAACCTGCAAAGGTGTGGGCTGGATAGCGATCTGGTCGGTATTGACAGCCGCAGTGGCCGTTGGTTCCTGAACCACGATCTGCCTTTGAACGCGCGGCAGCGACGACGAGAACGTGCTTTTGGGTGTCAACAGGTACAGGTCGTTTGGTTTGGAGGCCTGCCGCAGCGTCCCCAGACCCGTGCAGCCCCCCAGCGACACAAGGGCAAGAACCACAAGAAAAAGCCTGATCATTGGCGAAACTCCGATGCCTGGGTTCCAAGTAGGAAGCGCGCGGGGTCACGTTCGACCTTGTCGACGAGCCGGTCCAGACTGATGACCAATCTCTGTGACTCTTCGACAAAGCGCGTGAACTGGGGCAGGCCGACCCGCAGGAAATCCGACAGGTGGCGGCGGTTGTCCTGCACGATGCCGTCAATGGTGCCCAACAATTCCGAGGCGGATTTGGACGCGCTGAGGATATCGGCCGAAATATCATCCAGCCGCTCGGTGACGTTTTTCACGGTCGCAGACACTTCGTTCGCTGCCGTGCGGATGTCGTCCATCACGGCACCGACATCTTCGTTTATGACTTTGTTGGCCGAGTCAAAGGCGCGCTCGGCGGAGGTCAGGGTGCCTTTTGCAGTCTCCATCGCGCCGGTGATGGACCCCAGTGTCTCGTTTGCGTTCAGGAACGTTTCCGAGATCGTCGCCAAGGCAATGTCAGCCTCATCCGACAGGCCGTTCAGGTTTTCGGCCAAAGTCGTCGCCCGTTCGATCAGTGGGCGGACATCTTGCTGAATAACGCGGTCGGTGTTTTCGATGGCCGTCTTGGCGCTGTCCAGGGTGGCGGTCGCGGACACAGACGCGGTCTTTATGCTTTCCAACGTATCCGTGCCGGTCGTCAGGGTTGTTTCCGCTTTTTCTATCAACGGGTCCAGTTTGTTGGTAAAGTCAGCGAGTTTCTTTGCCGCGCCGCCCAGATCAGAAGACAGGTTTTCGAAATCAGACAGAGTCTTGTCCAACCGTCCCGATGCCGAGGCGACATTTTCCAGGATATCGCTGACCGATTTGCGGTTCTTGTCATCGACCACGGCATTGAGGTTCTCCAGCAGCGTGACCGCCTCGTCCAGCACTTTCGGTGCGCCTTCGAACAATGATTGGATCGCACTGCGCCTGCTTTTGATCACACTGTTCTGCGGCAACCGCGTGCCGCTGGCCGATCCTCCGGTCAGTTCGACATAACTGACCCCTGTCACGCCCAGAGATTGCAGCTGCGCAATCGTATCCTCGGTCACCGGGATGTCGGCATCGACCTCAAGTTTGACCCGCACCTTCGACGGGTCGTTGTCGTCCAGTTGCAGCGAAATCACCTGTCCGACTGGCAGGCCGTTAAAGCTCACACCGCCCGCCGCCGACAGGCCCGAGACATTGTCGAACAGCACGTCGTAATAGGCGTATTGCCGCGACACTTCGAATTTGGCGAGCCAGAGGAAAAAGCCGAACGCCCCCAGAATACCCGCAAGGGTGAAAGCGCCGATCAGGATATAATTCGCTCGGGTTTCCATAGCCTCTACCTGTCCTGCCCCTTCTCTTGCGCCGCGCGCGCCCGGGGGCCAGTGAAGTATTCCTGCACCCAAGGATGATCGACTTTGGTCATTTCTTCAATCGGTCCTTCAACCAGAACGCGTTTTTCCGCAAGAACCGCGATGCGGTCACAAATCGCATAAAGGCTGTCCAGATCATGCGTGACCATGAAGACGGTCAGCCCCAGCGCGTGCTGCAATTCTCCGATCAGTTCGTCATAGGCCGCTGCCCCGATCGGGTCTAACCCGGCGGTGGGCTCGTCCAGAAACACGATCTCGGGGTCCAGCGCCAGCGCGCGGGCCAGAGCCGCGCGTTTGCGCATCCCGCCCGACAGTTCCGAGGGGAATTTGCCGCAGCTCAATTGCGGTAGGCCGACAAGGCTGATCTTCAGACTTCCCAGGGCCTGCATCAGCTTTTCGCTGATGCCTGTGTGTTCGCGCAGTGGCGCCATGACGTTCTGCAAAACGGTCAGCGAGGAAAACAGGGCGCCGTCCTGAAACGCAACGCCCCAACGCTTTTCGATGCGTCGGCGTTCCTGTTCCGGGCCGTTCAACACGTCGACACCCAGCACCTCGATAGTGCCAGAGGCGGGTTTGTTCAGCCCGACAATCGTGCGCAGCAGCACCGACTTACCAGTGCCCGAGCCGCCAACGATGCCCAGCACCTCGCCGCGCCAGACATCCAGATTGAGGTTGTCGTGCACGACCTGCGGTCCGAACCGGTTGGTCAGGTTGCGCACGCGGATCACCGCCTCTCGCTGGGCGTTGGTATCCGAGGCCTGTTCCAGCACGGTTCCGTCCATGTCAGACATCCAGTGCCGAGAAGAAGATCGAGAACAGAGCATCCAGCGCAATGACCATGAAGATGGCTTGCACCACCGAGGCCGTTGTTCTCTGGCCGACGCTTTGGGCCGATCCCTTGACCTGCATCGCTTGCCAGCAGGCAATCACGCCAATCACCAACGCAAAGAACGGGGCTTTGATCATGCCGACGGCGAAATGCCAGATACCGGTACTTTCCTTCAAGCGGGTCACAAACATGCCGGGGCTGATGTCCAGATCGATCCAACTCATCAAGCCGCCGCCAAAAAGGGCCGCCATATCGGAAATGAAGCCAAGGATCGGCAGCATGATCAACAGGGCCACGACCCGCGGGATCACCAGCACCTCGATCGGGTCCAGTCCCAGCGTGCGCATGGCGTCGATCTCTTCCTGCACTTTCATCGACCCGATCGACGCGGTGAAGGCCGACCCGGACCGGCCCGCAACAATGATGGCCGTCAGCAGGATGCCCAGCTCACGCAGAACCGAGATCGAGATTAGCTCGACCACAAAAATCTCAGCCCCGAACTGTTTCAGCTGGGTGGCACCCTGAAAGGCAAGCACGACACCGATCAGGAATCCCATCAGGGCCACAATCGGGATCGCCTTGAAGCCGACCTCCTCCATCTGCGACACCAGTGCGGCCCGGCGCAGTCGCCACGGCATCACTATAGTTCGGACCAATCGATGCAGCGTCAGGCCAAGAAAACCCAGCATCGAGAGCGTGTCTTTCCACGACCCTACGGTGCGCATGCCAATACTGGCGACCCAGTCGGCAAAGCTGCGGCGTTCGGTTTCGATCCCTGGATCGTCGGGTATGTTCTCGGCCACAGATTCAAGCAGGGCGGAATGGGCCGGGCTCAGCCCTTCGAACCGGACCTCGGCTCCGACGGCGCGCTCTCGCCGCGCCAGATCAGCAATCAGCCAAGCCCCGCCGGTATCCAGCGCCTCGACCTTGGACAGATCAAATGTGACTTTTCCACTTTGCGGTTTTATCGCCGCGAATGCCTGTTCCACTTTTTCCAATGACTGGGTCAGCATTTCTCCCGAAATACGCAGGCAGACGCCATCGGCGTCATGGTCCGGATGTATCATGGGCTGCGTCATGACGATATGTGATGTGAAACCGTGTTAGGCTGCAACGGATTTCTGCGCACCGCCGGGAATTGTCGCCGCGCAATAGCAGCAGTGTGACAATTTGGGAGCGACCCGGCGTCGGTGCGGCCGATTGCGTGAATCAACCCTGCTTTTCGTTTAAGTTCAGTTTTTTATGCCTGATCAAAACCCAAGGTCAGGAAGTAGTTGCCCGATCGCCCGAACCGCGACAAAGATCACAGCTGAAACGCCACGGTGGAATCAGGTTAGGCCAAATGCAGAAACCCGGAAATGTCCTGTTCATCATCATCGACCAGTTGCGGGCGGACTGCCTGAACGGGGCCCTTGCGGCCCATGTCGATCTGCCAAACCTGCGCGCATTCATGGATGAGGCGGTAACCTTTGACCGGCACTTTTCGGTCACCAACCCTTGCGGGCCGTCGCGCGCCTCGATCCTGACCGGGCAATATGCGATGAACCACCGGTCAATCCGCAATGGCACACCATTGCGGCATGACACCCCAAGCATCGCGACCGAGATGCGCAAGGCCGGTTACCTGCCCATGCTGTTCGGCTATACCGACACATCAGCCGATCCGCGAGTCTTTGATCCGGGTGATCCGATCCTGACGTCCTATGAAAACCCTATGGCCGGATTTCACGAAGTCATCGAAATGCGGTTGGAGGAGTCTTATCCCTGGCAGTCATATCTGATGCAGAAAGGGTACGCGTTCGAGAAATACTGGGACGTGTACAAGCCGGTTTCGCCAAACGGTGGTGCGCCGCGCCTGAACGATCCTGCCCTGTATCGGGCCGAGGACAGCGACACCGCCTTTCTGACCAATGCGTTCCTCAGCAGCATGGCGCCGTTCAAGGACCAGAACTGGTTTGCGCATCTGACTTATATCCGTCCACACCCGCCTCTGGTCGCGCCGACCCCCTACAATGATATGTACGATCCGGATGCGTTGCCCCTGCCGGCAGGGTTTGCAGATACTGCTGACGAAAGTGCGATGCACCCCTTCTTTGGTCCCGCGATGGAAAAGCAATCGGCGAAGGATTTCGTCGAAGGGTTCGATAACGTGGATCCGACGCCCGAAAACGCCCGGAAACTACGCTCGGTCTATCTGGGACTGGCGACCGAAGTGGATCATCATGTCGGCCGTGTAATCCAGTTCCTCAAGGACAGCGGTCAATATGACAATACCCTTGTGGTGATTACCGCCGACCACGGAGAGATGTTGGGCGACCGCCACACCTGGGGCAAGATGACGGTTTATGACGCAGCCTATCACACGCCGCTGATCATCCGGATGCCCGGTAATCACGATCAGGCGGGAGCCGTGGTTACTGTGCCGACAGAATCCATCGACATCACCCCGACCATACTGGATTGGGCGGGGTCGCCGATCCCGAACGCGATGGACGGGCGATCCCTGATGCCGTTGCTGCAAGGGCAGATCCCGGAGGATTGGCGCAGCTATTCGTTCAGCGAACTGGATTTTTCGGCGCCCGAAAACCCCAGCTTGTGGCAGCAACAGCTGGGTACGGGCAACAGCGACTCGTGTTTGGATATCTTGCGGGATGACCGTTTCACGCTGGTCGAATTCGCCGCCGATCTGCCGCCGCTTCTGTTTGACCATCAGGGTAAGGGCGAAATGGAGAATGTTGCCGAGAACACCGACTACGCCGCGGACCTCGCGCGTCTGGGGCGGATGATGCTTCGGCACCGTATGCGCAACATGGATCACACGCTGTCGCTGTGTTCCCTGACATCGGACGGGGCAAAGACCAAACCGCGATACTGACCCAATCTGTCGCGTCTGTGCCCTCTACACCTGTGGCAGATCCGGTGTTACGCATGTGCTACGGGGAGGGCGAATTTGGACATTACCGAAAAGCACATAAAAGAAATGACGACTGCCGGTCTGAATCTGATCGGGCAGGCGTTGTCGATTTATGACAGCCAATTGCGGTTGGTTGTCAGCAACCGGCCGTTTCAGGTGATGTTCGATTTGCCGGACGAACTGGTCCGACCCGGGGCGCAGTTCCGGGACACGATCCGCTATCTGGCAGCGCGGGGTGAATACGGCACAGACGCGAATGTAGAAGCAACCGTAGAGTTGCGGGTTCAACAGGCGCTGACCTTTGAACCGCATTACATGGAACGTGTGCGTGCCAACGGTCGGGTAATTTCGGTTGAAGGGGCGCCTCTGCCAAAAGGCGGTTGGGTTTCCGTTTACACCGATATCACCAACACCAAAAAGGCCGAGGCCCTGCTGCGCGCCCGGTCCGAGGAATTGTCGGGCCAGTTGCTGGACCGTGCTGAAGAGCTTTCGGCAACCAACCGAAAACTGGCCGCTACCAATGCCGCGCTGGAAGAGGCCAAACGCCAGCTGACCGAGATCGAAGCCCGCACGCGTATGACGACCGAGATGATGCCGGCCCATATCGCGCATCTGGACCCGGACGGGCGCTATGATTATTCGAACCGCCGGCTCAGCTCGGTCATGCCGGGCCGTCCTTCTGAAATTCTGGGTATGCATGTCTCAGCGGCTTTGGGGTCTGCGGCCTTCCCGCGTGTCGAACCCCATTTGAAAAAGGCCTATGGCGGCGAAGCCTCGGTGTTTGAGTTTACCGAAGATCAGGATTCCCGCCGTATCCGCGTGTCGTTTTCCCCGGATGGTGAAGGTGGTGTCTATGTGATGTCGGTCGACATCACCGAGGAAACTCAGGCGCGTGTTGCCCTGCAACAGACCCGACGCCGGGCGATGGCGGCGCAGATGACCAGCGGACTGGCGCATGATTTTTCAAACCTGTTGACGATCATTCTGGGAATGCAGTCGCGGCTGGAAAAGATGGACCTGCCGGCCGAGGCCCGGGAACTGGTAGATGCCACCCAACAAACCGCCCGGCGGGGCGGGCAGTTGCTGAACAGGATCGCGGACATGACCGGAAACCGCACCTTTCAGCCGAAAGCGACCGATATGCGTGGTCTGTTGGAGGATCTGCGCGTTCTGGCCTCTCCCTCCTTGCCGCGAGGCGTGGGGCTGTCGGTGGTTAACACTTTGCCCGACGAGGCACTGATGCTTGACCCAGGCATGATTCAGGACGCGCTTTTGAATCTGGTACTGAACGCCCGCGATGCCTGCGGCGGGTTCGGTCAGATCACCATCAGTGCGCATAAGATTGGCGATATCTGGATCGAGATCGCGGTCTCGGACACCGGATCAGGCTTTTCCGAGGAAGGCCTGGAGAAGGCTCTGAACCCGTTCTTCACCACTAAAGGCAGCAAAGGGTCCGGGCTGGGTCTGCCGATGGTCTACGACACCGTGAAACTTGCGGGAGGAGATCTGAACCTGCGCAATACCCCTTCGGGCGCGACGGTGGCCATGCGTTTGCCCTATCGTCCGGCCCCACCGAAACAGGAGGGCCTTGTCCTTCTGGTCGAAGACAATGACGACCTGCGTTGGCAGTTTCGGGATATGCTGGTCGAGCTTGGGTTCTCGGTGATCGAGGCAACCTCGGTCGACGAAGCCCTGGCGCTGACGGCGGATATCGACGACATTGCTTTTGTGCTGTCGGACATTCGTTTGGAAGGGCAGGGGACCGGTCTGGATTTGCTGGCGCAGCTTAAACCTGCGCTGCCGTGTATTCTTATGACCTCTTTGCCCTATTCCGATCCACTCCACCGGCAGGCGCTGACGCTGGCGCCGGTGCTGAGCAAGCCGTTTACCCGGGCGCAACTGTCCGCCCTGATCCGTACCGAGGCTGCCTGATGACACAACCACTGGTCACCATTGTCGACGATGAGCCTGAAATCCGACGTGTTCTGACCGACGCGCTGGAAGAGGCTGGCTTTCGCACCCAGAGCTTTTCCCGCGCTCGGGAATTCGAAGCTGCGTTGAAACGCGTGACGCCGGATGTGTGCCTGGTCGATTTGTCCTTGCCGGACACTGACGGTCTGGCGCTTGTTCACCGGCTGGCGCTTGAACAAGGGGCGGCGGTGATCATCATTTCGGGCCGTGCCCAGGTGCAGGATCGCGTCACCGGACTGGAGCTTGGAGCTGATGACTACATCACCAAACCGTTCGACCCTGCCGAGGTCGTGGCCCGCATCCGGGCAAGGTTGCGGTCCCCGCGCGTGCAGGCGTCGCAATCGGATGTGGCACGTTTCAATGGCTGGATCGCGCATTTTGATCGTTACGTTCTGGAGGATGGCCGCGGAGCGGAAACACCTTTCAGCCATGCGGAAGGCGAGGTTTTGCGGCTGTTTCTGGAAAGTCCCAAACGCCTGATCAGCCGGGCCCAGATGCAGGAAGCACTGGGCGGTGCCGCAGGTGACAGTTTCGACCGGGCGATGGATGTGCGTATATCCCGGCTGCGGACGAAGTTGGGCGAAGATCCCAAAAATCCGCGCCTTATCAAGACAATCTACGGGGCGGGATATATTTTCCTGGGGGATGTCGAGTGGCGATAAAACGCCGATAAATATTCTGTGGTAAGGTTGTCTTGTTGGCGCAATTACTAAAATGTCTGCGATTACATATTGTTATGCACAGATCAGTTCAAAAAGATTGTAATTGATGTTAACCGGGACACATCGGCCTCAATATCTGTGTGCTGCCTATGGATTCTTGACGCAGTCGCGCATAACTAACAGCACCGCAGCTGACCTCTGCCGCAGGTTGGTGCCGGGGTATGACCACGACGCTGTCAGGCATCGGAACCGCTGAAGGTTTTGGAGAAAAGAATGATCACAAAAACCTGGGCCAAATGGAAATCTGGTAATATTGGCCGCTTGCTGTTCGAAAGCCTCAGAAGTCAGGGCTGGCTGTACGGGATCGCAATGGTGGCCATGGTTGGTGTTGCCGGGACGACCGCCGGTACCGCGTGGATGATGGAGAACATCGTCAACGCGATGACCGAGCCGGAAATGCGATCCAAGGTCGGGCTGATCGCCCTCGCCGTGATCGGGCTGTTTTTTGGCAAGGCGATCGCGTCGTACATTCAGGCGGTCTTTCTGGCGCGCGCCGGTAACCGTATTATTGCCGTTCAGCAAGAGCGCCTTTATGCAAAGCTGATCAAACGCGGTGTCGGGTTTTTCTCAAGAAACGAATCCTCGGGACTGTTGTTGCGCGTCACACAGGGTGCGCAGGCCGCCAGACGGCTTGTCGATGTCGTCGTGACAAGCTTTGTTCGCGATCTGCTGACCTTGATTGGTCTGATATTTGTCATGATTTACCAACAACCGATGCTATCGGTGTTGTTCTTTGTCGTCGGCCCGGTCGCGTTAATCAGCGTTCGCATGTTGCTGAAGCGTGTCAAAGCGATCATGCAATCCGAGATGATGGCACTGTCTGAAATCATCAAAGTCCTGCAGGAAACGTCGGGCGGGATTACGATCATCAAAGTTTTTGCCCTCGAAGACCACATGACAAACCGCATGAACCGGGCGATCAGGAATGTCGAGAAACGTGCGAACTCGATTTCCAAGTTGCAGTCGATTGCCAGCCCATTGATGGAACTTCTGGCAGGTCTTGCGATTGCGGGCATTCTGGTGATCAGCGCCATCGGCATCGGAGCCAGCGAACCAACCTCGGCTGGTCAGCTGATGTCTTTCATCACGGCTTTGCTGATGGCTTACGAGCCGGCAAAACGGCTGTCGAAGATGCGCGTTATCATCGAGACCGCGCTGGTTCCGATCAACATGATGTTCGAGCTTCTGGACGAAGAAGACGCCATGCGGGAAAGCCCTGACGCCAAAACCCTGGTCACGGGGCCGGGTGAAATCCGTCTCAAGGACCTGACGTTTGGGTATAAGGGGAACACACCGGTCATTTCAAATATGAACCTGACCTTTGAAGCCGGCAAGACAACAGCTCTGGTCGGTCAGTCCGGTGGTGGTAAATCAACGATCTTTGGCCTGATCATGCGGTTCTATGATCCTGATTCCGGGATTGTCGAGATAGATGGTCAGGACTTGCAGGGCGTGAGCTTTGCTTCACTGCGGCAGAAGATTTCGTATGTCGGCCAGGAGACATTTTTGTTTTCGTCCTCGGTTATGGACAACCTGAGATACGCGCGCCCGGATGCCACCGATGAAGAGGTAATGGAAGCCGCCCGCGCAGCCCATGCCCACGATTTTATCAGCAAGCTGGAAGAGGGTTACGATACGCAGGTCGGAGAGAACGGCGCGTTTTTGTCCGGGGGGCAAAAACAGCGGCTTGCCATCGCGCGCGCAATTCTGCGCAAGTCTGAAATCCTGTTGCTGGACGAGGCCACCAGTGCCCTCGATGCGGAATCCGAGACGCTTGTGAAAAAAGCTCTGGACAGGCTGACCGAGAATGTAACGACGATTGTCATCGCCCATCGGTTGTCGACCGTGCTTGAGGCGGACAAGATTGTTGTCATTCAGGAAGGCGAAGTTCTTGAAGAAGGCAATCTTGAAACCCTGATCGAGAAGGACGGGGTGTTCCGCCAGTTGTTCGACCATCAATTCAAACAGCCAGCTGCCGAGGGGGTTAACTCTCCGCACTAGCGTTTGAGCGTCAGAGGGATGCAGTCGGCACATGCAAGGCCAGTGCCGACTGTCGAAATTCCTAATCGCGAAAAGCTCTGTCCCTGATTTTGACAACCGGCTGCAACAGATATTCCAGAACCGTCTTGCGGCCCGACAGGATATCAACCTCAGCAATCATGCCGGGAATGATTTCGACGGCGACACCATCGGCGTCCAACATCGCATTGCTGGTTTCAATCTCCACCACGAAAACCTCTTCGTCATTGCGTTCGGACCGCGTGATCGTGTCCGCACCGATCCGCATGATCTGGCCGTCCAGCGCCCCGTATCGAGCAAAGTCATATGCCGTGATCTTGACCTTGACCAACTGCCCGGCATGTAGGAATGCGATGTCTTCCGGTCGAACATAAGCTTCGACAAGCAAAGTGTCATTCAAGGGTACGATTTCAATCAGTTCTTCCCCACTGCGCGCCAGCCCTCCGATCGTACTTCGATGTAGCCGGTTGACGATGCCACGTACCGGAGACCGCACCTGCGCCCTGTCGACCCTATCCCGAAGCGCGGGCAAAACCGGTTGCAGCGCGGCAAGTTCGGTGGTTGCCACCGCCAGATCCGTCAACGCGGCGCTGCGAAATCGGCTGCGGGTCGCGCGGATGCGGTCGTCTATCTCATCCAGACCGGTTTTCAGACGGTTGGTCGCGGCCATAGCCCGTGTTTTCCGACCTTCCCACTCGGTCTCACCGCGACGCAGCGTTAAAAGCGTTGTTGCGGGCTCCATCCTTTTTGCCACAAGGGGTTCCATCATCGCGCGCTCTTCCGCCAATAGCCTGAGCGTTTCGTTTGCGGTGATCCGGTCGACAAGGCCTTCTTCGTATTCCTGCTGCCGTTGTTGACGCTGGCGCTCAAGGATGGCGATTTCAGCGAGTAGCTCGGATTGCCGTCCCTGATACAGCGCGGTCTCCGATCGCACCACCTCGGGTGCGCCTGTGATCAGGTCTGGTGAAAAACTCAGGTCAGTCCCGTCGATTTCCGCCTGCAAGCGTTGCGTTCGCGCCATCAGGCCGAAGGTGCGCTGCTGTTCCTGGTTGAACTGGCTGTCGATCTGGGTTGTTTCGAACTCCATCAACAATTTGCCTTTGTCGACCACCTGTCCTTCGCGAACCTTCAACGATTGCAGAACACCGGGTTCCGTGGCTTCTATCACCTGAACGTCGGCCGAAGGTACAATCCGCCCGTCCACGCGTGTCACATCGTCCAGCTCAGTCAGGTGCGCCCAAAGGCCTAGCGCGATCAGGCATGAGGCAATCACCATTAAAAGCAGGGAGCCGCGCAACGGTGAACGCCCGCGCATTTCCCGCGCGAGGGTGGCGAGGTCAGGTTGCCGCGACATTCAGGTGCCTCCCTGCCTTGCGCGCGTGTTGAGCGAGCATACTCTTGGGCCCATCGGCAGACACACGTCCACCTTCGATCACGATCACCCGGTCCACCAGTTCCAATAGGCTGGTGCGATGTGTGACGATGACCATCGTGGTGTCCTGCGTGTCCTGTTTGAGGCGCCGGATCACTTCCGCTTCGGTTTTCACGTCCATCGCACTGGTCGGTTCATCCAGCAAAAGAACCGGCGGGCGTCCGATCAGAGCTCTGGCCAGCGCGATGGCCTGCCGCTGTCCTCCGGACAGGCCTTCGCCGCGTTCGGCCAGTTTCAGATCATAGCCGTTAGGGTGATGGGCGATGAAGTCTTCTACCCCGGCCACCTGTCCTGCGCGGATCAGGTCCTGATCGCGCGGTCGGACAGTGCCACTGCTGATGTTTTCGCGCACCGTCCCGGAAAACAGCCAGATATCCTGCAATACGGAGCCGACATTGCGGCGCAAATCGCCCGGATCAATCTGGCGAATATCCACGCCATCCAGCATGACAGAACCGGTCCGCGGCTCGTACAGCCCAAGCAGCAGACGCGAGATCGTACTTTTCCCGGACCCGATTGGCCCCAAAATCGCAACTTTTTCACCGGGTTCGATCGAGAAGGATACCCCGGTCAGTGTATCCTCTGCCTGATCTGGGTAGGCGAAGTGGACGTTTTTTGAATCGGATGCGACCGTCAAAGCTGTTTCGGCTGATCCAGCTGCGCCCATGCGGTCTTTCGCTCTCGGCCTGCATCAACGCGTTCAGATTGCGATACGCGCTGCGGGCCTGATTGACACGGGTCAGGGTCTGGGCAAGCTGCCCCAATGGCGCCAGAGCCCGCCCGGTCAGCATTACCGAAGCGACCAAAGCCCCCATGCTTGCTTGCCCATCGGTTATCAAAAACACGCCGTAGAAGACGATCAAAACCTGCGCCGCCTGCTGGGTGAACCCGGTCAGGTTCAGGGCGAACTGTGTCACCATACGGCTGCGCGTACCGTGCGAGGATTGACGCTCAATCGCGCTTTCCCAGCGGGTTCGCATTGGTCTGGCCGCCGCTGTGGTCTTGATCGTCTCAAGCCCCGAAACGGTTTCCACCAGAACAGATTGCTTGGACTGGCCGTCCGAGAAACTCTTCTCGGCCAGACGCGACAATATAGGCTGCACGGCCACTCCGGCCAGCAAGACAATCGGAACCGCAAGGGCAGGGATCAGGGCCAGCGGACCGCCGACCAGATGGATGACAAAGACGAACAGGGCAATAAACGGCAGATCAACCAACGCAACCAGCGTTGCCGAGGTGAAAAACTCTCGCAGGGTTTCGAACTCTCGCACAGTGCTTGCCATCGCGCCGGTTGACCCGGTGCGAGACTTCATGCGGATGTTCAACACCTGATCGAAAACACGCCGCCCCATCTGCATGTCAGCCTTTTGTCCGGCGCGGTCGATGAACCCGGCACGCAAGAGTTTCAGAAGGAAATCAAACCCCAGGGCGAGGCCCACACCGGCAGTCAGGGCGATCAAGGATTCGGTAGCCTCATTCGGCAATACGCGGTCATAGACAACCATGATGAAGATCGATGTGGACAGCCCCAGCAAGTTTGCCAGCGCCGCGGCCAGAACCACTTGTGTATAGGACCACCGGTTTGCCGCCATCGCCGACCAGAACCAATGACCGGCCGAGAGGGCCTCATTGCCCGAGGCCTCGGCCCGGTGGTCGCGGCGAAACAGGATCGCGTATCCGGTGTACGTGCGGCCCAGTTTGTCCTCTGACACTTCGCCGATCCCGTCCCCAAGGTCCGGATCGAAGATCAGAAGGCTGCCGTCACGCGTGCGACCGTGGAACACAACGGCTTTGTTGTTCTCCAAGACCAACAGGGCAGGTGACAGGGTCGCGTCAAAATCCTGCAACTTGCGTTTACCGTACCCGGCCTGCAATCCGGAGTTTTGCGCCACATCGATGGCATCGCGAACGGTCAGTTCATCTGATGCGCCGGTTTGGGCAGCGTGCAGGGCGGCCACCGTCAAGGGGCGGTCCAGTTGGGCTGCGACATGCAACAAGCAAGCTTCGAGGGCAGAGAGCGAAGGTGCGCGCGATATAGGCAAAAGCTGTGTCATAGACCGTCACCCCATTTCACCGTTGAGACGCCCAGCAGATCCAGGATGTCGCCCGTGAGGCTCAGCGCGGCGTAGTTGGTCAGAAAGAAACTCTGTTCGGCCAGGATCAGCCTTTCCTGCGCGTTCACATAATCCCGCTGTGCATCCAGAATTTCGATCAGGCTGCGCCTGCCGATGGTAAACTGTTCGCGAGCGGCGGTGACACTGTCGGCGTTGGCCTGCACGGCAACCCGGGCTGCCTGAAGGCGAACTGCGCCGGCTTGCTGGTCGGAACGAATGAACTCCAGCTCGCGGCGAATGTCCCGAATGACCGAGTCCCGCGCAAATTCCGCCTCTTTAACCTGTGCCTCTGCTGCCGCGATGGCCGCCCGTCGTTGCCCCGTACTGTCGATTTCGTAGTTGAAGGACAGATCGACACCGAAATTCGCGTCGTTGCTGTCATCCCGGTCGGCAAAAGCTGCGATTTCAACGCCGGGCTGACGGCGAGCAAGGGCGGTGGCCTGCTCTGCCTTTGCCGACAGCAGGGCTGCATCGGCCCGCCTGACCTGCGGGCTGTCCATCACGATCTGGGCGTCGGTCCGCGACAGTTTCGGAGCCGTGACGGGTGGTGGGAGAGCGTCGGGCGCCGCGCTAAAAAACTCTCGATACTGCGCATCTGCACGGTCCAGGCGCGCCCTGGCATCTGCCAACCGCGTCTGGGCATCCGCCATGCGAGAGCGCGCCGTCAGAACATCAGCATTCGACCCCACTCCTTGTGTCGAGCGTTCCGTGATCTGGCGCACCAGCTCTTCATGAACCGCGACATTCCGGGTAGATATCTCCAGAATTTTCCGCCGGTCCAGAACCACGACATAGGCTTCGATCGCCGACAGCGCCACCGCCGATGCCGTCTGCACCTGGTCTCCGCGGCTTTGCAACACGCGCGCCTTTGCCGCTGCCAGATCATTCGACGCCGCCCCGCCATCATAAACCAATTGAGAAATGCGCAGATAAGGCGTGACATCGGCAATGTCGGAGTCTACGCGTTCGGACCGCGCGTTTACGCCAACGGAGAGTCGAGGCAGAAAGGCCCCCTTTGCGGCATCCGTGTTTGCTGCTGCAATTTCCAGCCGCGTTGCGCTTTGCGCCAGGTCCGGGTTTGATTCGACGGCTGACTTGATCCGTTGACCAAACGGACTCTGCGCCAACCGAGGTGCAGGTGCGCTTGCACCAGCCCCGACGGACCCGCTGGACAGGGACATCTCAACCCCTGTCAGGTCGGGCGTAGGTGTACAGGCCGACAACACTGCGGCAAGGAGGAAATAAAGTGCACTTCCGGGACTGCGATTGAGTATTGGCATAGGTGTTTCACACCCCACTGGTTCCAAGGAAATCGTCGTTCTGAGCGTTGGCCATTGCGCTAAGGAAACCGGAAATGTCTGAATTTTCGGTATATTTCTGTCGCGAGATTTGCTCGACCAGCTGTTGCTGTGCGCGTGCCAGCCAAGCGAAATGGCAAAGCGAGATCTGGTGGCCGTGGATCAGCAGAAAGGCACCTGAATCAACCAGTTTCAGTTTTTCAGCCCGCGACAGTTTCTTTAGGCGCGGTGTCGATATGCCCAAAGCCCCGGAAGGCAATGTGATGCCATCGTGGGATTCAGCGGGTTCAAATAGCCCCATAGCCTTGATTACCCGGCAAATTTCCAGAGTCGCCTCGCGGGCCGCAACACGGTTTTGAAGGAACCTGCGCACATCGCGTAATGCCGGTGACAGAATCCCGGCCCCGTCAAAGAAAGGTTCGTCTTTCGAGTTGGTGCTTAGCAGCCCGGATGTTTCATCCACATTCAGCTGAAACAGGGTTGATCCGTTGGCCGTGCTCTGGCCCAAGGGCTCTGCATGAAAGGGGTGGCATCGCAGCTCGGATGGAACGTAACCTGCCAACCATCGCCCGTCTTTGGAAACAAAAGGGGTAGGCATATCCTGTGACAGGGACAAAACGGCCCTGGGTTCGATATCCCTGCCGCTTTCCCTGAACACAATCGGAAAGGCCGCTGCAATTTGCGGTACTTCCTGCAATACAATCGCGCATTCAGCGCGATTGGCTGCGAATTCGTAAGAGGTGAAATGTTTCCAGTATTGGCGCCCGTGCCTTGCGGCAGTGACTGGAACCAGGTCGTTCTGCGCCATCGTTACCCCATTTTTTGCTACGGCTGCCAATCAGAGCGACCGGCAGCCATTTTGGTGATCAGGCGGTTGCTCCGGTGGGATCGGTATGCAGGATGTTGTCTGTGCTCAGACCGGTCAGGTCATCCAGCCCAGTGAATTGCGCGACGGTTTCAACAGACGCTGAGTTCGGAGCACTGTAGTCGACTTTTACCAACACGCTGTCAGTACCGTCCGTTGCCATGACGTAGATTTCGTCGCCTGCTTGAAGCCCGGTAAAGCTCTCAACCGCGGCTTCGATCGTGTTTTGGGACAAATCGCCCAAAGCCGTTGTCAGGCCAACAACACCGGTATCGGTGCCAATCGCATCGCCAACGGCCAAAGTTTCGACATCTGTTCCGTCACCGCGCAGAGTTCCAACACTCAGGCCACTGAACATAATGGCGTCCGCCACTTCGGCCGCCGGGCCGATCGTGAAACCCGTCACCGTGTCGAGGCCGTTAACCGCCGGGTCTGCCTCGAACACTACAATGTCACGACCTGCGGCGGAAACATCAATCGCATCGTTGCCGCCCTGCCCGCGGATGATGTTGTCGACATCGGTTGCGACTAGCGCGTCAACACCGTTGGTTCCGAGCTGGAAGACGGAATGCCCGCCAACAGACGTCGCGATCGACAGCTCAATTGGTTTGCTTGCATCGACGACCGTCATGTCGAAGCTCATCAGGGGTTGGCTCAGGTCTGTGATGGTGGTCGAGGCACCGGAGAAACGGATCAGCGATGCCCCATCCGGATTGGCGAAGAAGCCAAAGATACCGCTATTTGGGATCTCAGAACCGAGGTCGTAGGTCGCTACGGAGGGATCGAAACCCAGTTTCACATCCAGGGCGAGCCCACCTGAAATATCTGTGTCCAAGTCCGCGTAGACCTCGAACGTCACCGTGTTCCCGGAAATTCCGGCCTGAGTGATGACATAACCCGCAGGTTCGTGCGCGGTGTTCTCATCGGTTGCGGTTGCAGGGTCCGGCCCGCCGGAAACCGTAGCATCAGCCGAGAAGTTAAGAGTATCACCCGAATCGAGACCCGAGAAGTCCGAGGCCGGGACAGCCAAAGACCAACTGCCATCGGCCGCCACAGTTGCGCTGCCAATCGGGCTTCCGTTGAGTGAAATACCCACTGCTTTGCCAGTGCTCAGGCCGATCGATGTCCCGGAAACGGTTACGCCAGATGCCTGAGCGTCAGCCAGTGAAACAGCGTTGTTCGTGCCGACAGGGTTCATGGACAAAACCGGGCGGAGATCCGTAGTCAGCGTGGTTGTGGCCGGGGTTGCCGGGTTACCGGCCTGATCGGATACACTGGCCGAGATCGGATAGCCGGTGCTGTCCGACAGAGCGGCCAAATCGACCGCGGGAACAGTTGCCAACCATGTACCGCCGGATGCGACACCGGAATAGGTCTGTCCGTTCAGGGTGACAGAAACGGTTTGCCCATCCTTGGCGCTGGTTGCGCCGGTGATCGTCAGATCGCTGCCTTGTTCGGTCACGTCCAGTTCGGATCCCACGGATAGGGGATCGAGTGTTACGGTTGGAGCAGTGAAATCGGTGTCAAAGCTCGCACGATTCTGGGCGCTGTTACCTCCTGCATCTGACACCGACGCGTTCACATCGTAGGAGACCCCATCCTGCAACGCACTTAGGTCCGAGGCTGGGGTCGTATAGCTCCAGTTGCCGCTGCTGACCGTGGCCGTGCCGGTGACATCCACGGTTCCGTCGGGGCGGGCGATTTCGACCGAGACCACCGTGCCATCCACTGCGTCAGAGGTGCCGGTTACCGTCAGGTCCGTGCCCTGTTCCGCGGCGTTCATGATGGCACCATCCGAAAGGTTTGTGATGTTCACCGTCGGCGCAGTGAAGTCCGTATTAAAGTTGTTGCTGGCCTGGATCGCCGGGTTCCCTGCCTGGTCGGTCACATCTGCAGTGACTGCAATGGTGGCCCCGTCCGACAAGGCTGTCAGATCGGCGGCAGGAACGGTAACGGACCACGCACCACCGGATGCAGCACCAGTGTAGGTTTGCCCGTTCATAGAAACGGTAACGCTCTGCCCGTCTTCGGCCGTGGTCGAACCCGTGATAGTCAGGTCCGTGCCCTGCTCAGCCGCGTTCAGCACGGCACCGTCCGAGAAGCTGTCGACCGACAGCGTCGGGGCGGTCACATCTTTGGCCAATGGCACATTGGCCTGAGGCGCTGCCAGACCATCGGAATCCGAAACGTCCGCAGAGATTGTGAAATTCCCTCCGTCTGGTAAGGCAGCCAGATCGGCGGCTGGGACTGTTACGCTCCAACTGCCGCCCGAGACGGTATTGGCATAGGTCTGACCGTTCAGGTTGACCGAAACCTGCTGTCCGTCCTGTACATTGCCGGTTGTGCCCGAGATCGTCAGGTCGGACCCCACTTCAACTGCATTCAAAACCGCACCGACGGACAACGGAGAGATGGTGACAGACGGGCCAGTCAAATCAACCGGAACAGACACCGAAACCGGCACTGAGACGTTGCCAGCTGCGTCGGAAACAGTGACGTTGAATGCGGCAGGTACACCAGTGGACAGGCCAGCAAGATCGGCGCTGGGGATCGTCACGCTCCAGATGCCGCCCGCGGCGGAGGTCGAATAGGGTTGCCCATCGAACGTCACGGTAATGGGACGACCATCGACGGCAGTGGTCGATCCTGTCAACGTCAGATCGGTGCTGACGTCGATCAATTCAATCGACCCACCGGCAACCGGGTCCAATGAAATTGTTGGAGCGGTAAAGTCCGTATCAAAGCTGGACCCGGCTTGCGCGGCCGGATTGCCCGCCTGATCGGTGACGTCCGCAGTGACGGCAATCGTCGCGCCGTCCGGCATGACGGCCAGCCCTGCGGCAGGGACTGTTACACTCCACTGCCCGCCGGAAGCTGTGCCTTCGTAAACTTGCCCATAGATGGTGACGGTGACGGTCTGGCCATCTTCGGCTGTTGTCGTGCCGGTAATGGTCAGATCGGTGGCCTGTTCGGCTGCGTTCATCACCGCGCCGTCCGAAAACCCCGATATTGTCAGAGTCGGGGGGATGGTATCCACATCGAATGCAACCGATTCAGACGACAATTCCGTACCCTCGGTATCAAGATTGCGGATCGCCACGGATTGCACGCCTTGCGGTAGAGAAGCGGCCTCAGCCGGGGTCAGTGAAACGCTCCATGATCCATCAGCTTCGGGCGTTACGGTCTTGGTGACCGGGCCGATGGTTACTTCAACCGTTTCCGTACCTTCCGGCGCGGTCAGGTTCAGATAGGCGCTACTCAAAGTGTTGGCTTGCGAGCCGGCCAGATTGAGTACCGGATAGTTGGGCGCAGGCGTAGGCGCGGGAGAGGCATCGTCGTCCCCTCCACCGCCACCACCACCGGCAGCGGCCGCGGCACCCGCCAGACCCAAGCCACCCAGAGCGGCACCGGTTCCACTGATTCCCCCGACCGCAGCGGCACCGCCAGCCTCGGCCAGGCTGAACTGGGCGATCTCGGATACGACGCCCTCGGCAATCATAACCGCACCGCTTTCCAGCACCTGCACATTTTCGGCGGCCACAACCAGTTTGCGGCCATCTGCCAGTTTCAGAAGAACGTCGCCATTATCCAGCAGCTTGACCGAGCGTACCCCGGGAATGGTTTCCGCGAATTGGAAGGCATAAAGCTCTTCGACAGTGGCCTGCGCCAGTGCGGGCAGGGCCAGGATTGTCGACCCGAGCCCACCCGCAATGCCACGACCGGCCCAACGGCGCATTTTGCCGTCGATCCACCGACGGATGTTTTGCTTACGCTCGAAATCAGATTGATCCGTAGCCGGATGGATCTTGGATTCGGGTTCTTTGGTCATCTTGCCCTCACATGTGGTTTCCGCGCCCGCCCGAGGGGTCCAGGTTTTGTTCATCTGTCTTTCCCTTCGGTGACTCATGCGGTCGGACCAGAAAAAATTGAGTTAAACTGAAGCCGAACTCCTCGTTTTCTCCACATTCCCGCTTTGGTTTCGAACTGGGCATCAGATCATCCTGTAGTCGGTGCCAGATTTGGCGTGGGGTGATTTGATATGGTGCTTCAGTTCGAAGGCGTGGTTGCAACAGGGAGCGCTGCGCTCGATTCAGGTATCGGCGATACGGCTTTAAAAACGCTTAATGGCGAAACGTATCTGTACAGCGTGACCGGCCCGGGTGGCGGAATTGCGGTGTGGAAGCTGGTCGAGGGCGCTCTGCCGCAATTGCAGGACATCGAGTATTTCAGTGGCACGATCACGTATCAGGTCGGCGACAGTGCCATGCCCGTATTGCTGGTCGGAGATGATCATCTTGTTCTGGATGTGCGCACGGCGATTGGACTGGTCGGGTATAAACTCAATCCAAACGGGACCGTGGGCGCCTTGCAGGAAACCGGCTCGTTAGTCGGTGGTGGAGATATCTCGGCCCTTGCTCAGTTTGGCGATGTGTTGACCATCGCGCATGAGGGTACAGGGCGGATAGCGGCTTATACCGTGAACGGGGATGGGTCACTGAGTCTGGCAGATTCGGTCGCAGGGCAGGCTGATTCGATGCAGGTGCTGCAAGCCGGGGCAGATCATTTCGTGATTGTGGCCGATGCCGTCAGCGGCGCGATCAACACTTACAAGGTCGATCAAAACACCGGTGCCCTGACCACGGTCGACAACAGCGACGCGCTGGCAACACTGGGGATCGCGACACCGACAGCGGTCGAGGTGGTGCAGGCATACGGCCAGTCCTGGGTTGTTGTGGCAGGGGCGGGCAGCAACTCGCTCAGCGTGATGGAGCTGGCGGCTGACGGACGTCTGATTGCAACTGACCACGTTCTGGATTCGCTGCATACGCGGTTTGAAACTGTACAGGATCTGGCCGTGATCGAAGCCGACGGGCATGTGTTTGTCGTGGCTGGCGGCGGCGATGACGGTGTGACCCTGTTTGCCCTGACGCCGAACGGCCAACTGGTGCATCTGGACAGTTTTGCCGACACTGTGCAAAGCGGCCTGCAAAATGTCGAAACGCTGAGTGTTGCGTATGTCGGGGACGAATTGCAGATTCTGGTCGGATCGCAACAGGATGCGGGGCTGACGCAACTCAGCGTTTCAACCGACGATCTGGGGATAGTACAATCCGGGTTCGGTACAGTCTCCGGATCGGCGCAGAACGACATACTCAGCGGCAGTATCCTTGATACCACCTTGTTGGGCGGGGCAGGGGACGACATTCTGATCGCAGGCGTCGGAGCGACCACGATGGATGGCGGAACCGGGGCGGATATCTTTGTCATGCAATATGGCAGTGACCCGACGACGATTAACGGCTTTCAGGCTGGTGTCGATCGGTTGGATCTGTTCGACTATCCGCTGCTGCGCACGCCGGGTCAGTTGACGTTTACAGCCACTGCACAGGGGGCGCAGATCGAATTCATCAACGAGGTGATTGTTATCAATTCCGCGACCGGAGGCCCTTTGACCAGCGCCGAAGTGTTCGGAGCGGGGTTTGGCGGACCGGATCACATTCCGGTGGACTTCGGGGATTTTGGTGGTTTGGACCCCGTCAGCTCGGACGGGATTCTGGGCGATATCTCGATCAACTCGGAAACCGCGAACCCGGCCCTGTCCCATGCTGAAATCCGCTTTACTCCGAATGGGGGAGGGACCATCGCCGTTCGAGCGGATGACGAAGGGCGTTTTGATCTGGGTTTGCCCTCGGGCACGTTTGAGGGCGAATTGGACATCGTCAAAACCTATTCGCTGGCCAGTGACAGAATCACGGCACTGGATGCCTTGCAGGTTCTCCGGCTCTCGGTCGGGCTCGACCCGACATGGGGCCCGGCGACACCGGAAAACCTGATCGCAGCAGATGTCAATCAGGATGGAACTGTCAATGCGTTCGACGCTTTGGCCATCCTTAAGCTATCTGTCGGCCTGCCGACGGGGCATGACGCGGGATGGGTCTTCTTGGACAAGGACACAGACCTGTCGGGCATCACGGAAACCAATGTCAGTTACGAAACCGGTGTAAACGTGACGGCAGTCGACAATGTGATTGCTGCAGACATGACCGCGATCCTGTTGGGGAACGTCGAGCAGCTCTGAATACCACCGTCGCCATTACTCGCGGAAGGCCCGGTTGAAATAGTCGGCCAACGGCTTGATCAAATAGGACAAGGGGCTTCTTTCGTCAGTTTTGATCATGGTTTCCACCGGCATCCCGGGCAACAAGGCCTGTCCGTTCAGACGTTCGAGTTCGCTGTTTTCCGGGGCAACTTCCGCACGGTAATAGGTCTGGCCGGTGTTTTCATCAGTGAAGGTGTCTGCCGAAACAGTGATGACCTGCCCTTCAATTTCGGGCGTTTCACGTTGATTGAACGCCGGAAAGCGCAAGGATACGGGTTGGCCGACAAATAGCTGATCCACATGGATCGCATCTACTCGTGCAGCCACCAGCAGGGGCGTGTCCTGCGGCACCACATACATCATCGGTTCTGCCGGCTGTATCACCGACTGCAGCGCAAAGACCTGACTGCCATAGACCGTTCCGGCGACAGGCGCGCGGATATCCAGCCGCGACAGCCGTACATCCAGAGACAGGCGACGCTCGGCCAATTCCAATATCTGCGTCTGAACATCCCGCAGTTCTGTGATGGCCTCTTCGCGCCGCGTGGCGGCCAATTCCACAATTTCGATCTCTGTTGCAGCAATTTGCCCTGCCAAGCGTGCAACTGTCGCCTCCAACCGACCAATCTCGCCGGTCAGGCTGGCTTCTTCGCGCTGCAGGGCGGAAACCCGGCTTGCCTGCGTCAGGCCACGATTTAGCAGGCTTTGTTGATCGTCCAGTTCCTCTTGAATGAGTTCAACCTGCCGCCGCAATGAGACAAGTTGCGCCTCTGTGCCTTCGATCTCTGTTTCGATCTGGTCGCGCTGTTTGCCGAGTTGCTGAGTTTGCTGTGTCAGGGTTTCCAGTCGGGCTTCGAACAAGCTCTGCTGACCTGCGGTCAGATCTGCATCTATGTCTTCCTGCTCTTGAACAGAAGCCAATTGAGTTACCAGTTCCTCGGGACCTGCACCGTCACGTTCGGCCTCCAAACGAGCCCGCCGCGCCATCAGCTCAAACAGTTGAGATTCAACGATGGTTTTCTCAGATGACAAAAACGTATCGTCCAGACGGACCAGCATGTCGCCTTCGGAGACCACATCTCCGTCGCGGACAAAAATCTCTCCGACAACGCCGCCATCAGGGTGTTCAACAACCTGCCTATTGCTTTGAACTTCAATGCTCCCCTGCGAGACAATAGCCCCGGCCAGACGGGTCTGAACCGCCCAGACGCCCAACCCGCCGACAAGAACGATCAGGGCTGTAAAACCGACAAAGGCCGGTACCGTAATCCGCCACACCGGGCGTGTATCCTGAGCCGCCTTATCCTGCATCTTTTTTCACCTGACTGAGGCCCCGTTTGATCGCACCGGCATTCTGCACCATGGCAGCCAGCACCTCGTCCCGGCTGCCGGTTTTCACCACTTGACCGTTTTCGACAACTGCCAGATCGTCACATTCCGAGATCGCCTGTGGGCGATGGGTCATGATGATGGCGGATTTACCGGCCTCTTTCAGGCCCCGAACAGCGGCGTTCAGCGCCTCGGTTCCTTCGGAGTCCAGGGCCGAGTTTGGTTCGTCCAGGATCAGCATGACCGGGTCCCCGTACAGGGCGCGCGCCAATGCGATACGTTGTTTCTGACCACCGGACAACTGGCTGTCATTGCCTTCCAGAAACGTGTCGTACCCCTTGCTGAGGGTCAGGATCAACTCATGCGCCTTGGCTTTTTTCGCCGCAGCCACAACGGCTTCGGGATCCGGTTTTTCCGACATGCGAGCGATGTTTTCTGCCACCGTTCCGTTGAACAGCGTCACTTCCTGCGGCAGGTAGCCGATATGTTGACCCAGATCGGTGGGATCATATTGATCCAGCGTCGCACCGCCCAGCCGGATTTCTCCCGCAGCCGGTTGCCACAAGCCCAACAGGGCCTTGGCCATTGTCGATTTTCCCGAACCGCTTTTGCCGATGACACCCAGCGCGTGGCCCGGTTCAAGCCGCAGCGTGACGTTTCGCAGGGTTGGCTTGTCCGCGCCCGGCGGGATGACCGTCAGGCCCTTGGCGGTCAGACGAGCCTCGGGCACGGGTAGTTTGGTGCGCGGCTTTTCCGGCGGGGTTGCGTCCAGAAACCGGTTCAGCGATGTCCAGGCCGTTCTCGCGCGCTCGACCATCCCCCATTGGCCCACGGCTTGTTCGACCGGCGCCAGCGCGCGGCCCAGCAGGATCGATCCGGCGATCATCGCGCCAGGCGTCAACTCGTTGCGCAGCACCAGCCAAGCACCAAGTGCCAGCATCGCCGATTGCAGAAACAGCCGCAGAGATTTGGTCAGCGAGGTAAAGCTGCCGGTCCAGTCACTGGCAGCGATGGTCTGACGCAGGGCATTTGTCCGCTGGCTTTGCCAACGCTGGGTGATGTCCTCCTGCATGCCTTGTGATCGCACCACCTCGGCGGCCTGTCTGGCATGTTCCGAAAAGGCGTTGGCCTGTGCCGAAGCCCGTTGTGCCGAGGCCACCTTGTGGCGCGTCAGCCCCTGGTTTAACAGCGCAATCACGATCAGCAGGGAACCGCCTGCAACGGCCAGCCAGCCCAACAGCGGATGGAACAGGAAGATCGCCGCCAGAAAAACCGGGGTCCACGGGATGTCCATCACCGCCAGCAAGACGGGGGAGGAACACAGATTCTGAATCGACTCAAGATCGCGTAGCGCCGTTGCCGGAGCTGATCGCGCCTGCGGATGTAGAGACCGGCGCAGGGTTGCATCAAACACGCGCTCGTCCAGCTGCGACTGGAAGCGAGCCCCGAACCGCGCCACGATTCTGCCGCGGGCATAATCCAACATTGCCATAAGCGCATAGAGCAACGCCACCAACAAGAACAGCGCTGTCAGCGTTTCCACCGCACGCGAGCCAAGCACCCGGTCATAGACTTGCAACATGAACAAAGGCCCGGTCAGCATCAGGATGTTGACGAATATGCTGAACAGAAACGCCAGAGCCAGAAAGGTCATGCCCTGATTGCGCACTTTTCGCAGCTCATGGCGGGGCGGCATCATCATGCGGTTTTCGATATTCACGTACGAGGCCTTTGGTAACTGTTGGTCTTTAAGTTTAGGGCGTTTGCGATGGGGCGCATCCTAAAACTATGGCGCGGTGCTGAAAATGCTAGAGTTGGTGGATCGGCGAAAAGCTACTTGTCGTCAAGCCAACGACCGCCGAACGGGCCTTGGGCAATCAACTGGCTCCCAAATTGACCCCCATTGCGGTGTCACAAGAGGATCGCGGCAAGGGGCCTCATTGTTGACGCCTTTTCCACGTCAATCTGGTGCCAAGATCATTGTAATTTCACGGTGTATTGCACCAGATTTCAGGAGGGCCGGAATGAACGGAATAGACCACGTTTACCACTATGTCGGCTTTTCATTTCTGGTTGGGCGGGATCATCACCGCTCATTGTTTTTTGATGCGGATCGGTCCGGCGGTGAATAACCGCAAACTTTTCTGACGGCTCTTGCGAAAGAACCTGACGTGACGAAGTTGTCACGTTAACTTCTGGCCCAACAAGGAATGCTGATGCCCTGACTTCAATCGGCTCGAGTGGTGGCATTCCAGGCATCAAGTGCCTCAAGACGGTGATATAGAATTGTTAAGGCTGTGCGACGGCGAGTGGGGACGCAGAAACAATTCCGGGCGGCTGAATGGGCGGCTACGAACCGCTGCAAGCCTCCAGGAGATCGAAATCCCTGCATAGTCCGCTCTCGCTTCCGAAATGGCAGATGACTGTTTTCAGCGCAGTTGTTCAAGCCTTTGTGTGCCCAATGATCCAATCCCTGCACGGTCTCCGGCTTGGTGGCGCTATATGAGCGCAGCGTGTCTGTGATGATCCGCTTGGGAATGAAACCGAGACGCTTTATCAGGCGACGAAACAGCCGTTTGACGGCCCGTTTATCCCGTTTCAGTTGGAGTATTTCGCCCAGCACAATACCATGTTGACCGACCGCGCGCCAAAGCCAATATTTGCGACCGGAGATTTTCACTACAATTTCATCCAGATGCCAGACATCGCCAGACCGACCCTGACGTTTTCGCAAATTTCGAGCGATCAGAGGTCCGAGCTTGATGATCCAACGGCGAATGGTCTCATAGGAGACATCGATCTCGCGCTGCAGCAACAATTCCTCAACTTTCCGTAGGCTCAGATTGAAGCGTACGTACAGCCACACCGCATGGGTGATGATCCCTTGAGGAAATCGGTGGCGCTTGCAGCTGATCAACGATGAATTCATCGACGCCACCTACGTCCAATAAAAGGCACAAGCAACCGAGCGAAGATTTACGTGACAACTCCGTTTTGGCTTCGGTCGAGGATCTGGTGAAGTGAGGAACCCGAACTGGCCAAAGGTTTCAGATCAGCTTTCTACTCAGGATAAAGGCGCTGCACTCGTCCGTCAGCTCCTGGAACCGTGGTTTTTCCTTGACGTACAAATAGACCTGCCGTTTGTCGGGCAGGTCCGGCAGGGCGCGAAAAGCGGTGGTTTCGGGAATAAAACGCGCAACAGTTTGCGGGAGCACGGTCACCCACTTTCCGGTTCTGACCATGGTAACAAGCGAATGCGTATTGTGAATGGTGACGTCGGCATCTGCGATCGCATCCACAAATTTCGGCGTCTGAATAAGATCGCACAGGGCATTCCGAACAAACGCGGCGGCCATCACATCATCCAGGGCGGGCGGCGTGGGGCTTGTGATAAGCGGATGGTCAGACGCACACACAAGCCCGAATTGATCCTCGAACAGGGGAATGGCCTTGATGCCTTTCAACGGATGGAAACCCGAGGCGATACCGATATCCGCTTTGCCATCCACAAGCGAATCCAGCACCTGTTGCGTATCCGTATCGCGCAATTCGACTTTCAGCCCGGGAAAACAGTGGGTCATGTGTTCAAGAACCGAAGGGAAGACCAACGCGGCGACTGAGGGAACCGACACTATTCGCATCAGGCCGTGGGTGGCATCCGCAACCGCCTCGATAGACTGCACCGTCTGATCAAACTGGCGAACCTGCTTCAAAGACAATTCGAACACCTGCTCTCCCAGTGCGGACAGATGGGTCTTTCGTTCTCCCTCAAACAGCTTTTTACCCAAATGGCTCTCGAGTTGCTTTAGCGTCATCGAAACGGCCGATTGGGTGCGTCCCAGACGGTCGGCTGCCTCGGTCAGGTTGCCTGTTTGCGCGACAGTGCAAAAGCAGCGCAGCATTTCGATCTTGATTGCCATACTTCAATCTTTCTGAAGTTTTTTTCAATTGTTTGAATTTGACTGATACTGATTACAAAGTCCATTCTCTGCTCGACCAATTTTGACATGGGGCCTGTTGTGACCAACCAGAACCTGATTGCCGGCGAATGGCTGGCTAGCGAAGCCGAAATCGAAAACCGCAATCCTTCTGATCTGAGCGACCTGATCGGTCATTTCGCGCAGGCCAGTGCGGATCAGCTTGAGGCGACGCTGGATCAAGCGCGTGTGGCGCAGGCTGAATGGGCGGCATACGGGCTAGAGCGCAAGCAGGCGGTTCTGATGAACATCGGCACCGAACTGATGTCGCGTGCCGAAGAGCTTGGCACCCTGCTCAGCCGGGAAGAGGGCAAACCGCTGGCCGAAGGTAAAGGCGAAGTATTCCGGGCCGGGCAGTTTTTCACCTATTACGCTGCCGAGTGCCTGCGCCAGATCGGTGAAAACGCCGACTCCGTGCGCCCGGATATCGAGATCGACGTCCGCCGCGAGGCGGTCGGCGTTGTTGCCGTCATCAGCCCTTGGAACTTCCCGACCGCCACTGCGTCGTGGAAGATTGCTCCGGCGCTGTGCTACGGCAATGCGGTGGTTTGGAAACCCGCCAACATCACTCCGGCGTCGGCTGTTGCCCTGACCGAGATCATCAGCCGTCAGGACATCCCCAAGGGCCTGTTCAGCCTTGTCATGGGATCGGGCCGCTCCATCGGGCAGCGGCTAGTGGAAAGCCCCAAGGTCAACGCCATCTCGTTCACCGGTTCGGTACCGGTCGGCAAGGGCATCGCCGCGGCCGCCATTCAAAACCTGACCAAGGTACAGATGGAAATGGGGTCGAAAAACGCGTTGGCCGTCATGGACGACGCCGATCTGGATCTTGCTGTTTCGCTGGCGCTGGGGGGTGCGTTCGGGGGGACCGGTCAGAAATGTACCGCTTCGTCTCGGCTGGTGGTTCATGCCGCCGTGCACGATGCCTTTGTCGAAAAACTGGTGGCCGGGGCGCAGGCGATGAAGGTCGGCCACGCGCTGGCAGAGGGCACCCAGATGGGGCCAGTGGTCAGCGCACAGCAGCTGGCCGAAAATCTGGCTTATGTCGATCTTGGCAAGTCCGAAGGGGCAGAACTGGCCTGCGGCGGCCAGCGATTGGAGATGCCCCAAGACGGCTATTACATGAGCCCCGGCGTATTCCTGAACACAACCAACGACATGCGCATCAACCGAGAAGAGATGTTCGCACCGCTGACCTCGGTCATCAAGGTCGACAGCTATGACGAGGCGCTGGCAACGGTCAACGACACCAATTTCGGCCTGACCTCAGGCATCGTCACGCAAAGCCTGGCCCGCGCCACGCATTTCCGCCGCAACGCGCGCACCGGGGTCGTGACGGTGAACCTGCCCACTGCCGGAACAGACTATCACGTGCCCTTTGGTGGACGCGGAGACAGCTCTTACGGCCCGCGGGAACAGGGTAAGGCCGCGGCCGAGTTCTATACGACGGTCAAGACCGCCTATATTAGCGCTGGAAAGCCGATGTGATGCGGATCGACGGGCTGCAATACACCAATTGGTCCGAGAAGATCTTTCGGCAATTGCGCGAAGGGGGCGTGGACGCGATCCACGTCACCATCGCCTATCATGAGAATTTCCGCGAAACCGTTCTGAACTTTGAAAAGTGGAACACGTGGTTCGAGCAATACCCTGATCTGATCATGAAAGGGTTGTGGTCCAGCGACATCGACAAAGCGCGGGAAACCGGGCGCACGGCTGTGTTCTTTGGCTTCCAGAACCCTTCGCCCATCGAGGACGATATAGGATTAGTCGAAATCGTGCACACTCTGGGCGCGAGGTTCATGCAGCTGACCTATAACAACCAATCTCTGCTGGCCACGGGCTGTTATGAGGCCGAAGATACCGGCATCACCCGCATGGGCCGTCAGGTGATCAAGGAAATGAACCGTGTTGGCCTGGTCGTTGACATGAGCCACTCGGCCGACCGCTCCACCATCGAAGCCGCCGAGCTGTCTGAACGCCCGATCGCGATCACTCACGCGAACCCGCACGAATGGTCACCCGCCCTGCGCAACAAGCGTGATGATGTGATCCGGGCTGTGACCGAAAACGGTGGGATGATGGGCTTTTCGGTCTATCCTCATCACCTGAAAGACAAGTCGGACTGCACGCTGGACAGCTTTTGCGAGATGATCGCCCGCACGGCTGAGAAATACGGCGCAGAACACCTCGGGATCGGCACGGATTTGTGTCAGGATCAGCCAGACAGCGTGGTCGAATGGATGCGGGTCGGGCGTTGGTCCAAACAGATCGACTATGGCGAGGGGTCGGCCAGCAATCCGGGCTTCCCTGCGATGCCAACTTGGTTTCGGGACAACCGCGACTTTGGGAACATTGAACAAGGGTTGCGCGCGACCGGCCTGAGCGAAGACGAAGTGGCCGGGATCATGGGGGGAAACTGGTACAGGTTCTTTGCCGAGAACTTCGTTGCCCGGGGGTAGCCGAATGGAAACACAGGCGCAAACTCACATCGTCCAACGAGACCCTGCCACAGTCATGCGGCTGTCACGGCTGGGATCATTGCACCAGTGTCGGCTGAGTTTCATGCGACAGCTGACTCGCCGCATGGCGCGAGAAAACTGGTCGTTTTCACGCCCGGTTTTCGACATTGACGCCAACGGCGTCGGAACAGCGGTCTACACCGCCCACGGCCCGGAAAGGGCGTATTCGCTGGTTGCATTCGCCCATGACCTGCCGCCCGAGAAACGCTCGGACCGGGTGATTGCCGACGCTTGGGACGCCACCTTTGCCTTATTTGACGGCATCCCGACAAAGGCTGATATCGAGCGTCTTTCGAAAAACGTCCCCCTGCAGGAAGCCGGGCGCGTCAGTGAAACCGAGCTGTCCTTGTCCCGCGCCAACCGCTCGGTCCGGCTGTGGGAACATGTGGTTGATGCTCTGGCCGCTGGGCAGCAACCGGATCTGCAGCAGATCTATCAGGTTGGCTATCTGATGCGCACGACCGCCGTCTATGGTTCAGGCAAGTTTGGCGCGGCAGATCGCGAGAACATCGCGAACCGCCCGGAAACCAGTGCGCCGTTTCAGGCCGAAATGCTGTCGGTTTATCTGACCCGCGCCTTCGTGCGGGATCTGGTTCAACACATAGCCGACGCTAAAGGCGGCAATCAGGCCGCAAAACTGGACCCGGACATTGCGCATTGGTTGGGCATCGGCAATTCCACCGGTCTCGGCATGGCGCCATTCATTGTCAACCATCCCATTCTGTTCAACAACTGGGTCATGGCACGGGAAGAAGCAATCGCGCGTGTTCGATCGGTGGAAACCGCATCTGCGGCCGAGGTCGATCACTTCCGCAGTATTTTCGAACGCAGCCAGCTATCCATGACATGGTGGCGGTCTGAGCATCCCCTACAAATCGAGAAACTGGCGGCGTTGAACGCTGACCTGCAAGCGATCTCGGATTACCTGGATCGGGGCGGTTTGACCGGCAGCCATCCCTGGGATCGTCTGGTGAGTTGGTCGCAAACTACGCTCAGCGAAGAAGGACAGGAATACCTCGCCTCGCTGATCCTTGAGCCCTACGCTGATCTCGTGGACGGGCTGGCCTCGTGCATGGCCGATGGCAATGCCGAGGCATTTGTGATCGACGGGTCGATGCCGATCAGCGACGTTCGTGATCTGATCCGGGGCGCCTTTGGCTGGGCGCTGGATCTGGATTGGACATCCCGCGAAAACTGCGCCCGCGCTTGGTATGTGTCCGAGGAAAAACTGGAACCCCGCATGGGCGAGCGGTTCGAAGAACCCATCGCGGACTATGAGCAGCCACTGGCCCCGGCGCGGGACGCCGCTGCAGCCCACGCGATGTTGAGCGAATGGGACGACGCCCAGCCAGTAGCAGAGTTCCTGCTGCGCCATCCCGAACATCGCCACACCGTTCGGCGCGCCCAGATGACCCGCTCCGCACCTTATGGCGAAATCCGGGACAATACGATTGGCGCGACAGTTGTACCTCTCGACATGTTGCGGGCAAAGCTGTCGTTCTTCGGCGCCACACATTTCGATCCGCGTTCAGATCGCTGGGTTCGCATTTGCATGTATGCCGGTGCGCCCTACCCCGAGGAACTGACCACCCAGAACGCCGATCTTTGGGTCTATCCAGAGGTTCCAGCATGAGTTTCTCACTGAACGAGATGGAGGCAACCGCCAAACGTGCCACCCGCGGGGCGGGCTATTCCTGGGGACAGGCGGAGGAAGCGTCAAAAGCGGTGCGCTGGTTGTGCGCCCAAGGGCTGGATGGCGCCGAAATTCTCGCCCGGTTGCTGACGCTCGGGCTAGCCTCGGACCTTGCTGCCCACCGCCCCCGGCAGGTCGATGGCCTTTGGCAAGGCGATGGCGAGTTGTGCCCTTTGTCGGCAGGCCCTCTCCTGTCCGACAGCGCTTATATGCTGAAGGCCACCCCGGTCGAAATGCGGGACGTTGTTGCACCTGATCTCCTGCTGCCCTTTGCCGCCAATGCGGCGCGTGTTCTGAAATGCTGGGTAAACGTCGAAATCGACGGCACGCTGGCGGTCACAGACGGCGATCACCTGGCCGTCCACGATGTTTTGCCCGCCGCGGCCCAACGCGTCACCGTTTCGCAGGGTGTTGCACCTGAGGCCCTGCGCGATCGGCACTCGCGCGTGCAGCCCGCGCCGCGTGATTGGGATGTTCTGAACCGCTTTGCCCACCGGACCTACGCCCCCGCAACCGAGGAATCCCGCCTGCTGGGCGCAGGGGCCGGGCTTTCCGACAACGACTGAAAAGAGACACACGTGACCGACACACGGACCCTTACCCTTGCCGAAATAGAAGACCTGTCCTTCCGCGCGCTGGTCGCAGCGGGCACATCCAAAGACAACGCCCGCCCGTTGGCGCAAGCAACCGCCGCGACTGAGGCGGACGGCGTCGCAAGCCACGGCCTGGCTTACATCCCGATCTATTGCGAGCATGTGCAATGCGGTAAGGTCGATGGGATGGCAATGCCTGTGCTGTCGCGCCCCCGACCGGGCGTCTTGACCGTCGACGCCGCCACGGGCTTTGCCCATTCTGCCATTGATCTGGGATTTGACGCTCTGATCCCCGCCGCGCGAGAACAAGGCGTTGCGGTTCTGGCCATCAAGAACAGCTACAATTGCGGCGTTCTTGGGTTTCACACCTACAGGCTTGCCCAAGCCGGGCTGGTCGCGCTGGGGTTCACCAATGCGCCGGCCTCGATTGCCCCGTCCGGTGGCTCGAAACCTGTCGTGGGCACCAATCCGTTTTCTGTCGCTGTCCCGGGAACCGATGGCCAGCCCGCCTTGTTGATCGACCAGAGCGCCAGCACGATTGCCAAAAGTGAGGTCATGAAACATGCGCGCGAAGGCAAGCCGATCCCGGTTGGCTGGGCGCTGGACGCCGAGGGCAACCCGACCACCGATCCGGAAGTCGGTCTAAAGGGCTCAATGGCGCCTTCGGGCGGCTACAAGGGCGTCGGCATCGCGCTGCTGGTCGAGGTTTTGGCCGCCGCCCTGACTGGGGCGGCGTTGGGCATCAATGCCTCGCCATTTTCGGGAACGGCAGGCGGTCCCCCGAAAACCGGCCAATTCTTCATAGCCATCGATCCGGGCGCAACAGCCGAGGGGGCGTTCGCGACTGGTGTCGCCGAACTGGTCGAGGCCATCCGCCTTCAGAACGGGGCGCATCTGCCCGGTGACGGTCGCCGAGCCAAGCGTCTGGCAGCCCAAAATGAAGGTGTGGCAGTGAGCACGGCGACACTTGCCAGGATTGAAGCACTTTTGGGCTAGATGATCGGTTTGGCAGGGTTTCACTCGGCTGCCTAGGGTTCACCCCTTGGCGGCCGAAGCCCACTTGTCTGACTGATGCAGGATCAAAGAGCCAAGCCCCGAAAACGCGATCAGCACGAGGCCCAACAGAGAATAGGCATCCGGCCAATCTTTGAACACGAGAATCCCAAGCACCGTTGCGGAAACCAGTTGGCTGTAGACCAATGGCGCAATCAGGCTTGCCTCGGCCGACTTGTTTGCGATCACCAACAAGTAATTGCCCACAGCAGAGGCAAAAGCGCTCAGCAGTATCAACGCCGCGACCGACATGTCAGGCACAGGAAACTCCGCCGTCAGACCGAGCGGCGTCAACAGCACCGAACCGATCAAGAGTTGGGAGATCAACAGGAATCGGGGCCGGTAAGCGCCTGCCAGCGTTCGCGTCATCACCAGATAGGCGCCATAGAATCCGCCGGCCGCCAGCGCGAAGATCATGCCGGAGGACACGCCGAAACCCGGCTTTACGACCAACATGACCCCCGCGAACCCGATCGCTAGCAGCACGCCGCGACGGCGCGACGGTTTTTCGCCAAGGAACAGGATGGCAAGGACATAAGACACCACCGGCCCGATGAAGAACGCCCCAAAGACATTGGCAATCGGTTCGGTTCGCAGTGCCGTCAGGATGCAGCAAATCCCCCCGGCGATAAAACACGCCCGCAACATGACGCGCCAATCTCGGAAGTTTGGCAACTCGCTTGCTGTAAGCCCGCTGAATGGCAGCAGCAGGATTGCGGCCAGAGCGAAGCGCGACCAGGCAACGATGATCGGATCGACGCCGCCGCCGGTCAGAAGCTTGCCCGCAGTGTCACCGATCACAACAAAGGTCACCGCGGTGAACACAAGCCCGGCAAGCTGAAAAAGATTGGGCGATGTCATTGTCGATGCGCCTGTGAAAATTGCCTGAACTGCATGGCCGAGAGTTTTCCGACAAGGTGTGGATTTATCTACCGGTTATAGCGCGCTCTCCGTCAATTCGAAGTAGAACCTTTTCTGGTGCCAAATCCCCATTCCGGTCATAACCTTGCAACACACCTCGAACAAGGTGCCGAAAAAACGGAGCATTACAGTGCCTTTGAATGTTGACGTCGCACCCTTCGCAGCCAGCAGAAACCCGGACGTCCCGCGGCGGTTTGGCCAGCGATATAACGCAGAAAAATTCCTGCCCGAGGCCGGCAACACCGTTGTCTGCCATCTTGATGTCGATGCCCCAACTCACAAGGCGGTGCTGGACGCGCGCAAGAGAGTGATGGTGTTGCCGGAAGCCGGGCGTTTTCTTTTTACCCCTGCTGAAAGCCTGCACATGACGGTGTTTGAAGGTGTTATCGAAACCCGTCGCACGCCGGACACATGGCCCCGCGATCTTGACCGGGATGCCTCGGTCAGCAGCGTCACCGACGCCATGATCGATCGGCTCGCTGATTTTTCCGCACCCTCGAGTTTTTCCGTACGCGTTACGGGCTGCAGCCCCACGGGTCTTGCGCTCAAAGGCGCCACCGACGAAGACGAGGCGAAGATGCTGGCCTGGCGCGAGGCGCTGACCGAGCCCTTCGCGTATCGCCACGAAGACCATGACGCGTATCAGCACCACATGACCTTTGCCTACCCCATCAATTGGCTGCCCGATTCACTGCTGCCCATCTGGGAAGCTGAACTGAGTGTTATCCTTGCAGACCTGGCAGATGCCGCACCTGTCATTCCGCTCACTGCGCCCGCCTTTTGTCAGTTTGCCGACATGACGCGGTTCGAAGAAATCCTTGTGCTGAATAGCTGAATGCCCGGTACGGCGGTGCGCGTCCAGAATTGGTCGGTTTGCGCCGACAATGTCTGAGTCAACCTCCTGCACCCCGCGTTATTCAGCCGTCCACACAGCCAGATGCGCGGGTGCCGGAAACTTCACTGAACCGTCCGGGGCAGCAAACTGTCCCAGACGTTTTTCCGCTTCTGAGACCAAGGCTTCATAGTCGGCATCGTCGATGAACTCAGCCTATGTCCACCCGCGGAGGTTCTGTCGCAAATTTCTTCGAAGGCTGAGTAGATGGAGCAGGAAGGTCGGTTATTCTGCCAATTGCGCGAACTGCTGAAACGGCGAGAGTCTGGGTATGAATTGACCTTTTCGGATCATTTTGACCCGTTCAATTCCAGCGAGAGCGGATTCCGCTGAATCAAAAGACTTGAAGCCCGACATCGGCCTGATCCGACGTTTGATGAACCGGTGGTCTTGTTTAATGATGTTATTGAGGTATTTCCGCCTCACAATCTCGATTGGTACTGGGCAATCTAAACCTTTCAGCATCTTGTTTATGGCTTTGATACCTGCTGTGTTGGCCCCGCTTTTGTCGATGACGATCTTGCGTGGCAGTCCGTTCACCTCGAGAGCGCGAGTGAAGAACTTCGTCGCAGCGGCCTTGTTCCGGCGTTTGGATAATATGAAGTCCGTGGTCTTGCCGTGTTTGTCGATAGCGCAATAGAGGTAAACCCATTCACCCTTCAATTTCACATATGTCTTATCCATGCGCAATGAACGGTCGGCAGGACGATTTTTATACCGTGAAGCATCAGCTACAAGACCGGCGTATCGGCTCACCCAACGGTTCAGCGTTGCGTGATCCTGTTCAACACCACGTTCCGCCATGATTTCTTCCAGTTCGCGGTATGACACGCCGTATCGGAGATAGAAGAAAACAGCGTACAAAATCACTTCCTTCGGAACATGCGCGCCCGTGAATGAGATTGTCACGGTCTGCTCCTGTCTTATCCGAGCACGCGTTACCATAAAGTACGCCCGACCTGGCAGGTGGGGAAAGAGTTTGCGGCAGAACCGTCGCGCAACCTGTAACTAAGCTGAGGGGCCGGAATATCGGTTTGGCGTTCAGGGGTCTGAATCCCACCGTATTCCGGCCATGCGCCCTGCCGTTGTTTAGCGCAACCTTCTGTTTAAACGGCTTCTTTCAGGTGGGCGTAACTGGCCGCGAAGCGTCCGAACTTATGAGCTCCGCATGTGACGCCCTCATAGCGGCGCGGATTTTCGTCCGAGATACATGTGTCCAAGGGTGTGAATACCGCATCATAATCTGCATCAATGAAGAACGGGATCGAATAGCGTTCGCGACCGGATGTGTTGATGACGCGATGCATGTTGGCCAGATAGACATCATTGGTCAGGCGCTGGATCAAGTCTCCGATATTGATCACGAAAGTCCCGGGGATCGGAGATCCCTCGACCCAGTTGCCTTCGCGGTTCATCACCTGAAGGCCGCCGACATCGTCCTGAGCAAGAATGGTCAGGTTCCCATAATCGGTATGCGCACCGATGCCGATGATCTTTTCGTTTATCATGCCGTTTTGCGGTGGGTAGTGCAGCAGACGTTGGATACTGATCGGGTTTTGCATCAGGCTTTCGAAGTGGGTTTCCGGCAGGTCCAGGCTCAAGGCGATACCGCCCAGCAGCTGTTTCGACAGCGCGACCATCTTCTGGTGATAACCGTAAACCAATTCCTGAAATTCGGGCAGAGCATCCGTCCATTGATTGGGGCCGAAGAACGGGCCCTCTAACGTGTCACGCTCGGGCCCGATGTCGAAACACTCTTTCAGGTCCCTGGTCTTGGTCGGGTCGGTGTTTTCTCCGTAGGGTTCGATATAGCCGCGAAGCGCCACGTCCGAGTTGCTGACGTGCAGCTTCATCTTGTCTTCCATTGGCAAGTCGAAAAAGCGGCGTGTGACGTCGAAGACCTGATCGACGAAGTCCTGCGCAATGCCGTGGTTCTTCACATACATGAAGCCGACGTTCGACAGTGCCCAGCGAATTTCCTTCGCCACTTTCTGCTTGTCACTGCCGTCCAACAACGGAGCGATGTCGATCACAGGGAGTTTGTCGAAGGATTCACGCTTTGCGCGCAGCTTGTCATCCAGTTGAGCAACGAGATCTTGTGCCATTGGGGTTCTCTTTTCCATCCTGAGAGAGGCCTGATTGCAGGCGCAATCTGACAGGGGCCGGCCCTTTTTCAATATTTCAAAATTTCGAGATGAGATGAATGCAGTTCATCTTAATGCTTGCGTCTTTCTTCCTGTTTTGGCTCAGAGTGCACATAAAGGGGCTCAAAGGGGGCAATAAAATATAAGATAACTGGCGGTTCTTGAGAAATTTATTTGTCGAGGAGAAGTGCGCGCAACTACAGTACGCATTATTTCTCAACACCCAAGGTTGTGAGCAAAAGCCTGAACGTGCCTTGTTATGTTCTATTTCCGGTTGTGTTGCCAATTTTTGGAACGATCAGAGTAAGCGTCTTACCAAGCACACTTACCCTACGATCTCCGCAAACATCCGAAATCCAGAAGCTGTCGCGGTTGGAAATAGCCGTTTTCGGATCATGTTGGCCACTTTGATACCTTCCAACGTCGCGGATGCCGACGAGAAAGACTTGAAACCGCACATGTGCCGAACGCGCCGTTTTATGAATCTGTAATCCTGTTCGATCATGTTGTTTAAGAATTTGGACCTGATTGTTTGTACTTTAGCCGGGCAACCAATTCGCTTCAGGATTCTGTTCACTTCTCGAATACCGGTTGCATTAGCTCCGCTCTTATCGATGACGATTTTGTCTGGGATTCCGTTTGATGACAGCGCTTTGGCAAAGAACCTGGTTGCTGCGGGACCGTTCCTTCGCTCAGACAGCATAAAATCAAGGGTGTTCCCTGCTTTATCGACAGCCCGGTAGAGATACACCCAATTGCCGCGCACACGGATGTAAGTCTCGTCCATTCTCCAAGATTTCTGTGTTGGGCGCTTTTTCGATTGCGCGCGCGCTGCGATCATCGGTGAATACTTCACAACCCATCCATTCAATGTGGCGTGGTCGACGGATACGCCCCGTTCAGCCATGATTTCCTCAAGGTCGCGATAGGAAACAGTGTGGCGCAAATAGAAAAATACAGCGTACAAAACCACATCCTTGGGGAAGTGGCAGCCTTTCAAAGAAACCATTCTGAAACCCGCTCGCGATTGATTTGAAAGCAACAAGCACCAGGGCACGCGATTTCGTCAAC
>NZ_JBQFRE010000016.1:0-73741 GCF_056537245.1 Ruegeria sp. CG11
GACGCGTGCCGGACCCTCCGCAAAGGAGGACAGGAGTGATCAACATGGTAAGGTCAAAATCCAATCTGGTTCAAGTCGGTCCTAGTCAATGGTATTCACACTAGCAAGTGCCTGGACAATGTCGCAAAGTTTTTTTGTGGAGATGCGGTATGCTTGCGATATCGCACCCAGTTCCATTGCAAATTCGGGCCTTCAAGGTTGGCGTTCTTCTCCACCGTTTCCTGTCATTGTTGGTCCGTGATGGCTTGCGGTGTACCGCTCTTTTCTTATCATCCTTCGAACTGTCTTCGGGCAGCTGGCGGTACCGCCTCAATTCACCCAGTTCCTGCTGGAGCTGGCGTACGGAAACGCAAAAAAGAACGGAGAGATTATGTCGGGTCATGGCTATGAATCGGGTCGTCTGAACCTGCCCTTTGTCGGCATCGCGACCTTTGGCAAGAAGCCCTATGTCGAGGACTGGGACAATATTGATGCCGATGTTGCCATCCTAGGCGCACCGTTTGATTTCGGATGTCAGTTTCGTTCGGGTGCCCGGTTCGGGCCGCGCGCCGTGCGCGAAGCCTCGACCCTATTCAGTTTTGGCCATGCTGGCGCTTATGACCACGAGGACGACGCTACCTATCTGGGTAGTGACGTGCGTATTGTCGATCTGGGTGATGCTGATATCGTTCATACCAAGACGGAGGAAAGCCACGCCAATATCGAATACGGCGTGAAGAAGATACTGGATGCGGGCGCTCTGCCTGTGACCATCGGGGGCGATCATTCTGTCAACATCCCCTGCATCCGTGCCTATGCCGAGGATTGCGAAAAGAACGGTCCGATCCACGTGGTCCAGATCGACGCGCATCTGGATTTCGTGGACGAACGCCACGGCGTCACCGAAGGTCACGGCAACCCGATGCGCCGCGCGATTGAAAAGGATTATGTGTCAGGGATGACCCAACTGGGTATCCGCAACGTGTCATCGACCGCTAGGGAAGGTTATGAGGACGCCCGCGCAAGGGGCTCGGATATCCTGTCGGTTCGGCAGGTGCGCAAACTGGGTACGGACGGAGTTCTGGATCGCATCCCCGAAGGGGCACGCTATTACGTCACCATTGATATCGACGCGTTCTGCCCCTCGATCGCGCCGGGAACGGGTACGCCCAGCCATGGCGGGTTTCTGTATTATGACGTCTTGGAAATCCTACAGGGGCTGAGCAAGCGTGGTGATGTGGTTGGCATCGACTTGGTCGAGGTCGCCCCGGCCTATGATCAGACGGAAAGCACACAGATTCTGGCAGCGCAGCTCCTGCTGAACTTCCTCGGCTTCATCTTCCACAACCGGAAATAGCGCCTATCCCAGATAGGCCCGCAAGCTGGGCGGCGGGTTGTCGAACAACTGCACCGTCGCTGCGGGCGGATGTGCCCGTTCGTCTGCCACAAGCACCGTCTGATCGGCAATGCGGCGGGCGTCCTGCGGGTCATGGCTAACCATCAGTAGGGTTGTTCCGGTCTCGGCCAGCAACCCTGCAACAAGGTCCAACATTTCAGCCTTTAGCGCAGGCCCCAGTGCCGCAAAGGGTTCGTCCAGTAGTAAAAGGTGCCGCCGTTGCACCAGAACCCGGGCCAGCGCGACCCGGCTTTGTTGCCCACCGGACAATTGGGCCGGTTTTCGTTCGCTATACCCGGACAGGTCAACACGGTCCAACGCGGATTGGACCATCGACTGTTCATCCACCGAAAGACGTCCGTTCGGGCGCAGGCCCAGGGCAACATTTTGTTCCACCGTCAGATGTGGGAACAGGTTGCCATCCTGAAACAGCATCGCCAGCGGGCGTTTGCCCGGGGCAAGGTTCGAAATGCGTTCCCCCTGCCACAGGATTTGCCCCTGTTTGAGGTCGCGAAACCCGGCGATGGCCTCAAGCAGCGTCGACTTGCCCGCCCCTGACGGGCCGACGATGGCGACACTGGCCCCGGTCTCGATGGCAAAGTCGGCCTGCAGGGCGAAACCGCCATTTTCAATGACGCAAGCTTCAAGTTTCAGCATGTAATCGCCCTCCGCGATCCAAAAGCCAGAACGCCCCCATCGACAGCACCAAAAGCAGCAGCGCCGCCCCGGCCGCCGCCTGCATCTGATAGGCCCCCATCAGCCGGTAAATCTGCAGCGGCAAAGTTGCGATCTGAGGGTCCGCAAACAAAGCAATCACGCCGAGATCGCCCATCGACAGCGCGGCGGCAAGACCTGCGGCAAAGCGGATTTGCGGGCGCATTCGGGGCAGCAAAATTCGGGTGAAAAAGGTCGTTTTGTCCATGTCCAACGACAGTGCCAGCCGCCCATGGCGCGTAACCACGTCCCGCGCGGCGGGCACCAGAATGCGCAGGGCAAACGGCAGCGCCATGGCCGCGTTCACCAGCGCCGTGACTGGCAGCGCCAGTGCGGTTGGGTTGGCCACAGGACGGATCAGGATGAACAGGCCAGTGCCGATCACCAAGGGCGACGCCGCCAGCCCCAGAATACCGCTGAGCTCGACGATCCCATACCGCCCGGTCGCAACGGCCATGGCCATTGGCAAGGCCAACATCAACAGAACAGCCGTGCTGGCCGCTGCCACCAGAACCGAGATCAGCGCGGCGCGGAACACCAGTGAAGGCATCTCGAACAGCCCCGAGAGCCCCGAAATCACCACCGCTGCCAAAGGCAGCAGCAGAAACGCCGCCGCCGCCAGTATCCAAAACGTATCAAACACAGGCGCACCACCGTCCCAGCGGCGGATGGCCCGGTCCAGACCTGCTCCGAACCCTTCGCCGCGCGAGAACTTCAGGGCGGCCAGTGCAGCCGCCGCAGTCAGGGCCAGTTGCAGCGCCGACAGCAACGCCGCCCGGCCGAGGTCGAAATCGTAGGTAAACGACTGATAGATCGCCAATTCTATCGTTGTCGCGCGTGGCCCTCCGCCCAAGGTCAGGGCAACGGCGAAGCTGGTCAGACAGATGGCGAAGATCACGGCCAGCACACCCGGCAGGATGCGCCTCAGCATTGGCAACTCGATCAGGCGGAACATCGCCAGCCCGTCACAGCCTAGCTGGGCGGCCAGGCGAAAGCGTTCAGCAGGGATTTCTTGCCAAGCCTGCAAGATCAGCCGCGTGGCCAGCGGCAGGTTGAAGAACACATGCGCCAGCACAACACCGTGCAACCCGTAGATCCGCATCGGCGGCAGGCCGAAAAACCCCAGAATGTCCGAAATCCAACCCGCGCGGCCAAAGACCTGCAATAGTCCAAGGATCGCCACGATGACCGGTAGAATGAAAGGCGCCCCTAACAGCGCGATCAACGCGCGCCGCCCAAAAAACCGCCGCCGGGCCAGTGCCCGCGCCACCGGCACCGCCAGCGCTGCACTGAACAGGGCCGACAATACCGCCTGCACAAGCGTAAACCGCAAGGCGGCCCAATCCGCTGGGCCAAACCCGCCCGCCGCATCGGCCCGCAGGGCAACAGCGGCAAGGGTCCCCAAAATCAGCGCGGCCACCAAAGCCGCCGCGCCAACGCCCGGCCAAGGGCTTACTGGCTGAGCGCGCTCAGCCATTCCGCAAGCGCCTGATCCCGCACCGTGGCAGCCTCATCCGGAGAAAACAGCAGGGATTTTTCCGGCTGAATCAGCGTGTCGAACCCTTCGGGCAGACCGGCTGCCGGGGTCACCGCCGGATACATCCAGTTGGTGGTCGGAATAATCTGCTGGAACGCATCCGAGACCATAAACTCTAGGAACTGATCCGCCAGCTCCGGCTGATCGGTTCCGGCCAGCTTTGCCGCAACCTCAACCTGCATATAGTGACCTTCGTCAAAGGCAGCCGCCGCTTTGCTGGCGTCTTCCTCGGCAATCAGGTGATACGCGGGCGATGTGGTGTAGCTGAGGACCATGTCGGCCTCACCTTCCAGAAACAACCCATACGCCTCGGACCAGCCCTTGGTCACGGTCACGATATTGTCGGCCAGACCGGCCCAGATGTCCGCTGCCTCATCGCCGTAAGCCGCCTGTACCCACAGGAGCAGCCCCAAACCCGGGGTAGACGAACGCGGGTCCTGAATGATGATCTTGGTGTCACCCTCGGCCAGTTCACGGAAGTTCGCGGGCGCTGCCGCATCAGCGTTATGAACAAAGGCGAAATAGCCCCAGTCATAGGGCGCGAACACCTCATCCGTCCATTCGATCGGCAGCGTGTATTCGGCGCTGACCGAGCTAGGCGCAAACAGGCCGGTTTCCTTGGCCGCAGTAATCAGGTTGGTGTCGAGACCCAGCACCACGTCGGCATCCGAGTTCTCACCCTCCAAACGGATACGCGACAACAACGCTGCGCCGTCCTCGACGCCGACAAGGTTCAGCTCGCAGTCACAGACCGCCTCAAACGCCTCTTTCACCTGCGGGCCGGGGCCCCAGTCCGAGACAAAGCTGTCATAGGTATACACGGTCAACTGAGGTTTATCGGCCGCCATAGCCGTAGTTGCGCTCAGGATTCCCGCAGCAATCATCAGATGTTTCATGTCATCCTCCATTGCGGCGAGAGGGCAAGGATGGATGAAACCGTCACCTTTCCCTCCGCCGGTTCTAGCCGGTTCAGGTTCAACGGGTTCGCCGAAGGCATCTCAGCGCGGCCACGCCACGCACCCCGAGGTGAGGCTCTGACTAGGCGGGAACCGATCAAAAGACAACCCGTTTCGCAGGCCGCCCGTTGATCGGTTTCAGCTCATTCCGCCGCAATGACCTGATCGGACGCGGCATTGATCGGGGCCCAGCTCAGGTCACCGGTATAGCGCCAGGCCAGCTTGCCCTGGTCGTCCATAGCGATCAGGTGCAGCCAGCCGTTGTCGAACAGCGCCCGCACTTGCGGGTGCCGGTCCAGGATTTCCGACATTGCCGCGCGCGGGGCTTCGATGACCACAGACAGTCGCAGCGGATCGTGCTGATACCCTTCGCCGTCATGGATCGATTGCCACGGCAAACCCGGACGGGGGGCGCCATTGTTGCCTTCCAGCACTCCGATACCGCCGACCACGTTATGCAGCAGCTTGTTGCCGCCGCCGAACAGGCCGGGTGCAACGGTCGAACCGTAATATTGCAGGCTGATCCAACTGACGACCACAACGGGCGCGGTCATGATCAGCTCCAGCACGCCAAAGCCGTCATCCTTGTTCCAATCGTAATTGTGCAGAAAGGCCTGCCCCGCCAGATCCGCCCCATCCGTCCGGTGACGCGGCGCAGCGATGAAGGCCCGGCACCCGGCAAGTCCCCATTCGGGGCGGGTTTCGGCCCAATCCTGTGCGCGGCGCTGAATATCCGTGGCCTTGTTAGCGCGCGGCAGGCGCGCGGCGCGTTCGGCCCGGGCCAACTGCCCGGCCGCATCCAGCCAGTTCTTCACCTGCGCAAGATCGTCGGACTGGTTTCCCGGCGGAAAATCCTGCTCATACAGGCTGACCCGGTCGGTGGTGGTTGAGTGCATTGCAGCCACGAACTGCGTGTCGGCAGGGATGGCGATCCCCTGCCCCTCCAGCCCCAAGCGCACCTGCGCATCGTTCAGCAATCCGGCCAGAAGCCGCGCGTTCACATCGCCTGCATGACCGCCGCACGCGCCACAATGCAGTGCGCTTTCATGCGGGTTGTTGGTCACCTCGGCCCCGTGACCAACCAGCAGTACGATCCGGGCGAAATCGTCGGTCAGAGACATTGCCGTCAGCACCGCCTTGGCCATGCCAACGCGGGCCTCCAGATCGATATTCGGGTCCAGTTGCGGCGTGGGGTCGATTTTGCGTTTTCCGGCAATCCCCAATGCGTCGCGCATCAGTTTTCCGGCGTACAAGGGCCCGGTCGCCTCAACAAATGCAAAGGAAGAAACCGCCGCCAGTTTGAACCGGCCCCAGGCCCGTTTGGCCCGCGCCGAATAGCGACGGGTCAGGTCCTTGCCCGCAGATTCTTTGGCCTGAGAGCACACAGAGGGTTGCAACAACACCGGCCCATGGACCTCGGTGACATCTGACCCCGCCGCTTTGTGTGCACTGGCAAGGCCAAAGAACCCCGCAAAGCCAAACGTTTCGATCCCAGTATCCTGCGCCTCGAGCGCGCGGCGGAACACCTCGGACCGGACGTCGATGCAGAACGCCGCCTGCACCTGCGCCCGACCGTCGGCCTGACGCGCGGTGCCGGGCAGCAGCCTTTCGGCCAGCGCGCGTTGCTGTGCCCGTTCGGCGGCCTCTTGCAGGACAGCATCGATCACGAAATCGGCGGTTGGCGTCAGCGGTGCCTCATGCGCAGCCACAACCTCAGCCCAGCGTTCACCGATCTGATCTTCGTAAAGCGCCAACAGCGCCTCATCGAATACCATGCGCACGGCCAGCAGCTCGGTCACGGTATTGTCCTGTTCGCCTTTCAGGTCGGCGTCCCATAGCAGATAGCGCGCGTATTGCGCCCAACCGCCCAGGGTCGTCAGCCAGCGGTGATAGGCGGTTGCCGCCGCCTCTGTGCTGAGGCCCAACCGTTCTGAAGACCGGCCAATCGCGCGCCAATGCGACCGGTTGGTACCCGCAACAAACGCGCCGAACCCGGTCAGGCCGTGAATTTCCGGCGTCAGGTCGCGAGACGCAAACTCGCGCCAGGCGCTGAAGGCGCCACCCGTCCGAGCCTGTTGCCACAGCGCCTGTCCCTGGTCGAAATGGCTGGCGGCCCAGATGCCTATCCGATCCTCGATCAGGCCGGGCCAGTCCGTGCCCGAGACCTCGGCCGCAAGCTCGGCTACGGTGGGCAGGGCTTGCGGTTGCCGGGCCTCTGATTTCAGCGCAGCCAAAACGTCCTCAAGGCTTGGGGCATTGAACGGACCCTCAATCGCAGATAGGGCGTCCAGAATATCCGCCTCGGTCATCTCACCAGCACTCAGCTTTGCCGCCCAATGCGCCCGATCCGGCGTGATCCGCGTACCCGCAACTCGCGCCAGCCGGGCCGAGGTCACGGCCAACGGCTCATCGGCCTGACCCAGAAACGGGTTCACCGCAACATTCGAGGACAGAGGGAACAAGGGCGGGATCGCATAGGCGGCGGATTTTGCTTCGGCCACCAGTTCCAGCAGCGGCGCGGGATAAGCTTCGAGCTTTGCAAACATCAGATCTGTTCCTTTCAAGCTGCGGACTTTCTGGACCAACCGTCCAGAATCTTGTCGAAAATCGCATTGGCATAGAGGCCGTTTGACAGATGCACCCGCAGGCCCGCAGCAGCCGGGTGCGCCGCCCAGAGCGGGAAGGTCGCCTGCGCCACGGCAACAAACCCAAAACTAAGAAGGGCCAGCACGATCAGCGCCCATTCCAGCGGCCCCGGTGCGGGGGTGGCGGGCAAGGCTCCGGCGGTGACATGCTGTGCAATAACCTGCAGCGCGAAATAACTGACCGAGGTCACCAGCGCGTAGACCACCGTGCGCTGTGTCAGTTGGCGCGGCGCGGCATCGGCAAAGCCCTGCGCCAGCAGGTAGGCCACCCCAAAGATCAGAATGACGCCAAGCGCAATGGCCTGCACAGATTTGCCATCAAAACCCAGCACCGTACCGACCAGCGCATAGATCACGATCGCCGTCCCAAAGGCCCGTAGAACGTTGCTGGCACTGGGCACCGCGATCGGACCGGGGCGGTGAATGGCGGCCACATTTTTGACGGCCTCTCCCGAACTGAGAAAAGCGTGGGCCTTGTAAAGCGAATGCGCCACGATATGCAGCAGGGCCAGCGGAAACAGCGCCAAACCGCATTGCATCACCATGAACGCCATCTGCGCAATCGTGGACCAGGCCAGCGAAGTTTTCACCGCGGGCTGCGTCAGCATCACCAAGCCGCCGAACAGCGCGGTAAACCCGCCCAACATCACCAGCAGAGCCATCACTCCGGGTGCTGCCAGCATCACATCGGCAAAGCGGATCAGAAGGAAACCGCCCGCATTGATCACCCCCGCGTGCAGCAGGGCCGAGACCGGTGTCGGTGCCTCCATCACCTCGGTCAACCAGCCGTGTACCGGAAACTGGGCCGAGGCCAGAACCGCCGCAACAGCAATCAGTAACGCCGCCGTCATGGTCAGCCAGTTGGCCTGTACCGTTGTCAGGACCGTGTGGATATCGGTGGTTCCGGTTGCCGCGATCAGCATCACAATGGCTCCCGCCAGTGCCCCTTCACTGAGCCGCGCCACCAGCGCCTTTTTCCGGGCCGCCCGCTGGGCGGTTGCCCGTTCGGGATAGAACAACAGCAGCTTGTGCAGGGCAAGGCTGGTGGTGGTCCAGGCGAGCATAAGCTGGATCAGGTTGCCCGACATCACCAAGATCAGGACCGAGGCCAGCGTCAACGCCATCCATTGAGTGAACATGCCTTGTCTGGCCTCACCATCCATGTAGGTCGCCGAATACCGCAGAACGACCCAGCCGATGAAGCTGACCAGCACCAGCATCACCGCGCTAACCGCATCCAACCGAACCGAAAGACCCACGCCGAACGCCCCGATCAGGGCCGAGGTGCCGGGGCCACTAATGACCAACAACACCGCCACAACTGCGGCAACCAGAAAAGCCGCAAAGGCCGCGGCTTCGGCCAGTTTCGGAACCCGGCCCGGGCGTAGCCCCGGATGACGCCCGGCATGGATCGCGGCGGCGATCAAAATCAGTGGGCTGAGAAGTGGGAGATAGAGATAGAACATGGTGACTTCCCCTGGATCATCGGCTTGGGACAGTCAGTTAGGGCAGATTTTGTGCCATTAAAAATTCATTGTTCTATCAATTTCGTTCTATTAATTAGAACAATATGCCTTTGAACTATCATCACCTGCGGTATTTCTGGGCCGTGGCCCATGACGGGAACCTGACCCGCACGGCGCAGCGTCTGAATCTGTCGCAATCGGCTTTGTCGGTGCAGATCAAGCAACTGGAAGAACGGCTGGGCCACGACCTGTTCGAACGCCGCGGGCGGCAGCTTTATTTGACCGAGGCCGGGCGTATCGCGTTGGACCATGCGGATGCGATTTTCTCGACAGGACAGGAACTTGTCGCCACGCTGACCGAGACGGTGCAAACCCGTAAAGCCTTGCGTGTGGGGGCCTTGGCGACCCTGTCGCGCAACTTTCAGATCGGGTTTCTGCGCCCAATTCTGTCGCGTCTGGATGTTGAGGTGATCCTGCGGTCCGGCAGCCCGACCGAGTTGATGGAGGGGCTTGAGACGCTGAACCTCGATCTGGTGCTGATGAACCGACCGCCGCCGGATGACAGCCTGACCCCGTTTGAGACCCATCAAATCGCCGAACAGCCCGTCAGCATTGTCGGCACGCCCGACCGGCTGAACCCGAAAACACCGATCAAAGAGCTGTTGCACACGCAACCCTTCATCCTGCCCACCACCGACAGCAGCGTGCGCACCGCATTCGACGCCATGGCCAGCCGCCTGTCCGAACGCCCGCAGATCGCGGCCGAGGTCGATGACATGGCCATGATGCGCCTGTTGGCGCGCGAGGATATCGGGCTGGCCCTTGTGGCACCCATCGTCGTGACGGATGAGCTGAACTCGGGCCGGCTGGTCGAAGCGCAGGAACACCCGCGCATCAAGGAAACCTTCTACGCAGTCACCCTGCGCCGCCGTTTTCCAAATCCACTGGTTCAGGATCTGTTGTCACATGAACCTGACCCCATGCTTCTACCCTGACCGTCAGGAACGAGAGAAATCGAACTCTTCCGCGTAGTGGCAGGCGACGAAATGTTCCGGCTCAATCTCACGCCATTCGGGCTGCTCGGCGCTGCAGCGCTCCTTGGCAAAGGGGCAGCGGGTGTGGAATCGGCAGCCGGACGGGGCGGCCAGCGGGTTGGGGATTTCTCCCTGCAGCCGGATCGGATCATAGCTTGCATCCGGATCGGCGGTGGGGATCGCGCTCAGCAGTGCGTGGGTATAGGGGTGCTTCGGCGCGAAAAACAGTTTTTCCGTCGGGGCGTATTCGACGAATTTCCCGACATAAAGCACTGCAACCCGATGCGACATCTGCGCCACGACGCTCAGGTCGTGGGCGATGAACAGGAAGGACACGCCCATCTCGTCCTGCAGGTCTTTCAGCAGGTTCACGATCTCGGCCTGAATCGATACATCCAAGGCTGAAACGCTCTCGTCACACACCACAAACTTGGGCTTCGAGACCAGCGCCCGCGCAATACAAATGCGCTGGCGCTGACCGCCTGAGAACGCGTGCGGAAAGCGCCGCAAATGCTCCAAATTCAGCTTACAGCGCGCCGCGATCTCGCGCACGCGAGCGTCGATCTTTTCGCGATCCTTGATCTTGCCCGCGGCGACCAACGGCTCGGCAATGATATCGCGCACGGTCATGCGGGGGTTGAGCGAGGAATACGGGTCCTGAAACACCAGGCTCATCTCGGGCCGGAACGCGCGCAGCAAGTCTCCGGCCAACGTGTGCACCTTGATACCGCCGCCGCCTTCGCTGAAGGCCATGTTCATTTTCGATCGGACCTTGCGCAGCTCGGATTCCGACGCGTGGGCCAGATCGATGTCACCCTTTTTCTTGCGGTGAAAGATCACCTCGCCATCGGTCGGATCAATCGCGCGCAGAATGGCCCGGCCCACGGTGGTTTTGCCCGAACCGGACTCACCCACCAAGCCAACGGTCTCACCGCGTTTGATGTCGAAACTGACACCATCGACGGCGCGCAGCATCTGCACTTCGGTTTTGAACAGCTTGCGGGTCTTGATCGGGAAGTGGACGGACAGGTCCTTGACTTCGATCAGCGTGTCGCTTTTGGGGGTCATGCCGCGCTCCGATCTTTGTCGCTGTGCAGCCAGCAACGCACAGAGCGGCCGGGCAGCGGAGTGGTTTCAACGGGTTCCTGCGCGTCACAGATACCGGCGATGGCCTGCGCGCATCGGGTGTGGAACGGGCAGCCCGAAGGCCGGTTCGTCGGGCTGGGAATGTCCCCCGGCACCGGTTTCAAACGGTCATGCAGATGCTCGACGCTGGGGATCGCGTCCAGCAGGCCTTGCGTATAGGGGTGCTGCGGTTTGCGAATGACCTCGCGCGCCGGGCCACGTTCCACGATGGTGCCCAGATACATCACCGCCACATCGTCGGCGATCTGCGCGATCACACCCAGATCATGGGTGATGAAGATCATGCCCATGCCCAGTTCGCGTTGCAGGTCGCGCATTAGGTCCAGCACCTGCGCCTGGATGGTCACGTCCAGTGCGGTTGTCGGCTCATCCGCGATCAACAGCGCAGGACCGGCGGACAAGGTCAACGCGATCATGGCACGCTGGCGCATCCCGCCCGACAGCTCATGCGGATACTGGTCGATCCGGGCCGCCGTGTTCGAGATACCGACCTTGTCCAGCATCTCAACCGCGAACTCCCGCGCCTCGCGTTTTTTGAGGCCCCGGTGCAGCATGATGGCTTCCATCATCTGGTTGCCGATCGTGTAGACGGGCGAGAAGCTGGCCATCGGCTCCTGAAAGATCATGCCGATCTCACCACCGCGAATGCGGCGCAGCTCCTTGCTGCCATGCTTGAGGTGCCCCAGAGTGATGTCCTTGCCGCTTTTGTCGGTATAGGTCATCCGGGTGTTTTCCCCCAGCATCGCGGTACCGGGCAGCAGCTGCATCAGGGCTTTGGTTGAGATCGACTTGCCCGAACCGGACTCGCCGACCAGACCCAAGGTGCGGCCTGCCTCGACCGCGAAAGTGACGCCTTGCACCGGCGTGATCACGCCCTCATCCGTGCGGAAGGAAATCGACAGGTTTTCGACGCTGAGCATTGTGGACATGTCAGTGTGCCTCCGAATAGGGGTCAGCGGCATCGCGCAACCCGTCGCCGATCACGGTGAACGCCAGCACGGCCACAACCACGAACACGGCAGGGATGAACAGCCACGGGGTCTGTTCGATAGCCCGCACCGACTGCGCCTGCTGCAGCAGAACCCCCCACGAGACTGAGGGCGGACGCAGGCCAAGCCCAACAAAGGACAGCGCCGTTTCCGACAGGATCATATAGGGGAAGCTGATCACCAGATCGACGATGATAAAGCTGGTAAAGCTGGGCAGCATATGCTGCGCAATGATCCGACCCGGGCGGGCACCTGCCAGTCGTGCGGCAACCACGTAATCCTCATTCCGGATCGACAGCAATTGGGATCGGATACGCCGTGCCAATGTCGGCCAGCCGAACAGGCCAAGGATCAGCGTCATCGCGAAGTAGACCTGCGTGGTCGACCATTCCTTGGGCATGGCAGCGGCCAGCCCCATATAAAGCGGAATGATGGGAACGACGCGGATCACCTCGGTCACGCGCTGGATCACGTTGTCGATGAGGCCGCCGAAATAGCCCGCAACCCCGCCGATGATCAGCGCCAGCACGAACGAGATCAGCACCCCGATCACTCCGATCGACAGCGAGGTCCGGGTGGCATAGATTGTCCGGCTGAACACATCGCGGCCCAGATCGTCGGTGCCCCAGAAATGGATCTTCTGATCCGCATCGGGGCTGAGGCCGACAAGGTGGCGGTCAATCGGGATGAAGCCCAGCAGTTTGACCCGCTCACCTTTGACGAGGAACTTGATGTAGTGGCGCACGTCGGGGTCTGGCACTGAAATCGCGCGCAGGGTCACCGGGTCGCGTTCGGTTTTGGTGCCGTTGATGAAGGGCACTATCGAACAGCCGGCCGCATCGCAGAAGCGCGGCATCTGCGGCGCACCCTCGATATATTTTGTGTCGCGGCTCACCGGACCATAGGGGGCGACAAATTCGGCAAAGATACCGGCCAGCGCCATCAGCCCCAGCAAGGACGCGGCAATCATCGCCGCCCGGTGACGGCGAAACCGCCACCAGATCAGGGTCCATTGCGAGGCCGAGTAGTATTTCAGCTGGCGTTCGCGTTCTTTTTCTTCGGCGGCCGACAGATCGTCTATCTGATGGGTTGCGTCAGTCATGGTTCAGGCCCCCAGTTTGATGCGCGGGTCCAGCCACGCCAGCAAAAGGTCCGAGAAGAAGTTCATGAACACGATGGCAAAGGTCAGCATCAGCAGGATCGCACCCGCCACGTTCATATCGAGATCCAGGTATGCCTTCAGCAGCAGCTCACCCAGTTCGGTCAGGCCCAGCACCACGGCCACGATCGGCAGTTCCGAGAATATACGGTTCACGTCAAAGCCGATGGTCGAGACAACCGGGTTGATCGCCAGACGCGCAGGATATTTGATCAGCAGCTTGGTTTCCGGAACACCGCGTGCACGGGCAGCGGTGACCGAAAGCTTGTTCAGCTCATCCGACATCGTCGCCCGCACGGTCTGAATCTGATAGGCCACCGCCGACCAGGCCAGCACCACCGCAGGCAGCCACAGGTGTTTCATCATGTCCCAGACCTTGGCCGCCGACCATGGCGCGTCGCGGTACTGGGCCGAAAACAACCCGCCGATATCGGCCCCGAACCAGCGGTTGGCAAAATACAGCATCACCAGCGCCAGCAGAAAGTTCGGCAGCGCCAACCCAAGGTAGGAAAATACCGTCAGCCCGTAATCGACTGCTGACCCACGCCGTACCGCAGCAAAAATGCCGATGGGGATCGATACGATGTAGGTCAGCAGGAGGGTGGCGAACAGGATACCGGCCGTCAGCCAGACCTTGTCGCCGATCACTTTGGTTACGGATGTTTCAAAGGCAAAGGCCTGCCCGAAATCCCAGCGCAGGACGATGCCTCCGATCCAGTCGAAATAGCGCAGCACCATGGGCTTATCCAAACCCAGATCGCGCCGGATCGCCTCGATATCCGCCTCAGTGACATTCACCCCGGTGCCGGAATATTTGCGAAAGGCATACCGGTCGGCATAGTCGCCGGGCGGCAGTTCCATGATCAGAAAGACCATCACCGACACCATTGCCATGGTGATGACCATTCCAACAAAACGTTCCAGAGTGAATCTCAGCAAAACGGTGTCCCCCATCAGGCCGTCCAAGGCCGATACCGGAGCGCAGGTGGGCTGCGCTCCGGTGATTTGTTCAGACTGTGGTCTGAGTTACTGCTCCAACCACCACTGCGAGGGGCGGTACGGATAGGTCCAGTAGAAGTCGTAGGTTTTCGACTTGATCGGCTTCACGTTCTGCAGGTCGTTGCGATGCAGGAACGGAGAGACGATGTCGCCGACGGTCCCGATTTTCAGCATGTTGTCGGTGTGGATCTGAACGATCTCTGCGCCCAACTTGTTGCTTGCATCGGTGCCCATTTCCACCTGGATGAATTTCTCGCTCAGGTCCCAGAGCTTTTTGATGTCTTCCGGCGGCTCGATGCCTTCAGCGCCACCGGTGGTTTTCCACGCGGCCCAGTCGAACCCGGTGCCGGGGTTGAAGACATCGCCAAACGGCGGGATGAAGACGGTGACGTCCTGGCTGATGGTCGGACCGGCGTTGCCGTCATATTTCCAGGTGGTCACTTCCAGATCGTTGTTGTTGCCTGATGCGCGATACTCGTCCGAGGTGACCTCTTTCAGATCGACGCGGACACCCACGGCGCTCCAGTAATCACGCACCAGCTCCTGCATCTTCACCGGCACACCCTGCGACGAGTACACCAGACGGATCACCAGCGGCTTGCCATCGGGACGTTCCAAGGTGCCGTCGCCATCCGAGTCCGTCAGGCCCATTTCGGCCAGCAACGCCTTGGCGCCTTCGGGATCATAGGCGATGTCGCGGTTCAGAACCTCGTCCGAGACGAAGGACACGGTCTTGGGTTCCGCAGGCACACCCTGCATCGGAGTACCCTGACCCAGGTAGACGATCTCGTTGATTTCGTCGCGGTTCATCGCCTTCGACATGGCACGATTAAAGCGGATGTCATTGAAGATTTCGCGCAGAACAGGGTCCTGGTGGGTGCGGTTGAACGAGTAGAAAACGTTCTCGCCAAAGGTCGGGGCGAAGTTGATGGTGTAGCCACCCTTGCCTTCGTTTTCCTTCAGCAGCGGGAAGTCTTCCAGAAAGACGGCCTGCTGTTTCCAGACCACGTCGCCGTTCATGATCTTGAGGTTCTGAACCTCTTTGTCGCCGACATAAGTCTCAACGATTTCGTTGATGTAAGGCAACTGGTTGCCGGCGGTGTCGACCTGGTGGAAATAGGGGTTCGCCACCAGCTTGCGGCCTTCGGCATTTTCCTCGACCACGATGTAGCTTTCCAGCGTCGGAACCACGGCGCGGCCGATCTTGGCGGCTTTGTCGGCGTCCTTCAGCAGCGGGCTGGGAACGTCTTTCCAATCCGAACCACCATAGTAGAAGTCAACAGCGGCAGCGGCGTTTTCAAAGCCGTATTCCTGTGCCAGCGCATCGGCGTTTTCGTTGTACTTGGGCATGAACTGGCCCAGGAAGTGCTTGGGTTGGAACGACTGGCCGTAATCCACGGCAAAGCGGTTCAGAATGCCCGGGGTCGGCACCGGGAAGGTGAACTTGACGGTGGTATCGTCAACCGCCTCGACCTGAGCCTTTTCACCGGCGAACAGCCAGCGGTTGGGGGCTTGATCGTAAACATCTGTGTTGTAGATGACGTCGTTCATCCAGAATTCGACGTCAGCGGCGGTGAAGGGCTCGCCATCTGACCACTTGTGACCTTCGCGCAGAACAATGGTCAGTTCGGTGTAGTCGTCGTTCCAAGACCATGCTTTTGCAATGTTCGGGACAACGGTTTGCAGGTCATCGGCATAGCGTACGAAGTTGACGTGACGCACCGACAGCAGGTCGGATGTGCCCGATTCCGTACCTTTGGACAGGCCGGTGATGACACCGCCATATTGGCCAACCGTGTCATAAGGCATGACTACCAGCGGTTCGGCCGGCAGACGCTCAGCAACCGGGGCCAGGTCGGCGTTGCCCAGAATGCGGCCGTTCAGCTCGGCGATTGCGGGGTTTTCCGCAAAGCTCAGCTCGCAAGAGGCTGCATCCTGCAGCTCAGCCAGTTCCAACTGCTGCGGGTAAACGGGGCTCAGGCCCATGGGGTCCGCAACGGTGGCAGCGGGGCAATTGGCCAACACCGGCGTGCCCAAAGCAGCCAAAGCGGTGAACGAGAGCAGTGAGGTACGAAGTTTCATAACCATCCCAACATATTTGTGACGTCGGGTGTGCTAGGCTTGGAAGTTAACAAATTTATGATAGTTGGGGTGATATAGAAAAATGCTATGAGGCCTTCGGCGACACAAAAGCTTCACATTCATGCATTTCCTCGGTGATCCGGAAAAAGCTGGATACGGCGGCGGTCTGGCGCATGGCGGGTAAACAGGCCAGAAAGTGACATGCGATCAGGTTCTTGTCCTCAATTGGCACAAACCGGATACCGGATTCGCCCTCGCATTCCTGCGCGAATGCGACGCCCACACCAACCCCCGAATCCACCAGCGTCCGAATGGACCCCCACGACCCGAGGCCCAGAATCGTCGTCAGTTTCGCCCCTCTCAGCCGCGCCGCAGAATCAAATATCCGCCGTGTCGAGGATGTCGGCTCACGCTGAATCAGCTTTAGCAGCTCGACATCCTGCCATGTCGCTGTTTCGGCATCAGCCAGCGGGTGATCTTCCGGTACGATCAACCCGATCCGCGTTTCCGATATCTTGACCCCGGCCAGATCGGGCGGCAGTTCCTTGGCCGTGAACAGGCCGACATCGAATTCGCCAGAATACAGCAGCGGCAGCATGTCATGCGTGGCCAAAGCGCGCGCAGTCACATCGACCGCCGGAAACGCGCGCACGAACTCGGAAATCAGCGGAATCGCGATCTGAAAGGTCGTATACCCGATTTGCAAACTGCCAGAATGCAGATCCCGCTCAGAGGTCAGAACGGTATCGATGCTGTCACGTAGCGCGATCAGCGCCTTGATATCGCCCCGGATCTTGTTCAGCAGCGGGGTCGAGGTGATCGCCGCGCCGGACCGGTCCAGCAACCGGCACTGGTATTGTTGCTCCAACGAATAGACCAGATTGGACACCGTCGGCTGTGAAACGCCCAGTTCCTTCGCCGCCAGCGTGAAACTGCCCTGCCGGACAACAGCTTCGAGGGCCTGCAATTGCTTGAGGCTCATTTTCGATTTCATGCGTTCATCCGTTCTCTCGGCGTTCTGCCGTCACCATAGACAAAAAGCACGCGTGATCCATCGCGCATCTTGCGGCCCGTTGCCCTTGATCACAGGCGCCCGTCAGGCACCAACATTGATTTTCTTGAATGTAAGCGCGTATCCTTTCCATAGATCATTTGAATTACGGGGGTTTGCATGGACAGCTCTCTTTCTGATGAGGCGCTGGCACGGCTGCCCTTCTGGGTCACGCCGCCGGGCGAGACGGACGGCTTTCTGATCGTGGTCGGCATTCTGCTTGTTCTTGTTTTGCTGGGGTTCGGGGCGCTTTACTTCACCATCCAAGCCATTCCCGACCGGATGGCTGCAGGGTCGCACAAGGTGCAGATGCAGTTGGTGGGTGTTCTGGGGCTGATTTCGCTGTTCACTCTGAACAACGCGTTCTGGATCGCGGCCATTCTAATTGCCGCCGTGCCGCTGCACGAAATCTTCCCTTTGCAGGGTGAGGCCCGGCCGTCGGAGCAAACCGATGCTTGAACTGATCTTCTCGGCCCTGATCACGATTGTCCCCGATTACCTCTATCGTCGGTACAAACAGGGCAAACGCTGGGGCCATGAAATCACCCTGTTCAATATCTGGTACGAACTGCGCTGGGGCCTGACTGCCTGTGCCATACTCGCCGTGACCCTGATTACCGTCATTTTCTACTTCCACCCCTCCACCCGCAACGTGTCCGCAGTCTTTCGCACCGTAACCATCCTGTCGGATCGCGGGGGCCGCGTGGCCGAGGTTTATGTCACCAACAACGAAGCCGTCACTGCGGGCAGGCCATCTTTCGGTTGGACACCACCCGTCAGGAGGCAGCGGCAGAAACCGCCCGCCGCCGGATCGAAGAGGTTGACGCAGCCCTTGGCGTGATCGTCGCGGATATTGCCGCCGCACAGGCGCAGCTTGATGCGGCCGAGGCCGATTTTCGTCAGGCCACCGATGATCTTGAACGCCGCCAGTCGCTGGCAGAACGCAATGACGCAACTGTTAGCGAGCAAGAGCTGGAACGGCTTCAAACCGCTGTCTCGCGCGCCGACGGCCAGCGCGCTGCTGCGCTTGCCGCAGTCGACGGGATCAAACTGCGCCAGAACACCTTGCTGCCAGCCCAACGCGACAGCGCCCGCGCCGTATTGGCCGAAGCCGAGGCCGAAATCGCCAAATCCACCGTCTTTGCTGAGGTCGATGGGACAGTAACGCAGTTCCTGCTGAAACCGGGCGATATCGTGAATCCGATCCTACGGCCTGCGGGCATTCTGGTGCCAAACGTCACCGGGCAAGGACGTTTTGTGGCCGCGTTTGGTCAGATATCAACAAGTGTTCTCAAGCCGGGCATGCTGGTCGAGATCACCTGCGCGGCCAAACCGCTGACGATCATTCCAATGGTCGTCGATGAGGTGCAGGACGCCATAGCCGCTGGTCAATTCCGTCCCGGCGACGCGCTGCTGGACCCGCAGGACCGCGCCCGCCCCGGTAGCGTGACAGCTTTCCTTGCACCCGTTTTCCCGGACCACCTTGATCACATCCCGCCCGGCAGCGCCTGCGTCGGCGTCGCCTATACCAGCCGCGCGCAGGAAATCGAGGCCGGAGAGATCACCGGATTCTCGGCCTTCGTGGCGCGGATCGTGGATGGGATGGGGATCGCCAACGCCATTGTTCTGCGGGCACAGGCCATCCTGTTGCCGGTCAAGGCGCTGGTGTTTTCCTGACAGGCGGTCGAACGCCGCGTCGGAAAAAAATCAGGCCGGTTCTATCTGAACCGGCCTGAAAAATTTTAGAAGTGCGCCGACTTGGTGCTTTCCGGCACAACCGGCGGGGCGAACTTGGTCAGGTCGATGCCTTCAACCGCCGCCTTGTACTCTTCGATCTTAGGCGTCCGGCCCAGGATCGCCGACAGCACGACAACCGGGGTCGAGGCCAGCAGGCTTTCGCCCTTCTTGTCCGGCGCGTCCGCCACAACGCGGCCTTGGAACAGGCGGGTCGAGGTGGCCAGAACCGTGTCACCCTTGGCGGCTTTCTCCTGGTTGCCCATGCAGAGGTTACAGCCGGGGCGCTCGAGATAAAGGATGTTCTCATACTCGGTACGCGCCTGCGTTTTCGGGAACAGGTCGTCGAACTCGAAACCCGAGTATTTCTCGAGCACTTCCCAGTCGCCCTCTTCCTTCAACTCGTCGATGATGTTGTAGGTCGGTGCCGCGACCACCAGCGGGGCCTTAAACTCGACCTTGCCGGTTTCCTTTTCCAGGTTCTTCAGCATCTGCGCGACGATCTTGATGTCGCCCTTGTGCACCATGCACGAGCCGACAAAGCCCAGATCCACTGTCTTTTCCGCTTTGTAGAACGAAATCGGACGGATCGTGTCGTGGGTATAACGCTTGGAGACATCGGCGTTGTTGACATCCGGGTCGGCGATCATCGGCTCGACGATCTGATCCAGATCGACAACAACTTCGGCGAAGTATTTCGCGTTGTCATCGGGGCGCAGCGCGGGTTGTTCACCCGACTTGATCTGGGCAATGCGGGCGTCTGCGATGTTGATCAGCTTTTGCAGCATGCCGTTTTCATGCTCCATGCCCTTGTCGATCATGATCTGGATACGCGACTTGGCCAGTTCCAGCGAACCGATCAGGGTGTCGTCATTCGAGATACAGACCGAGGCTTTGGCCTTCATCTCGGCGGTCCAGTCGGTGAAGGTAAAGGCCTGGTCCGCCAGCAGCGTGCCGATATGCACTTCGATCACGCGGCCTTGGAACACGTTGTCGCCATGCTGGTCCAGCATCTGCGCCTGGGTCGCGTGCACCACGTCGCGGAAGTCCATGTGTTCGGCCATGTTGCCCTTAAAGGTCACCTTGACCGATTCCGGGATCGGCATCGAGGCTTCGCCGGTGGCCAGCGCCAGCGCCACAGTGCCCGAGTCGGCCCCGAAGGCCACGCCTTTGGACATGCGGGTGTGGCTGTCGCCGCCGATGATGACCGACCAGTCATCCACGGTGATGTCGTTCAGCACCTTGTGGATCACGTCGGTCATCGCGTGGTAAACGCCTTTCGGGTCACGACCGGTGACCAGACCGAAGTCGTTCATGAACTTCATCAGGCGCGGCGTATTGGCCTGCGCTTTGGCATCCCAGACCGAGGCGGTGTGACAGCCCGACTGATAGGCACCGTCAACGCTGGACGCCACGACAGTTGCAGCCATCGCCTCAAGCTCCTGCATGGTCATCAGACCGGTGGTGTCCTGCGAGCCAACGATGTTGACCTTCACACGCACGTCCGAACCGGCGTGCAGGGTCTTGCCCGGCGTGGTACCGACGGCGTTCTTGTTGAAGATCTTCTCAACCGCAGTCAGGCCCTGACCTTCGTGGCTGATCTCTTTCGACGGCGCAAAGACCAGCGGTGCTTCGACGCCCAGCGTTTCGGCCGCAAATGTCTGCAGTTTCTTGCCGAAAACGATGGCGTAAGACCCGCCCGCCTTCATGAACTCCACCTTTTGCGGGGTGAAGGACGCGGACACATCCACCAGTTCCTCACCATCTTCGCTCAGCAGCTTGTGGTCTTTGGAGTTGATCTTCAGAACCGTGCCGGTTGCGACCGAATAGGCCTCTTCCAGGATCGGGTTGCCATCATTGTTCAGGATTGCATTGCCGTCTTCGTCGACCTTCTTGACCCAGTTCTTCAGGTCAATGCCGATGCCGCCGGTCACGCCCACGGTGGTCAGGAAGATCGGTGAGATACCATTGGTACCCGCGACAACCGGGGCGATGTTGACGAAAGGCACATAGGGGCTGGCCTGCTTACCGGTCCACAGTGCCACGTTGTTGACGCCCGACATACGCGACGAGCCCACACCCATGGTGCCTTTTTCGGCGATCAGCATCACGCGCTTGTTGGGGTGCTGAATTTTCAGGGCTTCGATTTCCTGCTGCGCCTTCTCCGAGATAAAGCACTTGCCGTGCAGTTCCCGGTCAGCGCGCGAGTGTGCCTGATTTCCCGGCGACAGAAGGTCGGTCGAGATATCGCCCTCGGCCGCGACATAGGTGACAACCTCGATCTCTTCGTCGACTTCAGGTAGCTTGGTGAAGAACTCGGCCTTGGCATAGCTTTCCAGAATGTCCTTCGCCACCGCGTTGCCAGCCTCGTACGCGGCCTTCAGACGATCGGTGTCGGCATCATACAGGAACACTTGCGACTTCAGCACCTCAGCGGCCTGCTCCGCAATCGCGGCATCATCACCCAGAGCCAGATCCAGCAGAACCTCAACCGACGGGCCGCCTTTCATGTGCGACAGCAGTTCAAACGCGAAAGGAACCGAGATTTCCTCGACCACGGCTTCGCCCAGAATGATCTCTTTCAGGAACTTGGCCTTTTCACCAGCGGCGCTGGTTGTGCCCGGCAGCGTGTTATAGATGAAGAAGTTCAGCGACTCCGCACGGTGCTCGTTGCCGGCATCCTTGATCTGATCGACAATCTCTTTGACAAGGGCACCATCATCGATGGGCTTGGGGTGCAGCCCCTGTTCCTTACGGGTTTCGATTTCGCTGAGGTAGTCTGTGTAAAGGCTCATGGCTGATCCGGCTGTTTGCAATTTGTGACGCTATGTGCCGGATTCGCGGCGCTCTGACCAGACCCGGCATTCATTTGTATGCGGCGGTATACCATTCTGAAGAAAATATCAAGTGACCAACTGTGCAGTTCTGACAGCACGCGGTTTGGCATTGCCGCAAACTCTGAACGTACCTGTTAGGTCGACTGAAGTTTTAATAGACGCGTGAGCAACTGAATAGCTCTGCGCCACAGCATCCATGAGCTCACTGCGTCGCGGTGCCTTTCGTCCTCCGTCATCATTTCCAAGTCGATACAGAATATGGATAGAGGTTAGTTCAACGGCTGCTTTTCATCTTTCGCGACGTGCTGCGCGCGCAGCCCGCATTGCTGACAATCGCTGCGCGTGCATATTTGAGAACCGCCGAAGTAACAGATCGCGGACACGGCCAACTTTTGTGGAATGCAATCCAACGACCGGAGTGTGCCGCTAGTGCACAAAACACAGCTTGTTGAAAGTTCGCCTCCAGCTAGACACCTCTCCCCCCATCCCAGATTCTGTCAGGCCGCGCTTTATCAAATGCGCCAACTGAGGAGCGTCATCTGCGGTCATGCCCCAACGAACCAATTCAGGTGTCCCAATTCTCAAACCATTCATGTCGCCTTCAACAGCCGCGACGGGTAGTCCGATACCGCACGCCAGGAACCCGTTTTCTCTCAATATCTTGGACGCAGCTTGACCGCCTCCAAATGCCGAAGCTTCGACGGCGAACTGATGAGAATTTGTAAATCCGTCGCCACCAGCAAAGACCGGTATGCCAATGTCGTTCAAGGTCGTAGCCAAGGCCTGAGACATGGCAATCATCTCTTTTGCATAGGCTACACCAAATTCTTTCCAATCCAGCATGGTCACCGCCAATGCTGCTGTTTTCGCCGCATCGAAGTTGGCCGTCATGCCGGGAAATGCGATAGCATCGAGCGCCTTAGCAATGTCGGACTCGTTGGTGACGATCAAACCCCCTGCGGGACCGCCAAGACTTTTGTAAGTGCTCATCGTCATAAAATGAGCACCCTCAGCAAGTGGATTAGACCAGGCCTTGCCCGCGATGATCCCACATTGGTGCGCGGCATCGAACATGACTTTTGCGCCGATCTCATCAGCGATCGCGCGCACCTCGGCCACAGGGTGCTCGAACAGGTTCAAACTGCCACCAACGGTTATGAGTTTTGGGCGTTCGGCCAGGGCCAATGCGCGAAGCTGATCGAGATCGACCGTATAGCCCGCGGCGTCCACCGGCGCCTCGATCGTGCGCAAACCAAACAGTCCGGCGCATCCCGCGAGATGGTGCGTGACATGCCCGCCAATCGACGCAGGTGGAGCGATGATCGTGTCACCTGCTTTGCAGGTCGCCATGAAGCCATAAAGATTGGCCAGAGCACCCGAGGGGACACGAACCTCCGCAAACTTAGCATCAAATACCTCGGCACAAAGCTGCGCCGCAATCACCTCGATCTCTTCAATGGCCTCAAGACCCATTTCATATTTGTCGCCCGGATACCCCAAGGAGGGCCGTGATCCGATGCCTGAGGACAAAAGAGCCTCGGCCTTTGGGTTCATCACATTGGTGGCCGGGTTGAGGTTGAAACACTCTTCCTCGTGGATCACGCGGTTCTGTTCGGCAAGACCTTCAATTAGGGTCAGAAGGTCGGCAGATGTCGTGCCAGTAGCCTTTTGCACAATGTCCTGAACCCGCGTCTCGCAGGCTGCGGGTACCCAATCTCGTTCCACTAGCGTCATTGAAAATCCTCCGTTTGGCATAGTGTGCCGTTGAACGCGGTGACAGCGCAAAGCAGAAATGCTAATTCTTGGCGTAGAAAAACTAAGGCTAATGTCGTGAGTGTTGCCCCCAAACGCCCCAAAGGTCCTCCCCTAAACGCCATGCGAGCCTTTGAAGCGGCTGCAAGGCATATCAGTTTTGTCGCTGCCGCAGAGGAATTGAACGTTACGCCCGGTGCAATTTCGCAGCACATAAAAACGCTCGAGGGTTGGGCAGGCACGGCCTTGTTTCGCCGCAACGCACAAGGTGTAACGCTCACGGCCGCTGGTTCCGATCTACTGCCAAAATTCACTGCCGCTTTTGACGGATTGGCGGAAGCCACACATGCGCTGCGCAACCTGAGACCAGTTACTGATTTTCACATTGCGGCCCTTCCGTCCCTCGCCCAGCTTTGGCTACCCAAGCGCCTTGCTAGGATCAGAGAGCTGTTCCCCGAGATCAATTTCTCAGTCACAGCGATGGAAACCCCACCCAGCTTAACGCGCGAGCTATTCGATTTGTCCATTTTCATTGGCGTGCCAGATCCTGATCAAAATCAAATCCGGATTTGCCCCGACGAGATCGCCCCCGTATGCACGCCCTCAGTTTTGAAGCGTTTTGAGGGTTTCGATCATAGTGCATTATTACACGATCAGACTTGGATCGACGATTGGCGGCTTTGGTCAGAAGCCGTTGGCGCGACGGTGCAACATCCTCAAAGAGGTGCACAATTTTCACTGTATAGTCTTGCGGTGGAAGAGACGAAGGCTGGCGCAGGCTTATTGATGGGGCATTTGCCGCTGATCGAAGAGGCTTTGGAGTCCGGCTCGCTTGTAAAGGTAGACGAGCGGTCATGCACAACTGGCCGATTCATACTTGTGAACCTTCCAGACGCTTCTCGTCAGCGCCCAAAAACGCAACAGATCGCATTGGCGCTTTCCGATGAACCCAATCGAAGCTGACATTCGCCCGCTTCGCCCGGCCTGGAACAAGGAGCGCATCGTCGGTCAGAAGCGGCCTTTGAAGCCAAAGCATGTCTGGGCAATCCACATCCGACATGAATTAGCCTAGCACCATCGGGACTTGCACTGTGCATTATGGCGATCGACAGCAAGCTCAGCGGCTGTGATCTGGTGAAGATGAACGTCGCAGACGTAATGGCGTCGGGTCGGATCAAAGAACGCGCCTCCGTCCTGCAAAGCAATAATCAGAAACTCCTACGCTTCGAGATTTCCGAAGGCACACGTGCTTCTGTCGAAAAGTGGTTGAAGGAAAAGCTGATGGTCGGCTCAGGTTACCTGTGGACAGGCAGCTTCCATGGGCATCTTCACGTCCCGACCCGCCGATATACACGGATTGTCCGCGAATGGGTTACGTCGATTGGCCTAGAGGCGAGCGCATACGGCACGCATTCGATGCGGCGCACCAAGGTCACGCAGACTTGCAAGGAGACAGGCAATTTGCGCGAAGCTCAGCTATTGCTTGGCCACACAAAGATGGACAGTAAGGTCCAGTATCTCGGGGTGGAGCTGGAAGACGCACTCGCGATTGAAGAGACAATTGAAACCTGACTATCCGGGCCGTCTTCTCGGGCGGCCCAGAGCCGACCTTGAGCATAGCAGCCGAATGCTGCTTCTGCAGCCCGCATTACCGACCTTCGCTGCGGGTGCGAAGTCCGGTGTCAGGCAAACGGGCGCTTGGCGGACATTTGTTGCCGTTGGTATTTTCATTTCGAATGGGCCCCTTTGCGCGCTGTACGGCTGAAGAGAAAACTGCAACGGTGGATAGAGTTAGTTTCGCGGCGCATATTCGAATGCTAACCCTTTTGATTAATGAGCAGACATCCACTCTCGATGGGTCAGTGCGCCAGACTAAAACTTTGATACCTGTCTGGTATTTTCTTAAGTGAAGCGAGGAGAATTTGTGGTGACCAGTGGCGGGGTCTGGACCAAGAAAGGCAACCGCGGTTGCCGGTGCCTTTCCTGTTTTGGTCCCGTAATCTGCTTTCCAAAGGTCGGTAAAGGGTTAGTCAGAAATCAACTGGAGTACCTGCCTGTCCCTCTGTGATCAGGAAATGATCGATACCCAGATCGTCGAGATCCACTCCTTTCAACAAAAGGCTGGAATCCTCGGCATATTGCAATAGTGCACCGTCACTTGTTTGGACGAGGTCCAGCAGAGGATCATATGTTTCGCCGACCCCAATTTCGATCACTACGGAGTCGAAGTTGAAATCGAAGTCGTCAACGACGTCGTGACCATCCCCTGTTGTTACGCCAGTCGATGTGCTGCGCACCACGCCGATCATGTCATTTCCATCGCCGGTGATCAGCAGATCGTTCCCAAGGTTGCCGACGATCAGATCGTCTCCTGCACCGGCATCGATAGTGTCATCCCCGTCGCTGCCGATGATCAGGTCATTTCCTGCTCCGGTTTGCAGATGGTGAATGCTGCTTCCGGACAATTCCACCTGATCGTCATGATCCGTCGCTACGATGCGCTCAAAATCTGTGTAGACCGAGGCCGTTTGGCCGTCGGTCGGGGAGAATTCGATCAACTCGTACGAGTTAGACTCGACCCAATAAATCCCAACGCCTTCTGTGCTTGAGGAGAAATCCAGCGTGTCAAAGCCTGCGCCACCATCGACCATGTCAAAACCTGCTCCGGCAAAGGCAATGTCATCACCTCCAAGCAGGTCCACGATGTCTCCGCCTGCGCCACTGACCCAAACGTCATCCGCGTCGGTTCCAACCGAAATACCACCGACCAATGTCACGTCGGCAGTCGAGCTGTTGTTGCTAAGGTCAACGTCCGACGGGGCATCTGACACCAGAATGACTTGATAGTCACCGGCCGCCACGCTGCCGCCGATGTTTGCCGAGAAGGTAAGTGTTGTCATTCCCCCAGCTTGCAGGCTTGCGGCGCCGGTCCAAATCTCGATGTCATCGGCAGAAAGAGTTCCGTCCGTTGAAAGATAGGCTGTGAACCCGACATTGATTGCCGGACCTGTCCCAAGGTTTGATACGTCAAATTCCAGATCAAGCCGCGCACCGGTTGAACCGGTTGGAGTTGAGATAAGGCCGCCCGGACCCAGATCGAAATCTGATGAGGCTTCGATACTGACAGTGCCCACCGAGATGTCCACAGTCGGTTCTGGCGGCGGCGTCAGTGTGATCGTTTGGATGATCGTATTGTTGTCCAGCTGCGTGTCTGCGGTTCCGTCGCCCCACTCAACAACACTGATCAGATAGTAATCGCCCGGAGTATAATCCTCGGGCAGCCAATGCGAAGTTGAGGGGCTTGTCGTCAATCCGGAATAGGTGCCTCCGGTGATACCCGCAATCCGGTGATCGTCTGCAGAGATCGTTGCATCTGTGGAAATGTAGGTCGCAACACTGAAATAAGAGACATCCATGTTGGAGGCATCGTGGATGACGTAATTCATCTGAATTCTCGCACCGCCTTCCAGATCGAGATCTGAACTGCCGTCGACAGTTGCGGACACAAGTTGCAGGTCTGTGCTGGGGGCTTCGACCGTGATCTGCACCCATTCAGTCTGATTGTCCGCTTCACTTTCTTCGTCAAGAGAGTTGGTGCTGTCTACGCGCACGGCGACCCAGTACGTTCCCGGCTCCAGCGACCCCGGGTCAAGCGAGAACGAGATCGCGCCCGAATTTCCAGTGGCCATAGCGCCAAGCTGGGCAGTGTCGATAGTGCTTATCACAGACGCGTCGTCCGGGGCGGATGCGATCAAAAGCTCGACCGTGGACTCTGCTGCGTCGATCACACCGTTAGACGCGATATCCACGTGGATGTCGGTTGTCTCGCCGGGGGACAGGCTTACATCTTCAACTTCAAGGGTACCGGCGGTCAAATTGGCAAGGCGGGGCACGATGACCTCGGCCGCTGATTGTGTCATGTCCGCAAATTCGAACACTTCGACGCCCGAAATCGTATCGGTGCCTTCTGGGCCCGATACCTGGATGCGCCCGTCACTCAGCAGAGTGACGTCGTAGTCATCCCTGGCAAAAGTGAATACAGCTGTATCGGTGCCGCTTCCGCCATAAATCGTATCGTTGCCACCTCCACTGATCAGCCGGTCGTTCCCTCCCTTGCCGTCCAATATCTCGTCGGCGTCTGAACCTATGAGAACGTTGTCTCGTTTGTTGCCGGAAATGGTGTTGCTGTCACCGCCACCTTTATTTGGCTTGGGCATAATAACCTCCTTTAATCTATAGACTTACTGGTTGAGTGACAAAGAATTACGTCAACAATTTGGCAATGAGTGTCCCTGCAATTGAACAATCATAGGTAGATCTTCCCAGACGCTGAAAACCAGCCGCAGGGTGCTGTGGTGAATGTCTGTTTTGGTGAAGCTACACTGCTGCGCACTTGCAAAATGCAAGGAGCAGATTTGGACCGTAGGCACAGCGGCTAATGTCGGCTCACAATAGATCGCTGCTGTTAGTGCAAACTACAGCATCCGTCACATTGGGCGCATTGTTGCCGTTCGAAGTGACAAGTGCTGCAACCGGCGCGAATGGCAGTTCAGTGGCCTTCACAGCTATTTGGTCGAAATCTATCGAAACATGCCCGTACAATCTGCTATCTGAAATCAATGTACGACCAGGTTTATCGTTCCCGCGTTGATTTCAGGAGCGCTGCAGGTAGGTTTGCAGTCGCTTTAATGCGCAAACAAAATAGCTTCCAACGAAGTTACAGCCGTTCCTTCAAGGATGACTCGAGAACCATCATTTTCACAATAAATGACACCCCCCCGTGCCGATAACTGACGAGCCAACAGGTGTTTTTTTTCTAATCTCCGAGACCAATAGGGTGTCAAACAGCAATGCGAGACGCCAGACACGGAATCTTCTGGCACACCATTCGCCGGAGCAAAGAACCGCGAAACGAAATCAAACTCTCCTGCCCCTTGTGCGGATATGATGACTGCGGGCAAAGGCAGTTTTGCAAGGGCTGTCAGGTCCGGAGTGCAGTTCACGACGTCATCTTCGCTATCAAAGACAGCTAGGTAGTGCTTTGCAGCCAGCACTTTCGAGGGTTTCCTCCCAAGCGCGTCGATCAGACCCGACGGGGCATCGATCACCTCCGGCACAAGCGCGGGCATGTCCAGGCGCAATCCGTTTTCCCCGCGACGAACCGTCATCCGGGCGGATGCGGAATGGAAAGTTGCCGCTTCCAACCCGACCTCGAGGTAGGAGAACACGACATGAGCGGCCGCGAGCGTCGCATGTCCGATCATATCCACCTCTCGCGTGGGGGTGAACCAACGTATGTCGAATTCGGCAATTGCATCGCGGTTGCGCGTATTTGCTCGAGGAACAAAAAATACCGTTTCAGATTGGTTCAGTTCACTCGCGATGGATTGCATGACCGGTACTGGCAGCCATTGGTCCAGCGGGCACACGCCAGCCGGGTTTCCGCTGAGAGGGCGGTCTGAAAAGGCATCGACGATAAAAGTCTGAAGTTTCATCTATTGTCCTTGGCTGCAGGGCTGGCTGCCGACATCCCGTGTCAAGGAAGCGTGCGCAGGAAGAAGCAACTGAAGGTGCAAATCCATCCTGTTAGCCATCTACTCTTGGGTGCGGGATTGAGAACGCCCCATCGTTTTCAATGGCAAAAGCGACACGAAAAATCGTGCTTTCTTCGAAATACCTTCCCACCAGCTGTAACCCTATCGGCAATCCTTCCGAGTGCATTGCACAGGGCATCGTCAACGCTGGGTGGCCGGACATGTTAAAGAAGGTGGTAAAGCGTGTGATGGCATTGCCAACAGCTTCTTCCACTCCGTCACGGGTTGTTTTCACGGTTCCCAGCTTTTGAGCAATTTCCGGTGTCGCCGGCGTCAGGATCAGGTCGACCTCATCAAACAGCGCGTTGGTCTCTTGACGATAAAGTTCCACGAAGCGCTTGGCGCGTATGTAGTGTTCCGCCAACAGCGTCTGCCCCAGAGCCAGCCCGGCGCGAAAGTCCTGCCCATAAAGCTCACCTCGTTCCTGCAAATAGGCCGAATGCGCACTCAGAGCTTCCGGCATTTGAACGGTGAGAGACACGGCGCGGCTATGTTCAAGATCTGGAAATGTCACGGGAAGCAGAGACGCACCCTTCGCGGTCACGAAGCTTTTGACATCCTCCAACGCAGCCAGAATTTCCGGATCGGTCCGCTCGTAATAGAAATTGGTCGGAATGCCGATGCGCAACCCCGAGATATCATTGTCGAGAGCAGCGGCATAATCTTCGACCGGAAGGTTTTGCGAACCTGGATCGCGAGGGTCATATCCTGCAATGATTCCCAATAGATCAGCGCAATCCGCGACGCCTCGTGTCATGATGCCCACATGATCCAGCGTCCAGCAATACGGCACCACACCCGTAGTTGGCACTCGGCCAATGGTCGGTTTCAGTCCGACCAGTCCGTTCAGCGCGGCTGGAGCGCGCACGGATCCGCCAGTGTCCGTCCCAAGACTGGCGGGGACCAAGCCGAACGCTACTGCAGCCGCTGATCCGCTGGATGATCCTCCGGCCAGGCGGTTTGGATCATATGCATTCACGCAGGTACCGTAGACCTCGTTCTCGCCGGTTGCGCCGTAGGCAAACTCATGCAGGTTGGTCTTGCCCAGACTCAGTGCGTTTACCTTTCGCATTTGGGCGATGGCAAAGGCATCCTCGGTTGCAATTCTGTCGTGAAATACGCGCGATCCGGCAGAGGTCAGAACCCCTTCGACATCAAATAGATCTTTGGATGCGTATGGAATACCCGCGAAAGGCGATCGGTCCAGATCGTCGCGCGTGAGGGTCCCGGCCACCTTGCGCGCAGATTCGTCTGTCACGGTGATGAAGGCTTTGGATTGGTCATTGTGCCGTGCAATCCGCTCTGCAAAAACCTCGACCAGTTCAGTTGGCGTGATTTCACGGGCGTCGAGCCTGGATTTCAGGCCGCGGACAGTTTCAAACGCTATTTCTTTGGTCATCAGGCTATCGCTTTTGAACGGTCAGAGACGGAGGTATCGTGCCAAGGTCGATCTTGCGAAGGACCTCCAACTCGTCCAGCAACTCCTGAAATCCGGTTATGATGCCCAGTTTCGGGTCTACAAGCTCGTCTATTTCCGCATCGCTCCAGTCATGCGAGGCCATCTGGCTACAGATACCTGTCAGAGTCTCTTTTTTCAGTTTTTGCATGTTACCCATCCACGCAGGTTCCGATGAAGCCTCCGGCGCTCCAATACGCGCGCCGGACTCGTACGTAACAGTTGCGGCAGTTCGCGCGTATGGCAACGTGTTGCCAAGTTTGGATCTGCCGTTTTTGAGGGCTCATTTACTAAGCAGGATCTCACGCGGATAGTTGGTGATGTAATCGAATCCGGTTTCCGTCACGACCACCGAGTCTCCGATCCGGCCGGCGGTGACACCATCTACCGAAATGCCGCCATCAACCGCAAAGGTCATGCCCGGCTGCAGCACGGTCTTGTCACCGGCTTTCAGCTCTGGCGCTTCCAGGTAAGCAACACCGATGGATCGACCGGTGCGGTAGCCGGTTTCATAACCACGTTCCTGATAGACTTCGTTGGCGGCTGCAGCGATGTCTTCGGCCAGAACGCCCGGGCGGATCGCGTGGATCGCGGCTTGCTGCGCGTCAATCGCGGCCTGCTGCACTTCGCGGTCCAGATCCTTCACTTCACCGATGTGGAACATGCGGTCAAAGCCCAGCTTGTACTGTTTGAACTGCGCCATGTTGCAGAAGCAGAAATAGACGGGATCAAACTTTTCATAAGCTTTCACACCGGCGCGACCATGCACCATCGAGGTATTCTTACCGCTTTGCACAATCTGCAGATTGTGGATCATCGGCGAGACAAAGCTGTCCCAACCCTTGTCGGTCAGAAAGGTTGCCGCTTTGCGCGAACCTGCATCAATCACCGCCAGCGCGCTCTCGTATTCCTGCGCGCCTTCTTTCAAGGAATTATGCGCAGCAAGCATCATCGCGCCAGCAATCTCTCCAGCCTGTTTCATCACCTCGATTTCGAAGGGCGATTTGATGGTCCGCATCGCGCCCAGCACCGGAGAGATATCCTTGAGCGGAACGCCCGGATAGGTCTCGTCCAGATGGTTGCGGACAATTGCAGGGACCGAACCCTTTTCAACCCAGATCTCGGATGGGTTCTCACCCAAAGCACCGGCCAGCGCCCGGCCCCATGTTCGTTGCCCGATATCTTCCCAAGTACGCACATCCTCGACCCATGTCATGGCGTCGACCATTTCCGATTCCATCAGCGGCGTGATGACGACGGGCGAGTCATCTGCGTCCACCACCAGCATCGTGGGGCGCCCGAACTCGATCCCTAGGTAACCCCAGAAACCTGCCAGGTAGGCCATCGAGCTTTCATCGGTAAACACGGCCTTTTGGATGCCTGCATCCTTCATGCGGCTCTGAAGCTCGATAGTTCTTTGTTTTGCGTGTTCAAGCATGTGCCTTCATCCTTCAAAATAAGCCAACGGCATGACACCAAAACCGTTGGCAGGGTTGATCCTGAGCCCGTCCAGTCATTGTCGCACGGACGGCCATTTCGAATGTGAATTTCAACGCCGCCCGCCTTCCACGCGGGCGGCGTGTTCGCGCCTCAGTCGAGGAGACCCGGCAAGAAGAGAGCTACCGGCGGCACAAAGGTAACAACGAAGACCATCGGCAGGTGACCCAGCAGCAGGAACTTCAAGGTAGGGCCGACATAAGTGGACAGTGGTTGTCGGGTGACACCCCCGGCCATGTAAAGCAGCGGTGCGCAGGGCGGAGAGATGTTGCCCAGTCCCAGGTTCGTGCCGACAATGGCAGCGAAATGGATCGGGTCCAAACCAATCTTCTGCGTTACAGGCAGCAGAATGATCGCGGCTAGGACTCCACCCGATACATCGTCGATGATCATGCCCATGATCAGCAACAGCAGGTTGATCAACAACAGGATGACGATCTTGTTTTCCGAGATGGTCAGCAACAGATCGGCAAATTGGGTCGGCACCTTGGCCAGAACCATGCCGCGGCTCATGACGAATAGGAAAAACAGAACCATCAGGATCGCACCGGTCAGACGCGCGGCTTCGACGGTCGAGTCAAACAGCTTGTCGAAAGGCAACGTGCGGTAGATCAGTAAGCCGACGGCCAGTGTATAAACCAGCGCCATCGAACCGGCTTCGGTCGGCGTGGCGATACCGCTGTAGATCCCACCCAGAATGATCACCGGCATGATGATCGCAAGGCTGGCACGTTTACCGGTCTGGCCGATTTCTTTCACGGTGTCCGAAAAGGACAGTTTTTCTGCAACCGTGATCGTCGTATTGTTCCGCAGGAACCAGAAATTCAGCGCACAGTACGTGGCGGCCAACAATATCCCCGGACCCATGGTTGCCAGAAAACACTTGGCCACGGACTCGCGGATCGCAATCGCGAAGACAATCATCGGAATGCTGGGCGGGATCATCAGCGCCAGAACCGAAGACACAGCAACAAGCGCCGTCGCATGGCCCGGGGGATACCCTTCCTTGATCATGCGCGGGACCATGATTTTACCGATGGCCGCAATCGCAGCCGAGGCCGAGCCCGAAATCGCCCCGAACAGTGCGCAGGTCACAACCGTAACCGCGCCAAGCCCACCCTTGGTGCGTCCGACGAAGGAATTGACGAAATCCAACAGACGCTCGGATATCCCCGACGCGCCCATCAGGGTGCCCGACAGGATAAACAGCGGAATGGCAAGCAGCGAGAACGCACTGACCTGCGAATAGCCAAATCCGGCATGAAACGAGATGTCAGTGCCTTGCAAAGTGCCGAAAACAAGCGCTCCGATGCCGAAAGCAAAGCCGACGGGCACCTCGATCAGCAGCAGGACAATGACGATTGCGATGGCAACGAAAAACAGTGTCATGTCATTCCCCCCCTTTCCCGGTGATCAGGGCGCGGGCTTCGAGGAAGATCTGCAGCACCATGTAGAAACCCATCAGCACGAAGCCGAAGACCATGCTGAGGTCCCACATGTATTTCGGGAACTTCATGTAAGAGCTTTTGCGGTTCAGGTTGATATTGAACTGCGCAAAGTCCCACGCGTATTTGGCAAAGACGACCAGTGCGATAAGGCAGACGACCGACCCGAACAAACGGAAGGCAAGCAATGTCTTTCGATTCCGAAAAACCAGCGACATTACTCCACCTTCGATGTGGTCACGCTCGCGCGAGCAATAGGCCATTCCGATGAAGTAGATCCACAAGGCCATCATCGGCGCCAGTTCTTCGATGCCGAGGAACGGAGATGAAATGACATATCGCATGAAAACCTGCGCGGCCATGACCAGGCCAAGAGCAATCATGGCGACAAACATGATGACACGCATCAGCCACGCAATTTTGGCTTCGATCGAATACAGGCCACCCAAGCCGCGATAGACAGGCAGATCGCGATCCTCTGGCGCAGGCACCGGTATGATCGGCGATGGCACGAGGACATCGTCCAAGCTGTCTGTATGCAAGATATCCTTTGTCATTTTCCCTCCCATCCCCAAAAAGAAACACGCGCAAAGCGGGCTTTGCGCGTGTTCGTGAATGGCGTTATTCCACGCCGGCCGCCTGCTTGATGGCGCTCATCACTTCTGAGCCGATGATCTCCTCCATGTAGGGGTATTCAACGGCAACAACCTTGGTACGATAGGCATCCAATTGCTCGGGGGTCAGTTCGATGACTTCGATTCCAGCCGCTTCGATCTGCTCGAACCACTTGGGGCTTTCGGACTCGGCGTTTTCCCAGGCCCAGGTGACAGCTTCGTTGGCCGCTTCTTTAACCCAGCCCTGCTGTTCCTCTGTCAGGCCGTCAAACCATGCTTTGTTTGCGGTCCAGAAAGTGTGCTCGAAGTTTTCGCGTGTAAAAACGTAAGCGCTCAGCACGTCCTTGAACAACAGAACCTCGGATGGCGGCGAATAAGCCCGACCGTCAATGGCGCCGGTCTGCAGTGCTGTATGCACCTCGGAGAACGCCATCGGAACGGCCGAGAAGCCGGTTGCCTTGTAGCGCTCGATCGCCATGGGCATACCCGGCACGCGCATCTTGAAACCCTCGGCATCAGCCGGGAAGTTTACAGGGACGTCAACGCCTTTGCGCACAACGAAACCGGTAAAATCGGTCGGGATCGTTCCCAGCAACTCCATGCCCAGATCGTTCATGATGCCGTTGTAGACTTCGTTCATCGTCGAACCGGGACCGTAGACTTCCTTGCCCGACTCCCAGTCGTTGGCGACATAACCCAGAACCGACACGTCCCAGCGCGGATCAAGCTCGGAATGGTTCCACGACATGGTCATCTGAACGGCACCTTGGGCAACCTGTTCGACGATCGAGGTCCAGTCACCCAGATCACCGCCAGGGTGATACGAGATTGACATGCTTCCACCAGAAAGCTCGTCCAGCCGCTCGATGAACTGTTCGGATACTTTATGGAAGATGTGTTCCTGATCCATGACGTGACCCAGAATGATATCCTGAGCCGATACGCTGGACGCGGCGAACCCGGCAAAGCCGAGCGCGACAGCACCAGTTTTCAGAAATTTTGACACCAGCATTTACGAAGGTACCTCCCTTTGATCGAAACTCGGCCTGTGCTTGAGGAACCCCCAATCAGGCTGGCGGGATAATTGACCTGTATACAGCTATATGTCAATAATGGATTTAATTGAGGTTTTTTTGCATAAATACGACTGAGGTGCATGCAGGTTATGAGGATTGATCCGGAATCCATGTTTGATGAAGGTCGTCACAACAGGGCGAAAATAGGATTCGTTCTGCTTGCGACCGAGCAGACAATCGAAGACGATATGATGGCATTGATGCCCGACGGTGTAGGCGCGCATTTCGCCCGTGTAGCCATTCCGGACAACATAACCGTTGACAGTCTGACCGCGGTCGGGGTCGACTTGGCACGTGCTGCGTCGACCCTTTTGCCGGATGGAAGTCTTGATGTGATCAGCTATGCCTGCACATCCGGCAGCTTGGTACTGGGCGAAGACACCGTATTTCGTGAGCTGAACAAAGGTGCACCCAATGCAATTGCAACCTCTTTGATCACCTCCGCCATTCGCGCCCTCAAAACACTGACGGTAGAAAAGATCGCGGTGTGCACACCCTATTTGGAAGAAGTGAATCTGAAAGAAAAACAGTACCTTGAACATCAAGGGCTCCAGGTCACGGAAATACGTGGCCTCAATCTGGAAAAAGACAGTGACATGATCCGTGTGCGCCCGGACGTGATCGAAAAGTTGGCCCATTCGGTCGATTCCGGGGCGGCCGAAGCCGTGTTCATAAGTTGTGGTGCGTTGCGGTCACTCGAAGTCATTGAACGGCTCGAAGATGCCCTGAACAAACCCGTGATTTGCTCTAATCAAGCCATGGCTTGGGATGTCTTGCGCAAAGCGGGCGTTGATGACCAAGTTGCTGGATACGGTCGGTTGTTGAGAGACTACTGATTGTCAGTCTAAGACAGCACAGAGCACGCAGAGGGATCAGACCCGTGACTATTGCAGATTCAGGAATTGCGGCGCCCTCAAGGGCAACTGTAGACGAGATCCAAGAGCAAATCTTGGAACGCATCTGCTTCGCGCACTACCCTCCAGGCACTCAACTGAAAGAGGCTGCACTTGCCAAAGAATTCGGTGTCAGCAGAACCCCCGTCAGAGATGCCATTGCGCGAATCGGGCATCTTGGGCTGGTAGAGACGCGCAATGGTGTCGGCACAGTTGTCATCGAACTTTCAGCAGAACGTGTCCGCCATCTTTACGAAATGAGGATGGAGCTTGCCCAGATGATCGGGACATTGTCGCCGATCACTGTCACAGAATATCACCGCGAAGAAGCTCGTTCGATCTACGAAAGCGCCGTCGCACTGCGAGAGCGGCTGGACTCGCAGGAATATGTTAAACTGAACCAACGGCTACAGACACTGATCACCTCTCTGATCGGGAACCACTCGCTACGCGAATTCTGGAACCAGGCATATTTCCAGTCGTCCAGCGTCTGGCACCGCATGGAACAGATTGTTGGTATCGTCGCTTATGACGCATTGGTTCATGAAACCTTTGATTTGGCGAACGCGCTGGAGCGTGAAGACATCGCTGCTGTCGGATTTCTGCAGAGAATCTACATAGGGTATGCCTTTCAACTGATTGAGAAACATCTGCTGAACCCGCAAAAAAGTGAACGCGGATTTTGATCCAATTGCTCAGTGACTACTGGGGGTTTTAGTAAAAAGTCTACAAAAACGCAGGTTTTCTTTGGTAGCCTGCTTTTGTTGTTTTCAAATTTAATCTTTAAGTTCTTCCACCCTCAGGTTTAGGAACTCGCTAAGGGGGACTGGAATTTGCCGCTAGAGTAGGCGAGCGCTATAGCGTCCATGAGCTTGCAGTTATGGAAACACAAGTGTTTTCCGATCATTGGAAACCGAGATTGTCTTTATTCTGGAAAGTGAACGACAAGTTCAGGTGCAAGAAGCCGGTGGTTTCAGGCTACAGGCCTGATGCGCGAACAATCATGTTCAACGCGCATGGCGACTACATCAGCTAGCCCATCCGTGTAATCGCAGCGGACGCCAGTTCGGGCGTGGAAATATCCATGCCTTCGGGCACGTCCGGCAGACGGGTCGTTTCAAGGAACGCATTTCGGATCAGGACCGGTTCAGACAGGGCCGCGTCCGCCAGTACGGTCGCACCCTTCTGCGCCCGAATGGCGGGCAGCGTCGAACGCGTCCGCATGAAACCGCGTTTCGCCGGTATCGATTTACTCCTGCAACGAGCCCGCCTGCTTCACCAACGACAGAACCTTTTCCGTACTGTCGGATTCGTGGCTTAGAAGCAGGGCAAGCCTGGCGAGAAATTGCTCGGATTGCTGCGGACCGACCAAATCAATGGACTTGGCGATTGCCTCATAGACTGTTTCGATGTTGACCTGAGCCATCAACTTCTCCTCACTTGCAAACTGCAGTTTTGTAAGCCGCAAGTACCTCAGTTGGCGTGGCGGCTTTCCAGCGTGCTGCGACATGCCGGTCGGGCCGGATAAGATACGCCGTTTCTTTTGTCGCGCCAAAGATCTCCGCCACTGGACTGTCTGACGACAGGACAATGACGCATAAGTGTTCACGCGAAGCTGCGGATTGAATGGCGTCGGCAAGTGCCTGATCAAAACACAAAACCGTAAAACCATCGGCCAACTCGTCGGACAAGTAGCCTCGGTCCAGCTTGACTTCAGACAGAACCTTTCCGACCTCGGGGCCCGTCGTAAATTCACCGGAACACGGAGTCACAACCGGGCTGTCGGCATAGATGTAGGGGCGCATCTGCCGCGGATTGGCCAATTGTCCTGCGAATTCATGGTCCATTGCCAGTGACAAGGCAGCATTGCGCATCACTTCCCAACCATGTGTTGGCGGTGTCATGAAACGTGCACTCTTGGAGGCATTCGCAAACACGTCCATCGTCGCGCCACGCCGCTCGGGTGTGTAACTGTCCAGCAAATCCGGTCCGGCCTTGCCGCTCAGCACCCAGCCCAATTTCCAGCTGATATTGATCGCATCGGCAAAGCCGTTATTCAGGCCGCGCACGCCGAAAATTGGCACGATGTGGGCGCTATCGCCGACAAAGAACACCCGACCGTCGCGGTAGTCATCCAAGGCCAGCGTGTTGGCGGTGTAAACGCTCCACCATTCCAGGTTCCACGGACCCTCATAGTCAATTTCGTGCAACACACCTTGCACACCGGCTCTGATATGGTCTTCCTGAATGGCGTCTTCCGTCGCCTCGTCTTCGAACAACTGGTAGTCGATCCTCCAGATATTGTCGGGCTGCCGGTGGATCAGGACCGTACCGCCGCGGCGGCAGGCCGGATCGAACAGTGCCCGCCTGATCGTGGGATAATCATGGTCCAACTGTACGTCTGCAATGACATAGCGGCCTTCATAATTCTCACCTTTGAGCCTCAACCCGCGCATTTTGCGGATCGGGCTTTTTCCGCCATCGCAAGCCAGCACCCAATCGGCGCAAATGTCATAGACGTCCTCGCTGTCCTTGACGGTCAGTTCCACACCGTCTTCCATGTCTTCGATTGCAACGACCTCGCTTTGCCAGCGCATGTCGATCAGATCGTTCCGGGCAACCACATCATGAAGATATTCTTCGATATATTGCTGCTGGATATTGTACATCGGGCGGTATTTTTCGTTCTCGCCGTCCGGCATCTCGAACTCGAGGATTTGCCGATTGCGGTAGAATGACCGACCTGTCGTCCATCCCAGCGATTTCTCCAGAAACGGGTCCAGTGCACCAATGCTGTCCAGCATGTAGTAGCTCTGACGCTCGATGCAGATCGCGCGACTGCCATCATTAAATGTCGATTTGTTGTCGAGCAGTACAGACGGGATGCCTTCTTTTGCCAACGCCAGCGCCGCTGTCATGCCAACGGGACCAGCCCCGACAATGACGACTTTTGCCCGATTTGAGAGCCCTCGCCGTTTAGCATCTTTCGGGGCATCAAAATGTGGATATGTGAAGTACAGCGACTCCAGTTGGCCTTTTCCTGTGGGTCTCATGCCGTCCACCTTTTGAATACCGCGCGTTCCTGCTCAGTCTTTCATTGCAGCGACTCTCCTGTCTGTCCTCTGAGTTAAGGGACAAGGCAGGATGAACTGGTAAGCCATTGGACTGCTGTCAACAGCGTCACGCGCACAAGGCGAAGAGAGCAGACTTTGAATTGATCCCCAGTTTTTCATAGGCCCGTTTGCGGTAGGTGTTGACTGTGCTGGCCGCCACATCAAGTTCCCAGGCGATGGCGTCTGTTGTCAGGCCTCTCAGGATTGCCTCGCAAATCTCTTTTTCGCGGCCTGACAACGAATTGAGCGGGCTTTGCAGTTGAGCAGGCTGGTTTTCTGCATAGTGCAGCAATACGATTTTCGATACGAGGGTCCAGAAGTCGCGGCGGAGTTCATCTTCGCTGATGATAAATGGCCCGCTCTCTTGAAAACGGTAAAAATTCATCCCAACCACCTCGTCGTCGCTTCGCGCAAGCACCGTGATCTTGTCGACAATTCCCGTCTTCTGAAAAAACTCCTGCCAATAATCTGGCGGCATCCGATCGGACAGCTCGCTCAGCGTGAGAATACGCATCTGTCCGTCTTGTTTTGTGGCCTCGATATCTGTGCGCAGAGGGTCGCGCAAATACCCGCCTCGCAGGTATTTGTGCGCCAGGTTTTTTGCCGCCTGCTTCTGCCGTTCGTTGAACGACAGATAGCAGTGCGGGCGGTCGCGCTTGTATGAGAAAATCATACATTGATCGGCTTTGACGACATGTTCGATCATATCCAGAAAATGCGCATTGAAGTCCGCAGAGCCGACAGACGCCAGGCAAGACGACAATATTTTCAGGAACTTCGGGGCCCCTTCACCGCTGAAGAAGTTTTCAAGTGTCATGATCTCATGATGAGCAGATTTCGTGGTGTTGGCAACTTGAGGGCTTAACAAAAACCACGCTGTCCGACGTGTCCCCTGCAACAAGGGACATAAATCTCCAAGCTTGGTGCTTATCGTCACAGCCAGATTTTGACCGGTTCCCAGGGCATGGCGAAACGGCACCAACACTCGAGGAGCGCCTGAAGACTATGAGTGAAGCAACACAGATGGAATACACGGCCGGTCGGTCCGCAAATGACGTCAGCGCCCTTGCCCAAGGTCGCCCCGTGACGAAGCTTTCCTCGAATGAAAACCCGTTTGGCCCCTCTCCCAAGGCCGTGGCAGCGGCACAGGCAGCCCTTGAAGGGGCAAATGTATATCCAGAACGAAATGACGCAGCCCTGTGTGGAGCCCTTGCCGATTTTCATAGCCGTGGTCTGACGCCATCGCATTTTTTCGCCGCAAACAGTGGTGTCGAAGTGCTGTCCTTGATCGAAGATGCCTGTCTCACTGAAGGAGAGCGCGCGATCATCTGTCCCCCTTGCTTTGGTGCCTATTCGGCGTCGCTGCAAAAGAAGGGGGCAGCGATCGATACCGTGGCGCTGCAAGGTGCCGATTACCGTGTTGATGTGGACGGCATTCTGTCGGCGGTGACTTCAGAAACGCGTCTCGTCTACCTGTGTAACCCCAACAACCCGACGGGTACCTGGTTTGGCGAGGAAACCCTGTCTGCAGTTCTGGATGGTCTGCCGGATCATGTGACACTTGTCTATGACGAGGTCTATTTCCAGTTCGCCACCGAAACGGGCTTGCCCGATGCAATACGGCACGTGCTGGACGGGCGAAACATCGTGATCGTGCACAGCTTTTCCAAGGCCTACGGTCTGGCGGGAATGCGTCTTGGATACGGCATCGCGCCGCCGGAAAAAACCGCCCGAATCCAGCGTCTGAAGCGTGCCTTTCACATCAATTCCGCAGGCATGGCAGCCGCCATCGCCGCCCTGAAAGATGCAGAACATCTGAAGAAAACCGTCGACAACAACCATTCAGAGCGAGAGCGGTTGGCCAGCGGTCTGCGCGATCTGGGTTTGGAGACGAGCCCCAGCCAGGCCAATTTCGTGATGTTCCGCTGCCCCGTCGGCCATGATGCAGACAGCTTGACCAATGCCCTGGTGCAAGAGGCGGTGATGGTTCGCCCGGCCTTCCATCTGCCGCACCACATTCGCGCCACCGTGGGGACACCTGAGGACAATACGCGGCTCATCGCTGCCCTGAAAACTGTGATCGGAGGCTGAACCATGACCACCAGAATGACGGGCGGGGAAGCCGCCGTCCTTTCGCTCCACAACCTTGGTGTCGAGACCGTGTTCGGTTTGCCCGGTGTGCAGAATGACTGGCTTTACAACGCGTTCTATGATCACCATGACAAGTTTCGGATCATCCATACGCGTCACGAACAGGGCGCGGCGTACATGGCGCTCGGCGCGGCCTTGGCCACGGGCGAAACCAGCGTGTTCAACGTGGTGCCTGGGCCTGGCATCCTGAATGCTAGTGCGGCTCTGTCCACGGCCTATGCCACCAATGCCAAAGTGATGTGCCTGACTGGCCAAATTCCGTCGCACAAGATCGACCGGGGTATGGGCGATCTGCATGAAATCAACGATCAGTTGGGTATCCTGAAACGCCTGACAAAATGGGCTGAGCGGGCGAACAGCCCCGCCGAGATTCCCGGCCGCATCAAGGAGGCCTTCGCCCAGATCGGTTCCGGACGCCCTCGACCCACGGCGCTGGAAATCCCAATGGATGTGCTTGCGGCGAAGGGTCCGGTGAACCTGGACGCAGGCGAGGTGACGCCGGAACAGCCGCCTCTGGACGAAGAAGGCCTGAACCAGGCGGCCGTGATGCTGGCTGGTGCTGAGAACGTGATGATCTTCGTGGGCAGCGGAGCAATGGATGCCAGCGAGGTGGTTCGCCAACTGGCCGAGAAACTTCAGGCGCCCGTTGTGGCCTTCCGAAACGGACACGGCGTGGTCGACAGCCGCAGCCCGCACGGTTTCCATATGCCCGCCGCCCGCCCGCTTTGGGCAAAGACAGATGTCGTTCTGGCCATCGGCAGCCAGATGCGTATCCCGATGGAGAAATGGACCCAGAGCCACCGCCCCGAAATCATCCGCATCGATGTCGATCCGGTTAGCCACACGGTTTTCTCCCGCCCCGAGCTTGCCATTACGTCACGCGCCGAAGAGGCGGTGCCTTTCCTGCTGGAACGGCTTGAGGGTTACAGGCGCTCATCACGTATTGAGGAGTTGCAGGAAGCCAAGGCTGCCTGGGCAAAGAAATCGGCGGTGCTGGAGCCCCAGCAAACCTATCTGCGCATCATCCGCGAAGAACTGGGCGAAGACGGGATCTTTGTGGACGAGCTGACGCAGGTCGGGTTCGCCAGCCGCTTTGCCTACCAGAGCTACAAGCCGCGCACGTTCATCTCGACCGGGTATCAAGGCACATTGGGTTACGGGTTTCCGACCGCACTGGGTGTCAAAGTGGCCCGCCCGGATGTGCCGGTCCTTTCCATCACCGGCGATGGCGGCTTCATGTTCGGGGTGCAAGAGCTGGCAACTGCTGTGCAGCACAAGATCCCGTTGGTCACCATCCTGTTCAACAACAACCAGTTCGGCAATGTCCAACAGATGCAGAAGAACGATTATGGCGGCCGTATTATCGCCACCGATCTGGTGAACCCGGACTTTCCGCGCATGATCGAGAGCTTCGGGGCGCAGGCCTTGCGGGCTACGGACGCAACTGAGCTGCGCGCTGCGATCCGACGCGGATTGGCAACAACCGACGGCCCCACCGTGATCGAGGTTCCGTTCGAAGAAATGCCCAGCATCGACCAGTTCCGATAGGAGCCAGACAGTGACACAGTTGGAACAGGACAAGATCGACGCCTTGCGCGCACTCGACGCTCCAATAGGGCACAACATCATCGGCGGTCGATTCCTTTCGTCGGCATCCGGGCGTGAGATGCCGGTCAGCAGCCCAATTGACGGGACGGCGCTTGGAACCCTTCCCGACAGTGATGTGGAAGACATCGATCGCGCGGTAGCGTCTGCTCGTGCGAGCTTTGAGGCGGGCGTCTGGTCTTCACTTGCCCCTGCCGCACGCAAGAAGGTGCTGTTGAAATGGGCGGACCTGATCGAGGGTGAGGCCCTGAGCCTCGCCGTTCTGGGCGCGCGCGACAATGGCACCGACATTCGCATGGCTTTGATGGCCGAGCCGACATCTGCCGTAGGTACCATCCGTTATTACGCCGAGGCTATCGACAAGATAAACGGCGAGGTCACACCTACGCCGTCTAATGTCTTGTCGCTGGTCCAGAGGGAACCGGTGGGTGTGGTCGGCGCGGTCATTCCCTGGAACTTTCCGCTGATGATCGGCGCGTGGAAGATGGCGCCCGCACTTGCGGCGGGCAATTCGGTAGTCCTCAAACCTTCGGAGGACGCCAGCCTGTCGACGATCCGTGTGGTCGAACTTGCACTTGAAGCCGGGCTTCCGCCGGGCGTGCTAAATCTGGTGACGGGACAGGGTGCAACAGCGGGCAAAGCCTTAGGACTGCACATGGATGTCGATGTGCTGGCCTTTACTGGTTCGGGAGTGGTTGGCCGAAAACTGATGGAGTACTCGGCGCGATCCAACCTGAAACGGGTCTATTTGGAACTCGGCGGCAAGTCCCCCAACATCGTCTTTGCCGATGCACCCGATCTTGAGGTGACGGCAGCCCAGACAGCCGCCTCGATCTTCCGCAACAACGGTCAGGTTTGCGTTGCGGCCTCGCGCCTGGCGGTCGAGCGATCTGTTTATGACGAGTTCATGGAGAAGCTGCGCCAACATGCCGAGGCACTGCACGTAGGCGACCCGCTTAAACTGGATCATACCACCGGCGCGCTGGCCAATGCTGCGCAACTGGACAAGACGAAAGCGGCAGTGAAATTGGCGTTGGAACAAGGCGCCATATTGGTCACCGGCGGCGAGGCATTACACACCGGCACCGGCGGGTTCTATCACCAGCCCACCATTCTGACGGATGTCACACGCGACATGAGCTTGGTGCAGAACGAGGTCTTTGGCCCCGTACTGGCGGCGCGAGCTTTTGACACTGAAAATGAGGCGGTCGAGATCGCCAACGAAACCGTCTACGGGCTGTCCTCGGCGGTTTGGACCTCGGACCTGTCGCGGGCGCACCGGATGGCTGGTCGCATAAAATCCGGTCAGGTGCATGTGAACTGCTTCGCTGGCTCGGACATGACATCCCCTCTGGGTGGTGTGCGCCAGTCGGGGAACGGTGCGGACAAGTCCCTGCATGCGCTGGAAAAGTACGAGAACTTCAAGGCGACATGGATCCAGCTATGACCGCACAGGCACCCTTTGCCCGGGACCGGGGAATGAACCTTATCGGCGACGCACTGGCGGCAGAGTTTCGGGGCGCTGCGCGGCTTCTCACAATCACCTGACCTTGCGGGCGGATCACATTCGGAGAGCGACATGGCCAAGGCTAAAAACATCCTGTTCATCATGTTCGACCAACTGCGCTGGGATTACCTTGGCTGCTACGGTCACCCGCACCTGCACACGCCCAACATCGACCGGCTGGCGTCAATGGGTGTGCGGTTTGATCGGGCTTACATCCAGTCTCCGATTTGTGGGTCGTCGCGCATGTGTTTCTACACGGGCCGCTACGCGCACAGCCACGGTGCGACCTGGAACACTGTCCCGCTGAAAGTCGGAGAGCAGACGCTGGGCGACCACTTGCGCAAGGCCGGTATGGGCTGCTGGCTGGTGGGCAAGACCCATATGGAGCCCGATCTGGAGGGCATGGAGCGCCTTGGCCTTAGCCGTGACACCATTATCGGTGCGCGTGTTGCCGAATGCGGCTTTGACGTGTTCGAACGAGATGACGGAATGCGCCCCGAAGGACCAGCGGGCCTGTATGATCCCGGCGGCGCGTTGAAATACAGCGAATACCTGTCGGAGAAGGGCTACGACAGCGACAACCCTTGGCATGACTTTGCAAACTCCGGGCTGGATGAAGACGGGAATGTGTTGTCCGGTTGGTTCCTCAGGAACTCTCCGCTTCAGGCCAACATCGCCGAAGATGACAGCGAAACCCCCTATCTGACCCGCCGGGGCATGGCGTTTATGGAGCAGGCGGGTGACGAACCCTGGTGCATGCACCTTAGTTACATCAAGCCACACTGGCCCTACATCGTCCCCGCGCCCTATCACGACATGTATGGTCCCGAACATGTTCAGGCCGCCCAACGCTCGGAAGAGGAACGCGAGAATGCGCATCCGGTAATGGACGCCTTCATGAAAAGCCGGGTCAGTCAGGCCTTTGCCCGCGACGAGGTGCGTGATGCGGTGATCCCGGTCTATATGGGGCTGATCAAGCAGATCGATGACCAGATGGGCGTGCTGTTCAAATGGCTTGAAGACACGGGGCGCATGGATGACACGATGATCGTGCTGACCTCGGATCACGGCGATTTTCTCGGCGATCACTGGCTGGGCGAAAAGTCATTTTTTTATGAGAGCTCGATCCGAGTGCCGTTGATCATTTATGACCCCTCGCCCGAGGCGGACGCCACCCGAGGTACCGCGTGCGATGCTTTGGTGGAAAGTATTGATCTGGCTCCGACATTCCTGGACTTGGCAGGCGGTGAGCCCGCAGACCACATCCTCGAAGGGGAATCCCTGTTGCCGATCCTGCATGGCAAAAAACCTGATACGGATCGTGAGGCAGTGTTCTGCGAGGTCGATTTCACCACCAACAACGAGGCCGTTTTATTGGGAGCCACCCCGGACCAAGCCGTGGTCTTCATGGTTGCGACACGCCGATGGAAGCTTATCCACTTTGAAACGGGACACCGGCCCATGTTGTTTGACCTGCAGACCGACCCGGAGGAGTTGGTGGACCTTGGCGCCTTACCCGAACATGGCGACACGATCCGCAAGATGTATGACCTGCTGGGTGCATGGGCCCGGCGGTTATCGCAACGCACAACGGTTTCCAAGAAACGGCTGGAAGAAATCCGCGCAGAAAAGGCGGACACCGGCGTGATGATCGGCGTCTGGGATGAAAACGATGTCCCTGCAAGGCTGACGACAAAATACACCGGACGCCGGGCCAAGGACATGCGGCAACCGGAATAGAGGCCTTCTTGTCATATGTTTCAGTGGACAGGCAGGAATTCATTCATACGTTAACTTGTTTTTCAACTCATCCCGGTTGCGGGTGGCGAGTTGGGAGGCAAGGCATGACACTGAAAAACCTGCTGGTTGCCTATAACGGCGGCGAAGCATCGGATACCGCCTTGCATCTGGGCGCCTTGATGTCGCGAAAATACGATGCCCATCTGACCGGCATCGTTGCGCATGGCGTGTCAAACATTGTACAGAACTTCCCCCCCTGGCTGGCACAGAAGGTGGCGGCTTCTCTGGATGACATCATCGCTGGTCGGGTGACGGAACTCGAAGACAGATTTCGCAGCTATCTCGATGGCAAGGTCGATCCCGACAAACAGCACTGGATCGATGTCCATGCCGATCCGGATCGGACCATTTCCTTTTACACGCGGATGTTCGATGTCACGGTTCTTGGACAGTATGAAAACTTGCCTGCCGCCGACGAATATACGCTGCACCCTGATCGGATTGCGCACGCAAGCGGCCGACCGATCCTGGTGGCGCCCAAGCGGTTTCGGCCGACCGAAATCAACGAAAGTGCCGTGATCGCTTGGGATGGTAAGCGTAATGCGTCCCGCGCCCTGTTCGACGCCATGAACATCCTGGAAACCAAGCGGATGGTGACGATCGTCACGGTGGGCGACAAGAGTGCTCACCGTGAAACCAAGGGCATCGATCTGCCGACGCTGCTGGCACGCCACGGTGTCGAGGCAAAACACGTCGTGGTGCCGAGGGGATCAGGCGGAACCGCCCGGACGATCCTCGACTTCTGCATGGAGCAGAAAACGGGACTTTTGGTCATGGGTGCCTTCGGTCACTCGAAACTTTCCGAGGACCTGTTTGGCGGGGTCACGAAACACATCCTTCGAGAGGCTGAAATACCCGTTTTTGTCTCTCATTAATGCAGGCGGGCAGGCCGGTCCGGAGGAGAACCAACGACCTGTTCCGCAAGCAAGATCCAAAGACACCTTGAAAGGGAGGAAACCATGAAGCTGAAACGGACAATCACCGGGTTTGTGGCCGGGGCATTGATGGCCTTTGCCGGAGGTGCAATGGCCGAAGACTGGGAGCCAACCGGTACACTGCGCCTGCAGATCGGCTTTGCCGCTGGTGGATCGACCGACACGATGGGCCGCGTCATTGCCAAGGTTATGAAAGAACAAACCGGCTGGAACATCATTGCCGAAAACAAGACAGGCGGCGGTGGCGTCGCCATGTTCACCGGCATCGCGAAAATGCCGCCCAAAGGGAATGTCATCGGCCTGGGTGTCAATATGCCTGTCCTGATCAATCTCGTGAAGCGCGGCGACCAGCTTGGCTTTGATCTCGACAGTTTCGAATATCTCGGCACTGTATCGCGGGCTCAACTGGCGCTGATCGCCCGGGCTGATGCACCGTTCGACGATCTCGCTGGCATGATCGAGTATTCCAAGGCAAATGACGGGTTGGCCATCGGCTTTGGTGCCCCGCCACAGAAGCTGTTGATGGAGGTGGTGAACCGCGAAACAGATGCAAATCTCCGCTTTGTGTCGACCAAGGGCGAGGCCGAAACCCAAAAGCTGATCCTTGGCGGGCAGGTGATGGCCGGGTTCTCTGCCGGTACTCACATCAAATACCTCGAGTCGGGTGACTTCAAGATGATCGCCAGCGCCAATGACGCCCGCCACGACTATGCGCCGGACGTGCAGACGGTGCGCGAAGCTGGGATCAGCGCCTATCTCGACCCTTACTTCTATTTTGCTACGACTGCCGGCACCGATCCCGCCGCTGTCGCGGCCCTGACCAACGCGCTCGAAAACGCAATGGCTACGGATGAAGTGGCCGAGATCGTGCGCAACGCCGCAACGACCGAAGTCCTGAACCTCGGCGCCGAAGGCACCGAAAAGATGATGGTCGACGGCGTGGAGAACGTCAAAGTCCTGTTTGGACAGTAACTGACATCCCCGCTGAACAAGCTTCGGCGGGGGCATTTTCAGGAGGGCACCATGAAGATCAACGCAGACCGCGCTTCCGGACTTTTCTTTCTGCTGTTTGGATTGGCGCTCTATCTGTTCATCATACCAACCTTCGTCGAACAGGTGGAAGGTGGCTGGGTTCACCCTGACACCGTTCCCAATGCTGTTGCCATCGTGTTGAGCCTCTGCGGAGCCTTGTTGATACTGCGCCCCACGAAACACCACACGCAAGAGGCAAGCGAATTCGTCCGGGCCGGACTCTACTTCGGCCTGCTTATGGTTGGTCTTGTTCTCATGGGCCGGTTTGGCTTCGTCTATGTCGCCCCCATGATTGCGCTGGCGATCATGTTACTTATCGGCGAACGACGTCCCTTCTGGCTGGTATGTGGGGTCGTGGGAATGCCCGGCGCGATCTGGTTTCTGGTCGTGCAGGTCCTCGACCGGGCCTTGCCCTGAGGAGAGTGGACATGGTTGATCTTTCCACAATTCTGGCGGGCTTTGCCGATGCCTTCACAATTTGGAATTTGGTATTCGTCCTGTTCGGCGTCGTCGTCGGCCAGTTCGTTGGCGCAGTCCCCGGAATCGGCCCGGTGATGGCCATGGCAATCGCCATCCCGTTTACTTTCGGTCTCGACCCGCTGCCTGCCATTGCTTTTTTGGTCGGGGTAAACAAGGGAGGGCTGGTTGGTGGCGCCGTGCCTGCGGTCCTCATGAATACGCCCGGCACACCCGATGCGGCTGCCACGGCCATGGACGGCTATCCGCTCGCACGGGATGGCAAGCCGCTGAAGGCCACTAAGATGGCGCTGTTTTCTTCGGTGACCGGGGACTCCTTCAGTGATCTGGTCCTGATCACGGTTTCAGCGCCCTTGGCAATTCTCGCCCTGCGCATGGGACCCGTTGAAGTCTTTGCCCTGATGGTCTTTGCATTTTCGGTGCTTTCCGGGCTTATCGGCAATTCGCTAATCAAAGGCATCATCGCCGCCGCCCTAGGTCTGCTCTGCGCATCCGTCGGGACCGACCCCGAAAACTACACGCCTCGCCTGATCTTTGGGATGTTCGATTTCTACGACGGGCTGCCCCTGGCATCGGTTGCCATCGGAACGCTGGCCATTGCAGAAATCCTGCGCCGGCTGACGAAGATGTCCGGCGAGGTGAAGCCCGCGGTCGAAGTCAAGGACACCGGCAATCCGCAGGACATGCGCGTGTCCTGGGCGGAATACTGGGCCTGCCGCTTTACCATGCTGCGGGGTGCGATGATCGGAACCGTTCTGGGTGCACTACCCGGGATCGGATCAACTGCGGCGGCTTTCATGTCCTATGCTTCTGCCAAAAGCGCATCGAAGGATCCCGGTTCGTTCGGTAAAGGCAATCTGCACGGCATCGCCGCTGCAGAATCCGCGAATTCGGCGGTTGTGGGTTCCAACCTCATTCCCCTTCTGACTCTCGGCATTCCTGGTAGCGTCGGTGCTGCCTTGATCATCAGTGCCTTCATGATCCATGGTATTCAACCTGGCCCGCTTCTGTTCCAAGATCAGGGTCGCCTGATCTATGGACTGTTTGGCGCCATGATCATGGCAAATTTCCTGAACTTGTGGGTTGGCCAAGTGGGCCTGCGATTTTGGGTCAAAGTTGTTTCGGCGCCGGAATCCATCATCTTCGCTTCAGCGCTGCTGCTCTGCATCGTTGGTGTTTCGATGGCAACCGGAGGCATTTTCGGCGTGATTGTCATGCTGGTCTTTGCCGGGATCGGCTATCTGATGAGCAGCTTCGGTTACTCGGTTGTGATCTTTATCATTGCCTTCTTTCTAGGACCACGCTTTGAGATCTCGCTTTCGCAGAGCCTTGCTTTGATGAACGGCGACTGGACACGGATAATCGAGTACCCGATCGCGCTACTCCTGCTACTGGTATCGATCATATCGATATGGTGGTTCCTTAGGCGTTCAGGGCCAGACACAACTAAATCATCACAAGTCACCGCCGAGGACTGAGATTAGGGCAAAGGTGCTATCGTCGAATACTCATTTGTTTTAGGTTCGGTTTTGCTAGCGCAGCGAATGTCTCCTCTGACGGACCGCACCGCAGAATCCCACCAGTCCAACAAAGGTCGGCTAAGGGCCGTTCGATACAATCCGATAAGTGGGCGGATACACATCAATGGCCCGCGGCAAATCTGCGTTTTCCCAAATGGTCCCTAGGGTCGCCCAAAAAGAGGGCATAACGTCCGTTTTTCGTGGAGATCTATAGAGCCATACCTTATTTACAAATTGTGAAGTCGCCCTGCTGTACTGAACTGTCTCCGTATGGTGTACGTTCCATGGGTTCACATAGATAGGTCAGCAGAGCGCAACCTCACCTAAATTCCCAAACATCGTTGATGCAACCTGACCTTTCGAGCATGTTGCGTCATTTAGCGCCGTCGCGGCGGATGTCTGAATATGAGCACGCGATTGGTGAAGTCGCACCAGCCGAATGCCGGATATACCATATGACCACCGACCTTGATGCGGAGATCCAGAAATACGCAATGGATTGCCCACTGGCACGGCGTCTGACACGCGTGCCTGGGGGTGGGTCTATCGTGGCCCTGAGTTTTATTGCCACCATTGACGACGCAACACGTTTCCGGAGCCCGGTGGATGTCGGTGCGTACTTCGGATTGACGCCGAGGCGCTACCAATCGGGCGAGACCGATTGGTCCGGCCGCATCTCTAAGCGCGGCGCCCTCGACATGCGCAATTTGCTCTTTGAAGCTGCAAAAATACTAATCCAACGGGTCGCAAAGTTCAGCCCATTCAAGGGTTGGGCAATGCGGGTTGTGCAACGCAAAGGGCTCAAAAAGGCGACGGTTGCAACTGCGCGCAAAATAGCGGTCATCTTGACGCGGCATTGGCGAGATGGAACCAAATTTGACCAAACAAAGGAGGCCTTGCCTACATGATTTGAAACTCAGAGTTCTGCAAACTGCGGAATCTGGTCCTGTCGGGACGGAGGCAGGATGACCTTGTGATGCAAAGTCGCGGCACATTTCCAGGTGACTTCGCAGCGGACTTTTGGAAGGCATCCCATCACCGACGCAGTAATGGGGCGGCTCGTTCAACCCCGGAGAGAACCATGAGCCCGACGCGACCTGAAGCCGTCCTTGAATTCGAAGTCGCAGATAGAAAACTTTGCAAAATGTCCCGCGAATTGTTCGGAGCGGACGCCCCACGGAATACGTTTTAAGGGGGTTTCGCGCATATAACTGCCGCACACAAAGCGATTGCCGACAACCATTTTGGCAGCGTTGACCAACAGGTTTATTTAAACAAACATCGAAGTGGACAGAAAACCCGACAGGCAAGGATGGTCAGCTGACACGCTCCTTCTATATCGCGTTAGCGGTGACAATTCTGAACACGATGCCGATTTGGCTGGCTGAACTGGCCGCCAAAAGCGGGATTTCCGAAGTTGTGGTCGGCCTGCTGGCCAGCGTTGTCCTGCTGACCGCCGCGATCGGATGTGTGATTGGTGCTGTCGCCGGACATGTTTTGCCGCGGGTCGCCGGGGCTGTTGCGTGCATCGGAATTGCCGCTGCTGCGATGGAGCAAACCATTGCGACGGCGATACTGTTTGTCGGCGCAGCTATCGTCGGTTTGTCGCTGGGCATCGTTTTGGCTGTGCCTCTGTCGCGCAGTTCCGGCGTAGCCAGTGTTTTGCGAATGATCAGCAATGGAATGGCGATCGGCTGTGCCGCTTCATTCGTTCTGTTGGCTGGAGTCCATGCAACCGGGATATCAATGCTGTTTCCCTTGGCCCTTCTAGCGGCGATACAGGCCATCCTGCTTCTGCTGTATCTGCCCGCTCCAGGTAAACGCTATGTCCGGCACTTCAACTGGAAACAGGATCTTAGTCTGTTGCCGTTCTTTATCTGCATGGGCGCCTACTGGGCTTTTCTGGAAGTTTTTTCGATAGAACAAGAGCTTGGCAGCCTTAGCGCCTGGCTGGCGGCGAGCCTGTGGCTTTCTGCGCTGGGGTCGATTCTTGCCGGCATTATCCTAGACCGGCTGAGGCTTCACGCCCAGATAGTTGGTCTGTTACTGGCCGCCTTTGCAGGTGGGCTGACCTATCTTTCAAGTTCCGAACTGCTGATGGGCGCGACGATCCTTGTCAACGCATTCGGCCTGTTTCTGTTTTTCCCGCTTTACCTGGACCGAACTGACGCCCCGGCGTCAGGCATGGCACGCTACCTTTTGGGGTTTGCAATTGGTGGCGGAATGGGGAGTCTGGCGATTGCCATGGGCGGCTATCCGGCCTTGGCCAGCGCGATTGTCATTTCGGGCTTGATCGCTTTACCCGCCCTGATGCGCGTGCGACCTAAGTCGGATATTCCGGGATTCTAAGCCCCGCCTTGCGCCATCCTCGAACAGCCATCTCTCCGTGTTCCGGGGTGATACCGGTCATCGCAAGCTCTTCATAGACGACGTCTTCGAAGATCGGAAACATTTCCCGCATGACTGCGGCTGCCGCTTGGGCTTTTTCTGTGTTGCCCAATTCGCCATGAAGCCATGCCAGATGTGCCTGGTACCAGAAGAAATCCGGCATCGGCACTTTCTCGATCTCAATCAGTGCAGCCTCGGTAAACCCCTGCGATGCATAGAGCCAGCACCGCGCATAGTGATACCAGCCTGGATGGACGGGGCTCAGATCAATCGCCCGGTCCAGTAGTTCGACCGCTCGATCATATTCGCCCAGAAACAGGTGACAGGAGCCGATCTCGGCCAGAACATCGCAATGGCCGGAATTCAGCTGGAGCGCCCGATCCGCGGCAGCCCTGAACCTTGCTATGTCCATCTGGTAGAAAATGGTCAGCGCCAGGGTCATTTGCGCAAAGGCGTTCAAACCGTCACACTCGACCGCCCTTCCGGCTGCCTCGGTTGCGAGTGCCAAGGCGTCGACATCTGGTCGCTGGTTGATGTGATAGCGGTACTCTTCCAGCAACAGCATGGCATAAGCAGCCCACCCATCTGAGGAATGGGTGTCTTTTTCCAGCGCGACCTTTAGCCTGTCCCGGATTTCGGCATGTATCGAATGATCATAGGATCTGTAATACTCGTAAAACTGCGCAACGAGAAAATAGGTCTCCCAGAAATGCGTGCGCCCGGCAGGTAGTGATCTAGCCACCTGCTTTGCCATCAATCCGTGGCGGCTGCCAAGACGGCCGGCAATGAGAGCGGCGATGTCTTCCTGAATCTCAAACAAATCTTCGGGCCCGCCACCGCGATCGAATTGTTCGGTCGCTACCAGTCTGCCGCCGCTGGCTTCGGTTACTTGCACAGTCACGCGCAACTGGTTTTGCGACCTTCTAATGCTGCCTTCGACCACGTGGGTGATGGCATATCGTTCCGACATTTCCGCGTTCGAAACCTTTTCTGCCGCCAGCTGTGCGGTTGTGCGATGGGACAGCAGCGTAAGTTCGCGAAACCGGGACAGGTTCGTGATCGCGTCTTCTGTCAGACCTTCGGCCAAAAAAGCGTCGTCGGTGTTTGTGCCCAGACTTTTGAATGGAAGAACCGCGAGGACAATACCATCAGACGTTGGCGCGTTTCGCGTGTCGGCAACGGGCATTTCGATTTCCGCGACAAAGCGGAACCCTGCGCCATGTACAGTTCGGATCGTGTGCTGATCCCGCCCTGTGTCGCCAACCGCCTGCCGAGCTTCTTTCATCGCGGTCGACAAGGTCGCATCAGTGATGAACCGGCCCTGCCACACCTGCTCGACCAGTTCATCTTTCAAAACCACCCGATCCCGGTTTGAAATGAGATATTCAAGAATTTGCAGGGTTTGCGGCGTCAGGCTTCCAGCGACACCGCCACGAGATATCTGAAAAAGATCGGTATCAATCGTGCAATCATTGAACTCGTACTTCATTTCCCAAAAAACCGGTCCTGTTGCGAACAATTCCCGTTTGTCTCAAGCCTACCCCTCATACTTTCTCAGGAAAAGCTCAGATGCGGCTCGAGGTTCAAAATTGGGGCGCTGCTATTCCCGTTTCATCCCAAACGGCCCGCAAAAGGGCCCAGAAACAGGAGAATGGCAATGAAATACCGAAACGCACTGCCCCAGTTGAACGGCACCCAGATGCTGGCCGATGGCGGGCTGGAAACGACCCTGGTCTTTCACGACGGGATCGATCTGCCGCTCTTTGCAGCGTTCAAGGCACTGGACAGCCAGGTCGGCATTGACGCTATCGACCGGTACATGCGCGGATTTGCCCAACTGGCGGTAAACAACCGTCGCGGCTTTGTCATGGACACACCGACATGGCGCGCCAGCCCCCGGTGGGCAGCCGAACTGGGCGTGGACCACGATCAGCTCAAGGAGGTTCATCGCGAGGTCATCGCCACGCTTGTAAAGATGCGTGAAGAACATGAGCAACCGGAGTCTCCCTTTGTGATCAATGGGGTGATCGGGCCGCATAGCGACGGCTACGCCCCGAGCGAAATCCTGAGCGATTCCGAAGCTGAAACCTACCACCGGACACAGGTGGAATGGTTCGCTGAGATGGGCGCAGACATGGTTTCGGCCATAACGATGACCTATGCTGACGAAGCCATTGGCATCGTACGTGCCGCACATCAGGCCGGCATTCCCGTGGTGATCTCATTGACCGTCGAGACCGATGGGCGCCTGCCTTCGGGTCAGGGGCTGCGCGCTGCCATTGAACAGGTCGACGCCGCCACTCAGAGCGCCGCGGCCTATTTCATGATCAATTGCGCGCATCCTGATCACTTCCGCTCGGTTCTTGAGCAGGGCGGCGACTGGACAAAGCGTATCATGGGTTTGCGGGCCAATGCATCGCGCCTTTCACATGCCGAGCTTGATGCTGCGGAAGAACTGGATGACGGAAACCCGCAGGAATTCGGTGAGCTTCATCAGGAACTTGCAAAGATTCTGCCCAATCTGACCGTTATCGGCGGGTGCTGCGGCACCGACCACCGTCATGTCGAGCATGTTTGCAAAGCGGCCCGGCAACCTACTACCGAAACCGTCTGACCGGCGTTTCGGATCACACAAGTCCGGGCCGCTTTCGCCAGTTTTCCCTCGCAAAATTGCGGAGGTTCGGCAGCACAGTGGTTCGGGCGAAATCGGCGCAAACGTACCAAATTCAGGAGGCCAAAATGACAATTGATCGTAGTTCTATTTCCCAACCGCAGGGCGTGTTGTTTCGTCCAGAGGGAGGAGCAAGCTCGCCAGTTAAGAAACTGTACAACCTGTTTTCACACCTGGGCATGGCCGCAATCCGCGAATACCGAATTCGGCGCGATATCCGACATGTTTCGCAGTTTGACAAACGCCTGTTGAAAGACATCGGCCTGGAGCCGGATCAGTACACCGACGCCTTGCGTTACGGGCGTGACGCATATTGGAGGGTATAAGGGTTCGCACGCGAAGGAAGGCGCAAACAACCGCTGGCCAAGGATCTTCGGGGCGTGCTCAACAAGTTCAGAGCACGCCCCAATTTCAAAATGATGACAAGCTCGATGACACGGTTGAGCCAGTCTGAACTGGGGCGTGGCTAAACATCCGGAATAGTCTGAGAAAAGAAACTCGCTTAGTGCCCGGACTTCAATTGAGTTGGATTCTCGTCACTTCCAGCGGTATTCTGGTGGCGATAGGAGGTCGTCTTGGAACGCCGGCTTGCCGCCATTTTAGTTGCCGATGTGGTTGGTTACACGCGCCTTATGGGGCAGGATGAAGCCGGCACTCTCGAGTGTTTGAATGCTGTTCGCAGCGAAGTAATCGAACCACTTATTTCCCAATACCATGGTCGAATTTTCAAGCTCGTCGGTGACGGGATGTTGGTGGAGTTCGCCAGCATCGTCGACGCCGTCGACTGTGCGATCCAATGGCAAAAGGTCCTAATTCAGGAAAGGAGAGCGGGTGAAGGACACAGACGTCTAAGTTTTCGCATCGGGCTTAATCTTGGCGACGTCATTGTCGACGGCGAAGACCTTTTGGGAGACGGTGTCAACATAGCCGCTCGACTTGAAGCCCGGGCTGAACCAGACGGTATCTGCCTGTCCGAAGATGCCTATCGTCAGGCTAATGGAAAAAGCAATGCCGAGTTCAAGGACTTGGGCAAACTTGAACTCAAAAATGTGGATCAACCCATTCGCGCTTATAGCATAACGTTGGGCGGTGCCGATCCACCAAGAGATGTTTCGCCAACACCGATTGCGGCTACGAAGAAACCCTCCATTGCAGTTCTTCCGTTCCACAACTTGAGCGGTGAAACAGATCAAGAATATTTCGCCGATGGTGTGTCGGAAGACATCATTTCCGCACTGTCCCGTAACCGATGGCTGATGGTCATCGCCCGCAACTCAAGCTTCGCTTACAAAGGTGAAGCGACAGACCTGAAGAAAATCGGCGGGCAACTCGGGGTACGCTATGTGCTCGATGGAAGTGTTCGCAAAGGAGGAAACCGGGTCCGGATTGCCGCTCAATTGATCGATGCAGCATCTGGAAAGCAAATCTGGGCCGAGCGGTATGATCGCGTCCTCGAGGATATTTTTGCAGTCCAGGATGAAGTAACCGCAGCCATTGTAGGAGCCATTGCGCCTGAATTGGACAAGGCAGAGCAGCAACGGGCGACATCCAAGAAGTCCGGTAACCTGAACGCATGGGATGTCTATCAACGAGGCATGTGGCATCTTTATAAGCGGACCAAAGAAGACCTGATGGAGGCGCGTACGCGGTTTGAGGCAGCTCTTTCACAAGATCCCAACCTATCGCTGGCATATTCCGGATTGGTGGATGCTTACTACTATGAAGTGGTGCTTGGTCTGGCGGATTCTCCTGCAGAGAATTGCGAACGTGCACTGCAGGCGGCCCGGATGGCGGTAGAATTGGACCCCGATGACGCCGCCGCGCACTGCGCTATGGGAAAGGCCCGGATCGTTGCTCGCGAACACGAAAACGCTATTCCGGACCTCAAGCTGGCCATTGAACTCAATCCCAGTCTTGCTTGGGCTCATTACGGTCTCGGCGCTGCCGCAGTGTTTTTGGGAAATGCTGATCAGGCTATTCCACATTTGGAAGACGCCATTCGCCTGAGCCCCCGCGACCAGCATATGGGATCATATATGGTGAGGTTGGCAGAGGCGCACTTGTTGAAACGCGACTACAGGCTGGCGATTGAATGGGGAAGGAGAGCGCTTCAACAACAAGGATTCCAGTGGTCCCGCTACTCTGTCGTTCTCGCCGGCCTGGGCTACTCAGGCAAAACTGAGGAAGCTGCGCGTTTAATCACCGAGTGTTCAGCCCGCCGACCTGACTTTTCTGTTTCAATGGTCCGACGATGTCATCTCTACACACACGCCCCAGCGCTCGAACACTATCTGCAAGGCTTACGAAAGGCCGGGTTGCCGGAATGATCTGTTTTGCTCAACAACCGACTTTGAAAGCCCATTATTGAGCAATGGCTTTTTTGCGCTATCCGTGAGTTCGCGACCGCAAACAATTTACAGCCGCGGCGAATGTCTGAATTGCGGGCTTCAAGCGCGGCATACGAGGACTGTGTTGGATGTTGGCTATGGGCCGTCTGTACTTGATTACAAATCCCGCTCCACTCAATGAATGGTTCAGAATTCCGGTCAATTGCTCTGCAATCAGGTCGTGATTTCGGATAGTCGTGACCACGACTGCAAGGTCACCGGCAAGGTAAGCGCTGCTTCTGCAAACTCCCACGAATAGCTGACAATCGAAAAGATCATTCCAGGTGTCGCATCCAGGTTTTGCGTCGCGAACCACAGGTTGAACAGGATCAAACTTATCAGCAAAGCAAAGATCACGCCGTACAGTATGGCTTGGCACATCCGCATTTCATGGTTTCAAATCTGTGAAATTTCATTGGCGATAAACTAAGGTATAGGCCGCATAAACCAAGGTTCAATATTGCCTAAACAGCCTCATTATCGCCCTTTTTGACCCTTCAAGCCCAATGCTGAGTGTGCAAGCAAATGCGCATTGAAGGGGTGACGCAGGGTAACCAACTCTGCTCGCGCACAACAAAAATCTTTAGCCAGATGGGGCAGAATACACGCAGGTAGAGCAGAGGGTACTCGCGTTCGCGCGCGGGGGACGTCTAACCAAGTGGAAGGGAAAAGTGGCGAGCATTGCGCCCTCGCTGTTCTTGTACTCCGCCTCGGTTTTGGCCGTCTCGGCAGGGTCCTCACTGGCAGAGGTTGTCAATGGGCCGTCCGCGATCGGGTGCTAAAACGATCCTGAGCAGATGCCGCACTGCCTCCGATGTCCACAACGAGCCCAAAGCAGACGCCAGTGGTTAGCGGAGCGAATTCCAGTTGGAAACACAAAGCTAATGGACCAATCGATTCCAACTCGATTGGTCCGCGTCAATCGGCCAACGGTATCCACCGCAATGCCCATTTGGCGCGCATGTTCGCGGTAGAGACCGGATTTGATCCTCCCTCATAGAAGAAGGGCGGGAATAGTACCCCGCCCTTCTTCCACTCAAGAGCGAACAGATGTCAGCCCGGTGTATACCAAATGGGTGAGGTGTAGGCCCGCTCCTGATGGATCAACAGTCCTTCTTCAGGCACCTCTGCCCCCAACCGGACGCGGTCATAGGCCAGCCAGGTTGGCGTCGGGATTTCGAGAACGCGAACGTAGTAAAACGCTGGTTGCGCAGGATCGAAGTCCGGATCCTCCCAGTGACCTGCGAGGTACGCCCGTCCGATATCATTGGTGTAAGTGGCGTTCTCCACGTCAACGGTTGAGCCGATGGGGTCCAGCTTCCCATCAGCATCGACGGCCCGATCACCCGCCCACGCGACCTCGAAAACCCGCTCTTGCGCATCTCCATTGTCGTCGAGCCAGGCTTTGACAATCTGGACGCGGTCGAGATTTGCACCGTCCGGGTCACGAAGCGCCCTGATGACAAACCGAGGCGCGGCACCATCGGCCGCTGCGATCAGGTCTCCGCCCATCGGTACGCCGCGAATGTACCCCTGATCTCCGAAATCCGGCAAATGTACGTCAGCTGGTTCGAAATCCCATCCGCCAAAGACGCGAACGGATATCCGCGTGCCTGTCGTTGCATAGGTTTCCTTGCGCGCCATGGCATCCCACAGCGCTTCACGAGTGTTTTCGCGTGCCCAGATCCCTTGGAGGCCGGATGCAAGGGACTCCCAATGGCGGATTGTAATTGAACCGTCATTGCCTTCACGCCTGTCCGTTACAACCACGTCTTCGTACCGTTCTTCTTCCGTCCCCGGTTCAACACCCGAAAACTTGCCGAAATAGTTTTCCTCGCGTGTCGTGGACAGGGATGTGTGGCTATCCGTTGCGCCAACCATACCGAATTTGAACGGGTTCACACCGAGTTGAGACTGTTGCTCAAGTCCGACCTTGAGCGCGGAACGCGCATATTCGAACTCCAGCATCTCCGGGGTTTTGGCATTGAAGCCAAAATCACCCTTGTCCCAGTTGTAGTAGTCGGCAAACTCGTCATTTGGCGACAGGAACGGGTGCGCCTCTCCATCCCCCTTTATCTGGGTCACCTCGTAAAGGGGTTCCCACCGCATACGCCGTGCGGCGTAGTCTGCGTCTATCGGTTCGCCGTTCATGCGCTCAACGGCGAACATAAGGCCGTTGGAAAGATTGCCGTTATGCGGAATGGCGAGCGCTTGACCGCCTGTCAGTTCCTCGTAGCGTTCCAGATAGTCCCAAAGATCTTCGGGATCGGTGCTGTCGAAGGTCGAGAACGGAATGACCTGCCTGGCCTCTTCCGCGCCATCGCGGAAGACGACAACACGGTGCAAGTTTCTGGCGTCCGGCGAAGAAGTCCACTCGAATCCATGGAATGCCGTGAAGACACCCGGCTCGTTGTGCCTGTCGACGTCATCTACTATCCGGTCCCACATGCTACCAACCAGTTTGGGATTGGGCAGCAGGTCGGTCCCTGTCGCAATGCCTTCCTCCCCCCATCTGGCATAGGCGCCCCAGGGATCACCGGCCTTGACAAGATCGTGGACTTCCCGGCCAAAAGGTATCCGCAGCAAATCGGCATTGGACTCCTCAATCAAAAGCGCCAGTCCGAGGTTCTCCGCATGATCGGCGATAACCAGGAAATCCAGCGGCCTTACCAGCCTTGCGCGCTCGCCGAAGGACGCAACGACCATCTCGCCTTTTGCGAAACGTAATGCGTCGTCCGGGCCAAGCCGGTTGCCGATCATACCAGCGTCCGTCGAGTAGGATGTGTGCAGATGCGTGTCGCCCCAAAAGACCTGGCGAGGGTTCGCTTGGTGTAAGTAAGGAGAGTATTCTGGAGCGCCAATCGCTGCTTGGCTTTCCTGTGGTGATATTTCTTGCGCAAACGATGGTGCTGCGCAAAGAAGCGCTGCGGAAGCCAAAAGCACTGATCTCATAGCGTTTCCTCTCATATGACGGTGCATCTAAGGGGTGCTGTGCGAGTTCCGCATAGCATCAAAAGTCGTCGCAAAATGGTGCTGCCTTGGAGAGTAACAACGAACTGCTCATAGGGCTATGCCGTTGCATCGTTTGAACGAAAGTGCCGCACAATCAACCATTGGGTACGGGCAGCCGACAGCGACAAGCCTATTGCGAGGCGGGCCATTGCCTAGCTCGCGAGGGCCCTTCCCGATAAAAATGGTGAGGTGAAAAGTGGTCATTCGTTTTTCGGAAGGCAACGGCAACTTTGTCCGCACATACCGGACGCTCCGCACGGCTGAACAACTGTGTGCTTGTTGGAGGTCGTCAATTGTCCGCTAAGGGCTATACCTACGTTAGCACGAGAGTTGAGAAACCGTCATTGATGGCCGAAATTCTGTGATGGTGTATCGCGCCAGTTGTTTTGCGTGGAACGGGTCAGCGGCCAGAATTTGTTCGAGAACTTCGCGAGTTTTGACTGTGGCGATGATCACACCACCGGTGCGAGGCACCTTTGGACCAGATGCAATGAAGTGACCAGAAGCATAATTTTCTTCGAGAAATTCTACATGAGCGTCAAGCTCAGGTTCAATTTCTTCAAATGATGCGATGTAATGAAGGTCAACAATGAAAAGGTTTTGCTCGGAAGGCATCAAGGTCATCTTATCCACGCAGATATCTTTGCGTATTCAGGATGTTGATCAATCGCACCTCGAACAGTGAATGGCAACTAAGTCCGCACAGCCGACATTGGGTCAGAATTGTCCGTCGTCAGTGATTTTGGGACAGATGGCGCTCTGATCTAAGAAAGAGTGTGGCTCATCTGGTTGGATTGATTATGCGGCGGATTTGCTGTGAAGCAAGCGCCGGGTTTCGATGGTCTTTCGTTTGATCCTTTCTCGTTGTTTCAGAATGGTCTGGCCTCGTCCGAAGTGGACGTCAGCGGGCGTAAGATTCCGCAGGCTTTTGTGGTGGCGCCGGTGATTGTAATACTCGACGAAGGCGTCAATCTGTTGCGTGAGATCGCCAGGCAGAAAGTAGTTTTCCAACAAGATGCGGTTCTTGAGGGTCTGATGCCAGCGCTCGATCTTACCTTGGGTTTGCGGATGATATGGCGCGCCTCGGATATGATCCATTTTCTGATCTTCCAGCCAATCGGCCAGTTCGCTAGAAATTTAGCTGGACCCGTTGTCGCTGAGCAGACGCGGTTTGTGCAACACGGTTGAACCAAAACCAAGTATGGCGCTTCCTCTGGGTCAATCTGGTGGATATTCGACGGGTAGATCAGCACTCATCGCCAGGCGGACAAGCTGGCTTTGGGAGTTGGTGCCGGTCTTGTTCATGACCGAAGCAAGCTGATTGCGTGTGCTGCCCTCGCTGACATTGCGTTGCTCGGCGACTTCGCTTACAGATGCGCCATTTACAAGCAGTTCACACACTTCAGCTTCGCTGGCCGTCAGACCGCAAATTTCTCGCAGTGATGTAACCGACAAGTGGTCCTCTGAAGCAGGGTCCTTGACGATCAGAGCTGCAAAGCCTTCCGCTTCGGGCGCGCCGGTCAAGAGCGGCGCGAGCGCACAGAGGTTGGCCACGTAAGGCAACTTCTTGGACGGGCGATCGACGGTGAACCGGATATCACCTCCACTATCAAACCGGCCCGAGGTGATTTCGCGGAGCCCTGAATGGAAGTCCGCTTGCGCATCTTGGGCAATGGCAGAGGTACGCAATATCCCGGCCCGGCTGAGGGACAGCCCATCGCCTTGCTGAAGGATGCCGTCCAGCCGGTTGTTTTTGTGAATCAGCTCGCCGGCAGCAGTCAAAATGCCGATGCCGACCTTCATTCTGTCCAGAACAGATGCAACAGCATTGAATCGAACCTGTAGCAACCTGAACGGTCGCAGCATTTCCAAAGCCGCTGCGAAATGTTGCAAATAGATGGTCAAATCCTGGGACCATCCAAGATTGAAACCCGGATGCCCGGTCGGAAAGTTCAATGCCATTACGTCAGAGAATACTGGCGTTTCGGATAAGCGGGCTACGCACCGTCGTTCAACCCCAAGGTGTTCGCTGCTCCAGACGTTCGCCGGAATCTCTGAGGACGGCACTCCGTAACCCTCCTCATCCGTAACAAACTGGAATCGTTTCCGGGTTGCCAGCCCACTCTGAATGATCATCTGCTCTGCAGGAGCGAATTTTTCAATGAACTCCTGCGTTTTAGCCGCACGCACCGGGTCCAGGTGGTATGGGCTAAGATATACGCCACTCAGGACAGGCTCTGCGTGGTCATTCAGCAGCACTTGTGCCGCCGCTGCCCCGTAGCGCGCGGCAAATTTTTCAAGCGGATGAGAGAATGGGGAACTGTCCGTTACCGATCGGTAAATATGACTGATGAGGTCATGGTCTACTATGTTCATCTCTGCCTGTACTTCTTGGGTCTTTCCGTAAGTTTGGACCGCAAGGACAGCATAAGGCTTTGTATCAGGCAAGAAATTTCCACAGTATGTGCCAAATTGCACATGAAAGACGGATGCCTTTCCATTGAATATATGCATTCTGGTGATTGTGGATGCGGTTTGCTCTGTTCAGGTCGCGCGATCTGGAGGTGGGACTGCTTCATTCAGGCCCCCCCTCAAGACAGGCAAAAAGAAAAAGGTGTCGGCTTTGATCGAGCGATTGAAAACACTGGTGAAATTCTGTGCTCTTGCATGTGTTTCTTCCGCAAACATGGTTCTTGCAGAAACGCAAACGAGCTATTCCTTTGAGCTGACAGGCTCGGTGGAAGGGTCTTGCACACCTCTCTTTGGATCGACCGAGCCGAGAGAAGGTCTGGGCATCAAATACAAGGTCGAACTTGAGCTTTCGTTGCTGCTTCAGGAACCGGTCATCACATCCCATCTGGCCTGGGGGCTACAACCTTGGGGAAGTGCGTGTGTCAGACCATACGGGCAATCGGACTTTGTCGAAGTCCGCGACATTGCCGAGATCGACCCTGAAGGCAAAGCGCGGCCCTACAATATCGAGCTTGCTGCACGGATCGACAGTCCCGCCATTTCCGGGGGAACGGTTTATATGCGGTTCAACACCGGGTCCCTGTCCGAAGAACCCGGCGAGCCCAGCTACAACACGCCGGGTGCGCGAAACTGGGACCGCCTGTTTTTCCGCATGTCGAACCAGTCTGCCGAATTTCAGGACGAAACCCTGTATCGGCACCTGACGGAGGACGAGGCAAAAGAAATCTACGCGCAGGGGTTCTCGGTCGGAAAGCTCCATGTTGTCCGCGTGGACTTTGACCTTGTCGTGCTGAAAAAGCACTTCTCTGAACAAGCACGCAAAGCCGAAACCATCACCTCGACAGCCCAGCGTCTTGCCGCCTGGGGGCAGGCGAATATCCCAGATTACCCGGATGTCCTGCCGAAGCGGATTGCGGAGAATGCTCAATTGCCCGGGCCCGAGGCGGTTCGGGAGCAAATAGCGCTGATCAAGCAGATGCAGGAGTATCACAGCAGCGCTACAGCCGCGGGCACCGACCAGGAAAAGGCCGCCACCGAGCAGGTAAATGCCGGGGTGAGCATCTTTCTGGACGGTTTGGACGCCCCCGAAAGCAGCCAATTGCTAGACGTGCTGAACGAGGACCTTGCCGAACAAGCGACGGCCGAGTTGGACCTGATTGCTCTGGCGGAACAAAAGATGTTGGACCGCCTGAACGCGCGAAAGGTCAGTCTAGTCCCTGAATCGCCCTATGAGTTCATCCATTTCCTCTCAGCCGATCAGCAAGCGCCTATTACCATCCCGAATTTTATGTGCGGGGATTGGAAATCCACAGAGTTGGCGGGCACTCAAGAAATTCCTCGATATCAAAGCTACATTAGGGAAAAAATCAACGAAAATAGCACCGGGTATTCGCGGCTGTTTTACATAAACGACTTATTTGTTTGCGCCTTGATCCGTTACAAATTTTTCGGCGGACCAGGTGACAAAGATTGGTCTTTTCAATTGGAGGTTTTTGACCAGAACGGCGCTAAAAAAGCTGAGCGGAAATTATTGCTCCCAGACGGGCATCATGAATTCGGAACGTTACTTTCTGGGGATCCAACGGACAATAGGCTTTTTCTCTTAGTGCACCATGTAAAAGGAAGCCATGAGTACGATGACAAAGGTGCTCGCGCCCATAGTTTCACCTCGGCAATCATCCCAATCGAACCTGCTCTTGACTTCACGTTTCCCTTGCCGGTGAAAGTCGACCAACCCGATTTTGTACGCAACGTCTGGGTTGATGGGATACCCCATCTGTTGATTGGGAGCAAAACACAAGAAACTATCACTCTGACCGATTATGATCTCAATACTTCTTCGCTGATCATACGCAAGGGATCTGGCTTGGAGTTCGACCCAGTCCGGCCATGGATTAGTTTTCTGGGAAAACAAAACTATGTCGTAGAAGTTCTAGGATCCTCTATAAGATCTCACGAAATTGAGTACATAAAGGATGGTCAATCAAGAATTATTAAACAAAGGTCCAACGATGAAACTCGTGTGAATTCTATCAGACTCGGGCGGGATGGCTCTATTCTTGGATACAATTGGGATGAGGAAGAACCAAAAATGTTCTACCGGAAGGATGATTTCTGGACACCTATCGACCGATTTGATGGATGGATCGACGGGTATTTGTTCCGCAAAGAAGAAAATGTACTGGTTCTTTTTGACAGCTATGGAAATGAGATTGATCGCGTGCCCGGGAAAGTACGTTACTGGTATTGGGATAGGATTCTGATGTCGCAATGACAGATCTATTATGGTCGAATTAGCCCTGAAACGCCAAATCAAACCACAACCGGACCCGTAGGGGGTCACACTATTCAAAGCAGGAGTGCTGACGCGATGAAATTTTTTGCTGCAGGAGCCATCTCGGTGCTGCTCGCAACCAGTGCGCATGCAAACCAATGTCGGGACTTTCTGACTGGAAATAACGTGGGCGGACTGGACCCTGCGGACCATCTAGCCTTGTTGGGCGCGCTTGCGGCGGCGCCTGAACACTGCGTTCATTTTGATGAGATCGTTGCGGTCAAATCAGGCGAGGTTGATTGCGACCGTGTGTGGCAGCTTCAGGATCAGCTGGCCGACGCCTCTTTTACAGCTTTGCTTGACGCTGAGCTGGAGCAATGCCCCGAGCCTGCACCTGACACAGGTGCCGAAACGGCCGGAGCTGAGGAAGCCGACGATGTGGACGAAGAAATTCAGGCCTTTCTGAATGGGCCGCTTCTGTCGCGGGACTCGCTTGAGGAACTGGCGAACTTGCCCGTTGGGTCCATCAACCGCGAGCTTTATGGCCGGGAGGTCCACTGCATCAAGGCCGCCGCCGCTCATGGTCAGATGCCTGCTTTCCGGGGCGTGAATTTCAAGGATATCGACGTGGACTTTGCTCTGGCAGCCTGCGAGACGCTGCCGCACGACCCGCGCGCCGACATCCACCCCGAAGCGCTGGCCGCATATGCCCGCGCGCTTTCAAAAGACCAGCAGTATAACCGGGCAAGGGTCATTGCGGAACAGGCCGCAGAAGGTGGCAGCAGTCTGGCCATGAACAGCATGGGCTGGCTCTATGGTGCGGGAAGGTCAGTGGCCGAAGACCAGGAGGCCGCATTTGCCTGGTACAAGAAAGCCTCTGACCTTGGGTTCGGGATGGCGACACACAATGTTGGATCCATGTACGAAAACGGCGAAGGCGTGGCCAAGGACATGTCCAGGGCGTTGGATTACTACCGAAAATCGGCTGACGAGGGTTATCCCACTGCTCAACGTAAGATGGGGCAATTCTACCGAGAGGGTGAATTGGTGCCGCGCGATATGAACAAGGCCATTGCCTATTTTCGGGATGCCGCTGCATCGCGAGACGCGCTTTCGCTGGCCCGACTGGGCTACATAAGAGAGACCGGAGAGTATGGCACCCCGGTTGATCTGGAACGGGCGTTGGTACTTTACGAATTGGCATCAGACCTTGGCAATGCCTGGGCGCAGCACAACGCGGCATCTATGTATTTCCACGGCAACGGGACCGAGCCGGACCTTGCGCGGGCGGCGTATCTGTGGGGCTTGTCAGCTGACCAGGGATACGTGAAATCCCAACGTAAACTTGGTTACCTGATGTTGGAAATCGGGGAGGTTGAAGCCGGGAAAGTGCTGTTGCAATTGGCGGCCGATGAAGGCGACGACGTTTCACAGCGCCTGTTGAACCAACTGAGGCAGCAAAATTCTGATTGAGACCGATACTAAGGTGATCGTCACGTTGTTTTTTTAGACGCCAATAAAGCGGTCAATCTGCGGCGTTAAAAACGCCCACGCCTATGGCACAATCGTTCCAGTGCCGAGGTGTGTTGGCCCAACTCCAATGGCAGGATAGCGAAGCCGAAGTCTGCGAGATGCTTGTAAACGGCACGACCGTCCGTAACATTGCGCTCCAGCGAATTGTTGGTGAAGGAAGCACGTGCAATCAACTTGCGCCCGTTTCGCAGAAAACCGACACCAAATCGCAAAGTCAGCTCATCCGCCTAGCTTTGACCGTCGGTCCGCCAGCGGAAAAACCGAAAACCCGTAAAACACGGACCGGCTTTTGTCAGCCAATCAACCAGTACAGCGTTGATCGAGGTGAAATGCCCCGTTTTTTCTAAAGCGCATGTGTCAAACGGCACATGCGCGTCAAGCTCATTCTTGCCTTTATATTCCCACGTCTGATCGACGCGCAATGGTTGTAAAATCCGCTTAAACGCGCGCGCTTCGAGGGGTGCAATTGTGAAAAGGAGCAAAAAAGAATGAAATTCAAAAAAACGGCAGCACTGGTTTCGGTAGCGTTGATTGCGTCGGCTTCAGCAGCACATGCGGGCTGGCGCACATGCATTCCAGATCGTTGCTCACAGCAGCAGGCAACATTCGATACATTGGAAGAGTGCATTTCTTACCAAAAATACATGGGTAAAGCCTGGGGCAAGTGTTTTAAGGTTTAAGGCAAGAACAACCCCCAGCCGTAAGACACCTCTGGTGAGGGCGCGGCGGGGATGCCACTGAGGCATTCCTGCGACGGAACGGGCGAGCTAAAACAGACAGGTGCCATCTGGTTTCTGCTCGCATACGCTTATGCAATCCCAAACTGTCTGAGAAAGTTACACCATTGAAAACAAGTTTGTTCTTTACTGCAGGCCTGCTGTTCTTGTCAGCAGCCAGTCTCAGTGCCGAGGTTATCGAAAGGCCTGATCTTTCAAAACATGTAGGTGATCTTCGGCCGATATTTCCAGGTTCGCCGGAACTGGAATGGACCTCGTCCTGCGACGATGACGTGTGCCCGCCGATTGTTGAATTGTCCGGTGACGTTCGCCCCGGTGATGCTGACCAACTGAGTAAAAAGTTGCAACTAGGATTGAAGGTGGCATTGAATTTTGAAGGCGGAGATTGGGATGAAGCGATGAAAATCGCGGCTGACCTGAACTCTTTGAACTCGGGCGAAGGTAGTTGGCTGTTTGACAATCTGGTTGTCCTGGACGGGGCGCGGTGCGCTGGTGCCTGTGCAGCCCTGTTTATCGCAGCTGGTGGTAGCCAGATCGAAACTGGCGGAATTCTGGACCTGACCATGCCAGCCGGAAACCGCAAGCAGCGAGCACAATTTCATGAATGGCTTGCCCGGCAACTTGAGGTTCAGCCGCCTAATTCGCCACGGGGTCGCCTGTTGGCGCGTGCACTGCGGGCCTCAACCCTTGGTGGCAACAGAGGTGAACTGACCGGGGACATCGACGGCTGGCATGCGGGCCTTGTTCCGATGTCCAACGGGCCAGAGACCGAATTGGCGAAGCCCAGTGACCTGAGAATGGAGCAGGTGGCTCTTCTCTGCAATTCAGCGATCTGGAACGGGCCACGTTCGGAAATCAGCAATGCATTCCGTGCGGGCGGTATTGACGCGATAGATCCGACGACCGAATTCAATCCACATTTCTTCGACTTCGACAACATGCAATCCTCGCTTATTTACACTATCGGCGACAACGCAATGTCCTCAGCAGGCAGTGCCGGTTTAACTTTTCCCAGCCATATGGGCGGGGGGTTCAATAGTGTATATTACAACTGGGGTTGTTCCATCACGGCGCTTGGGACGGGTGGCTTCTGGATGGATGTCGAGCCGGACACGACAACATGTTCCGAATTGGGCCAGAATCCAAACGGCCCAGGCGGGCTGTGCCCCGCCGAGACGGCTGCTCAAAGCAAACTGACCTTGGGTTTTCTGGCCGCTTCAATCGGGTGTGGCCGGGACACTGAAAAAGAGTGGTTAGATTATGTCGAAACCAGGTTTTTTGATTCAGTAAAGGCCTGGTTCAGTGACACTATCCTTGACCTGCTCAGTGAGGTCGAAATCTATGACTCGTCTGCGGTTCATGTTGAGGCATCGGTTCAGTCGCCGCTGCGCAAGCTCAATAGCGATGGATCTGACGGTGAGTTGAGACTGACGGATCAGTGCAAGTATTCCGACGATATGTTGTGGGTAGAAGTCGAAAACGTGGCCGCCAATACCACCGGGTGGCTGACCTTCGAAAATCTACGTCTGAACTCGTTGTGGCCGTTGCTAGCGACAAGACCGGACTGATCAATCCTCGGAAGGTTCAGTCGGTCACCGATGATCCAGATTGACCGGAGGTTCCGGGAATGCCATCCAGCCGGTGGCGTTTCCGGCGTGTATCGCACACCAGGTTTCATCGCTTTCACCAGTGGCGCACAGATATACCCAAACTTCGGTCAAACCCTTGGGCAACGTGGCGATGACGGGCATGTCCCAGGATGCCCCCGCACGCAATTCGTGAACACTCAAAGAAGCGGCCTTTAGCTTCACCCGGTTTGGTCGAGCAGGTTCTGACACATCCCCAAATTCAGGTCCTGACACGTAAACGCATCGCATGAGTCCGGAAATACATCCCCATCTCACCTGGCACCAGCGTTTCAGGTTGCGTCGCCCTTCAAGATGTACTCCGGTGGCATTGGGCGGCAGATGGCTGATGACGTCCGAGTTATAGCGCGGTTTTGAATAGAGCCATTCCGCCCGATCCCCAGACGCGCCGCTAATTGTATATGCGCCATCCAAGGGCGCACAGGCATCGTTGGCCCACAACGGATTGCCCCAGAACACAGCCAAAATGGTCGTTATCAAAATTCTCATCAGTCTGAATTCGTCAATTCATCGATACGCTTTTGCGCCTCATTGTCGCCTTGTTCGGCCGCCTTCAGATACCACTCAAACGCCACGTGAGGGTACCCTTGGTCATCTAGGATCCGCGCGTACTTGCGCTGAGACTTCGCGTGACCCTGCTCTGCGGCAAGGTGCCAATAATGCTCTGCTTCGCCCAAATCCTTATCCGTTCCCCGTCCATCATAATACATCGATGCGAGGTTGTGCTGAACCCAATCGATGTTCCCCAGATCTACCGAAGTTTGATATGCGTGAAACGCCGCTTTGTCATCCTGCCGATAACCGTGCTCACCCTCTTCAAAGATGTAACCCATAAATCCTGCGGCTGCGGCATCGCCCATGCTGGCGGCTAGGGAAAAACGATCCATCGCAAGTTCCATGTTGCGCTCGACCCATTCTCCTTCGCGATAAATCTGCCCGAGTTTTCGATGCGCCTGCGGATAATGGAAATTTGCAGCCTGATTATATAGTCCCAAGGCCTTGTCTGTATCGACATCTACACCTTCTCCTTTTGCATAGAAGCTGGCCAGGTTGTACGTGGCCATTGGAAACCCTGCATTGTGGCCCTTTTGGTACCATTCAATGGCTTTCTCTAAGTCTTGATCCACACCATTGCCGTTATTGTACGAATACGCGATAATATTCATTGCCAGCGCACTGCCTCTTTCTGCGGCAAGCCGAGCCTGCTGTAACGCAAGATCGTAGCGTTTCATCTTTGAAAGGACGCGCGCAAACGCAGCCATGGCTTCGGGGTGTGTATCGTCCTGCTTCACGATTTTGGCACAGGTGTAAAACGCCTTTTTGACATCAATGTCAGAAAAATTGACGCCCCTGAAACTCACATGCTGCGTGGGCGCTGCCGCCTCGGCCATGCAAGATGCCTCAACCTCTGTAAAGCTGTTATAGTCGCGTCCGGTGTTTTCGAAGTCCGCAATCTCCTCGTCTGCTCGCAGTGGCTCCTTGTCTTGTGCAACGTCCGTCTCGGACTCAGAAATCCCTCCGCTTGCAGGCGCGGCCAGATTGGCCAGTTTCTCTTCCGCCAGGCCTTTATAGATGGGGCAATCCGGGAAGGTACTGACAAAGGCCTGCAAGACCGAAACAGAGCCGCTTTCCTTGACATCCGCCCACATCAGGCGCGCTTCGGTGCAGTTTGTGTTTTGTGCCTGCGCGGCCAGTGGCATTGCGGCTGCAGCCACGGCGAGTGTGATATATTTCAGTGATTTCATGCCTCAATCCGCCCCCAGAAATGTGTCGAGTTTTTCATAAAATGCAGCATCTTTTGCGTGTTCTGCCCGTATGCAGGCAAGGTCCAAACCTGCCTCACAGCCCTGTTCGTAAGATGCCGCCGCAGCTATCAGATTACCCTCGGCCTCAAGGATCATGCCCGCTGACATAAATGCGCTGGTTTCTCCTGCCCTAGCGGCCTTTTTCAACATGGATACAGCCGCCCTGGCGTCGCGTTCCACATAAATCCCGTCGATATACATGCGTGCGAGCCCCATATAAGCGTCTGAATCTGTTCCGGCGTAACCCGAGCCGAACCGAGGCTCAATCGCCCTGTTGAACCATTCGAGGGCCAGCGCGCCATTTGCGCCATCCGAACTGGTTCGGTTCAGATAGAAATGACCCATACTCGTCATCGCTTGACTTATATGGGGATGGTTATCATCGCTGGTTGCCAGCCTCAGAAAATGCAGTGCTTTTTCATCACTGGCAAAGTCGTTTTCGGGGTAGCTATAGTATTCTCCCAGCCAGATTTGCGCCTCAATATGTGGTGTCTCTTCAGCGGCACGTTCAATCAACTTCAGCCCTTCTGTTATGCTGCGCGGAACACCCAGACCGTCCCAATACAGATCCCCCAGCGCCACCATTCCGATACCAAGGCCTGCATCGGCGCTTTGCCGGTACCAATCCGCAGCGCTGGAATAGCTACCTTCATCCTGATCCAGCCTTCCCAGAACGTACATGGCCAAAGCAGCGCCCTGGGCCGCATGTTCCGCTGCGACCTCTCTCGCATATTCGGTCTGCCCGTCGGCGGCGAGGACGCGCGCAAAAATCGCACCGATCTCTGGAACTAAGACGTCGCCAGCCCGGAGCGCCCCGTAACACGTTTCAAGCGCCGTTGCCGCATTCAGTTCATCATCCGAAACATACCTGTATGGCCGGTCCGTAAACTGGGTCGGCGCCGCAGCCGCGTCCATGCAGTCATACTCGGCTTCTGTATACTTCAGTGATAGACCCGCTTCCTTGGCTTTGGCCCAATAATACAGGCCCCTGTCAACATCCGGCGCCAAATCGCCCAGACCATCCAGATAAAGCACGGCAAGATCCGGCATCACTTTGATCGATCCTTGATCGACCATTTCCTCCATCAGTTCCGCGGCCCAGATCGGGTGAAACTGGGCACTATTCGGATCGGTAATGAGTGTTGGCAACAAGGGATTGGCAGGCTCGCCCGCGTCATACGCCATAGCCAGATACCGCGCTGCCTCGTCGAAAAGCTGCTGGTCCATATCAACCATTGCCTCAAGAACCTTGAGTTCACCATATTGCGACATGGCCGGCGCAAACCCTTCATCGACCAATGCCTTCATCATCTCACGCGCCTTGCCTTGATCCCGTGTCACGCCCCATCCGCTATAAACAGCAATCGCGTGGCTCTGTCTCGCGGCCTTGTTCCCTGCCGCGGATGCCGCACGCAACAAGTCAAAGGCTGCCTCGTAGTCTCTTAATCGCGTTTTGGCGCGGGCAAGCCCGGTTGCCCCGTCTCTGGATGCGTTATCAAATTCCGGATCAGCAGCGACCTGGCAGGCGCGCAATGCCATTTCCGCATCGAAGGCATCGTAGGGCACAGCCGAGTACAAAGAGTGCTGACCATCTGTTGCAGACAATGACAGACACTGATCAAGTTCCGGTGACACGTCGCCAGCAGAGGCAACCGTATCGACGCGTGCCGCATCGGAGGCCGTTTCTTCTGTGGTACCCGCGCCCAACGCACTCAGCCTGCCCTGTGCAAGTGCGGCATAGACCGCGCAATTGGAATACTCCACTTGAAAAGCCTGCAGGACCGCAACTAATTTTGAGGATTTCACATCCGCCCAAACTTCGCGCGCTTCAGAACATGCTGCTATCGCAGGTTGCGAGAAACCAATGGTTATCCAAAGAACTGCAATGGGTAACGAGTGTAAATTCATTGGCCTGACACGCCGTAGAATGAAACGCGCTCAGCGGAAATGGAAAAACAATGGCAGTTTTGGGTCATTAGGTTCCATCACGTGGCGTGCGGTCGTTCATCTGTTCTTTTTGAAATTGAATAGAGAGAGGAACTGATCCTCGCATGTGCAATTTGATACATGTCGCAAAACTTAAAAGAGATAAGGCGCAAGTCGGGCCAGAGTGGCCACTTGTAGTCGCCCATCAAAGTTCTCAGGTTCAGTACCTCTCGGTCCTTGCCACGCGGCTGAAATCAACCAGTCCGCCCGATAAGACTTGACGGAGTCGATGATGGTTTCTTTGGCTGCATCACTTGCCTTGGGGCAATCGTCGAAGCCGGGCTGCCACAAACAGCAATCGCAGATTGTATCCCCGATCCTTCCGCCTTGTTGAAAATACGCAGGCGCATCTGAGTAGCCGGCAAACCCGCAAACTGGGCAAAGCAACATACCATTTTTGTCGGTGACATTGAAAACACGAGCGTCATCCATAGGTTGCAAATACACCAATCACATTATGACTGCAAAGGTTGTGTCGCAAACTTTTGACCGAGGTTGACGAAATCGCGTGCCCTGGTGCTTGTTGCTTTCAAATCAATCGCGAGCAGGTTTCAGAATGGTTTCTTTGAAAGGCTGCCACTTCCCCAAGGATGTGGTTTTGTACGCTGTATTTTTCTATTTGCGCCACACTGTTTCCT
>NZ_JBQFRE010000017.1:0-60191 GCF_056537245.1 Ruegeria sp. CG11
CCCGTCAACCGCGTCGACAACGCATACGGCGACCGTAACCTCGTCTGCACATGCCCTCCAATGGACGCATACCAAGACGCCGCCGAGTAAAAGGCACACAACGTAAAAGGCACACAACAACTACCCCCCGCCTTGGCGGGGGGGACAAACCCACGAATGGCAGGTGGAGGAACGATGAAACACTATGTCCTCGAAAACGACCACACGCGGCCAGCCAATAGAACGTCTGAAAGAACACGGTATATCGACGTTTTCCTGAATGATCCCACGGCAAAAGCTTCGGCCGAGATGATTGTCGAATTTTTCGACGCTTTGAACGATCTGGCCGAAGATTACTTTTACGTCGTGAATGTCCGATGTGCTGCAACCGGCTCTGTGGGCGCCCCCCTTTATTGGGCGGGTCGCACGGCGATTTTCTGGGGCGACATCCACAAAGCCTGGCCTTGTGACAGCATGGACAAAGCCCGGATATCGCAAGTACTGAACCTCGCGTCGCGGTCCATACTGGTCGGCGGAGCGGTGCTGCTGTTGGCGCAGGCCGGGCGGGCCGTTGAAACAACCGCTGCCATTCATCCAAATTTCGCCGCTGCGGCTCAGGAAATCGGGCTTTCAGACTGCCAAAGCAACACGCACTGGTCATCTGACAACCGCGTGCATAGCGCCGCAACCAAACTGAGTGCGCTCCGGCTGTTGTCGGATTGTGTGGCACTGGATCACGGAGAGCATCTGGCCGATACCTTGCGCGGTTATATCGGCCTGACCGAACCGGAACGCTCCTGCTCCAGCCAGCTTGCCACCCGCCTGATCCAACGGTCCGGGGCCGATCCGATGGTGCGGCAGGCGATCGGGGCAATGTTGGACAACGTGGAAGATCCGTTGAAGATATCGGATCTTTCTCTGGCCGTTGGCGCATCCACCCGCCAACTGCAACGACGGTTTCTGGGCAAGACGGGCGTCAAACTTCTGATCACCTATCGTGAGCTTCGGCTGGAGCGCGCCCACAGCCTGCTGCAACACACCAACATGCCGCAATCCGAGATCGCCACGGCGACCGGGTTTTCCTCCGCCGCTGCGTTGGGGCGGGCGTTTCGGGCGCAGTACAACCTGACCACTGCAGATGTCCGAAACCAGCGATTTGCCGGGGAATTGTCGGGGCACCGCCGCACGCACTAGGCCAAAAGACGGTTTTCTGCATATCTGCACGAAATCTGCACAACTGGTGCGGATTATCTGCAGGCCGCGCGTTCACCTTCGGGGAAACTCGAGCAGGAGAACGACATGCCCAAAGAACTCATCATCCGTGGATTGCCCTGGTCCCTTGCCCATGACGGCTGGTGGCTGGCCAGCGAAAGCGGCCCATCGAATGACCAGGTGCCCCCTTCGGCACCACCGGGCAACATACTGGACCATATCCACCGATTTCCCCGATTTGCCGCGTTGATCCTTCTTGTTCTGCTGGGGGATTTTCTGTTCTGGGGATACTGTCCCGGGCTTTCGTTAGCCCTCTTTGCATGGGGTATCTTTGCGGCGGTCAGTTTCGAAAGCCCGCCCTGCAACAAACAGTGGACCTCTGCCGGAGTGCTGCTGCTGGCGACCCTTCCCATTCTGGAACATGTGCAGCTTCTGTCGCTGATCTTCCTCACCGCCGGGCTGCTTTGTGCCGTGGTCCTGTTGCGCATACCGCCCGAGATCAAGGCACGCGAAAGCCTGCCATGGCTGGCAAACGCTGTCCTGCGTCTGATCAAGCGTCTTCCGACCGCCGGTATCGTGACCTTAGCGGCCCACATCCGGGACTGGCGCACTCGGGCCGCCTCTCACAGCTCGTTAAGCGGGACTTCTGTACGCGCTTTCCTTCGCAACTGGGCGTTTCCGCTGGGTGGTGTAATGGTCCTCAGCGCCCTGCTGATCGGCGCGAACCCCGTGCTTGAACATATGGTGGTGCGAATGCTTCGGGTGGATTTCGATCTGTTCGTACTGCTCCGACGTGCAATGTTCTGGTTCGGATTGGCGCTGTTGGTCTGGCCGGTCCTGACCGCCCCCACCCCGGATGAAGCGATTGCGCTGACCCTACCCGGCTGGAGTGTTCCGCGTCTTCTGAATGCCGGGTCGGTCTTTCGGGCATTGGTTCTGTTTAACCTGATGCTGGCTCTGCAGAGCGTACTGGATTTCTCGATCCTGTTCGGCGGCGCGTCTCTGCCCGACGGGATGAGCTTTGCCACCTATGCCCACCGCGGAGCCTATCCTCTGCTGGTGACCGCCCTGCTGGCCGGAGGTTTTGCGCTGGCCGCGCGCCCGTTTTCGGAACAAAACCCGGCGCTGAAGTCCCTTCTGCTTCTGTGGTTGACGCAAAACGTGCTGCTGACCCTGTCGGCCGCGTTTCGTCTGGACCTCTATATCAACACCTATGGCCTGACCTATCTGCGCGTCTACGCAGTGATCTGGATGGGGCTGGTCGCGATCGGTCTGGCAATGGTGGCGTGGCAGGTGCAGCGGGGCCGATCCTCGGGGTGGCTTTTGCTGCGGGTCGCCGCACTGGGCACGGGGACGCTCTATGCCTGTGCATTCATCAATTTCGCCGCCCTGATCGCAACCGACACGCTGGCGCGCGCGTCGGACTCGGACAACACGATCCCTACAGACTGGCTCTATCTGTGCAGCCTTGGGCATACCGCGGCCAAAGCGATGTCGACACAGGTGGCGCTGCAACCAATCCCCCATATCCCCGACTGGGCGCAAAGCTGTGTGCATCCTGACCCTACCGATCCCAACTGGCGCGAATGGGACTTTCGCACCGCGCGCGTGAATGGCTATCTTGCAGCAAACACGCAAAGCGAGGCGCAATGAAAATCCTGTTGGTTGATGATGACCCCCGCCTGCGCGAGCTGGTAAGTCTGGCGCTGGAACGCGCGGGATTTCAGGTGGTCACCGCCAGCGACGGTCAGATCGCGGTGATCCACGCCGCCCGCGAAGCGCCTGATCTGATCGTTCTGGATATCGGCCTGCCCGAGATGGATGGGTTCGAAGTATGCCGCCGCATCCGCGCCCGGTCCGAAGTGCCGATCCTGTTCCTGACTGCACGGGATGATGAGATTGACCGGATACTGGGTTTGGAAATGGGCGCTGATGATTACGTCACCAAACCCTTCAGCCCGAGAGAGCTTGTAGCGCGGGTGCGGGCAATCCTGAAACGCTCGGCCGGGCAGCGCACCAACGCGATCCTAACCCATGGCCGGATCACGCTGGACCCCAGCGCGCATATCTGCAGGCTGGATGAGGCCACGGTGCCGCTGACCGCGACCGAGTTTACCTTGCTGGCCACGCTGATCGAACGCCCCAGCCAGGTGCACAGCCGGGCGCAGCTGATACAGGCGGTCTGGGGCGCGCTGTCTCAGGTCTCGGACCGCACGTTGGACAGCCATCTCAGGAACTTGCGGGGCAAGCTGGCTCAGGCGGGCTGCTCGGGTGTGATCGAAACCGTGCATGGCGTTGGCATCCGCATTCAAGGCGCCGCGACATGAGACGCAAGTGGCGCCCGAGTCTTGCCTTTGTATTGGGCGGCGCCCTGTGCGGTACCTTGCTTTTGTCGCTGACCGGGCTGGTGGCGTTTCGCTATCTCGGGCCAGAGTTGGGCTATCGCAACGCCGCCGTTTTATTGGCGCTGATCATCACCGCCGCCACGGTCATTCTGGGTTGGCTGCTGGTCCGGTTGTTGCTGCGGCCGATCTTTGCGCTGGAGCGCTTTGCCACTCAGGTCGTACGGCACCCAGCCGACCCCCTTTCGCCACCTGCGCGGTTCGGCACTCAGGAGCTTGGCACTACCGCCCAAAGCGTCATCGATATGGCCGAAACTCTGCGAAATCGCGAGACAACGATCCGCAGTTTCTCGGACCACGTCACGCATGAACTCAAAACACCCGTCGCGACCCTGCGCGCGGCGACGGAACTGCTGCGCGATGATGAAACCCTCTCGGCCGAGAACCTGCGTCTGATTGATCAGATCGCCAGTGCGGGCGTGCAGATGGAGCATCAGATCGACGCCATGCGCCAAGTCGCCCGCGCACGCGAGTCGCGCCATGACGGGGTGACCTCGTTGATTGAACTGCAGGACGGGCTGGGCAGCGACTTCCCCACCCTTGATCTGCGGATCGAGGGCGGTGACGTGACCATCCCGATTGGCCCCAAGGGGCTGCAGGTCGTGCTGCGGCAATTGCTGGGTAACGCGTCTGAGCATGACGCGCAGGTCGTGCAAATGTCAGCCGAGCCAGACGAGGCACGGGTTGTCCTGACAGTGCGCGATGACGGACAGGGCATCTCTGCCGGCAACGCTGCGCGGGTGTTCGACCCGTTCTTCACCACGAAACGTGACCAAGGCGGGACCGGCATGGGGCTGGCCATCGTCCGCAACACGCTGCGCGCGCATGGCGGAGATATTGCCCTGCTGCCCGCCACCAACGGCGCGGCCTTTTCGATCTGGTTCGAGCTCAGATAGGCCGGGGCCGTTTTGCGCCCTAACTCCGGCAACCTCGCATCTGTTCCGCTTTCAGAACAATGGGGAATTCATCGCGCACCCGTGCGTCCTCGGCCCCGAGATAGTTGGGGAAATGCGCGCCCAGAATAGCCTGCGCCTTGTCGTGCGCACGCTGCAACAGATCGACCTTGCCCCCGTTCTCCCACGTATCGGTGCGTTCGCGGTCCATAAGCTGAGGGTATAGGAATTCCGAGTTCATAAAGCTCAGCGTATGCGGGTTGCCCAGAAAATGCCCCGGGTCGATGGCGCATTTGTGGATCACGTCAACGGCCATGGTCTCGTCGGTCACTTCGATGCCGCGCAGGGATCGCAGGATCATGCCGCCAGCCTCATCATCGATGACCATGCTTTCAAAGCTGCACCCCATCAGGCTGCCCAGCATTCCACCAAACTCACAGACCCGGTTGGCCCCTGCATGGGCGGCCAGCGAAAAGGTCAGCGCCTTTTCCAGCCCATATTGCGCGTCGGGCAGCTTGGCATCGGTCATCCCCGCCCCGACCGAGGTCGGCAGGCCGTAGAAATTGCCCATCTGTACCGCGGCGGCCCCGATCAGGGCCTGCTCGCCGCTGCCGCCTGTGAAGGACCCGCTGCGTAGATCGGTGATGAAGGGCCAGGCCGCAAAGCTAACCGGGCAACCCGGTGTGATCAGGTTGGCGATGGCAACGCAGGCCAGCGTTTCCGCCACCGCCTGCACCAGCGTTCCGGCCAGCGTTGCGGGCGCGGTGGCCCCGGCCTGCGGCGGGACGGCCAGATCGACGGTCAGGCCCAGCTTGGCGGTGTCGATCAGGATTTCCATATTCTCGCGCCCGATGCGCAGGGGCGACACGATAGGGCAGCCCCCAAACACCACCGAGGGCTTTTTCAGAAACGATCCCTCACCGCCCGAGGCCAGATCGAACATGCGGATGGCGTGCGGAATGTGACTGCGGTCCCGAAAGGCCAGACAGGCCGGTTTCTGGCTGGCCGACAGCATGGCGTAGACCATGTTCATGTCGTGGGTGAAATCGTCGGTCACATCGGTGGCCAGCACGGTGGCCCCCAGCATGTGGATATTGTCCAGCTTATCGACCAGCCGGGTGAAATCGTAGATATCGCACAGCGTGGACGGGCGATAGGACTTGGTCTGCGCGTCAAAGGTTGTGACTGCGGTGCCAGAGTTGGCGAAATACACGCTTTGCGCCGTGCAGTGCATATCGTCCTTGCCCGCACGCTCACCCCGCGCATGGACGTAGTATTCTTGCGCGGCGTTGGACAGCAGATCCTCGGTCAGCGCGCGGGGAAAGCACAGGCGGTTGTGGTCGTTCAGAACCGCGCCTTTGGGCAGCACCAGATCCAGTAGTTCCGGGAACGGATCGGCTAGGCCGGTCTGTTCCAACACGGCCAGGGCTGCACGGTGAATGGCCTGCATATCGGTCTGTGACAGAGGGCGATAGCGGCCACCGGCCAGCCCGCCGTGGACCGCCTCGTTTCCGGTGCTAGCCTGCTGTTGCGCGATACGTGCCGCGCGACCGCCGCCGCGACGGCGGGTTTTGGGAGCGATGGTCTGGATCATGGTGCCTCCTCTCGCAGGTCGGTGATTTCCCGGCGGAACCAGTCCTGTTCGGCCGCATCCCTGGGGCGTTCAAAGTCGCGCGTGGCGCGGTGGCCGTCGAATACCGCATCGGCAATCAGGCCCGGCGCGGCGGCGTCGCCGATCAGTTCAAGCGTCTTCAGCCCCCTGCCCTGCAACTGATCATAAAGGGTGGTATTGCGCTGCCGTTCGGTCACCAACACGGTCGCCGCGCATTCGACCTGCGACACCCGCCCGGAGTAGACGCAGGCCGTGGTCACACAGTCAGGCGCAATGCGGTCCAGCGTTTGGTTGCAGCGAATATCCACGTCCAGTTCGATCAGCCGCGCCTGAATGCGGTGCTGCTCCAACGTATAGGCCGAGAAGCTCGACACCGTGCTTTCCGGCGTCACGAAAACAACTTCGCATCCCAGTTGCACGAGCTTCTCGGCGATCACACCAGCCAGATAGATATGGTCATCGTCATAGACGACCACCCGGCCTTCGGGCTCGGACCCGGCCATGATGTCGTCCGGCGTGTAGACGAACGCCGAAGGGTCGAACAGCGGCGGTGAGCGGCGCGTATTGCGACCCAAACCGTCGGCGCGCCATGCGGCTCCGGTGGCCAGTAACACATGTTCGATGCCCAGTTCGATCACCTGATCCGCATCCAGTGTGCTTTCCGCGAACATCTGCACATTGGCGCGCTGGCGCAGGTCGTTCAGCCGGTAGTCGGCCACCCGGCCCCATGCGGCCAGCCCCGGCAAATGGCTTTCCCGCAGAACCCGCCCACCAAAGTCCATCGCACCTTCGGCCAGCGTGACTTCGTATCCGCGCCGCGCCAGTTGCATGGCGCATTCCAGCCCGGCGGGGCCGCTGCCAACCACCAGCGTCTGTGTCGCTTGGCCCTTAGGAGCGATGCGCTCGGGGTGCCAGCCGCGCCGCCATTCCTCTCCGATGGTGGGGTTCTGGGTGCAGCGGATCGGAATGCCCAACCCGTCCGAGGCGGCACAGATATTGCAGCCGATGCATTCACGGATTTCGTCGATGCGGCCTTCTTGAATCTTGCGCGGGATAAATGGGTCGGCGATCGACGGACGAGCCGCACCAATCAGGTCAACGATCCCTTTGCGCAGCATCGACAGCATCAAGTCCGGCGAGGTCAGCCGCCCGACCCCCACAACCGGTTTGTCGGTCACCTGTTTGACGTAAGACAGATAGTCGTTCTGATACCCGTCCTGAGGCTGAAACCGGGTAGTCGCGGAATCGTTGGCCCAGTCCGAGACATTCACATCCCAGATATCCGGCAGATCGGCCAGCAGCTCGACCACAGCCCTGCCTTCTTCGGCCACCTGCATCCCGTCGGGGCCGAGCATCTCATCGATCCCGAACCGGAAGGCCACGGCGCAGGTGTCACCCACGGCATCGTGCGTGTCCTCCAGCAGTTCGCGGGTCAGGCGCACGCGGTTCTCCAGCGATCCGCCATACTCGTCGCTGCGCGTGTTCAGATGGGGCAGCATGAACTGTTGGGCCGGCGTTATCCCGTGGCCAGCATAGACATAAATGATATCGAACCCGGCCTCTTTGGCGCGCAGAGCAGCCTCTCGGTGCCAATGCCGCAGCGCGCGGATATCGGTCTTGTCCAGCACGCGCCCCTGTTTCGGCTGACACGCTGAAATCGCCATATCCGAGGGCGCAAGCACCGGCGCGCGGGACAGCAGGTTGGTTGCATGACTGCCGTTGTGGACCAGTTGCACAGCCGCCAAAGCGCCATGTTCATGGACCGCATCGGTCATCAGCCGCAGCGCGGGAATATCGCGGGCGTCCCACAGACGCCCCTCGGCAAAATGAGCCAGGTCCGAGGTCGGGTGAATCTCGGTCTCTTGCGTGGAAACGACGCCCCAGCCGCCTTCGGCCTTCATCCCGCGCAGTGCGGCCTCTGCCCGCGGACGCACATAACCCAAACCGGTACAATGAGGCACCTGATAGAAGCGGTTTTTCGCAGTAACAGGCCCCAGACGAATGGGCTCAAAAAGTGGTGCGTATCTTTGAACGTCCGCCATGACGCGCCCCTTTCCTACGATTTGCCGGGAATGCCCGAGACCTCCGATCCTGCCGCCCCGCATGGGACAGCCCAGTAAAGTTACGCAATCTTCATGAAGCGCGCCCCGGCGGAAAAATTAAGAAAACCTCAGACGAGCTTAACGTTCGGAGGGGCTTTCGTCGTACCGCGCGCGCCGCAGGTCGTTGATCATGGCCTTGCCCAGCGCGACACACATCAGCAACAGGACGACACTGAAAGGCAGCGCGCCGATGATCATCGAATTGGTCAGCGCCTCAAGCCCGCCACCGCCCGCAATCAGCAGCGTCCCGATCACCAGGGTCAGCAAACCGCCCCACAAGATGCGATGCATGACCCCGGTTTCCTCGGCCCCACCCGACATGATCGTGTTCATCACCAGTATCCCGGAATCCGCCGAAGTGACCAGAAAGGTCATCGTCAGCACCACGCACATGAAACTGACGATCACCAGCATATGGCCCGAGATCATCTGGCTGAGGGTCACGAACAACGTGGCCGTGGTCGAGGCCGACAGGATGGCGCCATTGGCGTCTCCGTTCAGTTCCAGATCAATGGCCGAACCGCCCAGAATGGTCATCCACGCAAAACAGACCAGCGACGGCGCGATCACTGCGCCCAGAATGAACTCGCGCACCGTGCGTCCGCGCGAGATGCGGGCCAGAAACAGGCCGACAAAAGGGGAAAAGGCGATCCACCACGCCCAGTAGAACGTGGTCCAGCCCGATTGCCAGCCGAACAACCGACCCGGTGTTCCGGCCTCGTAAACGGCATGTTTCGTGGCATCAGGCAGGGCGGCGGCCTCGTCACTCAACCCGGCCAGAAAACTGTCGCGGGTGCCCCAGGCATCGATGGCACCGGGAAACAACTCGGCCACGAAGGGGGCGGCTTCGGGCGGCAGGGCCGAGGCGAACTCAGCCTCGGACATCGGGCCATAAGCCTGCAGGCTGAGCGGGACGAAATTGATGATGTAATCCACCAATGCCTGCCCATAGGTCGTCAAGGCAAAGGCAAATGAGCCGAAGACGATAAACACCGCCAGCAGGACCAGCGACAGGACCAGATTGAGGTTCGACAGGTATTTCACCCCGCGTCCCACGCCGGAAACCGCCGACAGGGTCGACACCAGCATCACGGTCGCCAGTGCAACGATCAGCCCTGCGGTCGACGGTTTCATCACACCGTCCATCAGCCATTCCGCACTGGTGATCAGAAACGCCCCGTCCACCAGTTGCGACACCCCATACCCGATGGTCACCGCCACCCCGAGGATCGTGGCGACAACGCCCAGAATGTCGATCACATGCCCCGCGATGCCGTTGGAGTATTCCCCTAACAAAGGCGTCAGCGCGGTGCGGATCGTCAGCGGCATATCGCGGGTATAGGCGTAGTAGGCGAGGCTCAGCCCCGTCACCACATAGATGGCCCAGGCATGAAACCCGGTATGCAGGAACGTGTATCGATAGGCCCCCTTGATCGCCTCTTGGCTTTTGGCGGCAACCTCGCCCGAGACGGTCAGCGGATTGGTCTCCCACAGGCCCAGTGGTTCGGCGGTAGCATAGACCATCAGACCAACACCCAACCCGGCCCCGAACATCATCGAAAACCATGAGAAGTTGGTGAATTCGGGCCGTTCGTCATCACCCCCCAGCCGCATCCGCCCGGTTGCCGGGATGATCGCTATGACGATCAGAAAGAACGCGAACAACGCGACCGAGAGGTTGTAGAAAATGTTGAACTCGCTCAGCAGGCCCGATTTCCATGACCGCAAGGTGTCATTGGCGCTCAGCGGCCAGACCAGCGCCCAAAGCACCAGCAGCGACACGGCGATCTTGCTGACCAGCGCAATCGGCAGGTTGTAGCCCTTGTAAAACCCGCTGTCCTGCCGTTCGATTTTCAAGTCCGTAAAGGGGTCTTGCAGCGACATGTTGCTTGGGCCCGCCTCGATTCCGGTGCCGTTCAGCATCCGGCAAACCCTGAAAGACTGCAACAATTTTCAGGCCTTGCGGCGCACCCGCCCAGGATTGACCAGCCATTCCCGCAAGCTTTGGAACGCCGCGTAGAGCACCGGGATCATCAGCAGCCCAAGTGTACTGTCTAGGATCATACCGCACAGAACCGGATAGCCCACCGAGACCCGCGCCGCCGCCCCTGCCCCGCTGGACAGCACCAAAGGCAGGACGCCGACGATGAAGCACAAACCAGTCATAGTGACGGGCCGGAACCGGATTTCCGCCGCTTTCAGGGCTGCTTCACGGATGCTGGCACCGCCTTCGCGTTGCTGGTTGGCGAACTCGACCACCATGATCGCCTTTTTCGCCGCCAGCCCGATCAGCAGCACCATCCCGACCTGCGCAAAGATATTGCTGTTCAGAAACGGCAGTAGCACCAGCGGGATCAGCGCACCCAACAGCGCAAAGACGGCTGAGGTGATGATCGAAAACGGCAGGATCCAGCTTTCATACAGCACCACAAGAAACAGGTATGCCAACACCAGCGCCGATAGCATGATGTAAGGAACTAGCCCCTGTGCTTTCACCTCTTGCTGGGTGACGCCAGACCAGTCGATCCGGAACCCATCCGGCAGGGTGTTGTCGGCAATCGCCTGCATCGCGATGATACCATCGCCGGAACTGACCCCGTCCGCCAGCTGCGCACTGACCGAAGCCGCCGTGAACAGGTTGTAGCGCGGCACCGTATCCGGCGCGAGAACCGGTTCGTTGATGACGAAATTACGCAGGGGCAGAGACTCTCCGGTGCTGTTTTTGACATAGATGTTTTCCACATCGTCCAGCGTCTGTCGGAATTCGGCCTCGGCAGAGATCACCACCCAATAGACACGCTCGTTCAGGATGAAATTGTCCACGAAATAGGAACTCAGATTGGCTTGCAACGCGGTGAAGATATCGGCCACGCTGACGCCCAGCGTCTCGGCCCGGTCGCGGTCCACGGACAGCTTGTACTGCGGGCTTTGGGCCGAGAAATTGCCATGCGCGCGGGAAAACTCGGGCGCGGCGTTCAGGGCGGTGACAAAGCCGGTCATCACCGCATCCAGTTGCGACCCGTCCCCATTGCCGAGATCCAGCAACTCCACCGAAATTCCCCCGGTCGAGCCCAGCCCGTGAATGGTCGGGAATGGGAAGACGTAGGAAACCCCCTCGGGCAGCGCTGCCAGCTTGCGCTCAAGCTGGTGCATGATCGCGAACCATTGCAGATCGGGGCTGGTGCGCTGATCCCAAGAGGTCAGCGTGACGATGACCATGCCCGCGTTGGGGCGCCCCCCGGCCAGCATGGAATGGCCGGAGACAACCGTGACATCCTCAACCCCCAGTGTCTGTTCGATCAGCGCGCCCGCCTTGTCCATGAACGCCTGTGTGCGCTGCAGCGAGGCCCCGTCGGGCAACTCCATCGACGCCATCAGAACCCCGTTGTCTTCCTGCGGGATCAGACCGGTGGGCACAGTTTTGAACAGGTACACCGTCAGACCCACGGCCCCGGCAAACACAAGCAGCGACACCGCCATATAGCTGAGCATCAGCGACACAAGGCGAAGGTACTGACGCCGCACCCAGACAATCACTGTTGGAACGACGGCCAGCGGCCCGATGGGTTTGCTATCGGTCCTCAGCATCATCGCGCAGAGCACAGGGGCCAGGGTCAAAGCGTTCACGGCCGACAGGACAAAGGCAAAGATGATCGTCAGCGCGAACTGAAAATAGATCGTGCCGGTCACGCCGGGGAAAAAGCACACCGGAACAAACACGGCCGCCAGAACAAAGGTCGTGGCGATGATCGGCCGGTTGACCTGCGACATCGCTTTCAGCGTTGCCTCGCGTGGCTCCAACCCCTCGTCCCGCAGGATACGTTCTGCGTTTTCGATAATGATGATCGCGTCATCCACCACCAGAGTAATCGCCAGAACCAACGCGAAAAGGGTGATCATGTTGGCGCTGAACCCGATGGCATAGATCAGCGCTACCGCACCCAGAAGCGACACCGGTATGGCAATGGCTGGAACAATGGTGGCACGCAGGCTCGCCAGAAACAGGAAGGTCACGCCGATCACCAGCCCCGCCGTCAGGGCCAGCGTGGTCATGATATCGCGGATCGACACGCGCACCGCGTCAGTGACGTCATAGGTGATCTCGTACGAGACACCTTCAGGGAACTTCGCCGACAACTCCTTCATCAACACGCGCAGAGTGTCGGAAATCTCAAGCGCGTTGGCGGTGCTTTCCTGATAGACTGCGACAGTAGCCGAGTCCTTGCCGTTCAGCTTGGTCGAGCCGGAATAGGTCGCGGCACCCAGCTCGATCCGGGCGATATCCTCTAACCGAGTAACGGAACCGCTGGGGTCCGAGGCGACGATGATCCGCCCGAACTCCTCGGCATCGCGCAGCAGGCCTTCGGCTCGGAGTTTGAATTGGAAGTCGGTCTGACCTTCGGCAAAAGGCGGCGCCCCGACTTGCCCCGCGGCGGCGATGACATTCTGATCCTTGATCGCGTCGGCAACCTCAGCCGCGGTGATATTCAACGCTGCCATGCGGACCGGATTGATCCAGACCCGCATGCTGTATTCCAACTGGCCGAACTGCGAGACCGATCCCACGCCCGGCAGCCTCTGCAGTGGGTCGTGCAGGAAATCGGCGGCAAAATTGCTGAGATACAACTCGTCCCGCGATCCGTCGGGCGAGGTCAGGTTGATCACCATGATCATGTTGCCTGACCGCTTGGTCACCTCGACCCCTTGCTGCAACACGGCCGAAGGCAACTCGGAACTCGCCAGCGCGATGCGGTTCTGCACTTCAACGGCGGCCACGTCAGGATCGGTGCCCAGCTCAAAGGACACGTTCAGCATATAGCTGCCGTCATTCGAGCTTTTGGAAGACAGGGACAACATGCCCGGAATGCCGTTCACGCGCTCCTCGATCGGAGTTGCCACGGATTCCAGAATGACCTGCGCATCCGCCCCCGGATACGAGGTATCGACGTATATCTGCGGCGGTGTGATGTGGGGGTATTCGGTGATCGGGATCAGGCGCACGCTGACCGCGCCGAACAGAACCATCAGGATCGCGATGACGGCTGCGAAATGCGGCCTGTTGATGAAATAACGCGCGATCAAACCGGCCCCTAACCCTGACTGTCGACCGCTTTCACGACCAGCCCGTCATGTATTTTCTGAAGCCCCTGCACCACCACGCGGTCACCCTCGGCCAGCCCCGACGTGACTTGCGTGCGGGTTGCGGTCTGGGTACCGATCTCGATGTTTTGTCGGTGGACCTTGCTGTTACCGTCGACCGAGAAAACAAAATACCCTTGCTTGTCGAACTGAACCGCGTTGCGCGGCACGGTCAGCACCTTGGGGTCTTCGGACCCCATCAGGCTAACGGTCACAAACTGGCCGGGGATCAGCACTCCGTCAGGGTTGGCGAAGCCGGCGCGCAGTTCGATCGTGTCGGTGTCCTGACTGACGCTGTCGCCGACAAAGATCACTTTGCCCGGGGTGGGATAGGTCTCACCATCAGCCAGCTTGATATCTGTCGTCAGCTTGATGTCACCCGGCGTGATCCGCCCTTTGCGCCGTTCACGCAGCAGAACCGGCTCACTGACATAAAAGCTGACCAGTATCGGATCAACGCTGGTGACCGTTGCCAGAACGCCGGTATCCGAGCTAACCAGATTACCCGCATCCACCGCTGACAACCCGATACGCCCATCAAGCGGGCTGAGGATTTCCGTATAGTCCAGATCAATCTGCGCGATCTTCAGATCGGCCTGCGCCTCATCCACAGCGGCTTTTCCTGCGGCATAGGTCGCCAGAGCCGTATCCAGAACAGCCTGCGGGATATCGCCCTTGTCGAACAATTCCTGCTGCCGGTCCAACGCCGCTTTTTCCAGCTGCGCGCTGGCCTCAGCACTTTTCAACGCCGCATGTGCACTGTTCACACTGGCGGCGTATTTCTTCTTTTCGATCCGGAATAGAATATCGCCTTTGGCAACCGTCCCGCCTTCGATAAAATTGACCTCTTCCAGAAACCCTTCGACGCGGGCCTGCAGATCGACACTTTGATCCGCCACGACACGGCCAACGAACTGGTCCTGTTTCTGCAAGTCCTGCAGTGTCACTGGCGCGACCATGACACTGGGTGGCGCGTCGGACTGGGCCGCTGCCGGGGCGGGCAGAAACAGGGGGATAAATGCGCAAACAAACAGAGCAGAAGGTTTCATGAGACCCTCGGGAGCTTGTAATTGCTTAACTATCCCCACATCCCCGCATTGGCGCAACGGTTTTCTAAGAACGTTCACCTGCGCATTTTCCAGCCATATCAACCCCTTTGACGCAGGGCTTGCCAGTCCCCGGTTCTTGGGATTTTCTGACGCCACACACCAACCAAAAGACCGGACCCGCATGAAACTCGAATTCCACCATATCAACTTTGTGTCCGATAATGTCGACCGGCTGCACCGTTTCTACACTCAGGTCCTTGGGCTGGATGATATCCCGATCGAGAATTTCCCCCGACCCGATGCAACCGAAGACAAGGGCTATAGCGGTAAAATCCGCTTCGCGACCGATGGCGGGATGCAAATGCATCTGGCCGAAAGAAACCTCGACGTCGCGTTCAAACATGGCGAGACGATCAACCCTGTCGAGCGTGGCCATATCGCCTTTCGCACCGACGACATCGAGGCGTTCAAGAAATTGCTGGACGACAACGGCATTCCCTATTCGGACTATGGCACCGCCTTCGCCAAGGAATGGCATCAGCTGTTCTTCCATGACCCCGAGGGTAATATCATCGAGGTTCACCAGGCAGTGTGACTAACGTCGGAGGCGCGTAATGAAACAAGCCGTACTGGTCGTCGATGTTCAACCCAGCTTTGACCCGCCGGACTGGCTGGTCGAGCGCAGCCAGTTGTTGGCATCGAATTTCCCTTCCATCGCCACCGTTGAACGCAATGACGAAGCGAAAGTGCCCTTTTTCCGACAGCTTGGGTGGAAGCCCCGCTCAGTCGATGACAGCCTTGTTCAGGCCGATCGCACCGTTCTGAAATACGGCTATGGCCCACCGCCCGAGGTGATCAACCAGTTTCATGGCTGGAAGGTCGACCGCGTTCTGGTCTGCGGCATTCAGGCCGACACCTGTGTTCTGGCCGCAGGATTCGCCCTATTTGACGCGGGCCTGCAACCGACCATAATTGCGGATACGGTCGTCGGGTCTTCGCTGGATCGCAGCGGCACGCTGGGCGTGGACCTCTGGCGGCATCATTTTGGCCAGGTGATTGAGAAGCACTCGGATATTTTGTGACGGCGCAATCCCTGTCCGTATTGGAGAGGAGAGCCCATTATGACCTCGAAACACATTCTCGGAAGAACGGCCATTACCCTTCTTGTGGCCAGTAGTTTTGCACCCGCACATGCAGAGAGTTTTTCGCTGACCGGCCAGTATGAAGGCATGTATGCCTGCGACAGCACCACGGGTGGTGTGCCGTCAAGCTGGTCAGACCCTATGACTGCAGGAATAGTTCAGGACGGGGATCGCATTTCCATCGATCTGCTTTACACCGACAAACAAGAGCTTGGGGCGGAGTATTCGCTCTATACCGGGTCGGTTGCTCTGGCACCCAATGGCACGCTGGTCAGCGGGTATTTCGAAGCCTGCGGCGGCACTTTTCCATCAAAGGAACTGGCCCGGATATTTCCCGCTGCCACGGATACGCCGTTCAGTTTTTCGGTCACCAGTGTCTGGGCCTCGGATCAGGTGCCAAATCTTCCCGGCCTGACCGTACAGACCTGCACATGGAGCCTGAAACGGGTGTCTACGGATACCCCCAAAGTCAGGCCGTGCGAGACGGCAGAGCGCTAGGCTCAAAACCTCATCTGGACTTATTTGTTAAGTCCAGATGTTTAAATTGGATCCAAAGTGCCCATATAGCGCCCAATCTTGCAACTTAACCGTGCCTGATCGGGAGTATCCATTACCCGGCAGGCCCCCAGTCAAACAGGATGGTCCCGATGAATTTTATTCTACGCGGTAGCCTGGTTACGCAAATCATCATCGGCCTTGTGGCCGGTGCCCTACTTGCCACCCTCTGGCCCGCCGCTGGTTCGGCTGTTGGTCTGTTGGGCGATTTCTTTGTCGACGCGCTGAAAGCCGTTGCGCCCGTGCTGGTGTTGATCCTTGTCTGCGCCGCAATCACCAATCACAAGAAAGACAGTCAGGCCCGTATGGGCCCAGTGGTTCTGCTGTATATCCTCGGCACTTTCGCGGCTGCGCTGGTTGCGGTCGTGGCCAGTTTCATGTTCCCGGTCACCCTGCATCTGACCGGCACGCCCGAGCTGATGGACGCCCCGGACGGTCTGGCCGAGGTAGTGAAAAACATCCTTCTGAAAATCGTGGACAACCCGGTGAACGCGCTGGCACAGGCCAATTATATCGGCATTCTCGCCTGGGCTGTTGGCCTTGGGCTGGTCTTCCGGCACGCCAGCGACTCGACCAAAACGCTGATGTCCGACCTGGACGGTGCCATCACCAAGATCGTGTCTGTTATCATCCGGATCGCGCCGATAGGTATCTTTGGCATCGTGGCTTCGACCATTGCAGAGACCGGCTTTGAAACGCTTGCCAGTTATGGCCAATTGCTGGCCCTGTTGATCGGCTGCATGGCGTTCATGGCGCTAATCGTGAACCCGCTGATCGTATTCCTGCGCATCCGCAGGAACCCCTATCCGCTGGTCTTCACCTGCCTCAGGGAATCCGGCATCACCGCGTTTTTCATGCGCAGTTCGGCGGCCAACATTCCGGTCAACATGGAACTGTGCCGCCGCATGAACCTGGATGAGGAAACCTATTCAGTCACCATCCCCATCGGCGCGACGATCAACATGGCCGGTGCCGCGATCACCATCACGGTGATGACGCTGGCAACCGTGCACACCATGGGCATTCAGGTCGATTTCATGTCAGCCCTGTTCCTGAGCGTCATCGCATCGATTGCCGCCACCGGAGCCTCGGGCGTGGCCGGTGGATCGCTGTTGCTGATCCCGATGGCCGCCAGCCTGTTCGGCATCGACAACGCAACCGCCATGCAGGTGGTCAGCATCGGCTTTATCATCGGCGTCCTGCAGGATTCCGCGGAAACCGGATTGAACTCGTCCACCGATGTGCTGTTCACGGCAGCCGGATCCTACAAACGCGGCGATCCGTACCCGCGCAAACTGCCAACGGAAGAGGTCGCCGCCTAAGCGACCCCTCCCCCCCAACCTTCTCACAACCGCGCGGTTTCACGGCGCGGTTGTGGCCCCCGTACTGACCCACACTGTGCTCAGACATTGGCAACAATGCAGGTCCGTAGAAATTTCCGAGTTAATATCATAATGTTTCAATGTGAGATCGCCCCGCGACATCAACGTGGGGCACGTCTGACGAGGGGGAGGAACATGGAATGAAATTGAATTGGTTGATTGCGCTTTCGACGGGTCTTGCGGCCGCACCGGCCCTGGCACAGGAAAATCCCATTCAACACGATGCGGAGTTTTACATCCTTCAGGCCCAACACGGCGAACAATGGGCGCAGGATGACGCCACCGTGGATGAGGCTCTGGCCGCGTTTCGGGACGGCAACGGGGGCAAGTCCCCGAACATCGTCAGCGTGCTAATTGACGATGTGGGCTTTGGCGACATGGGCATTCCCGAACTGAATGCACTGCGGGGATACGAAACCCCAAGCATGAACGCTTTTTCAGATGAAGCAATGCGGTTGGTCCGTATGTATACCGAACCCTCCTGCACACCTACGCGCGTGGCCCAAATGACCGGACGTTTGCCGGTACGAATGGGGATGGGGAATACGTCGGTCGACATTTCGGGTTTCGGCCTGCCGGGAAGCGAAGTCACCCTCGCCGAAGTTCTGAAGGGTGCGGGTTATGCGACCTCTCATGTCGGAAAATGGCACATGGGCGACATCGTCGAAAGTTGGGCCATGAATCAAGGGTTTGACTACGCTCAACATGCCGTACACCAGCAAGGACAGCTGGACGTTTTCAACGATGACGGCATTCGCGAACAGGTGTCCGTCGGGATCGGAGACTATGACCCAGTCTACACGATAGACAATTGGTTTCGGCCCGATCCCGCCGCGATGGTAACCGTGATCGAAGGCGAGGCCGGCGGTCCCATTCGTGAAATACGGATGGAATCTGGCCAACGTTGGGGCGCAGAAGAATATGACGAAATGAACCAGGCGTTCCAGGATAAAACGCTGGAAGAACTGCAGCGCCTTTCCGCTGGTGACGAACCCTTCTTTCTCCAATACTGGCCCATGATCCCGATTGACAGCACACGCGCCGGACGAACCGGCCCGGATAGTGCCAATGCGGGTCTTTTCGTCGACAAGATGCAATTACTGGACCAGTGGTTGGGCGACCTTTTTGCAGAAATCGACGCTTTGGGTATCGCCGAGAACACAATTGTGGTCGTGATGGGCGACAATGGGCATTTCACCAAATATTCGCCGCAATCCGGATTTTCAGCGATGATATTCCGCGGTGGCAAAGGGGATACCAGCGAAGGCGGCATTCGTGTCGATGCCTTTATCCGCTGGCCCGGCATGATCGAAGCAGACGGAATGCTGAACAGCATCGTTCATGTCTCGGACCTGTATACGACGCTGGCCCGGTTTGCCGGGGCCACCGAACATATCCCTCGAGACCGGCTTGTGGATGGCGTTGATCAATCAGCGGCGATCCTGTTTCAGGACGAACAAAAAGCCCGCCGCGACAGTGTGATCGCGTATTCAATCAACTCTCCCGAAGCTATTATCAAGGACCAGTTGAAACTGATCTTTCCCGGATCGATCGAAAACGCAATTTTGGCGGATTTCTACAACCTCTACCGCGACACACGAGAAGAGTACCCGATATCGACCGAAGTCGGCGCGTGGGGTGGCGCTGAGTTCGTACGCATCCTTGGCCGTCACATGGCGCGGAAAGAGAAATTCCCAGACACACCTCCGGCCTATGGCGTACCCTATGAGGGGATCGAGAACCTGCGCCCCGAAACTCTGCAGGCAGTTGAGGCGTTCATGACCAAACGCGCCTCAACTCAACAATAGAACCCGGATCAGGAGGCACACATGGTCGGCAATATACTCTTCGCTCTTGGCTTGATCATCTCGCTTGGAATCGGGTTCGTCTATTTCCGCGATCTGGGCGACATCTCGCAGATGCTGCTGAAGGTGAAACGCCAGAACATGGTGCGTTTCATCCGGCACGAATACCGTCTGATCGGGATCGGGTTGGGCGCGTTTGCCGTCGCAACGCTGGCGCATTTCATTCTGGGTGGCGGGCCGCTCTGGCTGTGGATCGTCTCTGCGTTTTTGGTGCTGTTTCTTTACGGGTTTCCCTATGTCTGGGTGCATCTGGGCCTACGCAACCAGATGAATGACGCAGCCTTCTTTCCCATCAGTGAAGCCCAGAAATATGTCGGCCCCACGGCGCCGGTCATCGTGATCGAGAACAATGGCCACGCCCGCGCTCATCCCGATGCGCAGATCATGCGGCCTCATCTTGCGGGCGATGTGGACGGGCTGGGCGGTCAGGACGTGGTCATGACCTATTGTGCGATGGCCAATCTTGGGCAGGGCTACGCCCCCCGGATCGAAGGTAAGCGGCTGGACCTCGAAGTCCTAGCCCAGCACGGCAACAACCTGATCCTGCGCGACAATGAATCCGGTGAGCCGATCCAGCACATCTATGGCTTCCGCGAGGTAGACCGCGACCCGAATACCAACGGCCCCGCCTGTCCCGTGCGCCCCGAGGCGCAGATGAAGCCATGGCCAACTTACCGAATGACCTTCCGCGGGTTCCAGAAGGCCTTCCCCGATGGCGAGGTGTTTCTGAACATGCCGTCCTCCAACCCCCTGCTACGGCTGCTGGACATTGTGACAGAGATCACCTTTGGCTGGGGTATCGGCCGCCAGCATCAGGAAGACGCGCCGGTGATGGATAATATGGACCGTTCGGACGACCGGTTGCCGAACAAGACCCATGTCTGGGGGATCACCATCGGAACGGACGCCGCCTGCTGGACCGACGATTTCGTCGTGGACAACAACTGGGTCGTCAACGCCACAGTCGGCGGGCGGGATGTCGTCGTCAGTTTGGACCCGAAATACGAAAGCCTCGGGGTCTGGTACAATGACAGCGGCAAACCCGTTACGCGCTGCGATTTCTGGGGTATGTCGGATCAGGGGCAACTGCACCGGGTAGAAACTCTGCGCGCCGGCGTCTTCTGGCACGTCTGGTCCGAGTTTTTCCCGAACACCGACATCAATCGCGTGGGCTCGCGCGCGGAAACACCTGATACTGTGGCAGCTTAACCCCGCGGGATCTGGCCAACACAGACGACAAAAAACGGAGGGACGGAATGGCACTAAAACAAAGATTGAACGGCTGCGTTGCAGCAGCCGTGCTTGCGTCAGCAGCAACGATGGCTTCTGCGCAGCAATCCGATTGGTCATACGAGGCCACGATTTATCTGTACATGCCCGAAACCGACACCAGCATTGAGACCCCGTCCGGCACGCTTGAAGGGACGCTCAGCTTTTCCGACGCGCTGGATAACCTGGACTTTGCCTTCATGGGCACGATGGCCGCAACAAACGGCCAATGGAGTGTGCTGGCCGACTATAACTACACAAATCTGACCTTCGACAATACCGCACCCGGTCCAGCGGGGGCAGAATTGGAGACCTCGGTCAAGACGCAGTTTCTGACTGCTTTATTAGGATACCGGGTGCGCAATGACCCGTCCTTAAAGGTTGATCTGACAGGCGGCTTCAGATGGTACAGCACCGACACGGAATTCACCCTGACCCCGGGTGGCGCGCCATCGCGGACCAGCTCCGCCGATGCCAGTTGGTTCGATCCGGTGGTAGGTGTACGCGGCCGGTATTTCTTTACCGATGCGTGGTCCGGAACTGCCTATGTCGATTACGGAGGATTCCGCAGCGGCAGTGAAACCTGGTCCGTTCTGCTGACGGCGGATTATGCCATTAATGACAGGTGGTTGCTGCGGGGCGGGTATCGCTATATCTCGTTTGATCACGACATTGACGGCAGCAACTATTCGTTCGATCAGTCCGGGCCACTGATCGGGGCCACCTACCGGTTCTGAAACGCGCGATCAGACGCCTACGTATTTCTCGGAAATATCTGGGGTCAGGTCCGTCATGGCGCCGGACCAGACTGTTCGCCCTTTTTCAAGAATAACGGCCCGGTCAGACACCGCCGCCAGTTCCTTCAGCGATTTGTCGATCAGCAGGATCGCCACGTTTGTTTCTTGCCGCAGGCGGTTCAGGGCTGCCCAGATCTCCTGCCGGACAATCGGGGCGAGGCCTTCAGTGGCCTCGTCCAGTATCAGGAGGCGCGGATTGGTCATCAGCGCCCGGCCAATCGCCAGCATTTGCTGCTCTCCACCCGACAACGAGGCGGCGCGCTGACCCTTCCGCTCTCCCAGCCGGGGGAACAGCTCGGTCACGCGGCGCAGGGTCCAGTCGCCGGGACGCGCGGCCGCAATCAGGTTTTCGCGCACGGTCAGATCGGCAAAACAGCGGCGGCCTTCCGGCACCAGCCCTACGCCCTTGCGGGCTACCTTATGGCTGGGTAGTGCGTGCAGGTCCTGACCGTCCAGCATCAGCGTGCCCTGCGAACGGATCATCCGGCAGATTGCCTTTACCGTGGTGGTCTTGCCCATCCCGTTACGGCCCATCAGAGCGGTCACCTCGCCCTGCGCCATCTGCAGATCAACGCCGAACAGCGCCTGACTGTCACCATAGCTGGCCGTAAGGTTTTCGATCCGCAGCAGGGTCATGCCGCATCCCCCAGGTAGGCGTCGCGCACCTCGGGGCTGGTGCGGATTTCATCGGCCGTACCGGTGGCGATGACCTTGCCGTAAACCAGCACGCTGATCCGATTGGCCAGAGCGAAAACCGCATCCATATCATGCTCCACCAGCAAAATGGGCGCTTCCTGCCGTAAACCGTCCAGAAATCCGGTCAACCGTTTCGACCCTTCGGCACCAAGCCCCGCCATCGGCTCGTCCATGACAAAGGCTTTGGGCGACAGGGTCAGGGCCACCGCCACCTCCAATTGCCGCCGTTGGCCGTGGCTAAGGTTGGCGCAGCGCGCGTCGCGCTCATCGCTAAGGCCCACGCGTTCCAGCGCCGCCTCGGCCCGGTCGCGCAGTTCGGGCCGTTTCAGGGCGGACCGCCAGAAGTGCCACGCCATGCGTTCCGCACCCATCGCGCCCAGCACCACGTTCTCCAGCACCGTATCTTCCATACACAGCTGCGAAATCTGGAAGGTACGCCCCAGCCCGGCCTGCGCCCGCGCCTGTGTAGAATAGCCCGAGACATCCTGACCGTTCAGCAGAACCTGCCCTGAATCGGGTGTCAGCCCGCCGCATATCTGCTGGATCAATGTCGACTTACCGGCACCATTCGGGCCAATGATAGCGTGGATTTCTCCGGCCCTAAGATCAATTGAGACATCGTCGGTGGCCTTGAGGGCCCCAAAGCTCTTGTTCAGGTTCAGCGTGGCAAGAACGGGATCAGACATGCGCCCCCTCTTTCCCGGTCAACAGGCCGATCAGGCCACCACGGGCGAACAGCACGATGCACAAAAGGGCTACGCCCAGATAGACGTGCCAGAAGTCGGTAAGCTCGCCCAGAAAGTGCTCCAACGCGACAAAGACGCAGGCTCCGATGACCGGCCCCATAAGGCGCCCAACCCCGCCGATGATAATCAGCACGATCAATTCCCCCGACAGTTGCCAGCTGAACATCGAGGGCGAGACAAAGCGGTTCAGGTCGGCAAACAGCGCCCCCGCCAGCCCCGTGATCGCGCCTGAGATCACGAAGGCCAGCAGTTTCAGCCGCATCGGGTTCAAACCGACAGTTTCGACCCGCACGGAGGTCTGCCGGGCCGCGTTCAACGCCAGCCCAAAGGGCGAGGCCTGAAGGCGCGCAAACAGAAACAGCACGATACAGAGCAGCATCAAACAGACGGCGTAGAACTGGATCGGCACCAGCGTATTCAGGCCGGGAAAGCCGTTGCGGACATAAATCGACAGCCCATCCTCGCCACCATACTGTGCCCAGGAAATCGCGAAATAGAAAAACATCTGACCAAAAGCGAGCGTGATCATGATGAAGTACACTCCGGACGTGCGCAGCGATAACAGTCCGATGAAGAACGCAACCAGCGCCGACAGGATCATCGCAACCAGCCAGATCACCGGCATAGACTTCGTGCCATCAGTGGCGAACAGTCCCAGATCAAGCGCCGTGTAGGTCTGCGCGTGATAGGCAAGGATGCCCATCGCATAGCCTCCGATCCCGAAGAACACCGCATGGCCAAAGCTGACCATACCTCCGATCCCCAGGATGAGGTTCAGCCCCACCGCCGCCAGCGCAAGGATCACCGCCCGTGTCACCAGCGTAATCGCAAACGGCTGATCCGCCATGACAGCCCAAAGCGGCAACGCCAACAGACCCACGACCACCAGCGCATTCAAGTAGGTTTCATTCAACCTCATGTGCGGGCTCCGAACAGGCCGGTGGGTCGCCAGATCAGCACCAGCCCCATCAGCACGTAGATGCCCATCGAGGCCAGCGCCGATCCGGTCTTTTGCGCCGCGCCGTTGTCCATGAACAGCTTGAACAACTCGGGCAGGAACACCCCGCCCAGTGTATCGGTCAGCCCGACCAACAGCGCGCCAATGAAAGCGCCGCGCACCGAGCCGATACCGCCAATGACGATGACCACAAAGGCAAGGATCAGTACCGGCTCGCCCATCCCCACCTGAACCGACTGGATCGCACCCACCAAAGCGCCCGCCAGTCCGGCCAGTGCCGCGCCCAGCGCAAAGACCAGTGTATAGAGCTTCGAGATATCGACACCCAGCGCCGCGATCATCTCGCGGTCATTCTCACCGGCGCGGATCTGGATGCCTAACCGGGTGCGTTCGATCAGCGCCCAAAGGCCCACGGCCACGGCCAGCCCAATGCCGATCAGGGTCAGGCGGTAGAGCGGGTATTCGATGCCACCGGGCAGAGTAACCGGCCCCGACAGCGCATCGGGAATGTCCAGAAACAGCGGGAACGAGCCAAAGACCCAGCGTGTTCCTTCTGAAAAGATCAGGATCAGCGCAAAAGTCGCCAGCACCTGATCCAGATGTGGCGCGTTATACAGCCGTCGGATCACTACCATCTCGACAATCGCCCCGGCCAGCGCTGCAGCGGCCAGTGCGGCAACCAAAGCCAACAGGAAAGACCCAGTTGCGCCCGCCACAGCCGCCGCCGCAAAAGCCCCCACCATATAGAGCGAGCCGTGGGCCAGATTGATCAGACCCATCACGCCGAAAATCAGCGTCAGGCCAGCCGCCATCAGGAACAGCATGACGCCGAACTGCAGCCCGTTGAGGATCTGCTCGATAATCAGGATCGAGGACATGGAAGCTCCGGTGATCTGCCCGCCCCTCGATCGGGGGCAGGCAGATGGTCAATTACATTTTGCATTCGGCCCCGTAGGCATCAAAATGGTCTTCCAGAGCGACACCGATGATCTTGTTGGTGAAAACGTCACCTTCCTTGATCACTTCGCGGGCATAGATCGTCTGAACCGGGTGGTGGTTCGGGCCGAACTTGAAATCGCCGCGGGTGCTGTCGAACTCGGCCAGACGCAGCGCGTTGCGGAAGGCCCTCGCATCTGAAGGATCGGCCTTGTCCAGCGCAGACAGCAACAGATTGGCAGTATCGAACCCTTGGCTGGCGTAAAGCGAGGGCAGACGACCATATTCGGCTTGGAAACTTTCCACAAACGCCGCGTTGGTCGGGTTGTCGATATCCTTGTTCCATTGCGAGGTGTTCACCACACCCATCGCCGCATCGCCGACCGCCTGCAGAATACCCTGATCAAAGCTGAAGGCCGGACCGACCACGGGCTTGTCGATGCCGCTGTCGGCATATTGCTTCAGGAAAGAAATCCCCATACCGCCAGGCAAGAAGAAAAACACGCTATCCGCGTCGCTGGCACGGATCTGCGCGATCTCGGCTGCGTAATCTGTCTGCCCCAGCTCGGTATAGACCTCACCGGCAAGTTCACCCTCGAAGAACCGCTTGTAACCGGTCAGCGCGTCCACACCCGCCGGGTAGTTGGGGGCCAGAATAAAGCTGTTCTTGTAGCCCGCGCCATTGGCATAGGCGCCTGCGGCCTCGTGCAGGTTGTCATTCTGCCATGCGACGTTGAAATAGTTCTGATGGCAGCCTTTTCCGGCCAAAGGAGACGGGCCCGCGTTGGGCGACAGGTAGAACACGTTCTGGTTCACCGCAGCCGGCACAACCGCCATCGCAAGGTTGGACCAGATGATGCCGGTCATCACATCAACACGTTCAGACTGGATCATCTTGTCGGACAGTTGCACGGCGATGTCCGGTTTGCGCTGGTCATCCTCAATCACGACCTCGATATCATCCCGGCCCGATTGCGCGATCGCCAGCATGAATCCGTCGCGCACGTCGATACCCAGCCCGGCGCCGCCGCCCGAAAGCGTGGTAATCATCCCGACCTTGACCTCGGCCAAAGCGCCGGTGGCGCACAGCGCGGAAACCGCAGCGGCTGCTAGAAACTTCTTCATCTTCATCTCCCTTCGCTGGTCTTTTCGACGCAACTTATGCCCGCCATCACGGCGTTTAGTCTATTTCTTTGACTGAGCGGTCTTTTTCCGCCCGGTCAATCGTCCAAACAATCACCGATCACACCCCCGCCGTCGAGGGCGATTTCAACCTGAACCGCTGAATTTTCCCAAAAAATGGCCCGCCTCAGAAGGCCAGAGTGATCATGATGGCGTAGTTGTCGGCCAGTATCTCAGCATCTGCTCGGTTGAACTTGACCGACGGCAGCGCTTGCATGTCGATCTGCGCCGTCCCGTCGAAGAACTTCGCCAGATCGACGATCAGGTGCACCTCGGGGTCGTCGCTCGCGAAAACGTCCGGCGGCAACGTGAACTCGACCTCGCGGGCGTTTTCGGAAAACCCGACATGATAGACCAGCGGGGATACGTTCTCCCCTTGTTTCAGGGCGCCTTCCACAACCACGAATTTATACCCGACCTCCCAGTTCCATGCCATCTGGCTGTTAGGGTCCAGATCCCCCCGCACCTCGATCGAGCCGTTCGCAGCGGGATCAACCCCGATCAGGAATTGCATGGTATCAACGGATTTCAGGGGCACCTCGGGCAGAGTGATCGAATGCGTCTTATCCTCATTATCAAAGCGTAACAGGTGATAGCTGTCCGGTTCGGCATAGGATTTCCCCCCCTGCGTCAGGGAAAGATTGCTGAGGTAGAACCTGAAATCCCGAACCCTGAACTGCCCGTCCCCGCCCGGGTTGTCATAGACAAACTGATCATAGACCAGAGGCTCATCCCCCATATGCGCGTGAAAGGTCAGTGTGATCGGTGTGGTTTTCCGCTGTCCGGACGTCAGAAGGAACCACCCCGCGATCAGGGCTGCTACGGCCAATACTCCAAGGGTCAGTCTCATCAGGAGCCTCCTTCAAACGGGTCGGAAAACTTCGGGTTGGTCAGAAACGCCTCATCCGTGAGCGTGTGCAGAAAGGCGATGATGGCCTGTATTTCCTTAGGCGTCATGCGCAGCCCGACCGTGCCCTTTGCGGGCTCGGGTGCGTTGTCCGCCTCTAGGATCAGGGGGCTGAGCGTGTCACTGACCACGATGCCGTCATTATAGTGGGCCATGACGTCCTCAAGCGTTTCAAACCGGCCGTCATGCATGTAAGGCGCGGTGACAGCGATGTTGCGCAGGGTCGGAACCTTGAAGAACCCCTTGTGCGCCGGGTTTCCCGTCACAGCCATCAGGCCGTCAGGCAGGGTATCGTCCGGGTCCAGACCGTTGTTGGAGAACCCGTCCAGCGCATCGCGAAAGCCCGAAGTCAGAAACTGGCTGTGGCAGTCGATGCAATTGCCACCCCGCAGCGAGACCTTGGTGTCGGGATGCGCCATGAACAGCTTGCGCCCGTGTTCCTCCTGCGCTGTTAGGCGGGCTTCGCCGCGCAGGTATTTGTCGTATTTCGACTCGGACGAAATCAGCATCCGCATGAATGTGGCCAGCGCCTTAGCCGTGTTTTCCGGTGTGACCGCGCCATAGGCCTGACGAAACATGCGGCGATAGGTGCCAGATGCCTCGAGCTCGGCCATCAGGGCGTCGATATCCTGCCCCATCTCATCCGGATGCTGGATCGGTATCAACGCCTGTTCCTCAAGCGAGGTCACGCGGCCATCCCAGAAAAACCTCTTTTGCCCCCACAGAAGGTTTGCAAGGCTCATGGCACTGAAATCCAGCTCACCCCCTGACAGGGACGGCGATTTCGCGCGCCCGTCGGTGAAGGCCATTGCCTGCACATGGCAGGTGGCGCAGGACACCTGATTGTTGCCCGACAGGATCGGGTCATAGAACAGGTGTCGGCCCAGCACGAAGGCCTCTTCGGTCAGTGGATTGTCGGGCGGCACGGCGAACCGACCGAACACAAACGGTGCCGAGAAGTCGGCAATCGGCGTCGCCACCGGGTGACGCGTGCGATCCCAAATCATCCACCCCGCCACCGCAAGACCTGCAGCGGCGAGGATCAGCAGTACCCAGCGCATAACGCCCTCCGGGCCGCTAGTGGTGGTGAACGAAGCCTGATCCGAACAGGCCTTCTAGGTTCTCTATCCCCTTGTTGTAACGATCCTTGATATTGACCGTGGCCAGACGCTCACCGGTTTCAAGATCATGGACCGAGATCGTGTGGCTGTTCAGACCGGCGATGAAATCCACATCTGTCGGGTCATTTTCAGCGCTGTTGCCCAGATTAAGCAGGTTGTTTTGAATAGCGATTAGGTCCCGCCCCGAGGCCGAGGTGAAAAAGATCATGTGATGCGCGCCGGGATCGGCCACGATGTCCGGCCCGCTGGATACCAGCTCGGGCAAGGCTGCCAGGTCATAACGCTTCACCACGCCGGGCAGAGCGTGTGAGATGAACAGCTCATCCTCGGTGCCGTAGAATTCCAGCGGTACGGCGGTTTCATTGGCTACGCCGCTATAGATCACCTCGGCCTCACCAAAGGTCTTGGAACTGGCATCATACGGCACTTTCCACGTCTCGAACCCAAACATGGTGTTGGCCAGAATGGCCGGTTCGATATCCGGGTGCATATCGGGGCGCGCAAACAGCACCTCGACCGGAGAGGACGGGAAGTTCAGCGGTTTTTCCTTCTCGACCGTGATGTTTTCGATGGGCTCCAGCGTGTTCAGATCGATGATCGTCAGCGCATTGCCGACCCCTGTGGACAGGTCTGGATGCACTGTCGACGTCACAACCATACGGTCGTCAAAGGCCGAGATGCCGTGCGGATACATGATATAGGGCGCGCCCTCGCCCACCTGACTTTTACGCGCTTCGATGACCTTGACGACCTCATTGGTCTGGGCGTCGAATACACCGACCGAGCCGCCGTCATCCCCGCCGGTTCCGCCCAGGAAGGTCACGAACATGTACTCCTGACCGTTCGAGTTGGCCCACATGATATCTTCGCCGACCATCTGCCCCTGCGTGTCCAGACAGTCAAAGCCGGATATCACCGGCGCACCGCCCGCATCGCGGGACAGCCCGACCTCGGCCAGACTGCAGGACGGATCAAGCCCTGTGGAATAAAGCCGGCCATTGGGGCTGTAGTAGAGATGGTGCAGCGGATGAACCATCTCGGGCTGTTCTACTTCGCTGAGGATCTCTCCGAACCGTTCCGATTCCGGGTCCAGTTCGATGATCGCGATGCTGTGGCTGGTGTCCAGCGTCGGAAGCCCGCGCAACAGCACCATGCCCTGACTTTCCTCGCGGTCTTGCGACAGCGCCGGAGACAGGCCCGCCAGTATCAGGCCCGTGCCGATCAGAATGCTTTGTGTAAATTGATTGAGTTTCATGACTTACCCCCTTTGTGATGAAATTTCGAAACATTTCTGAGTGGGATGCGCCGCACCCTTTGTCTTATCATATTTTGGATTTTGCACCAAACCTGCGCATCCCTCGAATGAGGTGTTGACGGAAGGGTCTTTCCTCGCCCAATGTCGCGGTCATCAGACGACGGGGAACTGAAGCTGTGGCAACCAACCTTCGACAACCGATGATGCGTTGCGAAACCGGGTGCGATCTGGTCGCCTGACCCGCGGGGAACAGTCCGTTTTCACCTGACCCGCCTTCGGGTCTGTTCCACCCTTTCAGGCTGATACTCTTATGAATCAAACAGTTGGATTGCGTATGGCAATCGACATCGGCGGCACGTTCACCGATACCGTGCTGCTGGACAGCGCGTCTCAGGTAGTGGCGACCACCAAAACACCCACCACACCGCACCGACCTGCCCTTGGTGCGGTTGCTGGCGCCACGCATGTGCTTGAGGCCGCTGGCGCCAACTGGCGTCGTTTATCCATGGCACCACGCTTGCCACCAACGCTCTGGTCGAACGCCGCGGGGCTGTCACGGCCACAATCACCACGCGTGGGTTCCGCGATATCCTCGAGATCGCGTATGAGCGGCGCTATAGCCAATACGCGATCGATCTGGTCAAACCCGATTTGATCGTGCCGCGCACCCATTCACTGACGATCAGCGGGCGTATGAATGCCAGCGGGCATGAGCTGGAACCGCTGGACGAGGCTGGTATCGGCCCCTTGGTGGCCGAATTGCAGGCGCTCGAGGTCGAGGCCGTCGCCATCTGCCTGCTGCACGCTTATGCCAACCCGGCGCATGAGCTGGCGCTGCGCGACTTGCTGGCGCAGCAAATGCCAGACCTTGTCATCTCTCTCAGCCACGAGGTCAGCCCCGAAGCGCGCGAGTTTGACCGGCTCTGCACCACGATTGCCAACGCCTATGTGCAGCCGTTGATGGCTGGGTATCTGCAGGACTTCGAGGCTCGGTTCCGGCAAATGGGGCTGGCCTGCCCGATCCTGATGATGACGGCGGGGGGCGGCATGACTACGCTGGACACCGCCGCCCGGCTGCCGATCCGTCTGGTGGAATCCGGCCCGGCCGGGGGTGCTGTTCTGGCCGCCCGCATCGCCGAAGCCACGGGTGAGGCCGAAGTGTTGTCTTTTGACATGGGTGGTACCACCGCCAAGCTGTGCCTGATCGACGACTTTCGCCCGCAAACCGCGCGCAAGTTCGAAATCTCGCGGGCCGAGCGCTTCATCAAGGGGTCCGGGATGCCAGTGCGCATCCGGTGATCGAGATGTTCGAAATAGGAGCGGGCGGCGGCTCGATCGCCAGCGTTGATCGTTTGGGCCGTATTCAGGTCGGTCCGCACAGTGCGGGATCAGACCCCGGCCCTGCGGCCTTTGGCAAGGGTGGCGACAAGCCGACGGTTACAGACGCCGACCTTACGCTGGGCCTGATCGAACCGGGTCGGTTTGCCGAAGGGCGGCTGCGGATTGATCCGGATGCCGCAACGCAAGCGATGGCACAGGATGTGGGTGACCCGCTGAGCCTCAGCCCCGATCAGGCCGCTTTTGCGGTCAGTGAGATTGTCGATGAAAGCATGGCCAGCGCAGGCCAGATGCATGCGGTCGAATCCGGTAAGGACTTAAGCAACCGGTTGATGATCGCGTTCGGCGGCAACGGTCCGTTGCGCGCCACCCGCGTGGCCCGACGCGCCCAGATGCGGCGGGTGCTGATCCCGCGTGATCCGGGTGTGGGTTCGGCGGTCGGTTTCCTGTTCGCGCCCGTGTCGTATGAGGTCATCCGGTCACGCTATGCCCGGTTGGACGGTCTGGATATCAACGGGCTGAACCACTTCTTCGACGCCATGCAGACCGAGGCGGAACAGGTCGTCCGTGCGGGAGCACCCAAAGGTGCACTGTCGCAGCGCCGGGTCGCCTATAAGCGGTATCACGGACAAGGGCACGAGATCGAAATCCGTTTGCCCGACCGGGCTTTGACCGCTTCGGACCTCACCGCTTTGCGAGAGGCTTTCGAAACGGAATACAGCCGCCAATTCAGCCGGATCGTGCCCGGCATGACCATCGAAATCCTGAACTGGGGGCTGTCCGTTTCGTCCCCCGCCCCCGCACATGAGGCCTATCCAGACAACCCGGCGAAACACACCGCCACGGCAACCGAACACCGTGAAATCCTGTGCGATGTCACTGGCGCGTGGCGCCCGGCGGGCGTGTTCAACCGCTCTGACCTGAAGCCCGGAGCGGCCCTCAACGGTCCTGCGTTGATCGTCGAGGCCCAGACAACAACATTCGTCAGCGCCGATTTTAGCGCCAGCGTCGACGGCCAGGGCAACATCTGGCTGACCCGGCAAGAGGAGGACAAAGCATGATCCAGTCAGATACACGCCTGCAGGTGATGTGGAACCGGCTTTTGGCCGTGGTCGAAGAGCAGGGGCAAGCGCTTATCCGCGCCGCCTTCAGTCCAATCGTGCGTGAATGCGGTGACATCTCGGCCGGGATATTCGATGCGCAAGGCCGGATGCTGGCGCAGGCCGTCACCGGCACGCCCGGGCATATCAACACCATGGCCGAGGCGGTCAAAACCTTGCGTGCGCGCTTTGCCCAAAGCGACATGAAACCCGGCGATATCTACATGACCAACGACCCGTGGATCGCCTCGGGGCACCTGAACGACTTTCTGCTGATGATGCCGGTGTTCTATCAGGACACGGTAATCGGCTAAACCGCTTGCACCTCACATCTGGTTGATCTGGGCGGGCTGGGCATGGGGCCCGAAGGATCAGATATCTATGACGAAGGCCTACTGATCCCGCCCTGCAAACTGGTCAGCGAGGGTGACGTGAATGCGCTGTTGCTGGACATCGTCAAAGCCAACTCGCGCGAGCCCATCGCCAATGAAGGTGACATCTATGCCCTGATCGCCTGTTGCGAAGCCGGAGCCGAACGGCTGGTGCAGATGATGCAGGAGTTTGGCATCACCGACCTAGATGCGTTGGCCGACTACATCATCGACACCTCCAGACGTGGCACGCTGGACGCCATTGCTGCCCTGCCCAAAGGCACGTGGCACCATGTACTGCGGGTGGATGGCTATGACGACGAAATCGAGCTGCACGCCGCCCTTACCATCGCAGAAGACCACCTGTTGCTGGATTTCGAGGGCACCGCGGCCTGCGTCGGCAAGGGGATCAATGTGCCGCTGAACTATGCCACGGCCTATTCCGTCTTTGCCCTGCGCTGCATCATCGGGGCGGATATCCCGAACAATGCAGGCTCGCTCGATCCGTTTCGGGTGACCGGCCCCGAGGGCTGTATCCTGAACGCACAACCCCCGGCCCCGGTGGCGATGCGGCACACGCTGGGGCAGATGACACCCGATCTGGTCTATGGCTGCCTGTCGCAGACCATGCCCGACAGAGTCCCGGCCGAGGGGGCCTCCTGCATGTACGACCTGCCCCTGCGCCACGCGCCCGAGGCGGTTGACCGCGGCGATGACCTCTTTGCGCTGGAGCTTGTCTTCAACGGCGGTACTGGTGCCCGGCCCCGGCTGGATGGCCTATCGGCCACTGCCTTTCCCAGCGGCGTCTGGGGCAGTCAGGTCGAAACCACCGAGGCCGTCGCGCCAGTCCTGTTTCACCGCCGCGAGCTACGGCCGGATTCCGGAGGAGCCGGGCGTTTGCGGGGCGGTCTGGGGCAGCAGATTGAACTCAGCGCATCCAAGGAACAGGACCTGATGCTGTTTCTGTCAGTCGAGCGGATCAAGAACCCTGCCAAGGGCCGTGACGGCGGGTTGGACGGCGCGCCCGGACGTATCACCGTACAGCCCGGAAACCGCCACCTGCCCGGCAAGGGCGAGGTTCGGATCAAGGCCGGTGAAACACTGACGTTCGAAACGCCCGGCGGAGGTGGGTTCGGTCGGCCCGAGGAACGCTCGGAAGACGCGGTGCAAAACGACCTTCGCGCGGGGTTGGTCACCCCGGACATGGCCCGGACCCAATACCGGAGGCAGACATGACCAGCCCGCATCCACATATCGCGCGCATGTCGCCCTATGCGCTGGCTGACCTTGAAGCGCCCAAGGGCAAAACCCTGATCTCGCTGTCCCAGAACGAGAGCCTGCGCCCGCCCAGCCCAAGGGCGATCGAGGCGGCAGCGCATGCCATGGGTGCGTCGATGCTGTATCCCGATCCGGACTGGACGGACCTGCGAAACGCCTTGGCGAACCTGCACGGGATTGATGCGGATGGGATCTTGTGCGGCAACGGATCGCTCGACCTGATCGGGTGCCTTGCGCGTGTGTACGCCGGACCGGATCGAGCAGTACTGGCGCCGGCCCATGCCTATCCCTTCTTTCAGACGGCGGCGCGCATGGCCGATGCGCGGTTCGACACCGCCCGTGAAACGGATGCCACCGTCAGTGTAGATGCCTTGCTGGCAGCGGTCCGACCGGACACCGGGATCGTCTTTGTTGCGAATCCAGGCAACCCAACCGGCACCCGCATCCCGAAATCCGAACTCGTCCGATTGAGGCAAAGTTTGCGGCCCGACATCCTGCTGGTGATCGACGAGGCCTATGGTGAGTTCTCAGACCATCTGGGTGAGCGGTGTTTTGACATGGTCGCCGAGGGCAACACGGTCGTGCTGCGCACCTTTTCCAAGGCCTACGGCATGGCCGGGTTCCGCGTCGGTTGGGGGCTTTTTCCCCCTGCTATCGCAGCAGAGATGCGCAAGGTGATGAACCCAAACAACATCCCGGCCAGTGCACAAATCGCCGCCGCGGCGGCGGTGCAAGACGACGCCTATATGCGTGAAACTTGCGAGATGACGGCTGCTCTGCGCGATCAGGCGGCAGTCACGCTGAGGGACGCTGGTTTTACCCCTTACCCCAGCTTCACCAACTTCCTGCTGTTGAACATGGGCAGCCCCGAGGCCGTGGCAAGTGCCGACCGAATGCTACGCTCCGAAGGCGTCTTCTTGCGCCCGCAGGGCGGTGCGGGTCTGCCGCATACCCTGCGCATGACCGTCGGACCGCAAGCTTCAATGAACACAGCAATAGAAATCCTGACGCAATGGAAACAGGAGGGTCAGCCATGAGCACATCCCGAGGCCGCGCCCGGTTCGGGGTTCTTGTCCCCTTTACCAACACCAATCTGGAACCCGATCTGGCGTTGATGGCCCTGCCGAGTATTTCGCTGCACGTGGCCCGGATGGGTGGATATGACGAAGATGAAATCCCTGACGAGGCCCAGATGCACGATCTGGGGGCCGCCGATCTGGACGAACCCCTGCGCCTGTTGATGGGGGCAAAGCCGGATGTGGTCTTCTACGGATGCACCTCGGCCACCCTGACCCACGGCCCGGAGTTTGACCGTGATCTGGCCACACGGATCAGCGCCGCCAGCGGGGCCAAAACGGTCACTGCGGCCGGGGCTTTGGTTCATGCTCTGACCACGCTGGGCGCCCGGCGCATCGGGTTTGCCTCGCCCTATGTGCCCGCGATTAACGATATGGCGATTGGCTTTCTGTCCGAGCTGGGCTTTGAGACCATTCAGCGCTCCGAGGTGACCGAGGCACTGGACAACGAAGGCCAGGGCGCGTTGGACCCCCAGGCGGTCTTTGAACTGGGCCGTGCGGCGGATCATCCCGAGGCCGACGCGCTGGTTCTGTCCTGCACCGACATGCGCAGCGTCGAGGCTCTGGCCCGGCTTGAGGAGAAGGTCGGCAAACCGGTGATCAGCTCAAACCAGGCAATGCTGTTTCAGGCACTGCAGTTTTTGGACATCAAAGAGCCTATCATCGGGTTCGGTCAGCTATTGGAACAGGCGCGGTAAAACGGCCCTGAAGGCGCGGAAGAAGCATAATTTCCGCGCCTTGATTTCCTCACGCCTGAACGGCCTTCATGAACCGATCACGGATCACCACCGGGTCCATCGTGATCGGCGGCATCTTGGCGTTGCCGCTTTCACACTTGCTGACGATGATAGTCATCTGAGTGGCATCCAACGCCTCTTGCAGCACCCGCCCGGTGTCTTCGGCGGGGCATTCGATCACGCGATCGCAGCCTGCGGCCTCGGCCATTTTCGCCAGCGAGGTTTTCCGCCCCGCATAGGTCGGCTGGTCCCCGGTCGACCCGTAAGAGCCGTTGTCGATGATCAACAGGATGTAGTTGTCGGCCACATTATTCGCGATGGTCGGCAAGGTGCCCAGATTGGTCAGCACAGACCCATCCCCATCAATCACGATCACCGGCTTCGGCTGCGACAGCGCTAGCCCCAGCCCGATGGATGAGGCCAGACCCATCGTGCCCAGCATATAGAAATTGGTCGGCTGATCATCGATGGCGTGCAACTCCTGGCTGGGGATGCCGATATTGCAGACCACCAGTTGATCACGCAGGATCGGGGCGATTTCGGTCAGGATTTCAGAACGGATCATTGGTCGCCATAGCCTCCCCAGAAATTGGCGTCGGTCAGGATGGCGACCGGCTTGTTGCACATGAATGTGTATTTCAGGATCGCATCCAGCTCGGCCACATCCGACTGATGGTGAAAGTGGTAGGTCGGGATGTTCAGCTGCGCCAACAGGGCCTTGGTATGCACCGCCATTTCCACCTGACAGGCGATGGGTTCACGCAGCTCTCCGCGATAGGAAATCAACATGGGCAGGGGCATCCGGTAGTACTGGATCAGCGTCGCCAGCGTGTTGATCGTCACGCCGATGGCGGTGTTCTGCATGATGATGGCGGGACGTTTGCCGCCCATCCACGCCCCCGCGCATAGGCCCATGCCCTCGTCTTCCTTGTTCGAGGGGATGTGATAGATGCCGTCGCGCTTATCGATTTCATCGATGACCCCGGCCAGCTGCTTGCACGGCACGGTGGTGACAAACGAGATATCGTTTGCGACCAGATCATCCGTGATCTTCTTGTCTATGTTCATATCCGGTCTGTCCGTCCTGCTTGGGGCGCCGGGGCGCGATTGTGGGTTCAGATCCTGCGATGCACATGCACGGCACAGCCGGCATGACGCACCACACGCGATGCGGTCGAGCCCAGGAAATAGTCGCTGAGCCCCGGCTTGTGCGAGCCGATGACGATGCAGTCAAAATCATTGTTGTTGGCATAGTCGATGATGGTCCGGGCAGTATGACCCTTGACGATTTCGGGCTGGATGCCTTCGAGTTCCTCAGTCTTTTCGCGCAGCAAGCTGGCCGCAGCGCGAAACCCGTCGGCCACAGCGTCCTTGTCCAGATAGGCACTGACCGACCCCTGCGGCATCTCGTAGACATGCAGCGCAACAATTTCGCTGTCCGCTGCCGACAGCGCACGGGCCACTTCCAGCGTGTGCTGCGAAATTCCGTGATCCAGCGCCATGGGAACAAGAATTTTCTTATACATGAGTCCCTCCGTTTCTGTTGGACCTTGGCCCACAGACGGCCTTCAAAATGACCCGCACGGTCTGTTGGAAATCCTCGGCCGTATTTGCATACGGTGCCGATAAAAGTGATTTCCCGCAAGGTATTGCGGCGTGATTCCGGCCTTAGGTACCTGTGGCGGCTGGCTGAAGAGCATCCGGCTCACCCATCCGCCTGCAGATCAAACTGTTCGTCGGGGAAGTACTTGGCCAAACGCACATCCGCGGCGCGGGCGTGACCCTCCATGCCTTCCAGACGGGAAATACGGGCGGTTGCAACGGCCACGGACTTTGATCCTTCGCGCGTCGCCCGCTGCCAAGTGACGATCTTCATGTATTTGTGGACGCTCAACCCCCCCGTATAACTGGCCGCCCCCGACGTCGGCAGAACGTGGTTGGTGCCGGTGGCCTTGTCGCCGTAGGACACGGTGGTTTCTTCACCCAGAAACAGTGAACCGTAGCAGGTCAGCCGGTCCAGCCACCAATCCAGATCCTCGGCCTGAACGGTCAGATGCTCGGGGGCGTATTCATCCGAACAGGCTGCCATTTCCTCACGATCCGAACAGACGATCACCTCGGCATAATCGCGCCACGCGGCGGCGGCGTTTTCACGGTTCAATTGGGGCAGGTCATCGATAAGCTTTGGCACCAGCACCATCACCTTCTGCGCCAAATCGCGGTCATCGGTCACCAGCCAGACGGGCGAATTGTAGCCGTGCTCAGCCTGGCTGACCAAGTCGGTGGCCACCACATGCGCATCCGCACTGCTGTCGGCAAGGATCAGGCTGTCCGTGGGGCCTGCGATCATGTCGATGCCGACCTTGCCGTAGAGAATGCGCTTGGCCTCGGCCACGAACTGGTTGCCCGGGCCTACCAGGATATTGGCGCGCGGCAGACCGAACAGGCCATAGGTCATCGCGGCCACGCCCTGAACCCCGCCCATGGCCAAGATGCTGTCAGCCCCGCAAATATGCGCGGCATAGACAATCGCAGGCGCAACCCCTTCGCCCGGGCGCGGCGGGGAACAAGCGGTGATGTGGCGGCACCCGGCAACCTTGGCCGTGGTGACTGTCATGATCGCGCTGGCGATATGGCTATAACGCCCGCCGGGCACATAGCAGCCCGCCGCGTCCACCGGGATCGCCTTTTGACCAGCAACAAACCCCGGAACGATCTCGGTCTGCACGTCGGCCACGGTCGCCTTCTGGGTTTCGGCAAAGCGGCGCACATTGTCGTGGGCAAAGCGGATATCGGCCTTCAGCTTTTCCGGAACCCGTGCGATGGCGGCGTCGATCTCGTCCTGCGTCATCAGGACATTGCCGTCGTACTTGTCGAACTTGGCCGCATATTCCAGCGCTTTTGCATCCCCGCCCACCTCGATATCGGCAAGGATGGTCCTGACCGTATCGTGCACCTCAGAGGCGTGGGATTGCGCCGTCAAAGTCGCTTTTTTCAAATAGTCACGAGGCATGGGCAGCGGCTCCTATTCTCTGGCCTTTTCCCGGATTCGGCTCATCAAGGTTTGTAAGCGCTTACATCAAAAATGCAAGCGCTTACATTTCCACTTTTCTTAAGTTTCACTTGAGGTTAGGCTTTTTGGCAAAAGCAAATCTCAGGTTTGAAAATGCCGAAACTTCGATCCGCGCCCACACTGGATGATGTCGCCAAAATGGCTGGCGTTTCGACAGCGACCGTATCGCGCTGTCTGAATGATCCCGACCGGGTGGTTGAGGCGACGCGTCAGCGCGTCTTGTCAGCAGTGGACAGGCTGGGATACACGCCGAACTTTGCCGCGCGTGTGATGGCGGCCAAGCGATCCTGGACGATCGGCGCGATTATTCCCACCATGGAGAACGCAATCTTTGCACGGGGTCTGCAAGCCTTTCAGGAAGAACTGCATCAGCGCGGTTACACGCTACTGGTCTCAAGCTCGGCCTATGATCCCGCCCTTGAAGAAGAGCAGATCCGGACTTTGGTTGCGCGCGGTGCGGATGGGGTGCTGCTGATCGGACATGACCGCAATCCGAAGATTTACGAGGGCCTCGCGCGCCGCAACATCCCGGTGATGATCGCGTGGTCTTTTCTGGCAGATGCACAGGTTGCCTCGGTCGGCTTTGACAATCGCGCGGCGATGGCCGAGCTGGCAAACCGTGTGATCGGGCTGGGTCACAAACGGATCGGCGTGATTTCCGGTATCACCGCAGGCAATGACCGAGCACGTCTGCGGGTCGAGGGGATACAGGATGCAGTCAGGCAACACGGCCTTGCGTCATCGGATTTGACGATCCTCGAAACCCCCTACCAGATCGAAAACGGTGCCGAAGCGTTTTCCAAGCTGATGTCACAGGGCGTCCGACCCACAGCGATCCTGTGCGGAAACGACGTGCTGGCCGTCGGCGCGCTGCACCGGGCGCGCGAGATGGGATTGAACGTGCCAAAGGATGTGTCCGTCACCGGGTTTGACGATATCGAGCTGGCCCGGATCGCCACACCTGCGCTGACCACCGTACATGTGCCACACCGGGACATGGGCCGCCGGGCCGCGCAGGCACTGATTGATATGTTGGAAAACCGGACCCCGAACAGTGGCACGCGACTGGCCACGCATATCGTCGAGCGTCAATCCTTTGGACCGCCGGCCAGCGCCTAAGCGGCCTCGGCCTCCATGGTGCGGAAATCATCCCTCAACCAGGAATGCGCCTCACACATCGGGTCGGTGAAATGCTGCCGGATCAGCTTAGCCATTACCTTCTGGATCAGCTTCGAGGTCGTCTCGGGGTACACCTCGGTCGTAAACAGGGACACCGTGCGCACGAAGTTTCGCCCCGGGAACGGAAGCGCCCGGACGCTGTCATGGAACCTTTGCGCGCGGTGGAAACAGGCGGCGGTCGTGATCGCCCAGCCGCTGCCCTCGGCTACCAGACCGATGATCGACTGGTTACACTCCATTTCGAACCGGTTGGGTAGATTGTATTTGCTGCGGGTCAATTGAATTTCGATCTGCTTACCGATCATGTAGTCCCGCGAATAGCGTAACAGGGGTAATTCAGCATCCGGCTTTAGCAGGTCTTCGGGTTCGCCGCGGAACGTGTTGGGCAGGATCACGATAAATGGGTCGCGCATCAGCGGGTATTCGATCAGCCCCTCGGTTCGATCCGAGGGGCGCGTAGCGACCCCAGCGTCCAGCTTATGCTCTTGGAGATTGGTGATGATCTCATGACTGGGGCGCGTGTAGTGGCGAAAGCTACAGCGCGGCAGAGCTTGTGCCAGAAAACGGAACAGGTCCGGCGCGATCTGGTTGTCGAAGTCGTCGATCAGGGCCAGCCGCAGATCCGTTGCGTGCTTCCAGTTGCCGGAACGAATTTCAGCCTCGCCCCGCTTCAGCACCGTTAGCCCATCGCGGACATAGCGTGCAAACACCTCGCCCGCCGGAGTCAGCCCCATCGGACGCCGGCCGTGATCGACCAGATCAACGCCCAGCGCACCCTCAAGACTGCGCAGATGGTTTGAGACGGTGCTGATCGACAGCCCCGTTTCCGACGCGACCTGTTGGATCGATCCCGATTTGGCGACCAGTCGGAAGACTTCCAGCCAGCGAAGGCTCAGAGATTTGGACACCGCACACCCGTTGTTTCGATTTCTTCGAAACAAACCAAGCAAAGATTGATGCAAACGGCAATGGTGAAGTTGGCTGAGGGGTCAAGCTTTCATACGGTTAAAGCTCGGATCATAAGGCGATGGCGGTATGACTGTCGCACGCACGCGCAGGCCGCAGGAATCCAACTCCATCTCGGTCCCGACATCGGCCAGTTCGGGCCGCACGAACCCATGCGCAAGGTTCAGGCCGGTACGATGCCCCCAGTCGCCCGAGGTAATCGTACCCACGACCAGTTCGCCCTGCATCAACGACGCCCCGGGATGGGCAGGTTGCTGCGTGGCGTGAGTTTGCAAGGCGACCAGCTTTTTACGTGACCCCCCGGCCTGCCGCCGCAACAAGGCATCTCGTCCGATGAAGTTACCCTTTTCCAGTTTTACAAAGCGGTCGAGGCCGGTTTCAAACGGGTCGAATTCCGTGATCAGATCGGCTTTCCAATGCAGAAAGCTCTTTTCCATTCGCATGGACTCCACCGCCCGCGCACCGAACAGTTTCAGCCCATGGGCTTCTCCGGCCTGCCGCAACGCCAGATAGGCGGCATAGAGCGAGGCGTTGGGGGCATGGATTTCATAAGCCAGCTCACCCGAGAAACTGACGCCCATCACCGTTGCCGGGGCGATCCCGACGAAGCACTCGCGCACGCTGAGCCACGGGAAAGCTTCGGCGGACCAGTCGCCGCGCGCGCAGGCGGACAGGACATCGCGCGCCTTGGGCCCGGCCAGCACCAGAATGGTCTGGTCGTTGGTCAGGCTGCGCAACTGCACGTCCTCGTCGGCCCGCAAGTGCTGGGTCAACCAATCCATGTCATGAAACTCGCTGGCCGCGGCGGACCCGTACCAAAGGCGGTCCGGCCCCCGGTCGCTGGCAGGCAGGTTGGCAATTGTTGCTTCGGCCTTGATCATGCCATGGTGGTTCAGCAGATAGCCAAGCCCGACCCGACCATCGCGCCGCGTGATGGTGCCGCAGAACATTCGGCCCAGAAAAACATGCCGGTCCGCGCCAGTGATCTCGATCCGGTTGAACCCGTTCACTTCGGCCAACCCGACGCCGTTTTGCACATTGGCCACCTCAGCCGCGACCAGATCGAATGTTTCGTCAAAATCGAAACTGAGGGACGGTGAGAAATCAGGGGTGGGCTTGATGTATTCCACCCTCTCCCACCCATTGACCACGGTGAACTCCGCGCCCTCAGCGGCCAGAATGGGGGTCAGAGGCGTTGTCTTCGCCGGCCGTCCGGCAGGGCGGTGTTCGTGCGGGAAGTGAAAGCGGAACTCGTTCTGATAATCTTCGATGGCCTTCAGCGCCGTCAGTTCCACATTTGCATGGCCGGTGAACCGGCGTGGATCGAGACACCACGTGTCATAACACGCTTCGCCATGCACGATCTGCTGGGCCAGCAGCCAGCCGTGGCCGCCACCCTCACCTAGCCCAGCGCGCAGGCCAATGATACAGAACGCATTACGTTTGCCCGGGATCGGTCCGACCAGAGGTGCACCGTCGATCGTATAGGTTATCGGCCCGTTGACGACTGTGTGGACCCCGACCTCCATCAATGCGGGCATCCGGGCAAATGCGCCCTCCAGCACATCGGTCACCCGATCCAGATCATCGGGGCAAAGGGCGTTGACGAAATTCGGATCAATCCCGTCCATGCCCCATGTCTTGCAATCCTGTTCATAGAACCCTAGCAGCAACCCATTCTTTTCCTGTCGGCAATAGTAGTCGCTGATCGGGCACCGCAGCAGAGGCATCCTGTGGCCCGCATCCCGAATGGCCGGGATTTCTTCGGTCAGGAAATACTGGTGCTCCATAGACGAGACCGGATGATGCACCCCCATCATCGCGCCGACTTCGTTCACCCGGTAGCCGCAGGCATTCACAACGATATCGCAGTCGATATCACCATGTTCGGTGTGAACGGTCCAGGTGTCGTCGCTGTGTTGGGTCAAGCCAACGACAGGCGTGTTGCGGTACACTTCAGCCCCGGCCTTGCGCGCCCGGCGCGCCAGCGCCTGACACAGCTGCGCCGGGTCGATATCCCCATCCATCGGGTCCCACAAACCGCCAATCAGGTTCTCAGTCGAGATCAGCGGGTGGCGGCGGGCGCATTCTTCGGCGTCGATCACTTCGAACTGCACATCCATCCCGCGCGCCATCGAGGCGAAATGGCGATAGCCCTGCATCTGCGCCTCGGTATTGGCCAGACGGATGCCGCCATCCCCGTGGTGGTAGTTGATCGGATAATCCGGGTCCTCGGCCAGTTCCTTGTACAGCCGGATCGAGTGCGACTTCAGCCCCACCATCGTTTGGTTCATGCCGAAGTTCGTCACCTGCGCCGCAGAATGCCATGTCGTGCCCGAGGTCAGCTCGTTGCGCTCGACCAGAACCACATCCGTCCACCCCTCTTGCGTCAGGTGATACAGTGTCGAACAACCGGCTATCCCGCCTCCGATCACAACAACTTTGGTGCGCGACTTCATTGGCTCTGCTCCCTCTGACCCGGGACAAGTTTTGCGGAAGAATGGACCAAGCCGACAATATGGGCAGTGACTGTATTGAAAAATCGAAACTGCGATTGAGGATTCTGATATTCGCAGTTCCCCTTTGCGGCAGGGCAGAGTTGCCGCTTAGTGTGCCCGAAGGAATTGCGGGAAAGGATTGGGATGTCCTCGGAAGGTGGCAAACGAAGCGGTCGGCGGGCACGGCACACCCAGCGCGCGGCCAAACCTGTGGTCGATCCCTGCCCGCCCGGTCAAAAGGGGGGCACATTCCAACCTCTCACGCCATCTGAGATCGAGAAAATCTACGACACGGCCCTGCGCCTGTTAGAGACGCTTGGCATGGGCAACGTGCCGGATCGGCTGGCTGCTGACCTGCAGGCGGCGGGCGCGCAACCGGGTCAACAGGATCGGCTGGTCTTTCCTCGCGAGATGGTAGAGCGCACGATCCAGAGCGCCGCCAAGACATTTACTTTTCACGGCCGGGACGAAACCCGCGCCATTCAGGTGGGTGGGGACCGCGTATACTTCGGCACCGGAGGCGCCGCCGTGCAGACCTTGGATATCGACAGCGGGCTCTATCGTCCTTCCACGCTGGTCGATCTGCACGACTTCACCCGGTTGCAGGACACTCTGGCAAATGTTAGCTGGTTTACCCGCTGCTGCGTGGCGACCGATGTACCCGATGTACGCGATCTGGACGTCAACACGGCCTATGCGTTGGTGCGCAACACCACCAAACCGGTGGCCACTTCGTTTACATTGGCTGAAAACGTCGCGCCCATCGTCGAGATGCTGGACATCGTGGCCGGTGGACCGGGCGAATTCGCCAAGCGGCCCTTCCTGAAGGCCCATATCAGCCCGGTGATTTCTCCGCTGCGCTATGGTGAGGATGCGGTGGACGTGGTCTACGAATGCGTTGCCCACAACATCCCCATGTCCTGCATCACTGCCGCGCAGGCCGGCGCGACGGCCCCCGCCACTCTGGCCGGGTTTCTGGCACAGTCTCTGGCAGAAACGCTGGCCAGCCTTGTGATGGTCAACGCGATTCAGCCCGGTTTTCCGATGGTGTTTTCCAACTGGCCGTTCATCATCGATCTACGCACCGGGTCTTTCGCTGGCGGCAGCGGAGAAACCACCATTCTGAATGCAGCCTCGGCACAGATTACCAATTGGCTGGGTCTGCCCTCGGGCGTGGCTGCCTCAATGACGGACGCCAAAGCCATCGACGCGCAATATGGTGCTGAGAAAGGGATAACCTCTCTGGCCGCCGCGCTGGCCGGGGGCAACCTGATCTATGAAAGTTCAGGTATGACGGCATCTCTGCTGGGGGCCAGTTTCGAAGCGTTTGTTCTGGACGACGAAATGCACTCTCACACCTACCGGGCCTTGCGTGGGATCGAAGTGACCGAGGAAAACCTGGGTTTTGACGCAATCTGTCAGTCGGTTCTGGGGGATGGGCATTTCCTTGGCAGCGCCCACACCTATGCCGCAATGGAGCGGGACTATTTCTATCCAACCCTTGCCGACCGGAATGAACCCCGGACTTGGCAGGAGGAAGGCGCAACCGACGCGTGGTCTGCCGCGCGTGAAAAAGCCAAAGAGGTTCTGGCCACCCATCACCCCAAATACCTGACCGACGCGCAGGACGCCGAAATCCGCAGGCGCTTTCGCATCCTGATCTAAGTGCACCATCCCATTTCCAAGTCACGAAACTGCCGCTAGGCTCGCGCCAGAGTCAGCAAGGGGGAACCACATGACCAATTCGTTTTTTCAGCCGGTATCGGCGATGGAGCTTGCCCGGTTTGCTGGTATCCCCACCTTCATGCGCCTACCCAGCCTGACGCTGGACCACGACCGTATTGCAGAGGTTGAGCTAGGTCTGGTCGGTATCCCGTGGGACGGCGGCACCACCAACCGCCCCGGCGCCCGACATGGGCCACGTCAGTTGCGGGACTATTCGACGATGATCCGCGCAATGAACCCGGTGACCGGGGTTGCGCCTTTTTCGATGGTTAATTGCGCCGATCTGGGCGATGTCGCGCCGAACCCGGTGGATATCCAGGATACACTGGACCGGGTGACCAGTTTCTACGCCGAGCTGACAGCGCGCGGCATCACCCCTCTGACCGCCGGGGGCGATCACCTGACCACCCTGCCCGTCCTGCGTGCGCTGGCCAAATCCGGCCCGCTGGGGCTGATCCAGTTCGACAGCCACACCGATCTGTTCGACACCTACTTCGGCGGCCACAAATTCACCCACGGCACCCCATTCCGCCGCGCGGTCGAGGAAGGGTTGGTGGACCCCAAACGCTTTGTTCAGGTCGGCATTCGCGGCACCGCCTATAACACGGAAGACATCGAATGGGGCGAGGCGCAGGGTATCCGCATCATCCGGATTGAGGAACTGTTTGATCGGGGTATCAACGACGTTATGGCCGAGGTGCGCAGCATCGTCGGCACCGCGCCCACCTATTGCACCTATGATATCGACTTCGTCGACCCGACCTATGCCCCCGGCACCGGCACGCCCGAAATAGGCGGCCCGAACAGCTTTCAGGCGCAGCAGATCATTCGCCAGATGGCAGGCGTTAATCTGGTTGGCGCCGATCTGGTCGAGGTCGCACCGCCTTTCGATCCCGAGGGCGGCACGGCCTGGCTGGGCATCTCGCTGATGTTCGAACTGCTCTGCGTGTTGGCACAGGCCGTGGATGCGCGGCGCTAACCCACGTTTTCCGCGATCATCGAGATCATCTCGAACATCACCGCTGCTGCTGTCAGCGCGGTGATGTTGTTCGGACTGTCCTTGGTGGGCATCATGCAGACGACATCTCCGCCCACGATATTCAGACCCCGCGCAGCCCTCAGAATGCCGACCGCCTCATCAATGTCGAAGCCTTTTTCGCCGGGTTCCAGATTGGACACGGCAGGCGCAACGGTCGGATCGAGGCAATCCAGATCGAAGGTAATATAGACCGGACGGTCGCCCAGAACCTCTTTGGTCTGCGCCACCACGTCCTCCAGTCCGCGCTGCCGGAATTCGCGCATGGTGACGATGTTGTAACCATAGTCATACGACGGTTGCAGCCAATCCAGACTGCGCGGATGCCCTCTTAGACCGATCTGCATGGATCGCGTCGGGTCGACCTGCCCTTGGTCCGCCAGGTACGCCCCCCAATGGGCCGCCGATTTCTTGGCGCCCAGAAAGTGGTCGACCTTGGTGAACACATCCGTGTGCGCGTCCAGATGCAGGAAGCTGACCGGTTCTCCGCCCGCGAGCTTGCCGTTGCCCAGCGCCTGCACGATCCCGCCGGTGATCGAGTGATCGCCGCCAACCGAGACCGGTCGTGCGCCTGCTGCGTCGATATCCTTGTAAAAGGCCGTGATGCGTTCGATGCAGTCTTCGTTGTCGTTCGCACGCGGAAACGGCACGTCACCCACATCGGCAATTTTCGCACTGTTCCACGGGTCGATCCCGAACACCGAATGCACCCGGCGCTGCACGGCCGAGACATGTCGCAGGGCACGCGGGCCCAGATGCTGATCCCGCTCGGTCGTGCCGTTGCCTGTGGAATGCGGCACACCCACCAGCGCAATATCCTGACCCTCAGGGCCCACATTGGGGCAGCGAAACAAGGTGGGCACGCCCCACCAATAAAGATTGTCCATCATGGACTGTTCATAACGATCGGTCATGGTCTTCCCCGTTCAAAGAAAAACGCCCCCGACGGCAACCGGGGGCGGGTTTGTTTAGATTTTCTCGTCTTCTCGCCGGAAGGCGCCCTGAACGATCCGGTCCATCACCATGGCAAGGAACAGGATTGCAAAGCCACCCAGCAGACCCGGTCCCTTGGCGGCGTATTGCAGCGCCTCGAGGATTTCCTTGCCCAGACCGCCCCCGCCGATCAGCGAGATGATCACCACCATGGACAGGCACATCAGGATGGTCTGGTTCACCCCGGTCATGATCGACGGCAAGGCCAGTGGAATTTCCACATCCTTCAGAAGCTGCCACTTGGATGCCCCAAAGGCGACTGCGGCCTCCTTGATGCTTTCCGGCACCCCGCGCATCCCAAGCGCTGTCAGTCGGATCACCGGCGGCATGCCAAAGATGATCGTGGCCAGAATGCCCGGCGGGTTACCGGTGCCAAAGAAGGCGATGATCGGGATCAGATAGACGAAAGCTGGCAGCGTCTGCATCAGGTCCAGCACCGGTTCCGCCGCGCGGTATGCGCGTTGAGATTTCCCGAACCAGATACCCAGAGGGATGCCAAACACCACACACAGCAACACTGCGGCACCGACTAAGGCCACCGTCTCCATCGCCACGTCCCAATAGCCCAGCAGGGCAATATAGGCGAGCGAGGACGCGGTGAAGATCGCCACGCGCGGTCCAGCCGCGCGCCATGCAGTCACGCAGATGACCAGCATCACCACCGGCCACGGAGACCCAATCAGAGCGATCGTCAAAGCATCCAGAACCGAGCGGACACCGGCGACAATACCGTCAAACACATCGCCCCCTGCGGCGGCGGCGGCGTCGATCTGCGCCTCCATCCAACTGGCCAGATTCGAGAAGATCGTGCCCTCGCCCTCACCCAGTATCAATGCAGACACCTCTTGTTCCGGGAAGGCATCCAGCATTGCCAACGACGCGTTCACCGTGAACTTGTAGATAATCAGCGGTGCAATCGCGGCCACCAGAACGGCGCCCAGCACCGTGTTCCGCGTGGACCGGCCGCTTTCGGTGCTGGTCGGATCAATCCGCCATTTCGAGTACTGCTTTTCATAGACCCGGTCCGCATAGAACCCCTGAGCCAGTTTGAACACCAACAACATCAGAAGCCCGGTGATCATGATCCCCGATGCCTCGGCCTGAGCCGCCTGAGCTTGCGCCAGACTGTTGTCCGCCGCCTTCTGGATATTCTCGGCCAGCCGGTTGAACCGGTCTATGTCGGCCTGCTCGGTTGCGGCTGCTGCGCGTTCCAACAATTCGTTGGCTCGGGTCTGCTGACGTTCGGCGCGTTCGGCCAGATCAGCACCGGGATTGCCCCAAGCCCCACGTCCGATCTGAACCCAGGCGATGATTTCCAGGATCAGGAAGGTCCAGAACATCCCCCAGATCGCCCGTGACGCCGACCAGAACGGACCCAGCACCGCCGCCCAGATGTTGAACGTGTTGGGCACCGCGCTGGTGGCATCGTGGATCTTGTGGAAGGCGGTGACGTAGTAGTCACCGTTCGGGCCGACAAATTCGTGAATGGATTGGTCTAGCGCCTCGCGGTCTACCTCGATATCCGAGGCGGCCGTGACTTTCATTTCCATTGCTGCATCAGTCATTTTTGCCTCCCTGAATTCCGCGCAGCAGACGCGGCTTGGTCACGATGCCAACGTCGCTGCCTGCATCGGTGATGACGACCGGCATATCGGTATTCACCGCCAGATCGATCAGCTGATCCAGATCCGCCCCCTCATCCGCGCGCGGCGCGCCATCAAGCGGGCCGGAATAGCTACCCATCGGCTCCATGATCGAATGCGCCTTGACCAGTTTCAGTTTCGAGATGCCCTGAACAAACTCGCGCACGTAGTCATCCGCCGGGTTCATGACGATGTCTTCCGGTGTGCCGATCTGCACGATCACACCGTCTTTCATGATGGCGATGCGATGACCGATGCGGATGGCCTCGTCCAGATCGTGGGTGATGAACAGCGTAGTCTTCTGCAGCTGCGCCACCAGCGCCTTGAACTGGTCCTGCAATTGCAGACGGATCAGCGGATCAAGGGCCGAGAACGGCTCGTCCATCAGCAGGATTTCCGGGTCTGAGGCAAGCGCGCGGGCGATCCCCACCCTCTGCTGCATCCCGCCTGACAACTCTTTGGGCAGACGATCTTCGTAACCGGTCAGGTCCACCAGACCCAGCGCGTGATCCGACACCGCCCAGCGCTTGGATTTGGACACTCTGCGAATTTCCAGCGGATAGGCCACGTTGTCGCGCACCGAGCGGTGCGGCATCAGCGCCATGTGCTGGAATACCATCCCGATCTGCTGCGCCCGAATGCGGCGCAGCTCGGCTTCGGATATCTTCGACACGTCATGGCCCAAAATCTCGATTTTGCCCGAGGTTGGTTCGATCAAGCGGTTCACGTGCCGCACCAGCGTGGATTTGCCCGAGCCCGACAGGCCCATGATGCAGAAAATCTCGCCCCGCGGCACTTCGAAGGTGGCCCCCTGCACACCCACGACACAATTGAATCTCTCCAGAACTTCCGGCTTTCCAATGCCTTCGCTCCGCACGGCTTCCATGGCTTCTTCGGCGCGCGCCCCGAAGATCTTCCACACATCCGTCAGTTTTACGACTGTTTCGATCATTTTTGTCCCTTTGATGCAAAACAGGCCGCCGGACATGTCCGACGGCCTGTCCGGTTTTCAATTCCGGTTGGCGTCAATCACTGAGACATCCAATCCAGAACAGCATCTTCGTTAGCTGCCACCCATTCCTCGGCATAGGCGGCGGGCTCTTTGCCTTCGATCACTAGCGCATAGGTCATGGCGGAAACCGTATCGGTGTCCAGTTTCATGTTCGCCAGCAGCTGGGCAACTTCGGGGAACTCATCCTCAAGGGTTTTTGCATAATGCAGGTGCAGATAGGCCAAATCCCAAGCCACACCGGCCTCGGATTTCTCAAGCCAATCCGGATCGTCGGTGGGCTGCAACACGTTCCACTTGGACGCGTCATAGGCCGGCTCTTCCAAAATCTGCATGTCATGCAGGGCAAAGACATAATGCGGCGTGTAGCAGAACCCGACCCACGGATCGCCCGCCTTGATCGCGTTGTCGAGGTTGGCATAGGCCACCGTCTCGTCAATCTCGGTCAGTTCCATCACCTGATCATAGCCATAGGACTTGGCGCGGATTTTCTCGACATTGGTCGAGGCCCAGCCCGGCGCGCCGATCCAGACCTCACCCTGACCGTCGCCATTGCTGTCGAACAGCGCGGCAATATCGGGGTTGGTCAGATCGTCAATCGAGCGGATATCATTGGCATCTGCAGTCGCCTTGTCGACACACATGCCCTGAAACGCCTCAACGCCGTTGGGGTTGAAAGCAACGGTACCTTTGTCGGTGACATAGGTATCATGCAGGTTCTGCTGGTTCGGCATCCAGACCTCGGGGTGGACATGCATGGCGCCGGAATCCATCGCCTCGAACACGATCGGGTTGGTTCCGTTCTGCAGCTCGACCTCAAGCCCGAGGTTCTGTTCGATCGCCACCTTCAGAATATGGGCCGTGGCATTCACCGACGGCCAGTTCGGCACACCGATCACGATATCCGCAGCCATTGCTGGCCCGGCGACCGCCATCGATGCGCCTCCCAGTAGCATTGCAATTTTTTTCATCTGATATCTCCATGTTGGTCGTCCGTGGCGCTTGTTTTTTGCCCTTTTCGGGCATTGGCGCACCTTGTGAACAATAGCGGGAAGGCCAAGCTTTCCCGTCCTCTGGGCCAGCGGCTTACTGCGCCAGGTTGGCCCCAAAATTGAAACATGCCAGCACGCCGCCCTTCAAGAAATACGTTCGACAATCAGTTCTATGCGGCATTATCGTAGTTTAGTTTCGCTTTTTTGCAAATTAGCCCCCCCTAGGGTGAGGACTCGTTCTTGTTTCATAGCCAAAATATGACGATTGCGGCGAGAGCGATGGCTGAGAGAAAGACCTTTGAGCATCTATCGTACCGGGTTGCTACACGCCGCCAATCCTTGAGCCTGCCGAACATAATCTCGATCCGATTACGCTGCTTGTAGCGGCGTTTGTCAAATTTCACAGTGGCCTTGCGTTGCTTCCGACCGGGGATACAGGCGCGGTTCCTCTTGTCTTTCAGTGCGTCTCTGAACCAATCGGCGTCGTAACCTCGATCTCCGAGCAGCCAGTCGACATTTGGCAGGCTGATCAAAAGGACCTTGGCCCCGATGTAGCCACTCACCGGCCCGAAGGTAACAAAGAGGCTCAAAGGTCGCCCCGTGCTGTCACAGATGGCGTGCAACTTGGTGTTCAGGCCGCCTTTGGTTCTGCCAATTAGGCGACCGCCCCCCCATTTTGACGACCAAACTGGACGCTGTACGGTGGGCCTTCAGATAAGTTGCATCGATCTTGGCCGTTCGTTCTTCGCCATGCTGAGCAGGCAGGCCAACCAGCATCTGGGCAAAGATGCCTTTGTCACTCCATCGCTTCCAGCGGTTGTACGGCGTCTTGTGCAGCCCGTATTCCCTGGGTGCGTCCCACCACCGTAAATCATTGCGGTTAATAAAGATTATCCCAATCAACGTACGCCCGACATCAACCCGTGGCTAGCCGTGGGACTTAGGGAAATGGGGCTCCAGACGCGCCATCTGCGCATTGCTCAGCCAGAAAAGATCAGACATGGCACCGTTCGTTTTTCGAACGATGAATCACGCCGCCCGACGGAAATCAATGGGTCCTGACCCTAGGCGCGATGTAATGTCGGCCGACGCCAGTATCCTGACACCACCTCAGGACAGCGTGAGATGTCATTTCCGTTCCATTGCCAGAGACGATCATGTCCGGCTGGCCGCGCCGGCGGATCAGTTCCTCCAGTTCACGGGTCATCCGCGCCCCAGAAAACGAGCGATCCATGACGGTTGCCAAAGCCTCTCGATTGCAATCATCCACGATACACAATACCCGGCAACCGCTGACCGTCTTCGAAGGCGTCGGACACAAAGTCCAACGACCATCGTTGGTTGGCTCGAACCGGCACGAGAACAGGCCTGCGCGTGCCCAATACCTGCTTGCGCGACCGTCTGCGACGCACCGCCAGCCCTTCCTCGCGATACAGACGGAACAGCTTCTTGTGGTTCACCTCAAAGCCGTCTCTGGCCAACAGAATGCTAAAACGCGTCATGGTTTTTATCAACGGATCACGCGCGAGCCCGGATCAACAGCTGGAGGCATGATTACAATGAAAACAGGCCGCATTCTTCGCTCGGAAACTTGACGCCGAGGGAATTTGCGGCCCAACTAACCGAACCCCGAAAAGTCGCATAAAAACCAGACCAGATACGGGGTGAGTTCCAATTTGAAGGATGACCAACACGTCAATGGCCTGATGCCAGGGGACTGGGCCAGGTGAAACAAAAGACGGGTTCAGTGTTTGAGCGGACAATTGTCGTTAGCTCGACCATGGAAAAACACTTGCCCGGCAGGAGCAAACAAGCCGTGATCTTCGATTTCATGCTTGAGGCCGTCAAACAACCGTTCCTCCTCCGGCCTGGGACCTGACTGTCTGACGTCAGTGCCAATGGGACAGTTTAGATTGATATGACAACAGAGGGTTTCTGGCTCATTGCAACCGCCAAGGAGTGGAGATGAGATGAGTCAAAGCGTTAAGCGTTTGATCCAGTGGATCAAACTTAGCGCATGACCGGAGCCCAGCCGAGCCACGACGAGAAAGTTGTTGAAGACATTCGCCGTGCGATGCGCAAACAGTATTCGATTGAAGAGAAGATTAGGATCGGTGGGGCGGCCTGAAGGGCGAGGTCAGCACTGCGGAGCTGTGCCGTCGTGAAGGCTGGGATGCGGTGATACCCGATGTCCAAACGGCTGGCTGCAGCAATTGGGTATTTCAGTTGATCGACCAAGGTCAACAGGTGGCTGGCCCGGCCCAGCAATCGCTACAGAAGCAGCGCAACCGGCACATGTGCACCCGAAATCAAAATCGGAACTGCTTATGCCATCACACCTTCACCGAAATGGCCACCATGGACGGAGCCTCATTTGTAGAATTAGTCAACCCAACCCCACATCCACAGAGTTTACAAGCGGGCAACGACGCAGGGCCGGACGTATTGCTCAAGTCTTAGCGGTCCGTGCGCGCTGGTTCTCAGGGGACAATTTGACAGAACACGAAGTCGATGTTTACCTGAGCGCAGCGCGATGCAGGTAGTCTGAATTTCCAAGATTTATCAGCGTACTGAGACGTCTTTCACGGCGGCATTAAGGCCAGAATTGAAACCTGGAGAATTTGAGATGGAATTGATCGCAGAACAGCTTCGCGCCTTTCCGATCATGGCGCTGTTTCTTTGTCTGGGTCTGGGTTATGGCGTCGGCAAGTTCCGGGTCGGAAAGTTCGAACTGGGCGGTATCGCCGGGACCCTTCTGGTGGCGGTCTTCGTAGGTCAGATCGGCGGCATCAACCTGAGTACCGATGTTCAGAACGTCTTTTTCTCGCTGTTCATCTTCATGGTCGGCTATAATGGCGGGCCGCAGTTCTTTGCGGCCCTGAACCGAACCGCCCTGACCAAGCTGCTGGCCGCGTTCTTGATGACCCTCTGGGGGCTGTTCTTTGTCATCGTCGTCGCTCGATTGGCCGGTCTGGACAAAGGGCTGGCGGCGGGGCTGGCCGCTGGTGGCCTGACGCAATCGGCCATCATCGGCACTGCCGGCAACGCCATCGACCTGTTGGGACTGGCCGCGGATGAGGCCGAAAAGCTCAAGACCAACATCGCGGTGGGGTATTCAGTCACTTATATCTTTGGCTCGATCGGCCCGATCCTTGCCGTCAGTGTTATCCCGATCATCATGCGCGTCGACTTGCGGCAAGAGGCGATCAAGCTGGCCCAAAAACTCAGCGGTGGTGGCCGCAAGCTGGAGGAAGGCGAGTTCCTTCCGATGAACCGCTTCGATGCCCGCGCCTATCAGGTGAATAACGACGCCTCAATTGCGGGCCAATCGGTGAAGGCGATTGAGGGTGGATACGACGGCGATCTGATCGTCGAGAAGGTGCTGCAAAACGGCGCCCCGGTTGATCCGACGCCCGAAACTGTCGTCAACGCCGGGGACGTAATCGTCGTGTCGGCGCTGGTTGCAACACTGACACAGTTCGAGGGCACCGCAAGTGGGGAGATTGGAGAATACCCGCCCGAACTGACCGTTGTGGAAGAACGCCGCAACATCGTCATCACCAACCGCAAGCTGGCGGGCAAGACCCTGTCACAACTGCGCGAGGCACTGACAGCGGATCAGCGGCGCGGGGTCCATATCTCGAAGATCACGCGCATGGGTCATGACGTGCCCGTCCTGCACAACACCGAAATCCACGCAGGCGATGAGGTTTCAATCGTCGGCCACAAGGACGATCTGAACCGGGTGTCGAAAGTGGCAGGCTATGTGCCGCCCTCGGCCTCGGTCACGAATTTCATTGCGCTGGGGATCGGTGTGGCCGTCGGCTATCTGATCGGCGAGATCAGCTTTGTCATCGCGGGCACGAAAGTGGCTCTGGGGTCGGGCCTTGGTTGCCTCGTGACCGGATTGATCATCGGATACCTGCGTATCCGGAGGCCCAAGATCGGTGGGATCAACCGGGGTGCCGCGAATTTCCTGCAGAGCTTTGGTCTGGCTGTTTTTGTCGGAGTTGTTGGCCTGAACGCAGGCAAGCCCGCGCTGGAGGCGATTCAGGAATACGGCATTACCCTGTTGCTGCTGGGCGTGGTCGTCACGCTGATGCCGATGATCGTTCAGTTCCCGATCAACTATTTCGTGCTGCGCATCAAAAACCCGGTCGAGGCCTGCGCGGTGGTGACCGGGTCACGCTCGGGCAATCCGGGTTTTGCGACGCTGCTGGAAAAGACCGGAAACGCGACCCCGACGCCTGCCTTCACCATGACCTATGCGGTGGCGAACATCTTCCTGACTTTGTGGGGGCCGCTGGTCGTAGCGTTTGTGCCCTAGGCTACATCAGCAGGATCACGATGACCGAACCCCACAAGGCCAACAGCACGTTGCCGACAGCGTAACCCAGGCCGTAGCCCAGCGTCGGAACCTGGCTTTGCGCGGCCTCTTGCACGGCGGCCAGACCGGGGGCCGACGTCCCTGCCCCGCAGCACGTGCCGGCCAAAACGCCCTCGTTTATGCCAAAAACCTTGCGGCCCACAAAAACCGCGGACCCGTGGGCCAAAAGCACAATAGCGACCGAGCCAAAGATCAGCGACGGCCCGCTTTCCATCACTCCGGTGACAAAACTGGGGCCCGAGGTGATGCCCACACAAGCCACAAACACGCACAGCCCCAGCGAGTCGAAGATCCACAGCGTCGCCTCGGGCACAAAGCCAAATGTCCGGTGGGTCGAGCGCAGCCACCCCGCCACCAGACCACCCAAGAGCACCCCGACTGAAGTGCCCAAACCCAGCTCAATCGCGCCGTACTTCAGCGCGGGGATGCCGATCAGCCCACCCAGCAGGATAAAAAAGGCCACAAAGACCATGTCGGTCTTGTTGGCTTCGCGATCCAGATAGCCCAACCGATTGGCGGCATCTTCGATATGGCTGCGGGTGCCCGATACGGTCAGCACATCGCCCTTGTGCAGGGTCACGCCGCGAAAGATCGGCAGCCGCTCACCGCTGCGCATGATACCGCGCAGATAGATGGTGCGCGCCTCGGGGCGGGCGGACAGTTCGGCCAGGGTTTGGTTGACCACCTCTTTATTGGTCACGACGATATCATTGGTCTGAACCGGAAGATCGAGAAGTTCGGGGTCTTCGACCTCTTCCCCCAACATGGCGGTGTGATCGATCAGATAGGACCGCACGCCTGCGATGGCGGCGATGTCGCCCTCTTGCAGCACCATATCGCGCGAGGTTGGCAGGATTCTGCCCCCGCGCCGCACCCGGTCGAAATAGGCGCGGACATGGTCCGGCACGCGGGCCTCAAGCTCGGAAATTCTGTGGCCGGCAAATTCAGGATTGATGCGATAGGCGCGCGCCTCAAAGTCGCGATGTTCCGACACCATAGGGGCACCGTTGTTGTTCAGCTCGGCCTCATGTTCCGCGCAGGCCTCTTTCAGCGACCGGCCATAGAACCGGGGGGCCAGTTGAGTGTGGAAAAAGATTGTGGCGATCACGCCAACGAAATAGGCCACGGCGAAACCGGTGGCGATCTCTCCATCGAAAATCTGCTGCGCCGCCTCGTCCGCCCCGGTTTTGGCAAAGGCATCAATGGCCACGCCCAGCGTAGCACTTTCGGTCACACCGCCCGCCAAAAGACCCGCTGCAATCCCCACTGACAGCCCCATCAGCGTGGCCAAAAGCAGGGCGACGACCAGCGCCACAACACACAGCAGCACGGTGACGGCAATCTGTGGTAAAGCATGCAGGTTCAGGGATCGAAAGAACTGCGGCCCGGTTCGGTAGCCGATGGAAAACAGGAACAGCAGAAAGAAAGCCTGTTTCAGATCATCCGACACCACTACTCCGGTCTGCCCGACCAACACGCCAGCCAGCAGGCACCCCGCCACCGAACCAACGGTGAACGAACCGACGGTGATTTTGCCTAGCGCATAGCCAAGGGCGAGGCTGCAGAACAGAGCAAGGGCGGGATGATGACCAAAGATCGACCCGATCAGTTCCAAAGCAGCAGCCTCTCCGCAGTTCCGCCTTAGCCGTGCAGCGGCAAGCCTTTCGAGGCGCGATAGGCCTGCACATAGCCAATGGCCACAGCCCGCACCGCGCGTCCGATCTGACAATAGGCGCTGTCATCAAGATTGGCGAAAGACACCCGCGCCGACCAGTTCGGGGCATCAAAACCCGATCCGTTCAGTAGCACGATCCCGTGGTCCTGCGCCAGCTTGAAGGAAATATCCAACGGGTGGACGTTTTCCTTGATCCACTCGACCACCTCTTCGCCGACATATTTGCGTAGCCAGTACTCGAAATCGATGATGCCGTAATACCGGTCGAACAGCGGGTTGTCGGGGACCTCGATGCCCATCCCATCAACCAACTCATCAAAGCGGTGCTTCAGGATACCCCAGCAGAACTTCTGATAGCCTTTGTCCTCGTCCATCAGTTCCACCAGCGAAAACAGTGTCATCATCACCTGCTGCGGCAGCGACAGGCCCGCCGTGTGGTTCAGCGCGACGTCACGACTGTCGGCGACAATCCGGTCGATAAATTTGAACGAGTCCGGGTCCGGGGTCAGCGTCTCGTACCGCGCATTCACAACGGCTTTGGTCTCGGCCGGGGCCTCGGCGATCATCTTGTCGAAGATGTTGTTCTCGGCCACCAGAATCGCGCCCAGCCGCCAGCCGGTGCAGCCGAAATACTTGGAGAAAGAATAGACCCCGATTGTATTCTCAGGCAGATGCCCCATCACAGACTGAAAGTTCGGAATGAACGTGCCATAGACGTCGTCAGTCAGGATGATCAGATCCGGACGGCGTGTTTTGACGAACTCGACCAGCCGGGCCATCACCTCGGAGCTGATCGCGACCGAGGACGGGTTACCCGGGTTCACTAGGAACAGCGCTTTGACTTTCGGGTCAGACAGTTGCTCCAGATCGTCATCGGTCAGCTGGAAATGGTCCTCCTCTTCCGAGGATACATCCACCACGTTCAACCCGTAATCTTCCAGCACCGGCATTTCCAGGTAAGGCGTGAAGATCGGTGTGCCCAAGGCGATGGTGTCACCCGCATTCAGCAGTCGCTGGTTCTTGAGCGCCTTGAAGATATAGCACATCGCGGCGGTGCCACCTTCGACCGCGTAGATGTCGAACTTTGCGTTGGGCCGATGCCCCGCACACATCGCCCACATCACGTATTCATGGACGATCGCTTCGTTGTGCTTCATGCACCGGTCCGGCATCGGATAGTGGTCGCCTACGACGCCGTCGGTCAGTTCCAGCACGAAATCGTCCGGCGTGAAGCCGAATTTCTCAATCGCAAAGTCCACGAGGGCGGCCAGAGTATCCGCGCCCGGAGGGCCGTTCTTATCAACTGAGTCCACACAATACGCCTTGAGCCTATCATGGCACCCCGGCCCCTGCGGCATCCCGGACAGCCCAACCTGCGGTTCATTGCGGTGACGTTGCGCTTCGGTCATTGCGAACTGGCCCAGCAGGAAAAACGCCTCACGGGCTTTTGTGGCGATCCAGTTAGGATTGCCTCGTCCTGCATTCAGATAAGGCAATGCCATCTGGCGCGACTCTTTCTCGGCCAGCTTGATGAGTTCGTCTTTTATCTGGAAAGGACTTAGATTTTCAAACTTATGCAGGTCCAGTGTTTCTGACATCGCATCAAACCCTTGCGTTAAATCCATCGGAAGAATTCAACCGGATCGTACGCAAGGATTTGTGGTTGTGTAAACTGTGCAGTCAGGTCCTGACGTGGGGGCAGCCCCACTGAAGCGTCAGTTGATCCGGGCCGACGCCGCCAGCGCACCGGCCAGGGCGTTTTGAATCTCGTCCGGGAAATCCCGACCCTTTTCATGCAACCCGGCGGCGACCCAACCCACGGTGTGCCCCCGGCTACCGATGTCATTGGCCCGTACCACCGTGGGGGACGTGCGCTCGATACTGACCAGCGCCATCGAGCGTTCGATCTCACGTTCCGTCAGAACCATCTTGACCGCGCTGAAGATGTCCACCGACACCTGCAGGGTTTGATGCTCCAGCCGATGCCCGGCATCCGTCAGCAGGCGCGTGCAAAAGGCCGAAAGAAAATACCAGCGGAAGATGGAAAACACCCGACCCTGCAATTCGCTATGCACCGCAACACCACTAGTAGCCGCACCGGCGATACGTTCGAACGCGGCTTCAGCAGCTTTGGACGCCTGACATATCTGCCGCTCGCGCTTCGCAATAGAAATAATACGCGGCGCAAATTCCACTGCGGCTTCGTGGGATTCCAAATTCATATGCGTCCTCCAACGTTAACTCCTGATGAGGACTTGGAAACTCTCAAAGAAATTCGGTTGCGATTTAACGCCATTATTTGCAGAAATCGTCCCTTTATTGGCTAAATAAAAATGACACAAAGCAAGTAATAACGCAAACATAAGTAGGCTCGGGACCTGCGCAGCAGTTTGTCTGCGGGGGCTTTCTGCTCAACCTGAATTAGGGCAGCAACGCTAAGTTAGGCCAAAACCTACATATATCTGACACGATCTTGTAATAGTTATGCCCATTTTGGCATCTATGAATGCTTAATCCTGCTGATCAGTTTACGAGTTTGAATTTAACGAGGGGGTACGAGCGGGACCAGGGGGTGAGCGCCTGACCAGCCGGGCTCGCCGACGGACAGAGCAGCTCCCCCCGCCGCTGACACTCAGTCAATTTTGCTTTTCTGTGCATGTGGCGTGACGCCAAAGCTGGACCGATAAACCCGCGAAAAATGCCCGGGGCTTTCGAACCCGCAAGCCATGGCAACCTCGGTCACTGACGCCTCGGTTTGCAGCAACAACTTTTGGGCACGCTCCAGGCGCAATTCCATAAAGTACTTCTTGGGCGAAGAGTTCAGGTATTTGCCGAACAACCGTTCCAGCTGACGGGTCGATATGCCCAGATCTTCGGCGATTTGCGACGGCGACACCGGTGCTTCGATACAATCCCGCATGATGTGGATCGCCTTGGCCAGATGGGCGTTTCGCATCCCGTTGCGCGACTGTAGCGACACCCGCTGTTTCGCAGTGGCATTGCGTACTGCGTTATAGACCATCTGATCTGCAACTGCGATGGCCAGTTCTTCACCGTGGTCGCGTTCGATCAGGTGCAGCATCAGGTCGGCGGTCGCAGTTCCGCCCGAGGCCGTGATGTGCTTTTCGTCAGCTACAAAGACGCTGCGCACCAGATTCACTTCGGGGAACGCCTCCATGAACGCATCATGGTATTCCCAGTGGATCGCCGCCTGCATCCCGTCCAGAAACCCCGCCTCGGCCAGCAGCCAGGCACCAGAGCATAACGCGCCAAGGGCCGTTCCCTTCGCGCGCTCACGCCGCAACGTTGCCAGCAACGACCGCGTTGCGTGGTTTCGCATATTAATGCCGGAAAGCACGAACAGCTGATTGGTCTTCGGCAACACATCCAAACCGCCATGCACCAGCGTGACCGACCCGTTGGAACAGACTGCCTGTTCGCCATGTTCGGAAAGGAAGCTCCACTCGTAAAGCTTCTCGCCGCTGACAAGATTCGCGATCCGCAGTGGCTCGACCGCGCAGGAAAAGGCGAGGTGCGAAAATTCCTCGACCAGAATGAAGGTGATGTGGCGCGGTTGGCGCATCGGGTGTTCCGTTCAGTTTTACGTAGTCAATAGTCTATGCTGCACGATTCTTTTCTATATACAATATGTATTTTCTTAGAATACTAATGGCGCACCGAAGCAACGCCGCGATTCGCGCCATACGTCCGGGGAGGGCGAATGAAAGCCGACACCAAACCCTGCAAGGCCAAGCTGGTCCAGCATTTGCGGGCCACGATCCTGCTTCCGCGCCTGCATCCTGGCACGGATTTGGACGAGTCTGTTGCGGGTTCATTGGCGATTGATCATTGGAATCTGTCGCGCGACCAGATTGAGTTGTTTGTCACGCCCACGGGGCTTGACTTGCCGCTGGGA
>NZ_JBQFRE010000018.1:0-58869 GCF_056537245.1 Ruegeria sp. CG11
AGCCGAAGCCGAAGCCGAAGCCGAAGCCGAAGCCGAAGCCGAAGCCGAAGCCGAAGCCGAAGCCGAAGCCGAAGCCGAAGCCGAAGCCGAACAAGTAGTGGAAGAGCCCGTCGCGGCGGTCGCAGACAAATCCGCCGAACCTGAACAGGAAAAACGCGGCGGCTTTGTGCCGGCCCTGCTGGGCGGAGTACTTGCGGCCGGGATCGGGTTTGCTGCGGGCAGTGCGGGTTTTTTCGGGTCGGGCGAGTCCGACGGACTTGCAGCGCTTGAGGCGAAGCTCAATGAACAGTCCAGCCAGATCGAGGCACTGACGAAATCCTTGGCCGACAGTTCAGACAGTTCCGATGTGGACAGCAAAATCGCTGCCCTGACAGATCAGATCACGCCAATGGGCGCGGAATTGGATGCGGTGAAATCCGGCCTCGATGGGCTGGCGGGCAAGATCGACCCTCTGGCCAGCCGCCTGAGCGATCTGGAAAGCGGTGCGCTGACGCAAGGCGCCTCTCCCGAGACCTCGGCAGCGTTTGAGGCCGAACTAAAGAAACTGCAGGACTCGCTTGCCGCGCAGCGGGCCGAGGTCGAGAAAATGGTCTCGGATGCACAGGCGCTTGAGGCGCAGGCCGCCGCCAAAGCGCAGGCGGCCACAAATGCATCAATCCTGTCTCAGGTGCACAGCCAACTGGACGCGGGACAGCCCTATAGTGATCTGGTGGCCGAACTGACGGCTGGCGGTGTGACCGTACCCGATGCTCTGTCAGCCCCGGCAAAAGAAGGCGTTGCCACCCTGGACACTCTGCGGAACTCCTTCGCGCCTGCGGCCCGAACCGCACTGGCCGATGCGCGAGATGCAGACAATGCCACGGGTCTGGTCGCATTCCTGCAACGCCAGACCGGCGCGCGCTCGGTCACCCCGCAAGAGGGCGACAGCCCCGACGCGGTCCTGTCGCGGGCCGAGGCTGCGCTGGCGGGTGGTGATATTGCTGCCGCGCTGAGCGAACTCAAATCCCTGCCCGATGCGGCCAAGGCGGCACTGGCGGATTGGGAACAGACGGCCCAGACGCGGTTGGCTGCCGTGGACGCCGCAAATGCGCTGCAATCCAGCGTAAACTCGAACTGAAGGACCTGCCATGCTGTGGTCATTGTTAAAGATCCTTGTTTTTGTAGCGATTATCGGCCTGCTGGCCATGGGCGCCATGTTCCTGATGGAAACCAGTGGCGGCGTGCAGATCACGGCTTGGGGTCAGGAATTCACGCTTGGACCCCTGCAATCGGTGATCGCGTTGGGCGTGCTGGTTGTTCTGATCTGGGTTTTCTTCAAGCTGCTGACCCTATTGATCGCAACACTGAAATTCCTCAACGGGGATGAAACCGCGCTGTCGCGCTATTTCGACCGCAGCCGCGAAAAGCGGGGCTATCAGGCGCTGTCCGATGGCCTGATGGCACTGGCCTCGGGCGAGGGGCGCGTGGCCATGAACAAGGCCTACAAGGCCGAAAAGCTGCTGAACAAGCCCGAGCTGACCAACCTGCTAGTCGCGCAGGCGGCCGAGATGAATGGTGACACCAAAAAGGCGTCCGAAACCTACAAGAAGCTGGTCACGAACAACGCCACGCGCTTTGTCGGTGTGCGCGGCATCATGAAACAGAAACTGGCCGAGGGCGACGACGACACAGCCCGCAAGCTGGCCGAAAAGGCGCTGGCGATCAAACCGCGCCATGCCGAGACGCAGGACATTCTGCTGGGTCTGCAGACCAAGTCGCAGGACTGGGCCGGCGCGCGCTCGACCCTGACTGCCAAGCTGAAGGCCGGTCACCTGCCGCGTGACGTGTTCAAGCGCCGCGATGCGGTTCTGGCCCTGTCCGAGGCCAAGGATATTCTGGCCGAAGGCGCAACGGTCGAACAGCAGGAACACGCGATCGAGGCAAACCGCCTGTCGCCTGATCTGGTGCCCGCCGCCGCGATGGCCGCGCGAGCCTATATCGAAAAGGGCAAGCCGCGCGCCGCGACCAAAATTCTGAAAAAAGCCTGGGAGGTGCAGCCGCACCCCGATCTGGCCCATGCCTTTGCCGAGATTGCTCCGGATGAAACCCCCGAGGCGCGGATCAAGCGGTTTACGGCGCTGACACGCATTCATCCCGAGAACCCGGAAACTCGCCTGATTCTGGCCGAGCTGAACATCGTGGCCGAGGATTTCCCAGAAGCTCGCCGGGCGCTGGGCGATGTCGTGGAAAAACAGGCTGATGCGCGCGCCTATACGCTGATGGCGGCAATTGAACGGGGCGAGGGCGCCTCGGACGCCGTGGTGCAGGGTTGGCTGGCCAAGGCACTGAACGCGCCGCGCGGGCCGCAATGGGTCTGTGACAACTGCCACGACATTCAGCCCGAATGGGCGCCGGTCTGTCAGAACTGCGGCAGCTTTGACACCCTCAGCTGGCAAACCCCGCAAACGCCGGAGATCGCAACGGCCACCGGCGTTCACATGCTGCCGCTGATCGTCGGCGCGCTTGAGGACAAACCCGAGCCAGAACCCGAACCCGAGCCGGAACTCGAAATCGAAGAGGTCGAGGAAACGGCCGAACCCGAGGTCATCGAGATGGAGGCGGAACCAGTCCGGCCCGATGTCGAACCGGCGGTCAATGCCGAGGGAGAGCCGGTGGTCGAGAAACAGGCCTAGCGCGCGGTTTCCACGTCAAAGGCGTCGTTCCACAGTTTGAACAGCTCTGCCCGGCGGTTCTGGTCTCGTGCGACCAGCAGCGCCGGGGACAGCGCGATAAAGCGGCGGGCGCTGGGGGGCAGGCCGGTCTCGGCCGCGTCCATCTGGGCCACAAGCCCCGAAGCCGCCAGCAGGTTTTGCGCTTCAGGTGACAGCAGGAAATCCAGAAACCCGGTCGCGGCATCCTTGTTGGCTGCCTGAGCCGGAATCATAAGGGCGCGGGACAGGACCAGCGTGTAATCCTCGGGCAGGATCACACCCACGCCCGGCGCGTCAGCGTTGGCGACGTAAGATCCTAGAACGTTATAGGCGATCAGGAACCGCCCCTCGGCCACGTCGCGGATGATCTCGGAGGAACAGCAGGTCGCCACGGCGTCGATGCGGGCGAAGCCTTCGATCAGGGAACCAAAGGTCGTGGCCTCAAGACTGTCACCATAGGCGAAAAGATACCCCAGACCCGAGGCGGCGATATCGTAAGTGGCCACCCGGCCCCGCAGCAGATCGGGCTGCGTGCGCATCGCGTCCAGCAGGGCAAAGCGGTTGCGAGGCACGTGCTGATCGTCCAGCAACTCCTTGTTATAGGCGATGACCGCAGGTTCGGTGGTGATGCCCCACAGCTCATCCCGCCAGCGCCGTGCGTCCGGCAGGGCCTCGGTTCGGGATGAACGATAGCGGTGGGCACAGGCGGAATTGACCAGCCACACCATCTGCTGAATGGCCGAGGAAAACACTACATCGGCGGGGTTCTGACCGCCTTTGCAGACCGTGCGGCTGTGCTGAAACAGCGCGTTCGAGCTCCATTGTTCGTAGGTGATCACCAGATTGGGGTTCAGCTCGGCAAAGCGTTCCAGGACCGGGGCAATGATGGCGATATCGGTGGTCGAGCGGATCAGCATCGGGTCATTGCCGCCTCCGAAGCTGGCCGTGGCTTCTTGTGCGCGCAGAGCGCTGGGCAGGGCAAACAGAACACAGATCAAAAAGGTGCGGATCATTCCATCCCCCTTGTGACCGGAAAGCTGAGTGCCGCGCGAAACCCGGTATCGTCGCGGTTCATTTCAACCTTGCCGTCAAAAGCCTCGGCAGTGGATTTCACGATCGACAGGCCCAGCCCGCTGCTGTCCTCGCCCGAGCCGGTGGTGCGATTGAACCGGTCCCCGATGTTATCGGCGACGGGCGTGGCGGGGCCGAGACCGTGATCGCGCACCCACAGAATGGCGCGGTTGCCCTCTTGAGCTGCGCCAATGCTGACCGGAGGGTCGCCGTGCCGCAGCGCATTGCCCAGCAGGTTCTTTGCGGCCTCACCAAGGGAAAAGGCATCGGCATTCACCAGCACCGGGGTTTCGCCGATCTCCAGCCGCACCTCGACACCGGGCGCGACCAGTTCGTGATCGCTTTGTTCCAGCACGTCCAGCGCCACCTCACGCAGATCAACAGGACGCCGGGGGGCGCTGTCGATGCGGTGGATTACCATGGCGCGGGACAGCAGCTGATCCAGCAGGGTGCCCAGTGACCGCGTGCGCCTTAGCAACCGATCCAAGGCGCGTGCGCGGGCAGGGGGATCGGGGTCGTCCTGCGCGATTTCGGCCTGTACCCGGATGGCGGCGACCGGGGTGCGCAGCTGATGGGCGGTGTCGGCGATCAGGTTACGCATCGTGTCCACCTGCCGGTCGAGCCGCCCCATGAAGCGGTTCATCGCGTTCAGCATCACCTGCAGCTCACGCGGCAAGCCATCGCTGGTCATCGGTGTCAGGTCATACGGATCGCGGCGGGTGAGGTCGTCGGACAGGGCCTCAAGCGGGCGCAGAGCCGAGCGTGTGACAAACCACGACATGATCAGCAGCAAAATCCCTGCACCGGCCATCGGCAGCAACGCATCACGCATCAGCCCGGCGGTCATCATCTTGCGTGCGCGCAGGGTCTGGCCGACCAGCACTTCAACCTCGCCTGAAAACTCCCGTTCGGCAAACAGTCGGGCCACGCGGACAAAGCGGGCGGGTTCCCCGTTCAGGTCGGCGGTGAAGTAGAAGGGCGCGGTGCCGGGTTGTTGTGGCACCTCAATCGCTGTGTCACGGTCCAGCCCGGTGATGAACGGGCCACCGGGCACCTGTACCGCATAGAAAATCCGGTCATCCGGCGCCTGCGCCAGCAGTTGAAAGGCCGAGACCGGCAGGTCCACAAACGGCTCGCTATCCTGAATGCGCACGGATTCGGCGATATCGTTGGCCGCGCCCAGCAGTAGTCGATCATAGGCCTGCCGCGCCGCCAGCCGCCCATTGGCCCAGATCGACAGCGCCACCAGACAGCCTCCCAATATCAGGATCAGCATCACCGCGCTGAGAACTCGCGCCGTCAGGCTGTGGGGCAGGTGCAGCCTAGCCATCCAGACCAATCCGATATCCCACCCCGCGCTGGGTGGTGATACTGACGGTACTGCCGGTGAACTTTTTGCGCAGGCGGGCGATGTACAGCTCAATCGCGTTCTCGCCCACATCGGCATCCTCGAACCCGTAAAGCGAGTCATAGAGGCGCGTTTTCGACAGGTATTGACCCTCGTGCCGGATCAGCGCGTCCAGCACGGCGGCCTCGCGGGCGGTCAGGTTCAGGCGCTTACCCTCCAATGTGGCGCTGCGGTCCTTGGGGGCATAGATCAGCGGTCCCAGCGTGATCTGCTCGCTTTTGCGGTCAGCGTCGCGGCGGACGAGGGCGCGCAGGCGGGCCTCAAGCTCGCGCTGATCAAAGGGCTTGCCCAGATAATCGTCAGCGCCCTTGTCCAGGGCGGCCACACGATCCTCGACCGAGGTCAGCGCGGTCAGCATCAGCACCGGCGTGCGGTCGCCTGACGCGCGGATTTTGCCAAGGAAATTCAAGCCGGACCCGTCGGGCAGATTGATGTCCAGCAGCATGGCGTCATAGCTTTGTACCGCGCGGAAATCGCGGGCGGATTCCACGGTGGTCGCCAGATCACACACCACACCTGAGCGGGCCAGATGGGCCACGACGCCCTCGGCCAGATCCTCGGCATCTTCGATCATCAAAACGCGCATGACCCCTCCCAAAGTCGAACGCCGGAACTGTGACAGGTTCGTGACAGCATTATTCGGTAAACAGGTACGACCTGCAAGGACATGCGCCTGCGGGGATCGGTTTCGGTTGCTGAAATGCGGCCCAAAAAGACCCAAGGAGGAGACACGAATGAAACTGTTTGGAACCAGTGGCGCAATTGCGGCTGCTGTCTTTGCCCTGTCCGGCGTTGCGGCCAGCGCACAGGAATGTATCGCCCCGGCCAACCCCGGTGGCGGCTGGGACTTCACCTGCCGTCAGGTGGGTAAATCGTTGCAGGATCTGGGCCTGATCGACCAGACCATGCAGGTGGTGAACCTTGCCGGTGGCGGCGGTGGTGTGGCCTTTGCCGAAGTGGTGAACAAACGTGGTGAGGACAGCGAGCTGATCGTTGCGGCCAGTGCAGCCACCGCGACCCGTCTGGCGCAAGGCGCTTATCCGGGTAACACCATGGATCAAGTGCGGTGGCTTGCTGCCATCGGCGCCGACTATGGCGTGATCGCCGTGGCGGCGGACAGCGCGGTCAACACGCTGCCGGAACTGCTGGATCAGATCAAAGCAGACCCGGCCTCGGTGTCGGTTGCCGGCGGGTCTGCCGTGGGTGGTTGGGACCACCTGAAGGTTCTGATCGCAGCCAATGCCTATGGCATCGACGACGTGCGCTCGGTCAAGTACATCGCCTTTGACGGCGGTGGCGAGGCCGTGACCCAACTACTGGCCGGGTCGGTTCAAGCCTTCACCGGTGACATTTCCGAGGCCAAGGGTTTCGTGGATTCCGGCGACATCAAGGTGATCGCAGTGCTGGCACCCGAACGGCTGCCCGGTGAGTTTGCCGATTTCCCGACCGCCAAGGAGCAGGGCGTTGACGCCATCGGCGCAAACTGGCGCGGCTTCTACGCTCCGGGCGGCATGACCGATGAGGCTTATGGCGATTGGGTTGGCAAGATCGGTGATCTTTACGCCTCGGACGAATGGAAAGAGGTGATGGCCGCCAACGGTCTGGCCCCGCTGGACTTGCAGGGGGCTGCCTTCCAGGACTTCGTTGCTGAATCCGTGGGTCAGATCCAGACGATCTCGAAAGAGATCGGGATCATCAAATAACCACTCACAGCGATCCGGGCACCTAGCCGTGCCCGGATCATTAGATTTACCCGAACAATAGGAGACACCGATGAGTGACCGCATCTTCGGGGTCGTCGGACTGCTACTCGCCATCGGATTTGCCTTTTCCGCTTTGGCGATCGAAGAGAGCTTTCTGTCCGATGCCGTCGGACCCAAAGCCTTCCCCCTGATCATCGCCGCTATTCTGGGCCTTTCGAGCATCGTCATTGCCCTACGCCCCGACACTGAACCCGAATGGCCCACGCTGAGCCGTTTGGTCGAGGTTGGCGCCGCCGTGGTGATGATGATCCTTTACGCCGAGCTGCTGCCCGAGATTGGCTTTGTCATCGCCACCGCCTTTGCCGCCACTTACCTGGCCTGGCGCCTGGGCTCTGGCCCGATCGAAAGCGTGCTGGTGGGCATCGGTACGTCCGTCGGCATCTACGTCATCTTCCATCTGGTTCTGGGCCTGTCGCTGGCCCGTGGCCCGCTGGGGTTCTGAGGAATAAGACATGGAAACTCTTGCATCTTTAGGAGACGGTTTTGCCATCGCGCTGACATGGCAGAACCTGATGCTGGCCCTGCTGGGCTGTTTTCTGGGCACGATTATGGGCGCGCTGCCCGGTCTTGGCCCGTCAAACGGCGTGGCCATCCTGATCCCACTGGCTTTCACGCTGGGGCTGGGGGCGACGCCGTCGCTGATCCTGCTGACCAGTGTGTATTACGGGGCAATGTATGGGGGGCGGATCTCATCAATCCTGCTGAACATTCCCGGAGACGAACCGGCCATGATGACCTGTCTGGACGGGCATCCCATGGCGAAAAAGGGCTTTGCCGGTGAGGCGCTGTCGCTGTCCGGCATCGCATCCTTTGTCGGTGCGTTTCTGGCCACATGGGGCCTGATCTTTCTGGCTCCGCAGCTGGTGAAAATCGCACTGCTGTTCGGACCGGCTGAATACTTCGCCCTGTTCGCGCTGGCCTTCATGACGCTGGGCGGTGTGTCCTCGACCAACCAAGCCAAATCCGCCTTCGCTGCCGCGCTGGGCCTCGGGTTGGCCACCATCGGTGTGGATACCCAGACCGGTGTGCCGCGGTTCACCTTTGGCGAGGTGCATCTGTATGACGGGCTGGACTTCCTTGTCGCGATCGTCGGTCTGTTTGCCCTGTCCGAAGTGTTCATTTTCCTTGAACACCGCCATGGTGGATCGGATGCCGAAGGCCGCAAGCTGAATATCGGTCGCCTCTATCCGCCGATGACGATGGTCAAGAAATGCACGCCGACCATGCTGCGGACCTCGTTCCTTGGCTTTATCGCCGGGGTTCTGCCGGGGGCCGGGGCTTCTTTGGGCTCGTTCATCTCTTATTCGATGGAGAAACGGCTGGTCGACAAGGAAAACACCTTCGGCACCGGTGACCCACGGGGCGTGGCCGCGCCTGAGGCTGGTAACAACGCCGCCGCTGGTGGTGCTTTGGTGCCGATGCTGGCGCTGGGCGTGCCGGGGTCGGGGACAACGGCCGTGCTGCTTGCGGTTTTGCTGGCGCTGAACATCACACCCGGTCCGCTGCTGTTCACGCAGAACCCGGATGTGGTCTGGGGCCTGATCGCCGCGCTGTTCATCGCGAACTTCATGCTGCTGGCGATGAACATCCCGATGGTGGGGCTGTTCACCCGCGTGCTGATGATCCCCTCGCGCATCCTGATGCCGATTGTGGCGATGGTCAGCTTTGTCGGCATCTACGGCATTTCGGGGTCGAGCTTTGACCTGCTGGTGATGATCGGGTTTGGCGTGATGGGCTGGGTCCTGCGCAAGCTGGACGTGCCGCTGGTGCCGATCATCCTTGGCACGCTGCTGGGCAACTCGATGGAGAACAACCTGCGCCGTGCGGTGACCATCGACAACGGCAACTGGTGGACCCTGATCGACAGCCCACTGTCCATCGCGCTGTGGGCCATCGCCATCATCGGTTTTGTCTTGCCCCTGATCGTGGGCGCACGGGTCAAAGCCAAGATGCACCAGCGCCGGGATGAGGAAGGCGCGATCAGCGACTGATAAACCGGGCGCCGCCGGTCGGGGATTGGCGGCGCCGAAACAGACTCTGGAAAGATGCGCCGGAACCTGTAACTTTGCTGAACAAGGCAAGTCACTGATCAAAGGAAGCGCGCATGGACCTGAGTGATGAAATCCGCATCTCGGCACCGCGGGATGTCGTGTATCAAGCCCTAAACAACCCTGAGATCCTGCAGGAGTGCATTCCGGGCTGCGAGGAACTGACTCAGAACGCGCCCGATGAGCTTGCGGCCAAGGTTGTGCTGAAGATCGGCCCGGTCAAAGCCAAGTTCGCCGGTGAAGTCACGCTGGACACCTCCAACGCCCCTGATGGGTTTTCTCTGTCCGGCGAAGGCAAGGGTGGGGCGGCGGGCTTTGCCAAAGGCGGGGCCGACGTGACGCTGACCGAAGACGGGGATGAGACGGTGCTGTCTTACACGGCCAAAGTCGATGTCGGCGGCAAGATCGCCCAGTTGGGCAGCCGTCTGATCTCGGGCACCGCCAAAAAGCTGTCGGGCAAGTTCTTCACCCGGTTTGGCGAGATCGTGTCCGAGCAATCGGTGTCCTGACCCTCAGGACACCCAGCCCTTTACATGTGATAGAACTTCTGCGCGGTGCGCCCGAAAACCTGATCGTGATGGGCATCGGGCACCAATGCTTTGTGTCTGGCGATCAGATCCGCGTAACTGGATGACAGGCTGTCGACCGGAAAATTAGACCCGAACATGCAGCGTTCAGGCACAAATTGGGTCAGGCAGGTCTCGACGATGGGTCTGACGCTGTCGGTGCTCCAATTGTGATCGAACATGCCGAGGCCCGAGAGTTTGCAGGTGACCTGCGGCAGTGTCGCAAGCGATTGCAGCGCCTTGGCCCAGCCTTCCAGTCCCTGTGCGGATCGGTCATGCGGCGACCCGGCATGACACAGCGCCACTTGGGTTGCTGGTGCCTGATCCAGAACGGCGGTAGTTCGTTCCATCAGTTCGGGCAACAATTGCAGGTCAAAGGACAGGCCACGATCGCCCAGTTGTTTCAGCCCGGCCAGAAACTTGGGGTTGTCCAGCAGGTCATTGGTGCCCGATAGCTGATCCTCACCCGGGGCGCGGCCGATGATCTGGCGCACGCCACGCAGCGAGGGCAGGGTTTGCAACCGCTCCAGCTGTTCGGTCAGGTCATCCGCGGTCAGGTCACAAAAGGCGACCTGCGCCAGTGGCCAGTCGGGGTATTGGTCGGCGACGGACTGCACCCATTGCGCCTCGGCCCATGGATCGGCGGCGCCGACCTGAATGTGGACTGAGGCAGTAAACGCGGCGGCCTCGGCATCTTTGCGGAATTCAGGCAGCAGATAGTCGCGCTGAATCGGAGAGGGGTCGCCAAAGAACCGCACCGCGCCCTTTTCCATCAGCCACGGATAGTTCACCGCGTTCAGGTCCCATAGGTGGTGATGCGCATCGATCCTCATGGTGTTTCAATCCCTGTTGTGCGGGCCAGAATATCGACGCCCTGCTGTTTCCAGAAATGCAGAAGGTCGATGAAAATCCAGTTCTCGGCCAGCTTGTCGCCCGCGCGGCGGTAGATGTCGATCACCCGGAATTCACCGGGTTTGCCGGTGGCGGGCATACCCATGAACCCACCTGTCGGCACGGCGGTGAAATTGGGCCAGCCGAAGAAACCGCCGTAATGCCCCTCGGCCAGACGGCAGATATGTTTGGTCTTGGAGCGGTCGGTGAACCCGGCGCGGAACGGGCCGGAATGCTGCTTGGCATAGCGTTCGATCGTGTAGGTGGCGCCGATCCCTTCGGGGCCCCACCAGATCATGTCGTCATGCCATGTGCGGGCCAATTCGTCCTCAAGCGACAGGCCGCTGTTCCACTGTCCAAGGTCCGAGATCATGGCGTTGATCGCTGCCAGCGTCTTGCGGCCTTCTTCCTCGGGCCGGTCTTCATACAGCAGACCGTCATGGGTCAGCGGCCCGGGTTGGATCAGATGTGCTGCGGTTTGCGGCGGGAACGGGTTTTGCCCCGCCTGCACCATCAGATGCGGGATGTCGAAATACATCGCTGTTTCGGCAATCTTGCCGTCCGCGATCCGGTGAAATTCGCAATAACGCAGAAAGGCCATCTTGCCGGTGGGGCGAATCCCCAGCCATGGGGCGTCGAACAGGCCCATCAGATGGCCCATCGAAACCACCCAGACATCCGCGCCCTGTTCCAGAGAGTTGGTGCCCGCGAAAAACACATCCTGACGGCGTTGCATCCGTTTCAGGCTGGATTTCAGCGGCTGCCAGAATATCCTCGCCACCGAATCCGCACCGGTGATTTCATCGAACGGATGAAAGCCGCGCCACAGCAAATCGTCGGCACAGAACTGCCCAAAGACGTCAGGCAGATTCGTTTCGCTGGATGAATTGAGGGCCTCGTAGAACGAGGAGACGAGTGTTTTTTCTTCCTGAAAGCTCACGTTTGCACCGTTTCGTTGATGGCTTGCTTTGGATTTAAGCGATTGAGAATCGCGGGTTAAGGATTTTTTGCATACGTATGCAAAAAAGTCTTGCCAGAAATGATTACTGAAGAATACAGTTTTGCAAACGTATGCAAAGCGAATCCTTGCAGGGGGCACCATGGCGGAAATTCAACTGCGCAACGTCGGCAAACGCTGGGGCAACTTTGTCGGGGTTCACAATTTCGACCTGACCATCGCGGATCGCGAGTTTCTGGTGCTTCTGGGCCCGTCAGGCTGCGGCAAGACCACCACAATGCGGATGATCGCGGGTCTGGAAGACGTCACCGAGGGTGAAATTCTGGTCGATGGCAAGGTGGTCAATGACCTTGAGCCCAAGGACCGCGACGTGGCGATGGTGTTCCAGAGCTACGCGCTCTATCCCAACATGAACGTCTATGAGAACATCCGCTTTCCGCTGAAAGTGCGCGGCATCGATCCGGCGACCCATGATGAAAAGGTCCGCCGTGCCAGCGCGATGGTTGAGTTGGACGAGTTCCTGCACCGCAAGCCCGCGGAACTTTCGGGCGGTCAGCGGCAGCGTGTAGCTTTGGCCCGGGCCATTGTCCGCGAACCCAACGTGTTCCTGATGGATGAACCGCTGTCCAACCTCGACGCCAAGCTGCGGGTTTCGACCCGAGCGCAGATCAAGAACCTCAGCCACGAGCTGGCGGTGACCACCATCTATGTGACCCACGACCAGATCGAAGCCATGACCCTGGCCGATCGCGTTGTGGTCATGAAAAAAGGTGTGGTTCAGCAGGTCGGCAGCCCGACCGAGATTTATGACCGCCCCGCGAATACCTTCGTGGCCAGCTTCATCGGTTCACCGGCGATGAACCTGATGGATGGTCAGGTCTCAGCCGGCGTGTTCCGTGCCGAACATGTTGAGATTCCGGTCGATGCGCCGGATGGCCCGATGACGCTGGGCTTTCGCGCCGAGGATGCCAGCCTTGCCGAAGGGCAGGGTCAGATCACGGCTCCGATCTATTCGCTGGAGCTGCTGGGCGACGCGACCATGATCTCGGTCCGGGTCGGTGGTGCACTGGTGTCAGTCAAGGCCGACAAAGCCTTCCGCGCCGAAATTGGCGAGATGGTCTCGTTCTCGGTGCCGACGGAAATCTGTCACCTCTTTGAAGCTGAAAGCGGTGCGCGGATCGGGGAGCAATCCCACAAACAGCCCATTCGGGCATAACAGCGGTCCGGACGTCGACGACGGACCGATCCTGACAGGGAGAAACGCATGAAACTCAAATCACTCTTCATGGCAGGCGCCATGTCCCTCGCAGCAACCGGCGTATGGGCCGAATGTGCGTATGAAAACGAAGTGCCACTGAAATCGCTTTCGGCTGGTTTCGAGGCGTGGAAAGCCGTCACCGACGCGATGGCCGAATGCGGCAACTTCAGCGCTTCGCTGGATCAGGAATTCCGCGAAAAGCAGCCCGAGGCCTTTGCAGCGAACCCGTCGCTGTATCAGATCGGTGGCGTTGCCAACGAGACCATGATCCCGCTGCTGAACGCAGGCTCGCTGCGCCCGCTGGATGATCTGGTCGAGAAATACGGTCAGGACCTGCTGCCGAACCAGCTGATCAAGGTGGACGGCAAGGTTATGGCGATTGCCATGATGGTGAACGCGCAGCACCTGATGTATCGCAACGACGTTCTGGCAGATCTGGGCATCGAAGAGCCCAAGACCTATGACGACGTTCTGGCCGCCGCTGCCAAGATCAAGGAAGCCGGCGTCATGGAGTACCCGATCGGCGGGACCTTCAAGACTGGTTGGAACCTGGCTCAGGAATTCGTCAACATGTACATGGGCGAAGGCGGACAGTTCTTTGGCGAAGGCAACATGCCCTCGATCAACAACGAACAGGGCGTCAAGGCGCTTGAGACCATGAAAGCGATGACCGAGTTCATGGACCCTGAATATCTGGTATCCGACTCGACCTACGTTCAACAGCAGTTCCAGCAGGGCAAGATCGCGATGGCGAACCTGTGGGCCAGCCGTGCCGCGGCGATGAACGACGAAGCCGAAAGCCAGGTTGTCGGCAAGGTTACCATGGCGTCGGCGCCGATGGGTGCGGCTGCGCCTTCGACCACCATCTGGTGGGATGGTGTCGTTCTGGCTGCAAACATGAGCGACGAAGAAGCGGATGCCGCGTTCCGTCTGATCTTGGAAGGCATCGACGGTGACATGGTCAGCGCCAACAACGACGTCGCTGTCTGGCTGAGCCCCGCCTACACGCCGGGTGAACTGGCAGCCGGTGCCGCAGCGTCGGCAGAAAACGGTGCCAAGGCGTATCCTGCGTCGGCCCCGATGGGCGTTCTGCACAGTGCGCTGGGTAATGGTCTGGCCGACTATCTGACCGGTGTAAAAGACGCATCGACCACTCTGGCCGATATCGAAGCCGCTTATCTGACTGCTGCGAAAGAAGCAGGTCTGGTCAACAACTGATCCTCCCGGGGGGAGGGTTCCGGCCCTCCCATCCCCTCCTGATCCCTCGAGAACCATGAGAAAGGCAGAGCCATGAATTTCCGGACATTTGCCGCCTTTGTTGGCCCCTCTGTCTTTATGATGCTTCTCTTCATCGCTTTCCCGCTGGTCAGCGTGTTCAAGCAGAGCTTTTACATCACCCAGCCGATCTATGAGACGGTCGAGGTTGAAACCTGCACCCCCGGTTTCCTGACCCAGACCTGCGTGACCGAGCTGAAATCCCAACCGAAACTGGACGAACACGGCACGGTCATCACCCAAACGCAATATGTGGGGCTGCAAAGCTATCGCAACGTTCTGGAACCCGAACGGGCCTGGCGTGCGATCAGCGAAGGCAGCCTGAGCGTTTTGTCCACCATCAACTTCTGGAAGGCGCTGCGGTTTACCCTGACATTCACGCTGATCACGCTACCCTTGGTGATCGTCTGCGGGTTGGGCATTGCGGTTCTGATCAACAACGCGGCGCGGGCGATCCGCGGGCCGGTGATCTTTATCTCGCTGCTGCCCTTCATCATCACGCCGGTGATCGGGGTGCTGTCGATCAACTGGCTGTTCCGCGGTGACGGTATCCTGACCGCGCTGCTGGAATGGTGGCTGAACCGCGATATCGCCCTGTTTGCACAGGCGTGGACGATCGAGATCCTGATGATGCTCTACCGCGTGTGGCATGTCGCGCCTTTTGCTGCCATCGTGTTCTACGCCGGTCTGCAGACCGTCAATCAGGACAGTCTGGAAAGTGCGGTGATTGACGGTGCCACCCGCTGGCAGCGGATGAAATACATCGTCATCCCGCACCTGATGCCGCTGATCATCTTTGTGTCGATGATCCACCTGATGGACGCCTATCGCGTGTTTGAAGAAATCGTCGGTTTCTCGAGCCAGGGCTATGTCATCTCGCTGCAGTGGCTGACCTATGACTTCCTGGTACCCGATCAGGCCGGCAACCGGTCGATCAGCCGGGCCTCGGCCAGCGCCATGCTGACCATGATCGGCATCGTCATCCTGCTTATCCTTCCGCTGCGCCGGACATGGCGCGATCACAAAGGGGGTCACTGATATGTCCTCACGCGCGCTTCGCCAACCGTTCAGCCTGCGACTGACATCCAATGTCTTCCTGGTCTTCTGGTGCCTGGTCGCCGCCTTCCCGATCTTCTGGATCGCGGTGATGAGCTTCAAATCCCCCGTGGATGCTTTTGACAGTAACGCGCTGAATGTGATCTTCGGGCCTGCGACTCTGGCCAAGGGCAACGGTTTGTCGCTGCTGGATATCATTCTGGGCATCGCGGTGATCTGGGGCACGATCATCGTGGCGACCAAGACCTTGCCCTCGATGGTCAAATCCTATTCCAAACCCGGTCAGGAATGGATCGGCTGGATCATCGGAATTCTGGCGGTCGCCGTGGGCTTTCTGGTGGTGTTCTTCGTGATCCTGCCTGCGATCCTTGGCGTGCTGAACCCGCTCTTTGGTCCCTTGGGTCGGGACGTTCTGGGCCTGACGACCGAGCATTACAAAACCGTCTGGATCGATCGCGGTTTTTCCGACAACTTCCGCAACTCGCTGATCGTGACCACCGGGGTTGTGACCGTGTCGCTGACGGTTGGGACGCTGGCGGGCTATGGTCTGGCGCGCTCGGGGTCGACCTTCGCGTTCTGGATTCTGATCGTGGCGCTGGTGTTCCGCGCCCTGCCGCACTCGGTTCTGGTGGCGGGCTACCTGCCGGTCTTCATCAACTCGGCCGAATGGTTGAGCCCGATCCTGGGCGACAATGCCCCAACGCTGTACGGCAAGCCTTTTGCGGTGATCGCGGTTCTGGTTGCGATCAACCAGCCCTTTACCATCTGGATGCTGCGCTCGTTCTTCCAGAACATCCCGTCTGAGCTGGACGAGGCCGCCCGCGTTGATGGCTGCAGCCACTTCCAGGCCTTCCGCCGTGTCATCATGCCGGTGATGTGGCCGGGTGTGATTACCACGGGGCTGTTCAGCTTCTTGCTGGCCTATAACGACTTTCTGGTGACCTCACTGCTGCTGGACGCGCAGAACCAGACCATGGTTCCGGCCATTGTCGGCATGTTCAACCGCGAAACCACCACGACCGATCAGGTTGTCGCCGTGGCTGCCGCCGTCTCGATCACCGCGCCGCTGATCTTCCTTGTTCTGATCTTCCAGCGCCAGATCGTCAGCGGTCTGACAGCCGGGGCGGTAAAAGGCTGATGAGCAGTCGGTCGCGCAACAGCGCAGTATCGCGCCATCCGGCGCTGAACAGGATGCCGAGGGACTTTTTGTGATGGCGGGTCAGTGACCCCCTCACACACTCTTGCGATCTGAAAGGATAGAAAAATGAAAGGTTCCCGTCCCGAACAAGCGGTCCTGACCCGCGACACGGACATGAGCAAAACCGAAGACACCCGCCGCGTGATCGAAACTATGGTTGATGGTCTGAACGACCACCGTATTGACGACATCGGCGAGTTCTTCTCGGAAGGGTTCCGTTGGCTGGGCAACCAGGGCTGTGGCACCAAGACAGGTCTGAAAGAGTTTCAGGACAACTGGCAGCGCCCGTTTCAGGCTGCGTTCTCGGACAAGACCTGCATTGATGAGGCCCGCCTGTACATGGGTGAATGGGCTGCGGCGTTCGGTCGTCAGGAAGCCACCCACTCCGGCGAGTTTCTGGGCATTGCGCCCACCGGCAAGCGGGTCGAGATCCGCTACATGGACTTCTGGAAAGTGGTCGATGGCAAGATTGTCGACAACTGGGTGAATGTCGACTTCGCCCATGTCGCCGCACAACTGGGTGTCGATATCTTCAACGGTGAAGGCTGGGAAGCCTATGACCGTGGTGAGAAAACAGCTCCTCGTCCTGAATAAAAAGGGTTTAGACAATGGCAATTGAGTATCTCAAACGCGGTAAGTCTGACGCCGATCGGGCAGAGGATGACGCCAAGACCCGCGCCGTGGTGGAAGCCACTCTGAAAGACATCGAAACCCGTGGCGATGCCGCCGTACGCGCGCTGAGCGAGAAGTTCGACAACTACTCGCCCGCCTCGTTCCGGCTGTCGCAGCAAGAGATCGACGACCTGATCGGTCAGCTGACCGAGCGCGAGCTGGCAGACATCAAGTTCGCGCAGGAACAAGTGCGCAACTTCGCGCAGGCGCAACGCGACTCGATGCTGGATATCGAGGTCGAAACCCTGCCGGGTGTTATCCTGGGTCACAAGAACATCCCCGTTCAGTCGGTTGGCTGCTATGTCCCCGGCGGCAAATTTCCGATGGTGGCCTCGGCGCATATGTCCGTGGCCACGGCCTCGGTCGCCGGTGTTCCGCGCATCATCGCCTGCACCCCTCCGTTCAACGGCAAGCCCAATGCGGCTGTGATTGCTGCGATGCATCTGGGCGGCGCGCATGAGATTTATGTCATGGGCGGCATTCAGGCCATCGGCGCCATGGCGATCGGAACCGAGACCATCGACCCGGTTCACATGCTGGTTGGCCCCGGTAATGCGTTCGTTGCTGAAGCCAAGCGCCAGCTGTTCGGCCGCGTGGGTATCGACCTGTTCGCCGGTCCGACCGAAACCATGGTCATCGCCGATGAAACCGCAGCCGATGCCGAGCTGTGCGCCACCGACCTGCTGGGTCAGGCCGAGCATGGCTATAACAGCCCCTGCGTTCTGCTGACGAACTCGCGCAAACTGGCCGAGGAAACTCTGGCCGAGGTTGACCGTATTCTGGGCATTCTGCCGACGGCCGGCACCGCCAAAGTGTCTTGGGATGAGTATGGCGAAGTGATCGTTTGCGACACCTATGACGAGATGTTGCAGGTCGCCGACGACATCGCGTCCGAGCACGTTCAGGTCATGACTGACCGCGACGACTGGTTCCTTGAGAACATGACTTGCTATGGCGCGCTGTTCCTTGGTCCGCGCACCAATGTTTCCAACGGGGACAAGGTGATCGGCACCAACCACACGCTGCCCACCAAGAAAGCGGGCCGGTATACCGGTGGTCTGTGGGTTGGTAAATACCTGAAGACGCACAGCTATCAGAAGGTTTTGACCGATGAGGCAGCGACGCTGATTGGCGAATATGGCTCGCGCCTGTGTATGCTCGAAGGCTTTGTTGGCCACGCCGAGCAGTGCAACGTTCGTGTGCGTCGCTATGGCGGGATCAACGTGCCCTATGGTGAGCCCGCGCCCTATAGGGACGCCGCTGAATGAGTGACACGCACACACATCACAAATCGCTGATCGCGCCGCTTCGGGCGGCGATGTACGACTTCAGCGAGGACGGTGTGCGCAGGGCGCTGGCAGATGTCAGCGCCCCTGACGCTGTTTACAGGCTGTGCCATCCCTTTGGCGACAGCACCGGCAGCGACGGCTATTACGACACCGCCTACAAAGACCTGCTGTCGGCCTGGCCTGATCTGGAACGCCGCGACTATATCGTCATGGCTGGCCCGGATGAACATGGCGCCGATTGGGTCGGATGTGGCGGTTACTACACCGGCACCCTCACCGGGCCGTGGTTGGATATCCCCCCCACTGGTCATCAGGTGACCATGCGGTTCCACGAATTCTACCGTTTTGAAGACGGCAAAGTGGTCGAGATGCAGGCCCTGTGGGACATCCCCGAGGTAATGATGCAGGCGAATGCCTGGCCGATGGCGCCCAGCCTGGGTCGCGAATGGCATGTGCCCGGACCGGCGACGCAGGACGGTTTCGTGCCGGGCCCCTATGATGCGGCCAAGGGGCAGGCGGCCTGCCAGCACATCATCGACATGCTTGAACACCTCAAGAAGCACCCCTCGCAGGGTGGGCCGGAGGTGATGGAGTCCGAGCGGTTCTGGCATCCGCGCATGAATTGGTACGGCCCGGCGGGCATCGGTACTGGGCGCGGGTTTTCCGGGTTCCGCAACTGGCACCAGATTCCGTTCCTCAACGGCATGCCGGATCGTGGGCAATATATCGACGACATCTCCTATCACTTCTTCGGGGATGGTGATTATGCCGCCGTGACCGGCTGGCCCAACATGATCCAGACCGTGACCCATGATGGCTGGATGGGGATCGCGCCCTCGGGCAAGCGGATCACCATGCGAAGCCTCGATTTCTGGCGGGTGGAGAACGGCAAGATCCGCGAAAACTGGGTACTGGTCGATCTTCTGGACGCGTATCGTCAGCTTGGCGTTGACGTTTTCGCCCGACTGCGGGAATTCAATAAGGCCCGCAACATGGGGCGTATCAATATCCCGGATGGAATGAGCTGATGAGTGATCTGCCCCGCACCCCTTCGTTTTCCTTGGCGGGCAAGACCGCCCTTGTCACCGGCGCGTCCTCGGGCATCGGGCAGGGTTGTGCCGTAGCTCTGGCCGAAGCGGGAGCGCATGTGGTCTGTGCCGCACGTGGGGCGGATCGTCTGAATGAAACGGTTACCGCATTTCAGGCGCAAGGCTGGTCGGCCGAGGCCGCCGTGGTGGATCAGGGCGATCTTGAGGCGCTGCGCGGTCTGTTCGACGGCCGTGTCTTTGATGTGGTGGTGAACTCGGCCGGAACCGCGCGTCATGGTCCGGCAATTGAGACCTCGCCCGAAGATTTCGACGCGGTGACAAACGTCAACCTTCGCTCGGCCTATTTCCTGTCTTCCTACGCGGCCAAGGCGCTGATGGCGGCGGGCAAGCCGGGGTCGATCATCCATATCTCAAGCCAGATGGGTCATGTCGGCGGTGTCGACCGGGCGCTTTATTGCGCGACCAAGCACGGGCTTGAAGGCATGGTCAAAGCCATGGCGATCGAATGGGGCAAGCAGCGCATTCGCATCAACACCGTGTGCCCGACTTTCATCCGCACACCTTTGACCCAATCCACCTTCGACAATCCCGAACGGGCCGCGTGGATCATGGAAAAGATCAAGCTGGACCGGATCGGCGAGGTCGAGGATATCATGGGCGCGGTGACCTACCTGGCTTCGGATGCCTCAGCGCTGGTTACGGGCACTTCAATGCTGATTGACGGAGGATGGACGGCAGACTGATGGCTGAAAAAGTCACCTCTCTTCAAGTTGCTCAACTGGCCGGTGTCAGCCAATCGGCGGTCAGCCGGGTGTTTACGCCGGGCGCGTCGGTCAGCAAGAAGACCGAGGAAAAGGTTCGCAAGGCCGCGGCCAAGCTTGGCTATCGCCCCAATGTTCTGGCCCGCGCAATGGTGTCGGGGAAAAGCCGGATCATCGGTTTGGTGGTCGGGTATCTGGACAATTACTTCTACCCTGAAGCACTTGAAAAGCTCTCGAACGCTTTGCAGGAAAAGGGCTATCACGTCCTGATCTTCATGGCCTCACGGACGGCCGGAAATATAGAAGACGTGATGGCGGAAATCCTCGACTATCAGGTGGATGGCGTCATTCTGGCCTCGGTCGCGATGTCGTCGGAAATTGCGACACGATGCCAGCAGGCCGGTGTACCTGTTGTGCTGTTCAACCGCAGTCAGGATATCGAAGGCATCACCTCGGTCACGTCTGACAACTTTGTAGGCGGGCGCAAGGTGGCCGAGTTTCTTTTGGCCGGTGGGCACGAGCGCATCGGCTATATTGCCGGCTGGCAGGGCGCCTCGACCCAGCGCGACCGCGAGGCAGGATTTCGCGCCGGGTTGAATGAAGCCGACCAAAATCTCTTTGCGCATGAGGTCGGTGACTTTCACACGGAAACGGCCCGTGCGGCGGCGCGGCGTATGTTTGACGTCGCGCCCAATATGCGTCCGGATGCGGTGTTGGTAGCCAACGACCACATGGCGCTGGCGGTGATGGATGTGATCCGCTTTGAGCTGGGCCTGCGCGTGCCCGAGGACGTGTCGGTCGTGGGATATGATGATGTGCCGCCCGCGTCATGGCCTGCCTATAACCTGACAACGATCCGGCAACGCGCCAATCTCATGGTATCGGAAACCGTTTCAGCATTGCTTGAACATATCGACACCCCGGCAACGGCGAAGTCGCGCAAAGTGGCCATAGACGGGCCATTGGTCGTGCGAACATCGGCCCGGTTGCCCAAAGGGTGGCCCCCGCAAAGGACAGAGACATGAAGGGCTTTGACGCTAAGTTTCGGGACTTTCCCGACTATATCATCGGCATCACCAAAGAGATCTGGGAAGACCGGGGGATTTCCACCCTGCACGAGTATTACGCACCGGATATCGTGGTGCGGATGCCCGGCAGCGTGTCGACCGGCAATCAGGGCGTGATCGGCGCGACAATGGCCACGCTGGCCGAATTCCCCGACCGCACCCTTCTGGGCGAGGATGTGATCTGGTCCGGCACGCCCGAAGACGGGATGCTGTCGAGCCACCGCATCATGTCCACGGCCACCCATCTGGGTGACGGCATGTTCGGTCAGGCGACCGGCGCTAAGCTGCGCTATCGCATTCTGGCCGACTGTCATGCGCGCAATAACGCCATCGATGACGAATGGCTAATCCGCGATAACGGCGCGGTGGTGCGTCAGATGGGCTGGGACCCGAAGGATTTCACCCGTGATCTGATCGCGCGTGAAGGCGGGCCGGAAAGCTGCGTCAAACCGCTAACCCCGGCAATTGATGTCGCAGGCCCTTACAAGGGCCGCGGAAACGACAATGAATGGGGACAGCGCCATGCCGATCTGCTGACCCGGATGATGGGCGCGGATATGGGCGCGGTCGAGCGTGAATATGACCGCGCGGTTCAGACCGAATATCCCGGCGGCGCAAGCGGCCATGGGCGCGATCCGGTTGACCGGTTCTGGATGTCCCTGCGTGCGGCAATGCCCAATGCGACCTTCACCATTCATCACCAGATCGGGCGCGATGATCCGAACATGCCGCCCCGGTCCGCCATCCGTTGGAGTCTACACGGCAAGCATGACGGCTGGGGTGCGTTTGGCATTCCGACCGGGGCCGAGCTGTATGTTCTGGGCATCAGCCACGCCGAATGGGGTGAGTTGATCGGCGGTGACATCAAGCTGCGCCGTGAATGGACCCTGTTCGACGAAACTTCAGTCTGGAAGCAGATTATCCTGGCGACCGGGGACGCGTGATGCCCTTGGTGCCTGCCCCTCTGGATACCAGTGAAGGGACTCGGCGGTATCATTGCCACCGGGCCTCTTTACGGGCCAAGCGGTTGAACAACCGACCTCCCGGGGCAGCGGGCTAACCCGCCTGTTGCAACATCAAACCCGTTAGGAGACCAAAATGAGCACCATCCAAGAACGCATCGTCCGCTATGGCGAGCTGCAACCCTGCAAAACCGCCTTTATCGACGCCCACACCCCGGGCAGCGATCAGAAAGAGAACTTTACCATCGTCGGCGGTGGCGTATCGGAATCCCCCGATCAGCACGTCCACATCACCGACAAGATCGGCTTCAACATCGGCGCGGCAGGGCAACCTCCGAAATGCCGCAACTCGCTGCACAGCCACACCACGGCCGAAGTGTTCTTCGTCGCCAAGGGCCGCTGGCGGTTCTTCTGGGGCCGTTATGGTACGGCGGGTGAGTTCATTGCCGAAGAAGGTGATATCTTCAACATCCCCACAGGTATCTTCCGCGGATTCGAGAACGTGGGCGACGACTACGGCATGATCATGTCGATCCTCGGCGGCGACGATGCCGGTGGCGGCGTGACATGGGCACCGCAGGTGATCGAAGACGCACAGGCGCACGGTCTGATGTTGGGCGACAATGGTGTGCTGTATGACAGCAAAAAGGGTCAGGAACTGCCGCACAACGTGCGCCCGATGCCTCTGCTGACCGAGGAAGAGCTGAAAGCCTACCCCGAGGTGCCGGTAGATGCCGTGATCGGCAAATACGTGGCGCGCTATTGGGACCTGATGGCGCTGGCGGCGGACAAACCCGCGCTGGTGATTGGTGAGACCGGTCTCATCAAGGATAAACCGGGCTTTGAGGTTGACTTCCTGACGCGTGGTTCGGCCCAGAATGATGCGGTCAAAGCCGAGAAGCCCGTGGTTCTGATGCCGGCCAGCGGTCACTGGCGGATCACCGTCGATGGCTATTCGACTACATTGTCCAACGGCGATACTGCGGTAGTGATGCCGGGTGAGACCTATACCGTTGCACCGTCGATGACCGGTCAGGCGGGTTTGTACCGTATCACGGCCACCGACGATCCCGCCGGTGCGACCTGGGTCGGATGACCGTCGATCCCGACGATACCCATGCCGTCTATGAACGGCAGGCTAGGGCCTATGACGAGCAACGCTCGAAGGCCCTGTTCGAAGCGCGCTGGCTGGCGCGCTTCACCGCCAGCCTGAAACCCGGCGATCACGTGCTGGATCTGGGCTGCGGCACCGGGGAGCCCATCGCCCGCTGGTTCAAGGCCGAAGGGTTCACCGTTACCGGCGTCGATTTCTCAGAAGCCATGCTCGAGATCGCCCACAGCCGTTGGCCCGATGGCAACTGGTTGCAGGCAGACATGCGGGATTTCGAACTGGATCAGAGTTTTGATGGCATCATCGCCTGGAACAGCTTTTTCCACCTGACAGCTGACGAGCAGAAGGCCTGTATCGCCCGCATGGCGCGTCATTTGCGTCCAGGCGGGATGCTGATGCTGACCGTCGGCCCCAGCGCCGGAGAGGAGCAGGGAACCGTGGGCGGAGAGCTGGTCTATCACGCCTCTCTCTCGCCCGCAGCCTATGCCACCTGCCTAGAGGAAAACGGGATGATCCTGACCGGATTTCTGGCCAAAGACCCGGAAACCCAAAGCCACACCGTGCTGATGGCACGCAAGACATAACGGAGGTTCCATGACCGTAAAGACAACACATGTCGGGTCGCTGCCGCGCTCGCAAGAGGTGGTGGATTTCATCTTTGCCCGCGAACGCGAAGAACCTTTCAACCCCGCCGCTTTCGATGCGAGCATGGCCGCAGCCGTCTCCGAGACCGTGCGCAAACAGGTTGAGGCCGGGGTGGATATCGTCAGCGATGGCGAGACCTCAAAGATTTCCTACGCGACTTACGTCAAGGATCGCTATACCGGGTTTTCAGGTGACAGCCCGCGCAATGCCCCGGCCGATTTGAAGATGTTCCCCGGCTTTCTGCAGCGGCTGGCTGACGATGGCGGCACGCCGCAATATGCCCGGCCGCAATGCACCGGAGAGGTGCGCTCGAAAGGGCAGGGCGAGTTGGAGAAAGACATCGCCAACCTCAAGGCGGCGATGGCGCAGCACGGGGCCGAGCGCGGGTTCATGAACGCCGCGTCTCCGGGTGTGATTTCGCTGTTCCTGCAGAACGATTTCTATCCCACGCGTGAGGCGTATCTGGCCGCGCTGGCCGACGCGATGAAGGACGAATACGAAACCATTGTGGCCGCCGGGCTGGACCTGCAATTGGATTGTCCGGACCTTGCCCTGTCGCGCCACATGCTGTTCACCGATCTGTCCGACACGGAATTCGTCAAGATCGCCGATATGCATGTCGAGGCATTGAACCACGCGCTGCAGAACGTGCCGCAGGACCGCGTGCGCGTGCATATCTGCTGGGGCAATTACGAAGGTCCGCATTGCTGTGATATCGCCATGGACAAGGTGTTCACGACCCTGATGAACACAAAATCCCGCTATGTGCTGTTTGAAACCTCAAACCCGCGGCACGCGCATGAATGGACCGTGTTCTACGACCGCAAGGGTGAGATACCAGACGACAAGGTTCTGGTGCCCGGCGTTGTCGACACCACGACGAACTTTGTCGAACACCCCGAGTTGGTCGCGCAACGCATCACGCGTTTCACCGATATCGTCGGCGCGGGCCGTGTGATCGCGGGCAGTGATTGCGGTTTCGGCACATTTGCGGGCTTTGGTGCGGTCGACCCCGACATTGCTTATGCCAAGCTGTCCGCGCTGTCCGAGGGCGCGAAACTGGCCAACGCATGACGCCGCTGGTTCTATTGCCCGGCATGATGTGCGACGCGCGGCTGTATCAGCCGCAGATCGCCGCCCTGTCCGGGTCCAGGCCCTTACTGACTTTTCCGCTGGCGATGCAGGACAGCGTGCAGGCGATGGCCGCCGATATCCTGGCTAACACGCCGCCGGTCTTTGCGCTGGCAGGCCTGTCGATGGGCGGCATCGTCGCGATGGAGGTTGTGCGGCAAGCCCCTGACAGGGTCGAGCGGCTGGCCCTGCTGGACACCAACCCGCTGGCGGAAAAGCCCGAGGTCAAGGAACGGCGCGGCCCGCAAATGGAGGCCGTCCGCGAAGGGAAACTGCGGCAGGTGATGCGGGACGAGATGAAGCCCAACTATCTGGCCGATGGACCCAATCAGGGCGCCATTCTGGACCTGTGTATGGCGATGGCCGAGGATCTGGGCCCTGACGTGTTCCTACGCCAGTCTCGCGCCCTGATGGATCGTCCGGACCAGTCTGAAACCCTGAAAGCCTATGCCGGTTCATCGCTGGTTCTGTGCGGCCGCGAAGATGGCCTATGCCCGGTCGATCGACACCAGCTCATGCGCGATCTGCTGCCCAACAGCAGGTTTGAAGTCATCGAACAGGCCGGGCATCTGCCCACTCTGGAACAACCCAACGACACCACAGCGGCCCTGATCCGCTGGCTGGAGGCCAAATGACACCGTCCCTTCTGACCCTATTGCGCAAGGTCGACACCCCCACCGTCTGCAACGCCATCGAGGTGGCGCAGGGCAAGCGCGGGTTTGACGCGTTCACCCGCGGCACGATGCTGTGCTCGGCCCCGCCCGAGCCTGCGATCGTGGGCTATGCCCGCACCGCCAAGATTGCCGCGGTACACCCGCCGTCTGAGGCGCCAGAGGTCATCCGGGAGCGCCGCATGGCCTATTACAAATACATGGCCGAAGGCCCTGCGCCCTCGATCGCGGTGATCGAGGATGTCGATTTCCCCAACTGCATCGGCGCCTATTGGGGCGAGATCAACACCACCGTGCACAAAGGTTTCGGGATGTCGGGTGCCCTGACCAACGGCGTCATGCGCGACCTCGGCGATCTGCCTGAAGGCTTCCCTGTGGTTGCTGGGTCTGTCGGGCCCAGCCATGGCTTCGTTCATGTGCGCGAGATCGATACCCCGGTGTCTGTCTTTGGTCTGACGGTCAACCCCGGTGATCTGATCCACGCTGACCGCCATGGCGCGCTCGTGGTGCCGGAGGATGTTGTCGATCAGCTTGAGGCCGCGATCCAGAAACTACTGACGACCGAGCGCATCGTCCTTGATGCCGCCACCCAGCCGGGCTTTGATTTTCAGGCTTTTCAATCGGCCTGGGAAAAGTTCGAAAAATCGCGGGTCTGAAACAGTCCCAGGTCATGGAATGATGCCGGAGCGCTGGGAGACCCGTCGTGGGTTACTTGCGCCCGGTCGGAAGGTCGCCGCTTTTTTCTTCCAGAACGGTTTGGAACAATGCGGTCAGTTCGGATTTGTTGACCGGGGTAACCGTGTGGCCCTTTGCCGAAGCGGTTTCTTTGTCTTTTGAAGCGGTGCCCCGCACCGATCTGGCCGCTTTGAGGCGATTGAGAAATGTTCTGATCTGCACTGTCACTTTCCTCCAAAATCCCGGTCTTAAAAACTTGCCGCTGCGGACCTGATCCGAACCCACTGGTTCCGGGCTCGAGGATCGATGATCCGTGAGTGGTGATCCGCAGCGACAGGGGGCATTTACGCACCGTGTTTTTTCGAACAAGGGGGAAGAAATCGCTCTTTTGCGTCATTTTTTAACCGATCAGTCAAAAAATGATTTCAAACCTTACCTTTAGGTAAAGATGTTGAAGAAGCGGTTTACGTTCTGCGACGTCACGTCACTTTTGGAACCACCGCTGCCACTGCCCGCGCGGGTCTTTCCGGCCAGAAAAATTTGCCAGGATTCGAAAACCGGACCCATGGACCGCCTTCGGGGCAACATGATCTACAAAACCGAAGGACAAACCCCGCAGACAGCGGTGACTTCCGCGTATGCGGATTGGTCTCTTTACAATGTCGGGGATATGGTGCCCAGGAGAGGACTCGAACCTCCACGTCCATACGGACACTAGCACCTGAAGCTAGCGCGTCTACCAATTCCGCCACCTGGGCAGGTGTCGTGGAGCGGCGTTTAAGCCTACTGGCGGGGGGCGTCAACAAGATTCGGAAAGTTTTTTGAAAGTTTTTTGACCCACGCCTCAAACAGTCCGAAATCTGTCGGTTTTTTCCCGGACGCGCGGCGTTATTGCGCCTTGTTTGCCGGGGCTTTGGGCGGTAGATCGGATCAAGACCTATCAGCAGGAGCCCTCGCATGTCCAAACTGGTCACGATTTATGGCGGATCGGGATTTGTCGGTCGTTACATCGCACGTCGTCTGGCAAACGAAGGATGGCGCGTGCGGGTCGCGGTGCGCCGCCCGAACGAGGCGATGTTCGTCAAACCCTATGGTGTGGTCGGTCAGGTCGAGCCCATCCTGTGCAACATCCGCGATGATGCCTCGGTGGCTGCGGTCATGCACGGTGCCGATGCGGTAGTGAACTGCGTCGGAGTGCTTAACGAGCTGGGCAAGAACGCATTTGACGCGGTGCAGGCCGAAGGGGCTGAGCGGATCGCGCGGATCGCTGCTGAACAGGGCGTTGCGCGGATGGTACATATCTCGGCCATCGGCGCGGATGCCGACTCCAACAGCGAATATTCCCGCACCAAAGCGCAGGGTGAGGCTGGCGTGCTGGCGCATATGCCGAACTCGGTGATCCTGCGCCCGTCGGTGATTTTCGGGACCGAGGATCAGTTCTTTAACCGTTTTGCCGGCATGACCCGCATGGGGCCGTTCCTGCCTCTGGTCGGCGCGGAAACCAAGTTCCAGCCGGTTTATGTGGATGACGTGGCCAAAGCTGCCGTACAGGGCGTTCTGGGCCAAGCTGAGGCCGGTATCTATGAGCTGGGCGGGCCCGAGGTGAAATCCTTCCGCGCGCTGATGCAGCAGATGCTGGGGGTGATCCACCGTCGCCGTGTCATCATCGGCGTGCCGTTCTTTGCGGCCCGGATCATGGCGGGCGTTCTGGATATCGCGAAATTCGTCAGCTTTCAGCTGTTCCCGAACCACATCCTGACCCGCGACCAGCTGAAGAATCTGCGTCGCGACAATGTGGTGTCCGAGGGGGCCAAAGGCTTTGACGATCTGGGAATTGAGCCGGCCACTCTGGAATCGGTTCTGCCGGATTACCTGTGGAAGTTCCGCCCGGCCGGTCAGTATGACGACATCCAGAACTCGGCCGGCAACCTGCGGATCTGATCAGCTGTAGGCAATCACCAGCAGGATCGCGCCCAGAATGACACGATAGATGACATAGGGCGTGAAGCTGACACTGCGCAGAAGGCGCATCATCAGGGTCAGCGCCAGCAGGGCTGAGATAAAGGCGAAAAAGGCGGCTATCGCGCCGTCTTTGGCTAGCTGTGCATCCGCCTCCCGGATCACCTCTGCCGACAACAACACGCCCGAGGCCAGGATCGTCGGGATCGACATCAGCATTGCGATCCGTGCGCCGTCTTCGCGGCTGTACCCCAGCTGCCGCGCACCGGTGATGGTGATGCCCGACCGCGAGGTGCCGGGGATCAGCGCCAGAACCTGCCACAACCCCATGATCATGGCATCGCGCAAGCCCCAGTCGTTGGCTTGCTTGGTCTGCGGGCCTTTCTGGTCCATCCAGTACAGCACCAGCCCGAAACCCAGCATCGTCCAGCCAATCACTGCCATCGACCGCAAGGACTGACTGAGCCCGGTTTTGAACAGGATGGCACCGACGATGACGGTGGGAATCGTTGCGATGATCAGACTCATCGCCAGCCGGGCCTGAGGGGTGTCGACCCGTCCGGTCAAAGCGCGCGGCAGACCGGCAACAGCCTGTTTCACGTCCGACCAGAAGTACAGGATCACGGCCCCCAATGTACCCACATGCACGGCAACGTCGATGGCCAGCCCTTGATCGTTCAGGCCGGTCAGGCTGGGCAACAGGATCAGATGGCCCGAAGATGAGATCGGCAAAAATTCGGTGATACCCTGAATAATTGCCGCGAGAATCAGTTGAAAAAAACTCATTTAACCTGCCGTGCCGCCGTCACGTGTTCTTTGCGCGCAATGGGTATAAGTGTGGTGCCGAAAAGGAAAGCGCGTAAATAGGTCCGATTCGGAACTAAAAAACTGATTATTTTTCACAGATTTTGCGTCCCGGTCAAAATTTTTCCAATTTAGGTCAGCACAGTTGACTTTTCATCCGGAACTCTATCTCTTAAAGAGGCTCGACCAAGCCAATTCATGGAGTCTGACCCGTGGCCAAGCAACCGATGCTGAAATTTGTGCAGATCGACCGTGTCATGCCGGAAAAGCGTGCCGCCGATGTGCGCAAAGAAGACTTTGACGAAATTTACGCTGAGTACGCGTCGGCCAAAGCAGAAGAACAGGCCAGCCGCTGCAGCCAGTGCGGTGTGCCTTATTGTCAGTCCCATTGCCCACTTCACAATAACATCCCTGACTGGCTGCGCCTGACCGCAACCGGACGTCTGGAAGAGGCCTATGCGACCAGCCAGGCCACCAACACCTTCCCCGAGATTTGCGGCCGCATCTGCCCGCAGGACCGCCTGTGCGAAGGCAATTGCGTGATCGAACAGTCCGGCCACGGCACCGTCACCATTGGCACCATCGAGAAGTACATCACCGATACCGCCTGGGACAAAGGCTGGGTGAAACCGGTCGCTCCGGGTGCCGAGCGCAGCGAAAGCGTCGGTATCATCGGCGGTGGCCCCGGTGGTCTGTCCGCGGCGGACATGCTGCGACGCGCCGGTATTCAGGTTACTGTCTATGACCGCTATGACCGTGCTGGTGGTCTGCTGATGTACGGTATCCCGGGCTTCAAGCTGGAAAAGGACATCGTTCAGCGCCGCAATGACCTGCTGGCCGATGGCGGGGTTGAATTCGTTCTGAACTGCGACGTAGACGCCGAAAAGTTTGCAGAAATCCGCGCCAAGCATGACGCCGTGATCATCGCAACCGGTGTCTACAAGTCGCGTGACCTGTCGATGCCGGGCAGCGGTCTGAATGGCATTGAAAAGGCGATCGACTTCCTAACTGCCTCGAACCGCAAAAGCTTTGGTGATGCCGTTGAAGATTTCGACAATGGCCGCCTGAATGCCGACGGCAAGAAGGTTGTCGTGATCGGCGGCGGTGACACCGCGATGGACTGCGTGCGCACCTCGATCCGTCAGGGTGCGACCTCGGTCAAATGCCTGTATCGCCGCGACCGCGCCAACATGCCGGGTTCGCAGCGTGAGACTCAGAACGCCGAGGAAGAAGGCGTGATTTTCGAATGGCTCAGCGCGCCCAAAGGCTTTACCGGCGACGACAAAGTCTCGGGCGTGATGGTGCAGAAGATGCGTCTGGGTCAGCCCGATGCGTCTGGCCGTCAGGCACCCGAAGTGATCGAAGGTGCGGATTACGTTGAAGAGGCCGATCTGGTGATCAAGGCGCTGGGTTTCGAGCCCGAAGACCTGCCCACCCTGTTCGGCCAGCCCGACCTGCCCGTGACCCGTTGGGGCACCGTCAAGGCGGCGTTCCAGACCGGTGAGACCGAGATGGACGGCGTCTATGCCATCGGCGACATCGTACGCGGTGCCTCGCTGGTGGTCTGGGCGATCCGTGACGGCCGTGATTGCGCCGATGCGATCATCGACCGGTTCAATGCCAAGGCTGCCATCGCAGCCGAGTAACCCAACGCCCAGCGACAGGAGGGTTCGAATGCCCGAATTGCAAGGCCAATGCATGTGTGGCGCGGTCACCGTGACCGCAACCCCAGCGAAGGACTCGCTGGGCGCATGCCATTGCGACCAATGCCGTCGCTGGACCAGCTCGATGCTGGTGACGTTTCAGGCCGAGCCCGGCTATGCCGCTTTGGGCCCGGTTAAGACCTTCACCTCGTCCGAATGGGCTGAGCGTGCCTTCTGCGCCGAATGCGGCTCGGCCCTTTGGTACCGGGTCACCGCACCGGGCGAGATGCACGGACACACTGAAATGGCAGCGGGCCTGTTCGAAGACACAGGAAACCCGCTGCAACTGGAACTTTTTATCGACAAAAAGCCCGACGGGTACGCGTTCGCAGGCGAACGCAAGCAGATGACCAAATCCGAGGTCGAAGCCATGTTTGCCCAGCCGGAAGAAGGAGACAGCCAATGACCAAATATGATGCCGATTGGGTGCGGGCCGAGGAAGCCAAGCGCAAATGGATGGCGGAAAACGGTCTCTATTCCGAGGAAGAAGAGCATTCTTCCTGCGGTGTGGGCCTTGTTGTATCCGTTGACGGCAAGCCGTCGCGCAAGGTTGTGGATGCCGGGATCGATGCGCTCAAAGCGATCTGGCACCGCGGTGCTGTGGACGCTGACGGTAAAACTGGTGACGGCGCGGGTATCCACGTGCAGATCCCGGTCCCCTTCTTCTATGATCAGATCCGCCGCACCGGCCACGAGCCCAATATGGATGAGCTGATCGCGGTTGGTCAGGTCTTCCTGCCTCGCACCGATTTTGGTGCACAGGAAAGCTGCCGTACCATCGTGGAAACCGAAGTTCTGCGCATGGGCTATTACATCTATGGCTGGCGCCATGTGCCGGTCGATGTCACCTGCCTGGGCGAAAAGGCAAACGCGACCCGTCCCGAGATCGAGCAGATTCTGATCTCGAATTCCAAGGGCGTGGATGAAGAAACGTTCGAGCGCGAGCTGTATGTCATCCGCCGTCGCATCGAAAAGGCCGCCAATGCTGCGGGTATTTCGGGCCTGTATCTGGCGTCGCTGTCCTGCCGCTCGATCATCTACAAGGGTATGATGCTGGCCGAGCAGGTCGCCGTCTTCTACCCGGACCTGATGGACGAACGCTTTGAATCGGCGTTTGCGATCTATCACCAGCGCTATTCGACCAACACCTTCCCGCAATGGTGGCTGGCACAGCCGTTCCGCATGTTGGCCCACAATGGTGAGATCAACACGCTGAAGGGCAACATCAACTGGATGAAGAGCCATGAGATCCGCATGGCGTCCTCGACCTTTGGCGACTATGCCGATGACATCAAGCCGATCATCGCCGGTGGTTCGTCGGACTCGGCCGCATTGGACTCGGTATTCGAGGTTCTGGTGCGTGCGGGCCGCTCGGCCCCCATGGCGAAAACCATGCTGGTGCCGGAAAGCTGGTCCAAGCAGGCGGTTGAACTGCCGCAGGCGTGGCGTGACATGTATTCCTACTGTAACTCGGTAATGGAGCCGTGGGACGGCCCCGCCGCGCTGGCCATGACCGATGGCCGCTGGGTTTGCGCCGGTCTGGACCGGAACGGTCTGCGTCCGATGCGCTATGTGGTGACTGGCGATGGTCTGGTCATCGCAGGGTCCGAGGCTGGCATGGTGCCTATTGATGAGGCATCGGTGACGGAAAAAGGCGCGCTGGGTCCGGGTCAGATGCTGGCCGTGGACATGAAGCGTGGCAAGCTCTACCGCGACACCCAGATCAAGGACAAGCTGGCACGCGCGCTGCCGTTCGGCGAGTGGGTCGGCAAGATCAACGATCTGGATGACACGCTGGGCGAATTGGTCGAGGCGCCGATCTTCTCGGGTGAAGAGCTGCGCAAGCGTCAGATCGCGGCGGGCTATTCGATTGAGGAACTGGAACAGATCCTCGCGCCGATGGCCGAGGACGGCAAGGAATCGATTGCTTCGATGGGCGATGATACCCCGTCGGCGGTTTTGTCCAAGCAATACCGCCCGCTGAGCCATTTCTTCCGCCAGAACTTCAGCCAGGTGACCAACCCGCCGATCGACAGCTTGCGCGAATACCGCGTGATGTCGCTGAAAACGCGGTTCGGCAACCTCAAGAACGTGCTGGACGAAGACAGCAGCCAGACCGAGATCATCGTGCTGGAAAGTCCCTTTGTCGGCAACGCACAGTGGGACAAGCTGGCCGAGAACTTTAACTCTCCGCTGGCCGAGATCGACTGTAGCTTTGAACCCGGCCGGGGTGCACTGAGCGCCGCTTTGGCCCGCGTTAGAGCCGAAGCAGAAGAGGCCGTGCGCTCGGGCGCGGGGCATCTGGTGCTGTCCGACATGAACTCGGGCGAGGGCCGCGTGGCGATGCCGATGATTCTGGCGACCAGTGCGGTTCATTCACACCTGACCCGTCAGGGGCTGCGGACCTTCTGCTCCTTGAACGTGCGCTCGGCGGAATGCGTTGACCCGCATTACTTTGCTGTGCTGATCGGCTGTGGTGCCACCGTTGTGAACGCCTATCTGGCCGAAGATTCGCTGGCCGACCGCATTGATCGCGGCCTGCTGGACGGTACCCTGACCGAAAACGTGGCCCGTTTCCGTGAAGCCATTGACCAGGGTCTTTTGAAGATCATGGCCAAGATGGGCATCTCGGTGATTTCGTCCTATCGCGGCGGTCTGAACTTTGAGGCCGTGGGCCTCAGCCGCGCAATGGTGGCTGAATACTTCCCGGGCATGACCAGCCGGATTTCCGGTATCGGTGTCACCGGTATTCAGACCAAGGCCGAGGAAATCCACGCCAAGGCCTGGACCAGCGGTCTGGATGTGCTGCCCATCGGTGGCTTCTACAAAGCGCGGAAATCGGGTGAGACCCACGCGTGGGAAGCAACCTCGATGCACATGATGCAGATGGCCTGTAACCGCGCCTCCTATGAGCTGTGGAAGCAGTATTCGGCCAAGATGCAGTCGAACCCGCCGATCCACCTGCGCGACCTGATGGACTTCAAACCGCTGGGCAAGCCGGTGCCGATTGAAGAGGTCGAATCGATCACCTCGATCCGCAAACGCTTTGTCACGCCAGGCATGTCGCTGGGCGCGCTGTCACCCGAGGCGCATAAGACGCTGAACGTGGCGATGAACCGGATCGGTGCAAAATCCGACTCGGGTGAAGGTGGTGAAGATCCGGCGCATTTCGTGCCGGAGCCCAATGGCGACAACCCGTCGGCCAAGATCAAGCAGGTGGCCTCAGGCCGGTTCGGCGTGACCGCCGAATACCTGAATCAGTGCGAAGAGCTGGAGATCAAGGTGGCCCAGGGTGCGAAACCCGGTGAGGGTGGTCAGTTGCCGGGCATGAAGGTCACCGACCTGATCGCGCGTCTGCGACACTCGACCAAGGGCGTGACCCTGATTTCGCCACCGCCGCACCACGATATCTATTCGATCGAGGATCTGGCTCAGCTGATCTATGACCTGAAACAGATCAACCCGCGCTGCAAAGTGACGGTCAAGCTTGTGGCGTCCTCGGGCGTTGGCACAATTGCTGCCGGTGTGGCCAAGGCCAAGGCGGATATCATCCTGATTTCGGGCCACAATGGCGGTACGGGCGCGTCGCCCGCGACCTCGATCAAATATGCAGGTCTTCCGTGGGAGATGGGCTTGACCGAGGCGCATCAGGTTCTGGCGATGAACAACCTGCGGGATCGTGTGACCCTGCGGACCGATGGTGGCCTGCGCACCGGTCGTGACATTGTCATGGCCGCGATGATGGGGGCCGAGGAATACGGTATCGGCACCGCCGCCCTGATCGCGATGGGCTGTATCATGGTGCGCCAGTGCCAGTCGAACACCTGCCCCGTTGGCGTGTGTACGCAGGACGAAGACCTGCGCGCCAAGTTCAGCGGCAGCGCGGACAAGGTCGTCAACCTGATCACTTTTTATGCGCAGGAAGTACGCGAGCTGCTGGCCAGCCTGGGTGCACGCTCGATTGACGAAATCATCGGTCGTGCCGATCTGCTGGCGCAGGTCAGCCGTGGTTCGGCACATCTGGACGATCTGGACCTGAACCCGCTGCTGATCACCGTCGATGGCGCTCAGGACATCGTCTATAACCGTGACAAGGATCGCAATGTGGTGCCGGATACTCTGGACGCCGAAATTGTTCGCGATGCAGCGCGGTTCCTGAAGGATGGTGAAAAGATGCAGCTGTCCTACGCGGTGCAGAACACGCACCGGACCGTGGGCACCCGCGTTTCCAGCCATATCGTGCAGAATTTCGGGATGCGGAACACGTTCCAGTCCGACCACCTGCATGTGAAGCTGCAGGGCTCGGCCGGCCAGTCGCTGGGGGCCTTTGCCGCGCCGGGTCTGAAACTGGAAGTTTCGGGTGATGCCAACGACTATGTTGGCAAGGGTCTGTCGGGCGGCATGATCGTCGTGCGCCCGCCGCAGGTCAGCCCGTTGAAGGCGGATGACAACACCATCATCGGCAATACCGTCCTGTACGGTGCCACCGATGGGTACCTGTTCGCCGCCGGCCGCGCCGGTGAGCGGTTCGCGGTGCGGAACTCGGGCGCCACGGTGGTGATCGAGGGCTGTGGCTCGAATGGGTGTGAATACATGACCGGCGGTGTTGCGGTGATCCTGGGTGATATCGGTGCCAACTTTGGTGCGGGCATGACGGGCGGTATGGCTTATCTGTACGACCCCGAAGGCAAGGCCGAAAAGCTGATGAACATGGAAACGCTGGTGACCTGCCCGGTGACCGTCGACCATTGGGAAGAGCAGCTGAAAACGCTAATCGAAACCCATCAGGCCGAAACCTTCAGCCGTAAGGCCGCCGACATCCTGCAGCATTGGGATGTTGAAAAAGCCAACTTCCTGCAGGTCTGCCCGAAAGAGATGCTGAACAAGCTCAGCCATCCTCTGGCCAACGAGGCCGAAGCGGTTCCGGCTGAATAAACGGCCAACAAAGCCCTGAACACAGAAACCCGCGTGTCACCTGAAACACGCGGGTTTTTTCGATTTCGGACAATTTAACCAAGTTTATTGCGTTTTTGCGCCGTTCGCGCCTAGCTATGGACATAGTTTCTTCGGGATTTGCAGGGACACTGCTGTCCAACGTGACGAGTAGGCAGGAGCAGACACATGCCAACGACCTATACAGACCAATTCTTTGACATGGACCCTGCGAACCCGCCTGCAGCGGGAACAACGCTGACGGTGCAGCAATATGATCTGGTGGATCAGAACGACGATGGTGATATCGATCGGTTCAACAACGATACTGTCAATGGTGTGGATGTGGTCCGGTCGTGGCCTGGGGACACGGTGACGATCAATGTGCCGGGCGAGGGAGAAATAACCTATATCGGTACGACTTTTTACCTTGCGGATGGAACGCGGGTTTTCACCCCGACTGATGGTAAGGTGTTGCAAGAAGGTACTTTGGTTTCGACCACTTTCGTAAACACGCAGGGGCCGCTGGACGTTGACTCATTAGGCCCGCCTTGTTTCACACCCGGCACCATGATCGAAACGCCTGACGGGCAGCGCCGAGTCGAAGACCTGCAGCCAGGGGACATGATCACCACTGTTGATCACGGTGCGCAGCCTTTGCTGTGGGTTGGCAAAACCCGTGTCGAGGCGCACGGCAAACTGGCGCCAATCCGGTTCGAGGCCGGGGTTTTGGGTCTGGATCGCCCCCTTACGGTTTCACCACAGCACCGGATGCTGGTCGCGGATTGGCGCGCGCCCTACCACTTTGGCCAATCCGAAGTGCTGATCGCCGCGCATTGTCTGGTCAATGACGACACGGTAACTCGTGTCGAAAGCGATGAGATCGAATATATCCACCTGCTGTTCTCGCGGCATGAGATCGTCATTGCAAATGGGGCGAAAAGCGAAAGCTATTATCCGGGACACGCGGTGACCCAGTCAGACCGTGACACACAGGTCGAAGTGCTGCGCCTGTTCCCGGAACTGCGTGACCGCAATTCGGTGATGCCGGAAACCGCGCGCCCGGTCATCCGCCCGCGTGAGGCGCGCGCGCTGGCGATTTAAACCGTTTCAAACCCAAGCGCCGCGTCGTATAGCAAGCACATGGCACAAAAAGCAGCGCGCAAATCGAGCAGTAAGAAAAGCAAGGCGTCAAAAGCAAAGAAACCAACCACATTGCGGATTCGCCGTTGGGTGACTCGGGTTGTGTTGGGAGCGGTTGCCTTTGTAGTCGGGCTGGTGGCGCTCTATTCTGTGGTGAACCCGCCAGTAACCCATACGATCTGGTCCGAATGGCGCCGATTGGGCAAAGTCGAGCGGGATTGGGTTCCGATCGAAGAGATATCTCCCGTTATGGCGCGTTCGGTCGTGGCGGCCGAGGATGCCAATTTCTGCCTGCATTGGGGTTTTGACGTCGAAGCGATCCGTGATGCGCTGGAAAACGGCGGAACGCGCGGAGCGTCGACCATCACACAGCAGGTGGTGAAGAACGTGTTCCTGTGGCAGGGCCGAAGCTGGGTACGCAAGGCGCTGGAAACCTCGATCACACCGGTTGTCGAGATTTTCTGGAGCAAGCAGCGCATTCTCGAGGTCTATCTGAACGTCGCCGAAACCGGGCAGGGCGTGTTCGGGGTTGAGGCCGCTGCTCAGCGCAATTTCAGCGTACCGGCGTCCCGGTTGAGCCCGGTGCAGGCCGCGCGGATCGCGGCGATCCTGCCCTCGCCCCGCAATCGGTCGGTCACTGACCCCTCGGTGCGCACACGCCGGCGGGCTGCGTCGATCCTGGACGGGGCGGCCACCATCCGCGCAGATGGTCGCGCGGATTGTTTCGAGGATTGAAACTCATCACCCCTCAAGGCTAAAGCTGATGGGGTATTCACTGGTTCGATTGGAAGCCCATGGCGCGTCTGTTTCACGTTCCCCTGTCCCCGTATTGCCGCAAAGTCCGCCTGTCCCTGGCGGAAAAGAAGATCGAGGTTGAGCTGGTCGAGGAACGATACTGGGAGAAAGACCCGGATTTCCTGCGCCGCAACCCCGCCGGTAAAGTGCCGGTTCTGCGTCTGGACGGGCGTGTGATGTCGGAAAGCGCCGCCATTTGCGAATATATCGAAGAGACGCGCCCTGAACCCCCGCTAATGCCGAAAACGCCCGAGGCCCGCTACGAAGTGCGGCGTCTGGTGGGGTGGTTCGATGACAAGTTTCATCACGAGGTGACCTCGAAACTGTTGTATGAGCGGGTGAACAAGAAGGTCACCGGCGAGGGCTATCCGGACAGCAAGAACGTCAAGGAAGGTGCGCGGGCGATCAAATACCATCTGGATTACATGGCCTGGTTGCTGGATCATCGGCGCTGGCTGGCGGGCGATCAGATGACCTTGGCGGATTTCGCCGCTGCGGCGCACCTGTCAGCGCTGGACTATATCTCGGATGTGGATTGGAACCGGTCTCAGGCGGTCAAGGATTGGTACGCCAAGATCAAGTCGCGGCCAGCGTTTCGATCGATTCTGGCGGATCAGGTGCCGGGGTTCCGGCCGCCGCTGCATTACGCGGATCTTGATTTTTGATAGGGTAGAGGGGGGCTGTCTGACACCATCGCGCAACTGCGCGATTCCCCCGAGGATATTATAGCCAGATGAAGAGCGGACCGGGTTTGAAGGACAAGTTGGTGGCGCAGGCGCTGAGCGAAGGGTTTGTGTCCTGTCGTGTGTGTCGGCCATGGGATGTGCCAGAAGTTCCGGCCCGGTTAGAGGCGTTTCTGCAGGCCGGATATCACGGTCAGATGGGCTGGATGGCCGAGCGGACCCATTGGCGCGGTGATCCGGCGGCCCTCTGGCCCGAAGCACGGTCGGTGATCATGCTGGCCGAAAGCTACACTCCGGACCATGACCCGACCGAGGTGCTGGATCACCCGGACAAGGCGGCGATCTCGGTTTATGCGCAGAACAAGGATTACCATGATCTGGTCAAGAAACGGCTGAAGCGGCTGGCACGCTGGCTGATCGCCGAGGCGGGCGGCGAGGTGAAGGTCTTTGTCGATACGGCTCCTGTGCCAGAAAAGGCGTTGGGCTATGCTGCCGGGCTGGGTTGGCAGGGAAAACACACCAATCTGGTCAGCCGGGATTGGGGGAATTGGGCCTTTATAGGGTCTGTTTTCACCACTTTGGATTTGCCATCAGACATGGCCGAGGTGGACCATTGCGGTTCGTGCCGGGCCTGTCTGGATGCCTGTCCGACCGATGCCTTTCCGGCCCCTTACCAGTTGGATGCAACGCGCTGCATTTCCTATCTGACCATCGAGCACAAAGGCCCGGTGGACGAAGAGTTGCGTGGTAAGCTCGGCAACCGGATATACGGCTGCGACGATTGTTTGGCGGCTTGCCCGTGGAACAAGTTTGCGGTTGCGGCCAGTGATTTACGCTATGCCGCCCGGGATGATCTGAAAGCACCTGCTCTGGTAGAACTGGCCGTGCTGGATGATGCGGCGTTTCGCGCGAAGTTTTCAGGATCGCCGGTCAAACGCATCGGGCGGGATCGGTTTGTGCGCAATGTGCTCTATGCCATCGGAAACTCGGGAAGGGCCGAGCTCCGGCCCGTCGCGCAGGGTTTGACGGATGATCCGGACCCCACTGTTGCTGACGCCGCGCGCTGGGCGGTGCAACGATTGCCATAAGTGCCGCAAACAGGCTGGACGTGTCGGTCCAAACCGCTAAACCCATCCGCAGCGAACAGGAAGGAGAACCCGATGGCGTTGGCTTTGGGGGTGGATACGGGCGGAACCTACACGGATGCGGTGCTGATCCGGGATGAGCGTGAGGTTATCGCCTCGGCAAAGTCCCTGACCACGCGGGCAGATCTGGCGATTGGCGTGGGCAAGGCGATTCAGGCGGTTCTGGATGCGGCGCAGGTGGCGCCGAAGCAGATTTCGATGGCGTCGCTGTCGACCACCTTGGCGACAAATGCGCTGGTCGAAGGGCAGGGCGGGCGCGTCGCGCTGATCTATATCGGGTTCAAGGACGGCGATCTGGACAAGCACGGGCTGCGGGATGCGTTGAAAGGTGATCCGGCGCTGGTTGTCGGGGGTGGTCACACCCATGCCGGCGGCGAAGCTGCACCGCTGGATGTGGCGGCGCTTGAGGCGTTTTTAGACTCTCACAAAGGCATTTCGGGTTTTGCCATTGCGGCGCAGTTCGCCACACGAAATCCGGCGCATGAGCTGGAGGTGGCGCGGATCATTGCGGAAAAGACGGGCGCTCCGGTTACATGTTCGCATCACTTGTCAGCCAAGCTGAATGGACCCAAGAGGGCAGTGACCGCGGTGCTGAATGCCCGTCTGATCGGGATGATCGACCGGCTGATCGGGCGCGCGCAGGACCGGTTGCTGGAATTGGGTATCACTGCGCCGATGATGGTCGTGCGTGGGGATGGTGCCCTGATGAGCGCCGAGCAGGCGCGTGAACGGCCGATTGAAACCATCCTCAGCGGCCCGGCGGCCTCGATTGTCGGGGCAAGCTGGCTGACGGGCACCGAGAATGCCCTTGTGTCGGATATCGGAGGCACGACCACCGATGTGGCGCTGATCCGCGACGGCAAGCCTGCGATTGATCCCGCTGGCGCGCAGGTCGGTGGCTTCCGCACCATGGTCGAGGCGGTCGCGATGCGCACCCACGGTCTGGGCGGCGACAGTCAGGTGCACGTAATGACCGAAGGGCTGGGTGGCGGCGTGTTTCTGGGGCCGCGGCGGGTGCTGCCCGTTTCGCTGATCGCATCTGAGGCGCCCGAGGCTGTTCATGCCGTGTTGGATACGCAACTGCGGGCGACAACGGTAGGCGAGCATGACACCCGCTTTGCACGCCGTGTTCCCGGCATTCACGCCGAGGGGTTGGGCGCGCGGGAAGAGGATCTGCTGGAGCGGCTGGGTGACAAGGTCCTGCCGCTCAGTGATCTCCTGCGAACCCGAATGGAAAATGGGGCCCTGGCGCGTTTGGTTGATCGCGGAATCGTTCAGGTCTCGGGCGTGACGCCATCGGATGCCAGCCATGTTCTGGGTCGGTTGGACGCGTGGGATGCGGATGCCGCCCACAAGGCACTGGAACTGATCGCGCGCAAACGGGTTGGCACCGGTGACAGATTGGCCAAGACGCCGGAAGAGCTGGCACAGATCATAGTCGATCAACTGACCGAACAAACCACATTGACCTTGTTAGAGACTGCTTTTGCGGAAGAAGCCGAGGCGTTTGGTGTGCCTTCCGCCGAATTGGCGCGGCATGTTCTGACGCAAAAGGGCCTGTCCGGCCATCGCGGCCTGTTGGCACTGGATACGATGTTGAACGTCGATGTGGTTGGCCTCGGGGCATCGGCACCCAGTTACTACCCTGCGGTGGGTGAGCGTCTGCGCTGTCGTATGATCCTGCCGGAACATGCGGGCGTGGCCAATGCCATCGGTGCTGTGGTGGGCCGCCTGACCCTGCGCAGAACTGGCACAGTCACTTCTCCGTCCGAGGGCCGGTTCAGGGTGCACCTTGAAGACGGACCGCAGGATTTCAACGAATCCAGCGCGGCGCTGGAATTGCTGGAATCCGTGCTACGGGCCGAGGCCGAGGGTGCCGTGCGTCAGGCCGGGGCCGAGGATATCCGGGTCGTGGTTGACCGGGATATCCGAACCGCAAGGATTGAGGCGCAGGACGTGTTTGTCGAGGCCACGGTCACCGTCGAGGCCAGCGGCCGCCCGCGGGTGGCGACAGGGTAGCCCCCGCAGGGGCCACGCCCTTATTCAGCCGCGTCGCGTTTGGGCAGAACCCAATCGGGGCGCGGGAAGTGGCACGTGTAGCCGTTCGGAATGCGCTCGAGGTAATCCTGATGCTCGGGCTCGGCCTCCCAGAAGTCACCGACGGGTTCCAGTTCGGTCACCACTTTGCCAGGCCAGATGCCGCTGGCGTTCACATCGGCAATCGTATCCTCAGCTACCTGTTTCTGGGCGTCATCCACATAGTAGATGGCCGAGCGGTAGCTCATGCCGCGATCATTGCCCTGACGGTTCAGCGTTGTTGGATCGTGAATCTGAAAGAAGAACTCCAGCAGATCGCGATAGGTGATTTTGGAGGGGTCGAAAAAGATCTCGATCCCTTCGGCATGGGTGCCGTGGTTGCGATAGGTGGCGTTGGGAACGTCACCGCCGGTATAGCCGACGCGGGTGCCCGACACGCCCGGCAGTTTGCGGATCAGGTCCTGCATCCCCCAGAAGCAGCCCCCGGCCAGTACGGCGCGTTCTTCGGTCATTGAATATCCTCCACATGGATCAGGTATTCGCCATAGCCTTCGGCCTCCATCTCGTCGCGATGGATAAACCGCAGCGCGGCAGAGTTGATGCAATAGCGCAGCCCGCCATGTTCGCGCGGACCATCCGGGAAGACATGTCCCAGATGGCTGTCGCCGTGTTTCGAGCGGACCTCGGTGCGGATCATACCATGGGTGGAGTCGTGAAACTCTTCCACATGTTCATGGATGATCGGTTTGGTGAAACTGGGCCAGCCGCAGCCGGATTCGTATTTGTGGGTCGAGGCGAACAGCGGCTCGCCCGAGACGATGTCCACATAAATCCCCGGTTCCTTGTTGCCTAAATATTTGCCGGTGCCCGGACGCTCGGTCCCGCTGCGCTGAGTGACGTGGAACTCTTCGGGGGACAGGGCGGCGATGGCCTCGGGGTCTTTGGTATAACGGGTCATGGCTCCTCCGGTCGTTTTTCTTGTGGCATAATCTGGGGGCAGGGGCGGGGAAATCAAAGCCCTATTTCAGCGGCCTCGCGCGTTCGTGCGGGTGATCTGCAACCGAGTTTGATACGTAATGTAAGCAAAAGGAGGCCAAATCATGTTCAGAATGTTTGTTTTGACGGTCCTGATCCTGTTCGGCCGCACGGTGCAAGCCGCTCCGTTGTCGGGGGAGTTCGCGTCGATCGACGGCGGCACCTTGACGATCGAAGATTGGAGGGGGCAGCCGGTTCTGGTGGTGAACACCGCCTCGCACTGCGGCTTCACCGGGCAATATGCGGCTCTGCAAAAGGTACATGAGGCGTATTCGGATCGCGGTCTTGTGGTTCTGGCCGTGCCATCGGATTCGTTCAATCAGGAACTGGGCTCGGCCGATGAGGTCAAGGAATTCTGCGAGATGAACTATGGCCTGACCCTGCCGATGACCGATATCATCCCGGTGAAAGGTGCGAATGCGCATCCGTTTTACAAGGCGGTGGCAGCGCAGACCGGGTTCGAGCCCCGGTGGAACTTCAACAAGATCCTGCTGGACCCCAATGGCGAGGTGGTTGCGACCTATGGCGCGAATACAAAGCCGGATGCGCCCAAGCTGTTGCGTCAGGTCGAGGCCTTGCTGCCCTGAGCAGGCTGCCGCGCCAGTTGAACCGCCAGAATACCGAGTGTCGTGATCCCTACCCCAACCGCATCCAGCGGGCCCAGTTTTTCGCCCAACAGGATGGCAGCGATGGTAACGCCGAAGACGGGGTTGAGGAAATGGAACGTCGCCGCGCGGGTGGCGCCGATTCGATCCAAAAGTAGCACCCAGATCAGCGTCGCCAGAAGCCCAGGGAATAGGGTCGTGTAGGTGAAGGCCAGCACCAGCGGCACGGTCGGATGGATGTAGATTGTTTCGAACAGCGGTGCCGCGACAAACAGAACAGCCGAGCCCACCAGCATCTGCAACCCGACCACCATCATGAAATTGCCGCCCGAAGTTGCTCCGCGAATGGACAGCGTGGCAAAGGTCAGCGCCAGGGCCCCGATGCAGCACAGGGCCACGCCGAACATGTCAACGCCGCCGCCGATCCGCGTACTCATGATCAGGGCTACACCGGCAAAACCCGCAAACAAGCCCAGCACCGCTGGCGGACGCAACTTTTCGCCCAGAAACAGCCAGCCCGCCAAAGCCACCAGCAACGGCATGGTTGAGGCGATGATGGCGGCAAGCGACGCCTCAACCGTTTGCATCGCATAGAAATTCAGACCCAAATAAAGGGCATTCTGGCAAATTCCGAACAGGATCGTCGCCCGCCACTGGGGCCGTGTCAGGTTCCAGCTTTGACCCATGGCGCGTGCAATGGCCACGCCAATCAGCCCAGAAATCAAAAACCGAACAGCCAGCGAAAACAACGGGGACGCATCGGCGACGATGATCCGGGCCGAGGTAAAGGCCGAGGACCAGATGAACGCAAATGTCAGCCCCATGGCAATGGCGCGAAGGTCCATTCCGCTCCCCTCTCAGCACTTTCGCGCACTGTTTATCAATTTCGCATTCACCGCAAGGTGGGTCGTTTTTTGCGTCAAAAAAGGCACATCCGACCCACAGCATTAACGAATTGGTCGTTTTTGTTGATTGACTCGCCAATAAAAGATAACAGCAGCCGCATCCGAAATATAATGGGAGGTGTGTTAAGTGTTGTTGGAGTACATCCTGTCGTTCGGCGTCCTGCTGGCTTTGGGCCTGGTCGCTTTCTTCGTGGTGAAGTGGTGGAACCTGCGCTGTGTTGGCGTAACCCCCGTCCATCTGTTCACTTTCATTGCGATCCTGTTCACATCCGGTCTGGATGTCGGCCTGATCATGTTCCCGTTGACCGAGTTCGGCGGTTATGCCGAAGACCCGGCTTATGCCTTCGCCAATCCTCTGGCCATCGAGTTCGGCTTCTGGGGTTTCCTGATCTGGGCGTTCTACTTCCTGACAGCGTTCTATTTCTGCGTGATCGAGCCGCGGGTGAAGTTTTTTGAAATCCCCTTGGTCAAGCTGGTCAACAACGTCGTCATCATCGGCACCTGCGCCTTTACCGCCAGCCTGTTCTTGATCTACCTGCCGGGATACCTGCCAGAAGTTGGCGACGGTGAGTCCGTTGTCGGTACTTTCTATATCATCGTGTTCGTCGTGATTCTGGCTGCTGCCTATTCCTCGACCGACCTGAAGTACGTGCGTATCCTGTCGGTGGGTTCGACCTTCCTGTTCCTGGCCCTGATCCTAGGCATGTGGGCAGCGGCCGGCATGGGAGTTACCGGGTTCCTGGAAACCGGCAGCAACATCGGCGCCTATTTCACGAACATCCACAAGTTCGTCCTGCCGCTGACCGACTACCACGCCTTCTACCTGTTCTGGTGGTTCGCATGGTCGATCATGATTGGCCAGTTCACCTCGCGCTTTGTCGGTGGTCTGACCACATGGCAGCTGCTGGCGGCGCTGCTAATCTTCCCGTCGATCCCGCTGGGTATCTGGTTCACCGTTCTTTACTACTACCACCTGAACGGCATCGACACCGCAGGTATCACCAACATTGCAATGGTGATCGTGGGCGTGACCTTTGTAATCAACTCGCTGGACTCGCTGATCCGTCTGTACACCGACAACCTGAACATGACGGTCGAGCGTCTGGGCAAACTGGTCTATGTCGGCGGCAACGTTGCGCTGCTGTTCGTCCTGACCCTGCTGTTCCAGAGCCAGTGGCTGCAGATCCAGTGGATCGGCGCCGTGGTCGTCGGCCTGTACTTGGCCTGCGTGGTCTATATCCTGGTCGCCAAGCGCAAAGAGGTGCTGAGCATCGACTCGATGCCCGAAGACCGCGATCTGGACTTCCACAAGGTTGAGACGGTTCACTGATCGACCTTGGCAATGATACAGAAACGGGCGCTTCTGGCGCCCGCTTTTTTTGAACGGCTTCCGATCACGTCTGCGTCCGCCAAGCGGACAAAGCCAACGTTAGTTGGATATACAGCCTCGTTCCGAATAGACTTCCCTTAAGGGAGGCTTCGATGAACGAAACAGAAATCTATCGCAAACAGCAAATGGGTGGATTGATCGGCAAAGGGCAGCGGACAGCCCTATTGATTGTCGACTTTGTGAACGGTTTTATCGATCCTGAAATTTTTGGCGGCGGGAACACACTGCAAGCTGCTGAAGCGAGTGCTCCGTTGCTCGACGCATTTAGGGAGCGCGAACTCCCAATCGTATTTACGCGCATCGTTTACGCTGATGACGGTTCCGACGCGGGCGTCTGGTGCGAGAAAGCACCAAGGCTTCGTGAGCTGACCGAAACCAACCCCGCGAGCCAAGTGATCGACATTTTAAAGCCACGTGAAGGCGAAATCGTCGTGCGGAAAACGCAGCCCTCGGCGTTCTTCGACACAAACCTTGGCTCTCTTCTGCGCGGTCAAAACGTTGATGCAGTTGCGGTTGTGGGCGCAACGACGAGCGGATGCGTCCGCGCCACGGTGGTGGACGCCATAAGCGCAAATTTCCGACCCACGGTAATCTCGGATTGTGTCGGAGACCGCGCTCAAGGACCACACGAAGCAAATCTCTTCGACATGCAGCAAAAGTACGCAAACCTAGTCAATTCAAATGAGCTCGATACCATCTTCGCATGATGTGGATGAGGTCCGCTCTGGCTTCAAAGCCGACGGATACCAAAGACAGAGTTCACGATGCGCAAAAGAAAAAGGGCCCCCAATCGGCGGCCCTTGATCATATCGCAGTGAAAGCTTGGATCAGCCGTTCACGCTGTCTTTCAGTGCCTTTGCAATGGTCATCTTGACCACTTTGTCGGCTTCTTTTTTGAACTGCTCGCCGGTGGCGGGGTTGCGCACCATGCGCTCGGGGCGCTCGCGGCAGTAGATTTTGCCAACACCGGGCAGGGTTACCGCACCGCCAGCCGAAACTTCGCGGGTGATCAGGCCGGTCATGGCCTCCAGCGCAGCATTCGCGGCTTTCTTGTCTGTCCCCATTTCCTCAGCGAGAGCAGCAACCAGCTGAGTCTTTGTCATAGGCTTTGCCATTTCTTGGTCTCCTTAACGTGCCCGATAAATAGGGCCTCACCGCGTAACTGTAACGGGATATTGTGGACGAACACAACGAATAGTAGCGCGGAAAACCCTAAAAATATGGGGAAAACGTTGCTTTTTTGCTTCAGAGAAAGGCCGTTTCGTCAAACGAACGCAATTTCCGGCTGTGCAAACGCTCCAACGGCATCCCGCGCAAGTGTTCCATCGCGTGTATTCCGATCGCCAGATGACGGCTGACCTGAGTGGTATAGAACGCCGAGGCCATGCCGGGAAGCTTTAATTCCCCGTGCAAAGGCTTGTCGGACACGCACAGCAAGGTGCCGTAAGGAACACGGAACCGATAGCCGTTTGCGGCGATGGTGGCGCTTTCCATATCCAGCGCAATTGCGCGCGATTGGCTCAGGCGCTGAACCGGACCGGACTGGTCGCGCAGTTCCCAGTTGCGGTTATCGACCGAGGCGACGGTGCCGGTGCGCATGATCCGCTTCAGCTCATACCCTTCCAGTTCGGTGACCTCGGCCACGGCCTGTTCCAAAGCCACCTGAATCTCGGCCAGCGGCGGGATTGGCACCCAGACGGGCAGGTCATCGTCCAGCACCTTGTCCTCGCGCAGATAGGCATGGGCCAGCACGAAATCCCCCAGCGCCTGTGTGTTTCGCAACCCGGCGCAATGGCCGACCATCAACCAGGCATGAGGGCGCAGCACCGCAATATGGTCGGTGGCGGTTTTCGCATTCGAAGGTCCGACACCGATATTAACCAGCGTGATCCCCGCCCCATCCGCACGCTTCAGGTGATAGGTCGGCATCTGGGGCAGTTTCAGCGGTTGTTCCAGCACGCCGTCCGGGGTCGTGATTGCGACATTCCCGGTCGAGACGAAACTAGTGTACCCGCTATCCGGGTCGCCCAGTTGCTCACGCGCGTAGTTTTCGAATTCGGACACGTAGAACTGGTAGTTGGTGAACAAAACGTGGTTCTGGAAGTGGCTGGGGTCGGTCGCGGTGTAATGCGACAGCCGCGCCAGCGAGTAATCCACCCGTTGCGCGGTGAACAGCGACAGCGGGCCGATCTCATTCTCGACGTCATGCACTCCGTTAACGATGTCGTCATTGGTGGTGGTCAGGTCCGGCACGTCGAACACGTCGCGCAGGGTGAACCCGGCGGCGCCCTGATGCGGCACCACCAGATCGGGGTTGTTGGCGACTGCGAAATGAACCGGGATGGGAGTGCCGGATGCCTGAATCGTCACCGGCTGATCATGGTTCCTGATCAGCAGGGCGATCTGTTGTGTCAGATAGGAGCGGAACAGATCGGGCCGTGTCACCGTAGTTGCGTGGGTTCCGGGCTCGGACACGTGGCCAAAGCTCAGCCGGCTGTCGACCTGCGCATAGGACGAGGTCTTGATGCGAATTTCCGGGTAATAGGCGCGGTATCGCTCGGCCGGAGTACCCTCTGCCATGGCCGAGGCAAAGCTGTTGCACAGGAACTGTGTCGCCGTCTCGTACAGTTCTTCCAGACGGGCTACGGCGGCCGCGGGGTCTGTGAACTTTTCAGGCGACGGGACGTCGGGTGTTTTTATTATTGTCATGCAAGAGGTTCCAGAAGATCGATCTTTTCAAAAGTGCGTACATCCACCAGCCCCAGGTCCGAGATCCGCAGCTCGGGGATCACGACCAAGGCCAGCAGCGAGTGCTGCATATACGCGTTGTTCAGTTGACAGCCGCAGGCCTGCATCGCCTCGACCATCTTGTCCGCCTTGGCGGCAACTTCGGTGGCGGGGCTGTCGGACATAAGGCCAGCAATCGGCAGTTCCACCAGCGCCAGTTCTTCGCCATCCCAGAAAATGGTGATACCGCCGCCAACCTCGGCCAAACGGTTCGCCGCTAGCGCCATCTGAGCCCGGTCGGTGCCGACCACAATCATATGGTGGCTGTCATGGGCTACGGTCGAGGCCATCGCCATTTTGCCCTGATAGCCGAAGCCCGAGACAAAAGCGTTCGTCACCCCTCCGGTCGCGCGGTGGCGTTCGACCAGCGCGATCTGGCAGACTTCGCCTTCGCCTTCGACCAGCCCGCCGATGATCGGCAACTCGGCCTTCAGCGCCTTGGTGGGGGCCTGGTTTTCGACCACGCCGATCACATTGGCCTGTACGCGGTTGGCCCCGGCAGGCGCTTTGATCTCGAAGTCCTCCGCAGTCAGGGCGTGGCCCAGATGCACGGTGTTGCGAGCAGTGTCCGGCCAATTCAGGTGCGGACAGTCCACTGTGATCGCGCCATCCCGGGCGATGACCTGACCGCGGGCGATCACCATTTCGATGGGCAATTCGGTCAGGTCCGAGCTGAGAATGACATCCGCGCGCCGTCCCGGCGTGATCGACCCGATCTCGCGTTCCAAACTGAAATGGGTCGCGGTGTTGATCGTCGCCATCTGCAATGCAATCAGCGGATCACACCCGCAGGCAATCGCGTGGCACACCACTCGGTTCATATGCCCTTCATTGACCAGCGTGCCCGAGTGGCAGTCGTCCGTGCACAGGATAAAGTTGCGTGGGTCCAGCCCCTTTTTGGTTACGGCCGTGATCTGGCTTTCGACGTCATACCAGGCCGACCCCAGCCGCATCATCGACCGCATTCCTTGACGCACGCGGGCAATCGCGTCGGCCTCGCAGGTACCCTCATGGTCATCTGCCGGACCGCCAGCCACGTAGGCAGCGAAAACAGGCCCCAGATCCGGCGAGGCATAATGCCCGCCCACCGTTTTGCCCGCCCGCTGGGTAGCGGCAATTTCGGCCAGCATCTTCGGGTCGCCATGGATCACACCGGGGAAATTCATCATCTCACCCAGCCCGATAATGCCAGGCCAGTTCATCGCCTCGGCCACGTCTTCGGGGGTGATCTCATAACCCGTGGTCTCAAGCCCGGGTGCCGAGGGCGCGCAGGACGGCATCTGGGTGAAGATGTTCACCGGCTGCATCAGCGCCTCATCATGCATCATGCGTACACCGTCCAGACCCAGCACGTTGGCAATTTCATGCGGGTCAGTGAACATCGAGGTGGTGCCATGCGGAATCACCGCGCGGGCAAACTCGGCCGGGGTCAACATGCCCGATTCGATGTGCATATGGGCATCGCACAGGCCTGGCAGCATGTAACGGCCGTTCGCTTCGATGATCTGTGTGTCGGGTCCAATGCAATGCGATGCGTCCGGCCCGACAAAGGCCACGCGCCCCGCCGCAATGGCGATGTCATGATCCGGCAGCGTCTCGCGGCTGTGGACATTCACCCAGATCCCGCCGCGAATGACCGTGTCGGCGGCCTCGCGTCCTGCGGCGACTGCAATCAATTTGGGGGCGACATCGGGCCAGCTAGGGAAGGGCGTGTATTCCATGGTTCAACTTTCCCGAATGCACAAAAAGGTGCAACCCCCAGCGCACAGCTATCATCAAACCGTCACACAGCGCGTCAGCGCTGCCCGGCCCAACCAGAAGAGATGTCGCGCAGCGGCGTTGACGATGGGCGGGAGTGCCCTGGTCACGCCAATCGGTCCACCTCCATCTCGCGCCGCAGCCAATCGGCAAAGGCCAGTGCCCCCGGAGTTTCCTCGGCCTGTGGGGACAACAGCAGGTAATAGGCCTCGGGCATCACCGCGCGATGGGCGAAAGGGGCTACCAATCGCCCCTGCCTGATCAGGTCGCGGGCGATGGTGTCGTGGGTCAGGCACAGGCCCCCTCCGGCCATCGCGACGGACAGGCTGACCAGATAGGTGGTCGAATAGGTAATCGGCGGATTAACCCAATTTAGAGCCTGTTCTTCTGCCCAACTCGCCCAGTTGGACATCAGGTTGGAACAGTCAAACAGCGGCTGCTGCGGCAATGTGTCCAGAGTCACTTCGTACCCTGGGGCGCAGACCGGGTAATAATGATCGGTCCGCAGCAACTCTGTTCGCACAGTGTCCGATGGCCGCAGGGAATAGCGGATTTCCACCGCAGCACCCTCGGCCATTTCGCGCGGCTCCCACAACTCGGTAAAGATGTTCAGCTGTACCTCGGGGTGTTCGGATCTAAACTGCGGCAGGCGCGGGGCCAGCCAATTGACCGCAAAACTGATGTTGCTTTGCACCTGCACCGCGTTCTGTTGCGCTCCGGTCACGGCCTTCGTACCGCGCACCAGTGTCCGGAACGCTTCGCGTACCACAGGCAGATAGGTGATGCCGGCCTCGGTTAGTTCCAGCGCGCGCGGGCGGCGCACAAACAGGGGCTGCCCCAAATAACCTTCCAGCGATTTGATCTGCTGGCTGACAGCGCTTTGGGTCATGTTCAGATCCCGGGCCGCACCGGTGAAGGACAGATGACGCGCCGAGGCCTCGAACGTGCGCAGCCAGCCCAGTGGAGGAAGTGAATTCTGCATGTGCATAACCCTGCCATAAGTTCAGCTAATGAAATAGGTCTGTTTTTTTCGTTGGTCAAACATTCGCGCCGCAGGCACGCTTTTCCAAAGCCCCAGCTATTCCAACAGGAGCCCGAAATGACAGTCACTAACCTGCGCCCTAATATCGACCACTGGGCGGAACGCGTGGACCTTGCCGCGGCCTTCCGCTGGACCGAGCGGCTGAACATGCATGAAGGCGTGGCCAATCATTTCAGTCTTGCAGTGAATGAGGACGGCACCCAGTTCCTGATGAACCCCAACCAGATGCATTTCGCGCGGATCACGGCGTCGAATCTGCTGTTTCTGGATGCCAACGACCCCGACGTGATGTCCCAGCCCGGCGCGCCTGATCCCACCGCTTGGGGGTTACACGGATCGATCCACCGGCACTGCCCGCACGCGCGCTGTGTGATGCATGTGCATTCGATCTTTGCCACCGTTCTGGCCTCGCTGGCGGACAGCACCCTGCCGCCGATCGACCAGAACACCGCCACTTTCTACAACCGCTATGTGGTCGATCAGGAATTCGGTGGTCTGGCCTTTGAAAGCGAAGGCGAGCGTTGCGCCGGAATGCTGTCGGACCCGAAGAAGAAGGTCATGATCATGGGCAACCACGGCGTGCTGGTGATCGGCAGCGACCCGGCGGATGCCTTCAATCGCCTTTATTATTTCGAACGCGCCGCCGAAACCTACATCCGTGCGCTGCAAACTGGCCAGCCAATGCGTGTGCTGTCCGACGAGATTGCCGAAAAGACCGCGCAGGAACTCGACGACTATCCCGGCCAGGCCGAGGCGCATCTGCGTGAAATCAAAGCTCTGTTGGATGCCGAAGGCTCCGATTACGCCACATAAAGGGTATTGCCAATGACTGACGCGTCTCAGGACCCCGAAGCCGCCCGCTGGCACTATCATCCCGAAGGACCGGTGGGCCTGAACCCTCTGTTCAACTGGCCTCCGCGCCCCGCTGCCGTGTTGAAATGGTACAGTGGCGCGTGGTTGCAGATCACGGCGCTTACGTTGTGCATGGTGCTGGCCGTCACGGCCTACGTGTTCTTCTTCCCGGCGTTGGAGACAATGCAAAGCTTTGCGCCCGGTTGGATGTTCCGCATCTGGCTGCTGAATATGGTGCCGCAGATATTAGTCGCTGGCAGCCTGCACTGGTGGCTTTACATGCGCAAAGGTCAGGGCATGTACAAGAAATTCGACCGACGCGACCTGACCCGCGACAATGGCAACTTCACCTTCCGCAATCAGGTCTGGGACAACATCTGGTGGACGTTGGGCAGCGCCATGACGGTGGCGACCGTTTATCAGTGGATCATCTACTGGGCGATGGCCAACGGTTATGTCCCCACCGTGACATGGGCCAGCGCGCCGGTCTGGTGTGTGGTCTGGATGTTGTTCATTCCGATGTGGTCGGGGCTGCATTTCTATTGGGCGCACCGGCTGGAACATCACCCCAAGCTTTATAAGCATGTCCATGCCGTGCATCACCGCAACGTCAATATCGGCCCGTGGTCAGGAATTTCGAACCATTGGTATGAGAACCTTCTGTACTTCACCACCTACTTCATCCACCTGATCGTGCCGTCACACCCGCTGCATGTGCTGTTCCACACCTATTTCCAGCAGATCAGTCCGGTCCTGTCGCATTCAGGCTTTGAAAAGCTGAAGGCTGGGGATACGGATGCCGCCAGTGCCGGGGATTTCTTTCACCAGCTGCATCACCGGTATTTCGAGTGCAACTATGGCACCTCTGAGATTCCCTTCGACAAGTGGTTCGGTACCTATCACGACGGGTCAGCCGAGGCGACGACGCGGACCCGGGCGTTCAAGAAGCAGATGTACACCTAAGGGTCACGTCCGCTCAAACAGGGCAATCAGCGCGGTGTCGTCCTTGTTGGGACCCACCGCCAGATCGCCGTAAATCCGCACCTCGGGCAGGGTCAGGTTGTGTATCTGGCCCTGCGCCAATTTGTGCAAGGTCTCGGCAAAGCCCAGCTTTTCATAGTGCTGCGCGTTGATCGACAGGGCGAATTGCGCGCCGGGGCGGGCGATGCGCAGCAGGGCGGGCAGGGCCTCGGGGCCCAGATGCCCATGGGTGAACGTGCCCGAGGACACGATACCGGAATAGCTGTCGCGCGGAACCGGGATGCCCTGGTTCAGATCGGCTTCGATCGCGTCGCGGTAGATATCCTTGCGCATCGCCTGATCCAGCATTTCGGCGCTGATATCGGTGGCGTCGATCGGTCCGACACCCAGTCCGGCTAGCACCGCGCCGCATAACCCCGTGCCCGCGCCCACATCTAGAACCGGGCCTTGTCCACCGGCAGCCACAAAGGCACGGGCCGTGTGAATATGAAGCTGGTAATCCTCGCGCGCGGCGAAGGTCTCGTCATAATCCCCGGCCCATTCGGCATAGAGTTCTTTATGCTCCTCTGGCGTTTCCAAAGAATAAGCGGTGTGCAGGTTCGGTGTTTTTTCAGCCATGCTTAAAAGAAAGGCCCATTGAGGGATTCGAATCAAGTATTCAGACGCAGGTGCTTGCATCCGCCGGAATTGCGGATCATCAAAGGCGACATGACAGGAACTCTTTTTTCGTTCGGCCACGGATATTCGGCGCAAGCCTTGTCCCAGCTACTGAAACCCCAAGGGTGGCGCATCGTTGGCACCACTCGCGATCCCGCCCAATCCCACACCATTCGCGCATCGGGCGCCGAGCCATTGATTTGGCCGGGCCAGACACCGGATCTGGACGGCGTGACGCATCTGCTGATTTCAACGTCCCCCAACAAGGACGGTGATCCGGTTCTGGCTGCGTTGCAGGACGAGATCGCCGCACGAGCCGCGCAATTCAAATGGGTCGGATACCTGTCGACGACCGCCGTCTATGGTGATCATCAGGGGGAATGGGTGGATGAAACCACTCCGCCCACCCCCACGGCCGAACGGGGCCGGTGGCGGGTGAAGGCCGAGGAGCAATGGCAAAACATCCCGGGACTGCCGGTCCATATCTTCCGGCTGGCCGGTATCTATGGTCCGGGTCGCGGACCGTTTTCAAAGCTCAAGCGGGCGGGGATGCGGCGTATCATCAAGCCCGGGCAGGTGTTTTCGCGCATCCATGTTGCGGATATTGCGCAGGTTCTGGCCGCGTCGATGGCCGCACCCAATCCCGGCGCCATATATAATGTTTGCGATGATGAGCCGGTTCCGCCGCAGGACGTGATCTCTTACGCGGCCGAATTGCAGGGCTTGCCTTTGCCGCCCGCAGTTCCCTTTGACGAGGCTGATATGACCCCGATGGCGCGCAGCTTCTATAACGAGAACAAGCGCGTCCGAAATGACCGGATCAAGGACGAGTTGGGCGTGCGCCTGCTATATCCGGATTATCGCACTGGGCTTGAGGCCCTGATGAAAGACGTCTGAGGCTCAGCCGGCGGCCTTGATCAGGTCGGCGGCTTTCTCGGCAATCATGATGGTCGGTGCGTTGGTGTTGCCCGAGATCAATGTCGGCATGACCGAGGCATCAACCACCCGCAGCCCTTCGATCCCGCGCACGCGCAATTCCGGGTCGACCACGGCCAACTCATCCACGCCCATTTTGCAGGTTCCGACCGGGTGATAGATCGTGTCGGCACGGTCGCGGATGTGCTGTTCCCAATCTGCATCGGTGCGGGCGGTATCGGTTCCGAACATCTCTTTGTGGCGGTATCTGGCAAGGGCAGGGGCCTCAAGAATATCCCGCATCATCCGCGCGCCTTTGATTAGCGTGTCCAGATCGCGGTCGTCGGACAGGAACGCCGGATCGATGGCGGGTGCGGCAAAGGGATCAGGGCTGTTCAGGCCAACCGTTCCACGGCTTTCGGGGCGCAGTTTGCAGACATGGCAGGCGAACCCATGGCCGTAATGCAGCCTGCGGGCGTGATCATCGACCAGCGCGATGGTGAAATGCAGCTGAATATCGGGCCGGTCCAGATCGGCTGAGGTTTTCAGAAACCCCGCCCCTTCGGCAAAAGGCGTCGCCGCCATCGACACGCCGGTCTTGCGCCAGCGCAGAAGATGTCGGGCCAGGTTTACCGATGCCGTCGGGCTGATCCCGAAATTGTCGGTGTCCTTGGTCTTGTAGGACAGGATGAAATCCAGATGGTCCTGCAGGTTCTTGCCCACACCGGGCAGGTTGTGTCGCACGGTAATGCCATGCTGGGACAGTTCCTCAGCGGCGCCGATCCCGGACAGTTGCAGCAGGTGCGGGGTTTTCAGTGCGCCGGCGCAGACCAGCACCTCGCGCCTGGCCCTGACCGTGATGTCTGGCCCTTTGGCTTTCTTCTTATAGATCACCCCGGTCGCGCGCTTGCCGTCAAAGGTCAGTTTTTTGGCATGGGCCTGCGTAACGACTGTCAGGTTGGGGCGGTCCATGACCGGAAAGACATAGGCCGCTGCAGCCGAACACCGCTCGCCGTTTTTGGCCAGGTCGTGGAATTGTGTGACCTGATACAGGCCGACCCCTTCATTGTCGCCGCGATTGAAGTCATCGGTGCGGCGGTGCTGCATCTGCTCGGCGGCTTCGATGAATGCATGAGTGATCGGGCGCGGCTCTTTCTGTTGTGACACCTGAAGCGGGCCGCTGTCACCATGCAGGTCATCGCCGCCGTCCTCATTGTTCTCGGACCGTTTGAAATAGGGCAGGACACTGTCCCAGCCCCAGCCAGTGCAGCCCAGTTCGGCCCAGCCGTCATAGTCCTGACGGTGACCCCTTACATAAAGCATCGCATTGATCGCACTGGACCCGCCCAGTGCCTTGCCGCGCGGTTGATACCCACGCCGCCCGTTCAGCCCCGGTTGAGGCACCGTTTCAAAGGCCCAGTTGTTGATCTTGGGACGTCCGGGCAGGGCGGCAACAACGGCCGAGGGCATCCGGACCAGAATGCTATTGCCTCGACCTCCGGCCTCGAGCAGGCAAACACTTATGCGTGGGTCTTCGCTGAGACGGCTGGCAAGCACCGAACCTGCGGACCCGCCACCGATAATGACATAGTCGAATTCCATTCCGATTCCCCCTCCTGCCCGACCGGGCAGAAGGATGCCCGGCTCAACCTTGTCCAAGACTGTGGCCGAGCGGCGGTAAAAAACAATTGCCCTATCCGGGGTGTGACCCAAGGTTATTACTGTCTGGTAGGATCAATTCTAAAAATATCATAACCATTTCCTATTAAACTCATCACTAAACAAAACTTTTTTGCATGGCTTTGGTTTGCTACTTCTTGAAGGGACAAGACAACAGAGTCGCCGATACCTTGCACAGGAAGCACCACGCATCCTTGGCGGGGTAAAAGTGTCATCTACATGTGTTCTTGATCGACCGAGTTTTGACCGCGCGAACCTGCCGGAAATTAGCCAGGATTGGAGATCGATATGGACGGAAGTGATAACCCCAAAACGGGCGGTTGCCCGGTAATGCACGGCGCGGGTACCCGGTCGAACCGGGATTGGTGGCCGAACCAGCTGAACCTGTCGATCCTGCACCAGAACACGCCAGCGTCGAACCCGTTGGGAGCGGATTTTGACTATTCCGAAGAATTCAAGAAGCTGGACATGAAAGCGCTGAAGGAAGACCTCTATGCGCTGATGACGGATTCGCAGGACTGGTGGCCAGCCGATTATGGTCACTACGGTGGTCTATTCATCCGTATGGCCTGGCACAGCGCCGGTACCTACCGGACGGCGGATGGCCGTGGCGGTGCCTCGACAGGCAACCAGCGTTTTGCACCGCTGAACAGCTGGCCGGACAATGGCAACCTGGATAAAGCGCGCCGTCTGCTGTGGCCGATCAAGCAGAAATACGGCAACCAGATTTCCTGGGCCGACCTGATGATCCTGGCCGGAAACTGCGCCATCGAGTCGATGGGTGGCAAAACCTTTGGTTTCGCCGGTGGCCGTGAAGATATCTGGGCACCCGAGGAAGACATCTATTGGGGTTCGGAAACCGAATGGCTGGCCCCAACCGACAATCCGCACAGCCGTTACTCGGGTGAACGCGATCTGGAAAACCCGCTGGCCGCCGTGCAGATGGGCCTGATCTACGTGAACCCCGAAGGCCCCGATGGGGAGCCGAATGTTCTGGCCTCGGGCCGTGACATCCGCGACACCTTTGGCCGGATGGCGATGAATGATGAGGAAACCGTCGCGCTGGTGGCGGGTGGTCACACCTTTGGCAAAGCGCATGGTGCGGGTGACCCTGATTTGGTAGGACCCGATCCTGAAGCCGCGCCGATTGAAGAGATGGGCTTTGGCTGGATCAACAAGTTTGGGTCCGGCAAGGGTGACGACACCACCACCTCGGGTATCGAAGGCGCATGGACCGCGAATCCGATCAAATGGGACAACGGCTATTTCGACCTGCTGTTCGGCTATGACTGGAACCTGACCAAGAGCCCCTCGGGCGCATATATCTGGGAACCGATCGGCGTTAAGGAAGAAGACATGGCCCCGGCGGCGCATGATCCGTCGAAAAAGGTCAAGACCATGATGACCACCGCCGACATGGCGATGCGCATGGACCCAATCTATGGCCCGATCTCGAAGCGCTTCCACGAGAACCCGGAGGAATTCGCTGATGCCTTCGCCCGCGCATGGTTCAAGCTGACCCACCGCGACATGGGTCCGCGCTCGAACTACATCGGCCCGGAAGCTCCGGCCGAAGAACTGCTGTGGCAGGACAATGTTCCCGCCGTGGATCACGATCTGGTTGACGACGCGGATGTGGCGGACCTGAAAGCCAAGATCGCAGCAACCGGTCTGTCGGTGTCCGAACTGGTCTCAACCGCATGGGCCTCGGCCTCGACCTTCCGTGGATCAGATAAGCGCGGCGGTGCCAATGGCGCTCGTGTCCGTCTTGCTCCGCAGAAAGACTGGGATGTGAACGAGCCGATGAAACTGTCCAAGGCGCTGGGCGCTCTGGAAGGTGTTCAGACCGCGTTCAACGATGCTCAGTCGGGTGGCAAGAAGGTGTCTCTGGCGGATGTGATTGTTCTGGCCGGTGCTGTCGGTATCGAGCAGGCCGCCAAAGCTGGCGGTCAGGATGTTGAGGTTCCGTTCACTCCGGGTCGTACCGATGCGACACAAGAGCAGACGGATGTGGACAGCTTCTCGGTGATGGAGCCGATTGCTGACGGCTTCCGCAACTATCAGAAGGCTGACTACACTGTCTCGCCCGAAGAGCTGCTTGTCGACCGGGCGCAATTGCTGACCCTGTCCGCGCCCGAGATGACGGTGCTGATTGGTGGTCTGCGTGTGCTGGGCGCCAATTTCGGCGACAGCAAACACGGTGTGTTCACTGACCGCGTCGGAACACTCAGTAACGACTTCTTCACCAACATTCTGGACATGGGCACGGAATGGAAGCCCGCAGGCAAGAGCGTTTATGAAGGTCGTGACCGCGCCAGCGGTGAGGTCAAGTGGACCGGCACCCGTGTTGATCTGGTCTTTGGCTCGAACTCGCAATTGCGGGCGCTGGCCGAGATCTATGGTCAGGCAGATGCCGAGGGCAAATTCGTCTGTGACTTTGTCTCGGCCTGGAACAAGGTGATGAACGCGGATCGCTTTGATCTGAAATAACCCCGCGACCATTGCAGTGATTTGCGCCGCCCGAGGAGACTCGGGCGGCGTTTTCATGCACCCGACTCTGTGGTGCCTACCAAGCATTGGGTACGATTCCGAGGAAAGGCCATGGTTTCCCTTGCTCCAGACCGGGCGTTGGCGGATCGGCCGCGGAAAATCTAAAGATAACCTATTGATTTCATTAAGCTGAGCAAGTTTCTGCGGAGAAATGTGAAGTTTTTTCAAAATGGGGGTTGCAGGTCCCGGGCCCAATCCGTAAATACCCCTTCACCGGCGCTGCTGAGGCGCTCGGGACACACCGGTGAGACGGTGGGACGCATCGGAGAGACGGTGGAGACACACGGGAGAGACTG
>NZ_JBQFRE010000019.1:0-55158 GCF_056537245.1 Ruegeria sp. CG11
CTGAATTGGACCTGATCTGCTAACACCATACGGGCCAGCGGCACGTGCAAAGGCCGCGCAACAGGCCGAACACATGTCAGTACCCGAGCCGACACAACGCCCTGCGCTTTCGCCTACCGGCTCCGGAAGCCATCGTCCCGATGTACCAGAGGCCGGTCATGCAATAACAATCAAACCGGACCGCTCAGGTAGGGCTTATCAGGGATCGAAACTGAGGTAAGTCGCGCTTTGCTGAACATATGGATTGCGAAAAGTTCGACTCTGAACATGACACTCGGGCAACCGCAGAGGCGTCCAGCGCACTGACTTTGGTGTATGGGCGAATTCTGCCTACGCGTGCGAGGCAAGAATAACACGAAAAAAGGTGGTATTCGAGGCGTGAGCAGAGTTCTGAAGCGGTTCTTTTGTCCGGGCTTGACACTCGCTGGCTGCTCTGGCTCACATGCCCAAATCAAAATAGGGCTATAGATGCCCTTGTTCTATTGAAGGTAGGTAAATCCTATCTGATTTACAGGCAACGCAGGTGAAGACAGGGGGCGCGGAACGTGGGTGTCCGGAGAATGCTAAGAAACTATTTTGGGAAGTCTAAGGCCAGCGCTGCCATGCCCGTCAAACCCCCAAAAAAACCCGGTGAATCAGGTGGATCAACGGATACAACCTTACACATAATGGGCAGGGAGTTATCGGAGAAAGTCGCAGATACTGTCCGGTCGGCAATCATCCAGTCCGGTGTTTGGTTCGTGGATGTTCCCCGGACCTCCTCAAGTTCGATTCGGACGGAGTTGGGTCGGCATTTCGGCCCCGCATACGGCAAAAGTAATCTGTTTGAGCAAGAGCTTGCCACAGAGCAACTTTTTTTCGACCACGTTCCTGCGAGCGTGATGCGATCATTTCTGGGCGAAGAAGAATGGGATTCGTTGTTCACGTTTTCGGTGGTACGCAATCCGTGGGATCGATGTTACTCGCTGTTCAACTATATGCAAAAAAGCAGAAATGTTCCATTGGAATGGAGTTTTTCCCAGTTTCTTCGCGCGCTGGAAGAGGCGGATAGCAAGACACCCAGGTTCGAGTTTCATGGGCATCGTTACGGCGCTTCTGATTTCTTGCTCGATACCGATAACACGATTCTGGTGGACCACATTGTGCGCTTCGAAGATAGGAGCACCGGTCTGGCCAAAGTTGCGGAAAGGCTTAATTTGCCGGAGTTAGGTAACCTGCATTTACAAAGGGCTACCCAGAGCGAAGCAGATTATAGGAATTATTATGATGCTGAACTGCGTGGTATCGTCGAACGACTCTACGAAAAAGATATCAAGCTGTTTGGGTACGAGTTTTAGCGAACCTTAAGAGGCTGCCTGTCAGTTCAGCTTAGTTTTGAGAGATATTTGAAGCACCTGAAGTCCTTGCGGTAAACTTTGGCCGCTGCTTTTTGTGTGCTCTGATCAAAATAGGTAGGCCACTCGGCCCGGGAAGAGGTGTTGAGACGCTTGATGCCTGGGTACTCCAGGTTAATCCGTCGGGTAATTTCGACCATACTGTCTTCAAGCGTTTCGAACTTGCCAACATAGTCTACAGAGACAAATCCCCATCGGTTGCACAGCCAATCTGATTGCGGACGAAAGTGAGGGTAGGTTTTTGCGCTTTCCAAGCCCTCTGCTACGAATTTCTGAAAGTCGCCGTTGTACGGAGAGAGGTGCTTCTCGGCGAACGCTTGATCGTCCTTGTTAAGACCGCCTTTGTCAAGGAAGTGAAAAGCCGATACCAGCCGATCAAACGGATGCCTGACAATTGCAAACTTAAAATAGGACTTGAACCAATCACGCTTTTCATATGAGTGCACAGGCACATGCCCATAGGGATCTTCAATCCAATCCTTGGACCCGTCATAATCGGCACCAAGCATCGGCAAACCAAAAAGATCGAGAACGCTCTTGCCTGCGGTCTTGGGAACATGGACAAAGAGGCAACGATGCTTGTGCGAGATCATATGTTTAGCTTCCCTCGATCGAGATTTTGAATGCCATATAAACAATCTGATGGTAATCCTCTAGTCGTCACTTTCGTCGACAAGCGATATATTCCGGTCCTTGCAAATTGGCTGGCATTTGCGCGTCGCGTCGGTCATTTCGAAATTTGCGTATACTGCCTTGATCGCGAGACAGAAGAATTCGTCAGGCGTGCCGGCCTAGGGGCCGAACTGATCGATTGGGATGGGTCTTTTGAGAACCTTTGGGCGCAGCGGTTGCGCATCCTTGCCGATTTGGTCGAAGAAGGGCGACCGATCGTTCACACGGACAGTGATTGCATTTGGCTGGCCGATCCATTGGTCAATGGATTCGGGAGTGGAGCTGATCTGATCTTTTCTCAAGGCACCATTCATCCGACGGTCGTCCACTGCAAGTTGGGTTTTGTTCTGTGCTGTGGCCTGTTCCGTGTGAACCCCGGAGCCGGAGGGAGCTCGTTTCTAAGAAAACTCGCGGACCACGTCGAACACAGCAAGGATGATCAGGCGTCCGTAAACGAACTGCTGCATTCTTCCGGAACTGTCTGGGACAGGGCTGATACGCCCGACTATCGATTAAGATTCCGAGGGCATACATTTTGCTGCTGGACTGAGACATTGCACGGAAAATGTGCACAAGAAAACATCACGGTCGATCTGGTGCCACATAAATTTGTGCAAAGAGTACCTGACCCCACTGTGCTAGAGCGTCAAGTCGTAGCAAAACACCACTTTTCCGCGAAAGAAGCGAAGGCAAAGTTGGATGAGTTTAGCAAACAAGGTCTGTTTGCGCTGGTGCAGGATTGGGACACGCTTACTTCAGACGCTTCGCTTGAAGAGTATTTGGGCTCAAGTCCCAAGAAATAGCGCGCTAACGTGAACAGCGGCGCATGATGGGCTTGCAGGGGGGGCAGTTTTATATGTGCACTCAATCCGTCCAGCCTTCATAGAAAAGTGCAACAGAAAGACTGACTGTGGGGTGACACCCTCGATATCGTGATGGCCCAAACGGCGACGTTTTCGTACTCGATGATGCCGAGGAGTTGATGCCCGCAGATCAAGGGCGGATATGTGAATTCGGCAAAAAAATTCCCAATCTTCTGTACGTCTAAGAAACCAGATCGCAGGCGGGTTTGGGCAAGTGGATCAAGTTCTAACCCCGTAAGCTTCCGCGTTTGCGGTAAACCACAAATGCAGATTTTCTGCCGGCCGCTAGAGCATAAATGGTGAACTCGTTCGGTTGCGGGTGGGTCGAATCGTATGCGCGCTGTGGTGTAGATTGATATACATCGGGCAATGAGATTTTCTAACCAACCGAAATCCCAACCAAGACAATTAACATAACTTACCTTATCATTCTTCTCGGAATGCTTGATTCACCTGATCCAACAGCGGCTTTGACAAGTAGCTCAATACGGTTCGGTCCGTTGTGGTCAGATAAGCCTCCACGGGCATTCCGGGGATGAGCTCCTGATCACCCAGACGTTCCAGCTCCTCTGGCTCAACAGATACCGTCACCCAATAGAATGAAAGACCTGTCGCCTCGTCGATCGAGGTGGATGCAGCGCGAACCACATTCTCGGTGCTTCTGGCCGGACATCAAATTGCAGGACTGTCCCGTCATAGCGCGTGTTCACGCGGTGCCAGGTTTCGCGATCGGAGGACGCAACGAGAGTGCAAGTGGGCCAGGCTTCGGGAAAGCTGGTTTCTGACGCGTTTTCGATTTCGATCCGCCCGGAGTATCTGCGTTTGTCTCCGGCGACCGACACAAGCACTGGCTTGGTGGGAACGGTCGATTTTGTGCGTCTGCTGGGACCTTCAGTTGAGACTGAACTGACCATCGGCGACCGCATGTTCATCCATACGATGATCTCTGATCGTCCGCCGACCTTTGCGGTGGGTGAACGGGCCGAGATCAGTTTCGATCTGGACCATGCCTGGGTGATCCCGTCATGAAAACCCGCGTGATCCCCCATCTGATCGGGGTCTATCCCCTAGTCATGATGAGCCTGTTCTTTCTGGTTCCACTGGCCTTCATGATCGCGGTCAGTTTTTATGAACGTGACCCTTTGGAGTTTTTCAAGGTCGCCTTTGTCTGGGACAATTACGGTAAATTCTTTTCCAGCTTTTACTATACGGTTTCGCTGCGCTCGCTCTGGTCGGCGTCCTTGGCGGCGGTTCTGACCGTTGCACTGGCCTTTCCGGCAATGTTCATCATCGCCGACATGTCGCGCCGTTGGCAACTGTTCTGGGTTATCCTGCTGTTGTCCATGATGTGCCTCAGCGAGGTGGTCATCGGCTTTGCCTGGCTGATTCTGCTGTCGGAAAGCGCAGGTCTGCCCAAGCTGCTGGGCGTACTGGGACTGTGGACTGAACCCCGTTCCCTGTCGCCAAGCATTGGGGCCATGCTGATCGGCCTGATCACGCTTGGATTTTCTCTGGTGGCGCTGATGTTCTAACCGCAGATCGCGCAGAGGGACCGCGCCATCGAAGAGGCGGCGCAGACCCTTGGAACCCCGCCTGCCAAGGTGTTCTTCAAAGTGGTCCTGCCAAACTTCACCGCCTCCATCCTGTCGTCGGTTGTAACGATGTTCGTCTATTATCTGGGCGTTTTCGTCATGCCCACGATGCTAAGCCGTCCGCAGGACTGGAACATGACAGTGATCATCACCGACAAGGCGGTCGGCAATTCGAACATGCCCTTGGGGGCCGCCCTGTCGGTTATCATGCTGATTTTAACGGTTCTCGTTATCGGAGGTCTGTTGCTGTTGTCGCGCAAGAGGGTGAGGTCATGAGGAAAGTCGCAAAACACCTGTTCATCTGGTCGCTCGCCATCGGTCTGTTCCTGCCTTTCCTGATCATCGCAGGGGTTTCCCTGAATGCCGACAAGAACATCTCACTCCCACCATCGGCACTGTCACTGAAATGGTACGCCATACTGGTGACCGGAAGAGATTGGCTGATCCCGATCCGGAATTCCATCGTAATCGCCGTCTTTGCCTCGCTGATCGCGGTCAGCGTTGCGCTCGCTGCCAACTACGTGCTGTAGCGGCTGAAATCCGGTTTCGGCAAGCTCGTCTTTGCCCTAGGTATCGGTCCGTTCATGCTGCCGCCAATATTCATTGCGATGGGCGCAAGCGTATTTTGGGCAGAAATGGGGTTCTATGGTCGGATCGAAGCCACCATCGTCTCGCACGACATCTTTTTCGTCACCATCCCTCTGGTGGTCATCGCACGTGGGTTCGCGACGCTTTCCGACGATGTGATCGAGGCATCCCGCACCATGGGCGCCAGCCCGCGGAAGGCCTTCACCAAGGTGATCTTGCCACTAATCCTGCCTTACGCGATCACAGGTTTTGCACTGGTGGCAATCATTTCGGTGAACGAATACCTGATCTCGTACTTGGTTTCAGGCTTTGCCGCCGAAACCCTGCCCATTCGTATCTTTAACAACATCCGCTACGGCTACACACCGGTGGTTGCATCGGCCGCCATGGGCTTTGCGCTGCTTACGATCGTGCTGCTGGTGGTGCTGTCATTGAAGACCGATCTTTTGAAACTGCTTGGCGCACAGCGCGGCTGAGACTGCAGGAAAAACCATGAAAAATCTCTCTCGTCAGGATCTTGAAGATATTCTCTATAGCGCAGCCATTCTCGGCACCGGTGGCGGTGGCGAGGTGGACGAAGGCTTTAGCCTGATTGACGACGCGCTGGCCAAAGGGAAAGAGTTCATTCTGGTGGACATGAACGATGCACCCGACGATGCGTTGGTTTGTACGCCATACATGTTGGGCGCAATTTCGGACCTACCGGAAGAGGAAGAGCGGCGCTATGACCGGTTACCCCGGGCCGACGAGCCTTCGATCCTGATCGCCTACCGCCGGTTTCAGGTTTATTTGGGCAAGGAGTTTTACGGAACCATTTCCTGCGAGCTGGGTGGCTCCAACACAGCCATCTCGTTTTATGCCGCCGCAATGAACGCGCATTTTATCATCGACGCCGATCCAGCCGGGCGTGCGGTGCCCGAGATCACCCACTCCACCTACTACATCAATGGCCTGTCCGCCGAGCCCATCGTGATGGCGAACGAGTTCGGTGAGAGCATCATCTGCGAAAACGTAATGGACGATATGCGCGCTGAACGCGTCGTGCGGGCGCTTGCCATGGTCAGCCGAAATGACATCGCCGCCATAGACCACGCGCTGGAGCTGAGCCAGATCCGGCAAGCCGTGATCCCCGGCGCCATCTCGATGGCTATGAATATGGGGCGATGTTGGCGCGAGGCGCGCGAAACGGGTCTGGACCCGGCCCAGGTTATCGCTGAGGTAGGTGGCGGCTTTGTGGGGTTCCGCGGAACGATTACCGACTGTGACTGGAAAACGGAAAACGGGTTCACGACCGGAAACATCTGCATTTCCGGCGTGGAGGATTTTTCTGGCGACGCTTATCTCATCTGGCTCAAGAACGAAAATCTGATCGGCTGGCTGAATGATACGGTGCATACAACCATCCCTGACATGATCTGCCTGATCGACAGCGATACGGGACTGCCAATTACCAATCCCAATTATCAATCCGGCCAGAACGTTGCGGTCATCATATTGCCTGCACCTGCTGCTTTCACCACCGAAAAAGGGTTGGCCGAATTTGGTCCGGCCTATGTGGGCCTCGATCAACCCTATGAACCGGCAGTGAAAAGCAATCGGCCGTCAACAACTGAAGAATAGGACAGTTCCATGCCCAAGGCGCTCATCCTGCGGGAATTCAATGACTATGGCGATCTTTCAGCCCTCGATCTGGAAAACATCGAAATGCCAGTTCCAGGCCCGGGCGAGGTTTTGATAGACGTTGAAGCCTTTGCCCTCAATTACGGCGATTTCGAACTTTACACCGGCAATTATAAGTTCCGCCTTGATCTACCGGCCCGCGTGGGGGACGAATGCGCTGGCCGCGTGCTTGCGGTCGGACCCGGCGTTGAAGGTTTTGTCGTGGGCGACCGTGTATCCACCATGCCTGCCATTTATGGCAAAAACGGCATGATGGTGAGGTGGCAATGTATGAAGCGAATTACTGCGCCCACATTCCGGACAATATCTCCAGTGTCGAAGCCTGCGCCATCTGGGTCAGCTATTTCACCGCCTATGCCGCAATGATCAAGGTTGCGAACGTTGGCCCGGATGACTTCGTTCTGATCACTGCAGGCAGTTCCACAGCGGGTATTGCCGCTATGGAGATTTACCGCAAGATCGGGGCAACCACGATTGCCACCAGCCGCACCTCATCCAAGCGCGAGGCGCTTTTGTTACAGGGATACGATCATGTCATCGCACAGGACAGTGACAACCTGTCCGAGGTTGTCAACCGCGTCTCTGACGGTAAGGGCGCGCGGGTGATCTATGATCCTATCGTTGGTCGGATTGTGCAGGATTACAAAGACGCGCTGGGGCAGGATGCGGTAATCTTCCTCTATGGCGGCATGGACCAAAGCGAGACCGTGTTGCCGGAAATCGAGATGACACAGAAGAACGCCTGCCTGCGCCCGTTTTCGGTTTTCAACTACATCAACAAGGATGAACTGCGCGCGCGGTGTTGCTTACATCCAGCGCGGTCTTTCTGAGAGTTAGCTGCATCCACAGGTCGGGGATGTATATGACCTCGCCGATTGGAGGCAGGCGATGGACGATCAGTTCAATTCAAACACCCGTCAGGGCAAGTTGGTCGTTCTGGTGGAACAATACGTCAGGCGGGGATTGTCACGTAAACTTATGGCCGTCAGCAACAGCACAACGTCCATCAATCACGCAATGCTTGCCGCTGTTTTCCATGCGTCAAAGGCTTCCAGTCGATGATAACGGTATGTCAGGGCGGCACGGCGACGAAATGGGACGGAGAAGCAATTTCGAGTCGCGGAATGGATTGACACAAATCGCCGCAATCCGCCTGATGACCGGAACCAATGCATCGTTCTCTCACGCTTTCGGAACGGCAGGTGGCTGTTTTCGGCACGGTTGTTAAGGCCCTTATGAGACCAATGATCGAGGCCGGGCGCGACCTGTCGCATAGCCGCGTTGTAGGACCGAAGTTTATCCGTGATGATCCGTTTCGGAACGACGCCGTATCGCTTGATCAGCCGCACCAAAAGCCGCTTTGCTGCGCGCTTGTCCCTTCTGGATTGGAGGATCTCGCCCAGAACAACACCCTTCTGATCGACGGCACGCCAGAGCCAGAATGACCGGCCCGCGATCTTCACGACAACTTCGTCCAAGTGCCAGACATCACCGGGGCGAGCTTGCCGCCAACGCAAGTTGCGGGCGATCAGCGGTCCGAGCTTGCGGGTCCATCTTCGAACGGTCTCGTAGGACACATCGATGCCGCGTTCCAGCTGCAATTCCTCGACCTCGCGCAGGCTCAGATTGAAACGTAAGTACAACCAGACCACATGGGCGATGATCTCGGGCGGGAAGCGGTGGCGTTTGTAGCTGATGATGGACCGTGTCTGCATCATGGCCGATTACGTTCAATTCGTTGGTCAGGCAATCGGTGGTAGTTTACGTGACAATTCCCCAAGCCTTTATGTCCGTCGGCATCGTCCGCTCCTCCCAATCGAAGGGTTGCCAGAAATCAGACAGAGGAAAAGCGCAGGTCCTATTTGGGGCGGAAATTCGAATTCGATGGGATGCGGAGCAGCAGCGCCGGCTCAGATCGAGCGTAGGATGCAGGTTTCTAAAACTCCGAGGTCGAACGGCTGCTTTCGGGAGGCCGGACGGATATATTCGAATCTGCAGAAAATGGCCGCTTTCCGCCCTCTCATCAGATACACTCGCGCTCACAGCGTGAATTTGGCAGCCGCAGCGAAGATCCGCTTGGTGGCGACGCCAGGCTAAAGCCCCCTCTCGCGGACAGCGTAATGGCACAGTTTTAGGGGGCTAGGACACGGCTACCTTGGGTGGCATCGAAATATGATCCGAAAACAGCAATTCTCTAGCACTACGAACTCGCGCTTTCAGATATTTACTGAGATCGTAGGAAAGATGTGTTCAGCATATCGCTGACTCTGGGCGTTCCAAAAGTTCGCGACACAACCCCCACGCCGCGTGCAGTCGCGCCTCTGCTCTTTCCAACCTACCCGACACCGCGGCGGATCTGGGTGGGCGACAGGCCGAAGCGCTCGCGAAAGAGTTTCGAGAAATGGGTCATCGAGTTGAAGCCGCAGGCGGTGCTGATCTCGGTCACGCTCATCTGGGATTGCAGCAGAAGGTCCTGGGCCCGTTGCAGCCTCAGCTGATTGTAGAACCGCTTGGGCGGGCAACCCAGGTAGCGGCGAAAGAGCCGTTCCAGCTGACGCACCGATATGCCAGCGTGATCGGCTAGCACCGTGGGGCTGAGCGGGTCTTCCAAGTGGGCCTCCATCAGGTCCAGCACCTGGCGCAGCTTGGCATGGCGGATGCCGATACGCCCGGGCATGGTGACCCGCGCGGTGCGTTGCAGGAAGCGGATGTCGTGGTAGTTTAGCCGCCCCGCCACGATGTTGGCCAGCCCCTGGCCCTGGTCGCGGGCGATCAGCTCCAGCATCAGGTCGATCGAGGCCGTGCCGCCCGCAGTCGAGAAAACCCCCTCCTCGGCCAGGAACACCTGGTCGCTCAGCTCCACCTCGGGAAAGCTCTCCTGAAAAGCATGGCGGTTTTCCCAATGGATCGTCGCCCTGGCGCGCCTGAGCAGTTCGGCCTCGGCCAGTAGATGCGCGGCGGTGCAGAGCCCGCCGATCTCGGCCCCGCGCCGGTGCTGGCGTCTGAACCACCCCAACAGCGCCGGGTCGGCCTGGGCCTGCACATTGGCACCGCTGACCAGAAGCGGGATCTCGCGTCGGCCGATGTCGCGCAGCGGCCCGTCGACCGGCATTTCCGCGCCCAGGGAACTGGCCACTGGCCCGCCATCCACGCTGAGCACCTGCCAGGCAAAGGGGGCTCTCGCCTGCCCGCGATTGGCCACACGCAGGGTTTCCAGCGCGGATATTAGCGACAGGGCGCTGTAATCCGGCACCAAAACGAAGACGAATGTCAGCGGGCTCGTGTTCTGCCCTGTGCCCTGATCCATGTCCCTGCCCTTGCCTTTCGGGGTGGTCGCCGGACCCTACCGCGCAGGCGAGCCGCCATGGCACAAGATTTTCGCGGCCTTTGCCCCGCTTTTTTTTGCATGCCTTGTTGGGGCCAGCAGCCTAGGCTTTGCCGAAACCCTATCGTCATCAGAGTGGACACCGATGAGCCAGATAACCGACGCCCTACTGAAAGATATCCGCAGTCGTTTCGCCCAAGTCGACCATTGCCCGGAGCAAGGCTCGCGCATCTTTTTTGAAAACGCCGGGGGCGCGCTGACGCTGAACGCGGTGCTGGACAGCTCCGCGAGCTACGCCGCGATCCCCGACAATCAGGGGCGCGACAACCCAGGCGCCCACGCGCTAGTCGCGACGATCAACAAGGCCAAGGCGGATATGGCCGAGTTCATGAACGCGCCCGGCGGGCAGTTCTTTGTTGGCGAAAGCGGCACGGAGCTTTTGTTCCGCCTGATCATGAACGCCTGTCTTGCGGCGGGGGACGGCGTGGTGCTGGGATCGACCCTGGAACATCCCGCCACGCGGTCGGCCTGCGACCGCTGGGCGCGCATCGCCGGTCAGCGCCACGTTCTGATCCCTCATGACGATGCCACCGGCACCGTGACGGCCGACGCCTATACGACCGCTGTCACCCCCGACACCAAGGTCGCGACGATCCTGCACACTTCACCGGTCACTGGTATGGGGGTAGACGTGGGTGCCGTCTCGAAGGCCATCCGCGCCGTGGCCCCCGACTGCCTGATCATCGTCGACGGCATCCAGCACGCAGCCCACGGGCGCATCGACCTGACGGACTATGATGTCGATGGCTACGTGATCTCGCCCTACAAGGTCTTCTCGCGTCACGGTTATGGCGTGGCTTGGATTTCCGACCGGCTAACCCATGTCGAGCACAACGCGCTCATTGATGGACCCGCCGAGAACTGGGAGATGGGCACGCGTGACACCGGTGCTTATGCCACCATGTCCGAGGTTGTGTCCTATTTCGAATGGCTGGGTAGCCAGGTCAGCGACGCAAGCGACCGGCGCGGCAAGTTCTTGGCGGCGGGTGAAGCCATCCATACCCAGGAAAAGGCCCTGACCGATGCAATGATCCACGGCATCGGCAACCTGCCGGGCCTCGCTGAACTGGCCGGGGTCACCATCCTGGGCGGCGTGGACAACCCCGCACGCGAAGGGCTGGTGTCGCTTCGGGTTGAGGGCGTACCCTCGGTGGATGTAGTCAAATCCTTGAACAACCAGGGCATCCGCACTCATCTGCGCAAGGCCGACCACTACTCAGGCAACATCCTGACACCGCTCGGTATGGACAGCTGCGTACGCGTGTCGATGTGCCATTACAACTCCGTCGGTGAGGTCGCCCAATTCCTCGCCGCCATGAAAGAGATCGCTGCCTGAGGCACCTAAGGAAGGATTTCCCCATGAAAACCCACGCACAGGCCGTTGTGATCGGTGGCGGGCTTGCCGGCACCTCAATCCTCTACCACCTCGCGAAACTCGGCTGGACGGATTCGATCCTGCTGGAGCGGGACGAGCTGACCTCCGGCTCCACCTGGCATGCGGCGGCCAATATCCACGGGCTGCATGACAACAACAACATAACCCGCATCCAGCACTATACGATGAACCTCTATAAGCAGCTGGAGCAGGAGACGGGGCAAAGCTGCGGCGTCTTTCAGCCCGGCAGCCTGTACCTCGCCCAGACCGAGGAGCGCGAACACCAGCTGCGCCTGCAGGAGGCTAAGGCGCGGTTCTACGGGCTGAATTTCCACGAAGTGAGCCGCGAAAAAGCGCAGGAACTGCACCCGCTGGCCCAATTCGATGACATCCGTTGCATCATGTATGAACCCGATGGCGGCAACGTGGACCCGTCCGGGGTGCCCCACGCCTATGCCGCCGGGGCACGAGCCATGGGCGCGACCATCGAACGATTCTGTCCTGTCATTGGCACTGACCAGCAGCCCGACGGTAGCTGGATCGTGCGCACGACAAAGGGTGACATTCACACGCAATGGGTGGTGAATGCGGCGGGCCTCTGGGGCCGTGAGGTGGCCGCGCTGGCGGGGCTGACCCTGCCGCTTCAGCCGACCGAGCACCAGTATTTCGTCACCGAGGGCATCGACGAGGTCGCCAATCTGGGCCGCCGCCTGCCCTCAATCGCCGACCGCGACGGCGAGTATTACTTCCGCCAAGAAGGCAACGGTCTGCTGATCGGCGCCTATGAGAAAGACATGAAGTTCTGGGCTGAAGAGGGCACGCCGCTGGACTTCGCCCATGACCTCTTCCCCGATGACCTCGATCGGATCATGGAGAACGTCATTCGCGCCACCGAACGTGTGCCGGTCGCCGCCACCGCCGGTGTGAAACGCGTGATAAACGGCCCGATGATCTGGTCGCCTGATTCCAGCGCCCTTTGGGGCCCGGTGCCGGAGTTGAAGAACTACTTCCTCTGCGGTGGTCTGATCCCGGGCTTCTCGCAATCCGGTGGCCTCGGCCTTTTGGCCGCGCAATGGATGATCGAGGGCGAGCCGCAGTACGACATGTTCGCCTGGGACCTGGCACGCTTCGGCGACTGGGCCGACAAGAAATTCACCAAGGCCCGCGTCGAGGACGCCTATACCCACCGCTTCAAAATCCATTTCCCGAACGAAGAAATCACCGCAGGCCGCCCCGCCCGCATGCGCCCCGCCTATGACATGCAGAAGGGCATGGGTGCGGTCTTTGGCCTAAACTGCGGCTGGGAACACCCGCTGTGGTTCGCCGATGAGCCGGGCACGGTGGAAACCAACGGCTTCACCCGCCAGAACTGGTTCGACCCGGTGGGCCGCGAAGTGAACATGCTGCGCGAACGCGTGGGTGTGATCGATATCTCAAACTTCGCCAATTACGTGGTGAAGGGGTCGGGTGCCCATGACTGGCTGGACAAGTTGGTGGCGAACCGCGTACCGACCGTGGTGGGCCGCAGCTGCCTGACGCCACTGATTTCGGTGCGCGGCGGTGTTGCTGGCGACTTCACCATCACCAAGCTCGCGGATGACGAGTACATGATGATCGGCTCGGGCATGGCCGAACGCTATCACCAGCGCTTCTTCCAGATGGTCGATCTGCCTGAGGGCACGACGCTGGAGGTGGCCACCGACCGCATCGCAGGCTTTAACATCGCAGGGCCGAATTCCCGCGCAGCCTTGGCCACGCTCACTGATGCCGACCTTTCGAACGAAGCCTTCCGCTTCATGCGCTCACAGAAGATCACCGTCGCGGGCGTCGATTGTACCGCCATCCGCGTCAGCTTTACCGGCGATCTGGGCTGGGAGCTGCACTGTGCCGAAGCCGACCAGGTCACGCTCTACACCGCGCTGATTGGCGCCGCCCAGGCGCAGGGCGGCGGGCCTGTCGGAGGCCGTGCGCTCGGGTCCTTGCGGATCGAGAAAGGTTACGGCTCCTGGGGTCGCGAATACAGCCAGGAATACTGGCCGCAAGAGCTGGGACTGGATGGGCTGATCAAGCTCGAAAAGGACTTCCTGCACAAGGACGCCTACCTGGCCGTTAAGGACAACGAAGCGCGCGAGGTGCTGGCAATCTATGAACTCGATGTCACCGAAGATGCCGACGCCACCGGTGGCGAGCCGATATTTGCCCTCGACGGCACCCCAGTGGGCCGCGTAACTTCCGGCGCCTATGGCTATTCTGTCGGCAAATCGCTGGCGGTGGGTTTCCGCAACCCGAAATTGGCCCAGCCCGGCGATACGGTCGAGATCATGGTCCTGGGCAAACCTCACAAGGCCCACATTCTGGCCGAGGCGCCGTTTGATCCCTTCGGCACCCGCCTGCGCGGCACCGATCAGGCGGCGATACTGACCCCGGCCTGATCCGCAACTGACCCGAACACAACGCCGCCCTGCCCCGTGCCGGGCGGCGTTCTTCACCCCAGGCGCATCCAGTCGTCCTGCGCCCTTGCCGCTGTACGCAACCACTCCAGGAAAAGCTTCACAATCGGTGTTTGGGACTTTTCTTTCAGCCGCAGGCAATAGACCCAGGGGCTGTCCACCTTGACCCCGAAGGGTTCTACCAGCAGCCCGCGTGTCAGGTAGTTGTGCGCCAGAGAGCGCGGCGCGGCGACACAGCCCAGCCCCTGCACCGCCATCTCCAGCGCCAGGTTGGTCGCACTGGTGCTGGGGCCCGCGTTCAGGTCGATATCGGGCAGATCCAGCGCCCGAGCCATCAGCTTCCAATATTCCAGCCGCCCCAGGATATGGATCAGCCCGGCTTCATAGAGCTGTTCGGGCCGAGTCACGGCTTCGCTGTTCACCTGGTAGTCCGGTGAACAGAGCACAGTCAGGGTCTCGGCCCAAAGCGGGGTCAGATCCGGGGTGATGTCATCCACATGGTTGATTGAGATCGAGATGTCCGAGACGTTTTCTTCGACGTCCGTCCAGATCGTGCCATGCACCGTCAGGTCGATGCCCGGGTGCGCTTCGCAAAACCCCCGGATCACCTCGGGTAGCCAGTTGGCGGCCAGGCTGAACGGGCAGGAGACCACCACTTCGCGCTTGTGGGTCTGGGCGATCAGCGACTGCGTGGCGCGGTCGATTTCCTGAAGCGCATGGCGCACCGAGGGCAGGTAGGCCTCGCCCACATCGGTCAGCGAGAGCGACCGGGGATGGCGCACGAACAGCGGGCGGCCGATGAAATCCTCCAACGATCTCACGTGGTTACTGACCGCGGACTGGGTGCAGTTCAGCTCCACCGCAGCATTGGTAAAGCTCATGTGGCGGGCCGAGGCCTCGAAGCTACGCAGGAATGTCAGGTGGGGCAGATGCATGGCGATATCCGGGCGCGGGATGGGGTTTACCCCGGCATACGCCCGCGTGGGCGCGAGTGGTACAAAAAATCCGGTGCCTAAGCCCTTTTTTTGTTTTCGTGAGGTGGCCGGGGTCCGGGCCTAAGCTGGGGGAACCGGTTCATCAATGTCGAGGCAGACCCGTGGCTGATAGCACCCTTCCCGCCCCCGCGATCTCTGATACTTTCGCGCGTGTGGCCGAGTTTACCCTGGCTCGCCCGGCTTCGGAGTTTCCCGACCAAACGCTGGAGGCCGCCGCGCTGATGCTCCTGGACACGCTGGGCATTACCATCGGCGCGGGCCCGATGAACGCGGGGCGCATTGCCCGCGACGGGGCCGTGGCGCTTTACGGATCCGACAATCCGCACTCCTCGGCACGTATGATGTTCGATGGGCGGCGGGTCAGCTTGGCGGGCGCCGGTTTCGCCGCCGCGACCCAGACCGACAATCTGGACGGCCATGACGGCTACAACCCCACCAAGGGCCATATCGGCGTGGTGGTGGTTCCGGCGCTGGCCGCCCTGTCCGAAACCGTGGCCGATTTTTCGGGCCGTGAGGCACTGGTCACCGTGACCATCGGCTACGAAGTTGCGGGCCGCGCAGGCATCGCCCTGCATGACACCGCCTGCGATTACCACACCTCTGGCGCCTGGAATGTGCTTGGCGTGGTGGCTATGGCGGCGCGGATGCGGGGCATGTCGGCCGAACAAATGCGCCAGGCCATGGGCATCGCCGAATATCACGGCCCCCGCAGCCAGATGATGCGGGAGATTGCCAATCCCACGATGCTGCATGACGGCTCCGGCTGGGGCGCGATGGTCGGTTTGTCCTCAGCCGTGCTGGCCGAAAACGGCTTTACCGGCGCGCCCGCGATCACCATCGAGGAAGACCGCGTCGCCCATCACTGGGACGACCTCGGCGCCTTCTGGCAGATGGAACATCAATACGTGAAGCCCTACCCGATCTGCCGCTGGGCCCATGCGGCGATTGACGCGACCCGCGCCCTGATCCGCGAACACGGCCTGACCCACGAGGAGATCGCCGCGATCGAGGTCAACACCTTCCATGAAGGCGCCTGCCTGTTCCAGGGTTTGCCGGATGACACTTCGAAGGCGCAGTATTCGCTGCCCTTCGCGGTCGCGACCATGGTCATCCATGGACGCATTGGCGTCGAACACATCACCGGTGACGGGTTGGCCGACCCGCTGGTTGCGAACATCCTGCCCCGCATCACCGTGAACGAGTCGGCCCGCCACTCCGACCGCTTCCCGGCCTGCCGCATTGCCGATGTGGTGATCACCACCACGGACGGGCGCGAACTCGCATCCGGCGACGTGCACGCGCGTGGCGGGCCCGAAGCGCCAATGGACCACGACGAGGTGGTGCAGAAGTTCATGGGATTCGCCACGCCTTCGCTGGGCGAGGCCCGCGCGGCGGCGATCCGCGACGCGGTGCTGGGGCTGACGCAGCCGGGGTCGAAATTCTCCGACCTCGGCGCACTGATCTTCGACGCCCCCTGATCCTCCGACAAAAGACAAAGATTCAGACAGGACCGCCCCATGCCACTGCGGCTGCTCAAATACGCGCTCTCCTCACGCTATCCAGTGACCGGCGACATCCCCGCCACACCGAATCTGAAATCTGATTACGACGTGGTGATCGTCGGTGGCGGTGGCCATGGGTTGGCCTGCGCCCATTACCTGTCGAAGTACCACGGCATCACCAATGTTGCGGTGTTGGAAAAGGGTTACCTCGCCGGCGGCAATACCGCGCGCAACACGACCACGATCCGCTCGAACTACATCACCAAGGAGGGCATCGCCTTCTACAAGGAAGGCGTCGAACTCTATGAGGAGATGAGCGAGGAGTTAGACTTCAACGTCATGTTCTCGCAGCGCGGGCAGCTGACTCTGGCCCATACTGAAGCGACCCTGCGGTCGTTCCACCTACGTGCCGAAATGGGCAAACAGGCGGGCACGAGTATCGAGGTGGTAGATGCCAAGGCGGTCAAGGATCTCTCGCCGCATCTGAATATGGACGAAGGCGGGCCGCTGGAGATCATGGGCGGGCTGTGGCACGCCGACGGCGGCACCGCGCGCCATGATGCAGTGGCCTGGGGCTATGCCGCGCAGGCCTCGCGGCGGGGTGTCGAAATCCACCAACGCACCGAGGTGCAGGGCTTCGACACCGACGGCGGCAAAATCACCAAGGTGCGCACCAATCGCGGTGATATCTCTGCCGGTCAGGTTATGATCGCGGTCGGTGGCATGAACTACGACATGGCGATGAAGGCGGGGGTCGAATTGCCGATCCGCAGCTACCCGCTGCAAGCCATGGTCACGCAACCGCTGAAACCCTGGCTGCACACGCTGGTCAGCTCCGTCAGCCTGCACACGTACTTGGTGCAAAGCTCGCGTGGAGAGATCGTGATCGGCGGCGGATCGGACCCCTATCAGCTCTATTCCACCCGCTCGACCCTGGACATGAAGGAGCACCTGGCCGAGGGCGCCACGCATCTTTTCCCGTTCCTGCAAGGGGTGCGGCTGATGCGCCAATGGGCAGGCATCACTGACATGACTCCGGATTATTCGCCGATCATGGGGGCAAGCCCCCTGTCCAACCTCTGGCTTGATTGCGGTTGGGGCACCTGGGGCTTCAAGGCCACGCCGGTGGCCGGAAAATACATGGCCCAGACGATTGCGAACGAACGTGTCGCCCCGATCCTGAAACCCTTTACCATGGAGCGTTTCGCCAACTTCGAACTGCTCAATGAAATGGGCGCAACCGCTGCGAGTCACTGATATGAAGATCCTTACCTGCCCCCTTAATGGCCCGCGCAACATCAACGAGTTCCAGTGTTTCGGGCCCGTGAAGCCCGACCCGGACCCGGAGACAACCTCTGATCAGGACTGGGCCCGCCACCTGTTCCGTGCCGACAACTCGACAGGCGTGATTACCGAATGGTGGCGCCACGTGCCGTCGAACTACTTCTTCCTGGCCGAGCGCCACGCCACCACGAACGAAGTGTTCCGTACCTTCGATGCGTCCGAGCTGGAGGCCTGCCCATGACCCGCCTGCCCGCCCCTTATGGCTCGCGCATCAACCGCGACGTGCCGGTGAGCTTCACCTTCGAAGGCCAGAATTTCACCGGACTGAAAGGCGACGTGATCGCCTCGGCGCTCGCCGCCAACGGCCAATGGATGCTGTCGCGCAGCTTCAAATACCACCGCCCGCGCGGTCTCATGTCCATGGCCGGGGCCGAGGCGGACACGCTGGTGCAACTGCCCTCGGACCCCAACGTGCAGGCGGACCGCCACGAGATTTCCGAAGGCCTGACGGTCACCGCCCAGAACGTGAACGGCAGCCTTGCGCGCGACCGCGATGCCTTCATGGACAAGCTCGGCCGCTTCATGCCGGTGGGCTTTTACTACCGCACCTTCATGGGGCCCACGCGGTCGAGCTGGCTGAAATTCTGGGAACCGCTCATTCGCAAGAAAGCGGGCCTGGGCGTGCTCGACACCAAAGCGATGCACCAGGATTTCGAGAAGGCCAACTTGTTCTGCGATGCCCTGGTCGTGGGCGGTGGCCTGGCCGGGCTGACCGCCGCCATTGAGGCTGCCGAGGCGGGTGCCGACGTAATCCTGGCCGAGATGGAGCCGGATCTGGGCGGTGCGCTGACCTACCGCCCTGGCGGTGACGCGATCCTGCCCAACCTGCTGGCCCGCGCCAAAGCACTCCCGAACCTGCGCCTCATGGCCGATACGCTGGTGAATGGCTGGTTCGAGGACAACTGGCTGCCGCTGATCCGGGGCAACAAGCTCTACAAGACCCGCGCGAAAGAAGTCATTCTGGCCACCGGCTGCATCGAACAGCCCGCCGTCTTCCGCAACAACGACCTGCCGGGAATCCTGCACGGCTCGGCCGCGCAGCGTCTCATGCGCCATTACGCGGTGAGGCCTGGCACTCGCGCCGTTGTGCTGGCCGCAAACCCCGACGGCTACCGCGTGGCGCTGGACCTGCTGGAGGCAGGGGTGGAGATCACCGCCTTGGTGGACCCGCGCCCCGGTGGCTCCGGAGGCGTCATGACTGAGACCCTGCACCAGAAGGGTGTCGAAATCCGCAATGGCACCATCAACGAAGCCCATGGCAAGAAACACGTCACCGGCGTCACCGTCGAGGGCGGCCGCCTCGCCTGTGACCTTGTCGTCATTTCGACCGGAAGCGCGCCGATGTGGCAACTGCCCTGCCAGGCGGGTGCGAAACTCGGTTACGACGACGCCACCGCGCGCTTCTCGCTGACCCTGCCCGAGGCGCCCCTGGGCGTAGCCGGCAGCATTAATGGCGCGGTGGTCGCCGAGGCGGTCATCGCTGACGCCCAGATCGCGGCACAAAAGGCGCTGGCCCGGCTCGACCTGCCCACGCGTGCGGTATCTCCCGTCGTCGATCCCGAAGCCGCCATGGCGAATTTCGAACCTCAAATCGCCCCCCACCCCAAGGGCAAGGATTTCGTTGACCGCGACGAAGATATTCAGGTCAAGGACCTGCAAAACGCCACAAATGAAGGCTACCGCGAGCTGGAGCTGATCAAGCGCTTTACCACCGTCGGCATGGGGCCAAGCCAGGGCCGCCACTCGGCGCTCGCCACCGCGCGGATCGTGGCGAAGTCTACCGACCGCACCATCGCCCAAACAGGCGTGACCACCTCCCGGCCGCCCGTTGCCCCCGAGACCCTGGGCGTACTCTCGGGCCACCACCACCCGGCCGAACGCCGCTCGGCGCTGCATCAGGAACACCTGCGCCTCGGCGCAGACATGCGTCCCGTCGGAGCCTGGTGGCGGCCCTATTTCTACGGTCCCAAAGCGGATGCCAAACGCCTGATCGAGGAAGAGGTGCGCGCGGTGCGCGAAGGGGTGGGGGTGCTCGACGTCTCGACGCTCGGCGGGCTCGAAGTGCGCGGGCCGGATGCGGGCGAGTTCCTGAACCGCATTTACACCATGACCTACAAGAAACAGCCTGTTGGCCGCTGCCGGTACTGCCTGATGACCAATGAAATGGGCACCGTCATCGACGATGGCGTCGCCTATCGCCTGGCCCCCGACATGTTTTACGTCACCGCCACGACTGGCGCCGTCGCGCGGGTCTATGCGGACATGCTGTTCTGGAATGCACAATGGCGACTGGATGTGGATGTGCTGAACGTGACCTCCGCCTTCTCCGGCTTCAACATCACCGGCCCGAAGGCGCGTCAGGTGGTCGAGCGGCTCGACAGCGACATTGATTTCAGCCGCGATGGGTTCGCCTATCTCGACGGCCGCTCCGGAACCGTCGCAGGTGTACCCGTGCGCGCGATGCGGATCGGGTTTACCGGCGAGCTAAGCTATGAACTCCACTGCCTGTCCAGCATGGCCAAAACCCTCTGGGACGCGATCCTGGCGGCGGGTGAACCCACCGGCCTGCGCCCCTACGGGCTGGAAGCCAGCCGCATCCTGCGCCTGGAGAAAGGCCATATCCTGATCGGCCAGGACACCGACGCGCTGACCTCGCCGGATGAACTCGGCTTCGGCTGGGCGATCTCGAAGGCCAAACCCTTCTTCGTCGGCAAACGCGCGATCGAGATGCGTCGCAACAAGGGCCTGCCGCGCAAGCTTGTGGGGGTGAGCTTCGACGGTGGCGACATCCCCGGCGAAAGCTGCCTGGTTCTGCGGGACGAAGTCCCGGTGGGTCACGTGACCTCGGTGCTCTACTCGCCCACGCTCGCCAAGCACATCGCGCTGGCCTATGTAGACGGGCGTGATGCGGAGATTGGCTCGCCGGTGACGGTAAAATGCCGCAATGGCGCGCGAGTAACGGTGCCGGTCGGCCCCCATGCCTTCTTCGATCCCGACAATACGCGGCAGGAGGTGTGATCATGCGAACCTATCCGCTTCAACCCGGTGGTGCCGCTTTCGGCACGCCCCTCACCACCGGCCCGGTAAGGCTCATCGACCTCACCCCCTTGCCCCGCTTCGGCCTCAAGGGGCGTGGCTCGGCCGATTGGCTGGTCACGCAGGGGCTGGACCTGCCTGAGGTCAACCGCATGGCAAACGGTGTCCTGCGCCTGGGCCGCGAAGATCTTCTGGTGATCGAAGGTGCCGACGCCCTGCGGGCCAAATGGCAGGCCGCCCCCGCCCCCAAAGGCTATGACGCCTGGCGCGAGGAGACCTGGGCCTGGATGCACCTGTCTGGCCCGCGCCTGGGGGATCTGATAGCGAAAATCTGCCCCGTCGATCTTTCACCGCGCGCTTTTGGTGACGGCCAGATCGCCCAGACCCGCGTCGGCTATGTCGAGGCAATCACCTGGCGCGACACCCGTGACGAGGTCCCCGGCTTCTCGGTCCTGTTCGACATTGCCGCCACGGCGTTTGTTGCCAATGCTGTCGCCACCGCAGCACAGGAATTTGCCCCATGAAAAAACCCGTCATCATCCTGCACACCGACAACCCCGAGGCCTCGCGCGAGGTGTTGGCCAAGGGCCATCCGGACCTGGAAATCCACACCTGTGACAGCTACGACGCCCTACCCGCGCTGATCGCGGACACCGGCGCCGAGGTGGTCTATTCCGTGCGCTTTGGGGGCACCCCAAGCTTTCCTCGCCAGTCGCTGATCGACGCACCCACGGTCAAATGGGTCTCGGTCGGCGGGTCGGGCACCGACCATATGAACCCCTGGGACCCCGAAGCCCTGACCGTGACCAATGCGGCAGGCGTGGCGGCGGACATGATGGCGCAATATGCGGTGGGGGCGATGTTCCACTTCTCGCTCGGCCTGCCCGGGTTCCGGGCGGCGCAGGACCGTCGTGAATGGGTCGCAGGCAAGGTTGAACCCATCGACGGCAAGACTGTGCTGATCCTGGGACTGGGCCAGACCGGTATGGCCGTGGCCGCACGGATGAAGGCCCTGGGGCTGAACACCATCGGCGTGCGCGCCCGGCCTAAGGACACCCCGAACGTGGATGAGGTCCACGGTATGGAGGCCCTCCCCGACCTCTGGCCCCGCGCCGATATCATCGTCGCCTGCGTTCCGCTTCTGGACAGCACCCGTGGGCTGGTGCATGCCGACGCCTTCGCGGCCATGAAACCCGAAGCGGTCATCGTCGACGTCTCCCGCGGCGGGGTAATCGACGAATTACCGCTGATCCGGGCCGTCGAAAACGGCAGCATTCGTGGCGCCGCGCTCGACGTCTTCTCCATCGAACCCCTGCCCTGTGACCACGTGCTCTGGGGCTTCGACAACGTGATCATCACGCCGCATTGCTCGTCGGTCTATGACGGCTGGGACCTGAAATCGGTCGAGATGTTTTCCGAAAACCTGTGGCGCTATCGCAAGGGCGAAGCGCTGAGCAACATCGTCAATCCCGAACGAGGATACTGAACATGGCCCGTGAAAGACGCACCGGCGGTCGTCGAGGTAAATCCACCCGCAGCGGTGGCGGCATTCAACAACTGCCTTGGCAGAACGTGATCAACACCACTCCGAAGATGGAGATTCTGGACGAGGGGCAGCTGGAAAAGCTGCACCAGACCTCCATGCGCATCCTGTCAGAGGCCGGCATCCGCGTCATGGGCGACAATGTCATGGACCTGTTCGAGGGCGTGGGCGCCCTCGTTGATCGCGACACCAAGACAATCCGTATCGACGAAAGCATCGTCATGAAGGCGCTGGAGACGGTGCCTCAGACCTTTACCCTTACCTCGCGCAACGCGGCAAAACGCATCACGCTGGGCGGCAACAACGTGAACTTCGGTCTCGTCGCCGGGCCGCCCAATGTGCATGACTGCATCAATGGCCGCCGCGCGGGCAACTATGAGGACTACTGCAACTTCATAAAGCTGGCGCATCACTTCAACGCGGTTCACCTGATCGGCAATCAGGTCACCGCGCCGCAGGAAATGCCCGCGAACAACCGCCACCTGGACACCTACAACGCCAACCTGACCTACTCGGACCTCAGCTTCCACGCGACCGCCATTGGCCGGGGCCGGGCGATGGATGGGATCAACATGATGGCCATCGCGCGCGGCATGACGCTTGAGCAGATGCGTGACGACCCGGGCGTGATCACCATCATCTCGGTCAACTCCCCGCGCCTGTTCGATGATGCGATGGGCGACGGGCTGATCGCCATGGCCGAGCATGGCCAGCCTGTCACGATCACGCCCTTTACCCTGATGGGTGCCATGACTCCGGTGACCCTGCCCGCCGCTCTCGCCCAGCAGAATGCCGAAGCGCTTTTTGGCGTGACTCTCACTCAGCTGGTAAACCCCGGTACGCCGGTCATGTATGGATCCTTCACCTCGAACGTGGATATGAAATCTGGCGCGCCTGCCTTTGGCACGCCGGAAAACAGCAAGGCCAACATGATCTCCGGCCAGCTCTGCCGCCGCTATGGCATTCCCTACCGGACGTCGAATGCCAACGCCTCGAACGTGGTCGACCTGCAGGCGGCTTACGAGACAATGATGGCCACTTGGGGCGCGGTGCTGGGCGGGACGAACCTGGTCTATCACGCGGCTGGCTGGCTCGAAGGTGGGCTGACCGCGTCCTATGAAAAATTCATCATGGATGTGGAGATCATCCAGAACATGATGGAGTTCCTGAAACCCCTGAAGTTCGATGAGGATGAGCTAGGCCTTGACGCGATCAAGGACGTACCCACCGGCGGGCATTTCTTCGGCACCGACCACACGATGGCGCGCTATGAAACCGCCTTCTATTCGCCGATGCTGTCGGATTGGCAGAACCACGGCGCCTGGGAGGCCGCGGGTGCCAAGACCGCACTGACCCGCGCAACCGAACTCTGGCAACAGGCGTTGCGGGAATACGAGGCGCCCGTGATGGACCCGGCGATCCGCGATGAACTGGACGCCTATATCGCGCGCCGGAAGGAAGAGATCGGTTCGGACGAGCCCTGATCCCCCCTGCCCCACCGCGCTTCGCTCCCCGGCCCAAACAGCCGGGGGCGTAGTTTGCGCCAGTAGTTTAGCCTTCAGGGCACGTATTTTGTCGAAAAGGGTCTCTATAAGCTACAAAATATCATAGAACTGTAGCCTATAAACTATCTGTTTCCCAAAAAGCGTACCCAATAAGGTACGGGTGGAACTCGCTATTTCCTTGAGATGCACAGCGGAGTTCCCATGCGCGATGCTAAGACGATCAATGGGCGCCGCAACGATGCCCAGGTCGATGCGGCGGCCACGGCGCTGCGCGATCTATCGGTGCAGACCGGCTGAATCGAACAGTTCCGCACCTCCCTGGGCATGAGCATTACCGAGCTTGCGGACCGCGTCGGCGTGGCCCGTCCGACCATCTCGAAACTGGAAAGTCGCGAGAAGAACTGGGGTGTGACCCTGGCGCAGCTCGACAAGGTGGCCCGCGCCACCGCGGGACGGATCATTCGGCGCACCCGCGCGCAGATGGCGGTGGATGCGCAGTCGGACGGGCTGCAAAGCTCCGAGGACGCGGTCGAGGAACTGGCCCGCGAGCTGACTGACCCGCGACTTGCGCCGGGGCTTCTGGTCATGAGCGGGCTGGCGGGCTATCCCGAGGGCGACGCCGCTGACGGCGGATGAGCTTCAGGGGCTGAAGCTCAAGGGTATCACCACCCACGACGCGCTGAACGAGGTCGAAGCAGTCAATATCGAACAGGGGTTGCGCTGGCTCGATACGCGGCCGCGCCGTTTCGACCTGCTGAGTGACGCCTCGGCGCGCGAGGTGCACCGCCGCCTGTTCGGTGATGTCTGGACCTGGGCGGGCGATTACCGCCAGACCGAAAAGAACATTGGCGTGCCGGTCTGGCAGCTCTCGTCCGAGCTGCTCTATGCGCTGGATGACGCACGGCTGTGGCTGGACGATGTGGTCTTCCCCCGGCCGAGGCGGTGGCGCTGTTCCATCACCGCTTGGTGCGCATCCTTCCCTTCGCCAATAGTAACGGCCGCTGGTCTCGCATTACGGCCAACGAGTTGCTGCGCCGGATCGACCCGGATCTGTTCATCGACTGGGTACATGAGGGCGCCCTAACCAGCGAATGCCATCACCGGCAGCGCTATATCAGGGCGCTGCGGGCCGCCGACGGCCATGACTTCGCTCCGCTGATCGCCTTCGTTGAACAGGCGCTGGGGTGACGCGGCCCCGACCCGGACCGCGCCTTGATTACAGAAGGTCGAACAGGCGCCCCGGAACGCCCGCGTGACGCGGCAGACCCAGTGCGCGCATCAGCGCGAACATCATCGCCTGGTTCGAGGTCACGACAGGCTTGTCCAAAGCGGCTTCGATCCGCGCGACAGCTTCGACCGAGCGCATGTCGGTGCAGCTCAGCACGATGGCTTGGGCTTCGAGGTGGTCCGCCTCGCAGGCCAGATCGAACACCTCGTCCGGGGTCAGCTCGCCCTGGCCATAATTGCCCAGCTCGCGGCCCACATCGGCGCATTTCACCGTCTCGATCCCGTTCTCGGCCAAGAAATCCATTGCCTGCACGTTGATCTCGCCCAGATAGGGCGAGGAAAAGCCGACCTTGGTCACGCCAAGTGCCTGAACCGCTGCCACCAGCGACCCGGCGGCGGTCAGCGACACCGCGCCAGAACCCGCCTTGATATCCTCTGCCAGCTCAGCGTCAAAGGATGGCCCATGGGTCAGCGTGGCCGAGGTGCAGCCATACAGAACCACGTCCGGCCGCACGCCCGAGATCATGCGCAGGTCGTGGGAAATGTCCGACGCCCCAAGCCCGGCCATCTGGTCGGACCCGGGGATTTCATTGACGTCGTAGCCGCCCATGCGCTGGAAGTGCAACGTGGTGTCCGGGCAGCGCATAAGCATCATGTCCGGTTCCAGGTTGGTGTTGGTATAGGGCACCAAGACGCCGATCTTTGCGCGGGTACGAGACTCGAACGTCATGCGCGCACCTCCGTCAGCACGGAGAGGCAGCGGCCCATCACCGCCTCATCACAAATCGTCGCGCGCAGGCAGTCGGCCAGCCCATAGCCCCCCATGCCCCGCATCAAGAGCCCCGCCGCGCGCAGGGCGGCATCGGCCATTTGCGCAGCTTCGACGCTGGCGAAGCGGATCAGCACGAAGTTGGTATGGCTCCGCGCCACCTCCAACCCCAGCGCGCGGCAGCCTTCGGCAAAGCGATCCCGGATCGCGACGGTCTTCGCCACCGTGTCCTGCATATGCGCCTGGTCCAGCATCGCCGCCGTCGCCATGGCCTGCGACGGGATCGAGACATTGTTGGGGTTCAGAAGCTTGCGCACCTCCCCGGCGATCTCGGGCGGGAAAACGCCCCAGCCGACCCGCGCGCCCGCCAGCCCGAAGGCCTTGGAGAAAGTGCGCATGACCACCGTGTCGCCCCGGTCAACCAGCGCGAAAACCTCGGCGGGGTCTTCGGCGGCGTCCGAAAACTCCGCATAGGCCTGATCGACCACCAGCAGCACGCCCGCTGGCAGGGCGTCACGCAGGCGGATGATCTCAGCATTCGGAATGAGCGTGCCGGTAGGATTGCCCGGGTTGCAGACGAAGACGATCTTCGTCTCAACCGTGACCGCCCCCAGGATATCATCGACCGAAACGGTCAGATCCACCTCCCGCGCCTTCACGTAATCGGCCTTCACCTGCGCGGTAGCCGAGGCGACATAGGCATAGCCGTAATCCGTGCCCAACACCCGGTCGCCCGGCCCGACAAAGGCGCGGATCAGGCAGCCGATCAGCTCCATCGAGCCTGCACCACAGAGGATCGTCTCGGCGGCCACCCCATACACCCGGGCAATCGCCGCGCGCAGCTCGGGCCAGTCGGGATCGGGGTACAGAGGCATCTGTGCCAGCACCCCCTGCCCGGCCGCGATGGCCGCGGGGCTCGCCGGAAAGGCACTTTCGTTCTGGGCGAGGGAAACGGTCCCCTCACCACCAAGATCGGCCAGCGCATAGGCGGCCATCTCTCTCACATGGGGGACAGCGCGGATCATGACGCCCCCCCATAGGCTTTGGCGCCCTCTTCGGTGACCAGCCCGCGTTTCAGGTCCAGTTCCAGCGCGGCCGGGTCGCGGTCGGCCGGATCGCCGAACCCACCGCCGCCGGGCGTGTCGAAGATCAGGTAGTCCTTGCCTGTCACGCGCAGCTCACCCTTGCCCGGGATGTCCTCGGCGCCCTCGCGGAATCGGATCCGCCCCGGCGCGCCTGGCTGCCCGCCCATGCGGCCAAGTGCCGGGAACTTCAGACGCTCGACCGAGAGGAAGACGATAAATGGAGCCCCGTTGGACGAGGTCATCTCGATCCGCTGCCCCAGGCCCCCGCGATACTTGCCGGGCCCACCGGAATCCGGCAGCAGTTCCCGCCGCCACATCACGACGGGCGCCACGCTCTCCGTGATCTCAACCTGAGAACCGAAGACACCCGAAGGGTAGGCCGTGGCCGACAGCCCGTCCGCATGAGGCCGCGCGCCGGTGCCACCGTTGTGCACGGGTTCGATGGCAAACTCGCGCCCGCCTTCCGCTGCCACCTCGGGCGCATGGCGCATCGGCAGGTCGAACATGCAGCTCGCGCCTTCCGCCGGCACCTCATCGGGTAGCGCCTGGTGCAGGCAGCCCAGAACCAGGTCCGGCGTCACCTGCCCCAGCGTATGGCGCATCGCCACCGGCGCGGGGTGTTGAGCATTCAGGATGCAGTTCTTGGGCCCATCCACCGTGAAGGGCTCCAGCGACCCTGCGTTGTTCGGAATATCCGGCCCGACGATGCAGCGCAGGGCAAAGACCGTGTAGGCGGTGGCATAGTTCAGTGGCACGTTGATGCCCTTTTTTGACAGGCCCGAAGTGCCAGTGAAGTCAACATGCATCCCGTCCTTGGTCACCGTCAGGGTGGCGTGCAGCTCCAGCTCGTTCTCATATCCGTCCATCTTCAGCATGTTCTTGTAGGTGCCCTCGGGCACCTCGGCGATCGCCTCCAACGCGCCCTTGCGCGAGGTGTCGATGATGTAGTCGCCCAGGGTGTGCAGGTCGTCGATGCCGAACTCCTCCATCATCGCGACCAGACGGTTCACCCCCGCCTCGCAACAGGCGATCAGCGCGTAGATGTCGCCCTCGTTCGCGATTGGCTCGCGCGAATTCACGCGGATGATGTCCATGAGAAGCTGGTTGGGCGTGCCTTCCTCGACCAGTTTGCTGGGCGGGATCAGAAGGCCTTCGTCATAGATATCAGCGCCTTCTGGCCCCATGCCCAAGCCACCCAGGTCCACCAGGTGCGAGGTGCAGGAGGTAAAGCCAACCACCTTGCCGCCCTTGAAGGCAGGCATCATCAGGAGGAAATCGTTCAGGTGCCCCGAGGCCAGCCAGGGGTCATTGGTCATGTAGATGTCGCCGGGCTTCATGTCCTGAAGCGAGAACCGACCACGCAGGTGCAGCACCGCCTCGGCCATGGTGTTGATATGGCCGGGCGTGCCGGTGACGGCCTGGGCCAGCATCCGCCCGTTCACGTCGAAGATCCCGGCGGAAATGTCACCGCATTCACGCACGATGGGGGAAAAGGCTGCGCGAATCAGGGTCTGACCCTGCTCTTCCACCACCGCCAGAAGGCGGTTCCACATGACTTGCAGGCGGGCGGGCGAGAGGTCGGCGTTCAGATTGGCGTTCATGTTCATCATACGCCTCCTTTCTGGACAGTCATGGTTTCCCCTACCGCTTCGCTACTTGAGGGGGTCTTGATTAGGACAAGGTTGCCGATGGCATCCAGGTGGGCAGAGAAATCGGCGGACACCAGCGTGGTAGTCTGCGGTTCGTAGATCAGCGCGGGGCCCGGCACGTGATCGCCCGGTTTCAGATCGGCGCGAGCGACGAAGGCCGCCTCCTTCACGCTTCCATCCACGTCACAGGTGATTGGGCGGGTGCCGTTTGGTTTGATCGTGGTGAGCGTGGGCGTCGAAGGCACCGGCGGCACCACGCTGTCCTTCGTTGCCACCCGAACGGCCCAATTGAGGATCTCGATCTCCATCCCCGGCACGGGGCGCGAGAACTGCTTGCGATACTCCTCTTCGAAGGCGGCGGTCAGCGGCGCGATGTCGTCGGCCGTCAATGCCCCGTCCGGCAGGGTGATCTCGATCTCATGCCCCTGGCCGTTGTAGCGCATGAAAGCGGTGCGCAGGGTCTCGGTCGCCGCGTCACCGGCGCCCTGAGCGACCACGCCCTTGGCCTCGGCAATCATCGCGTCGAACAACCCGTTCACCCCGTCCAGGTCCATAGAGTTCAACAGTGAATAGCGCGAGCGCACGATTTCGAAACTGACCGGCGCGAAGAGGAAACCGACCGCCGAGCCGACGCCTGGGTTGGGCGGGATGACGATGCGGCTAACGCCTGCCGAGCGTGCCACGCGGCTGGCGTGCAGCGGGCCGTTGCCGCCGAAGGCAATCATCGTTCGCGGTCCAAGGTCCTTGCCCGATTCCACCGCGTGCATCCGGCCCGCGCTTGCCATGCTTTCATCAACAATGCGCGACACACCATCGGCGGATCCCACCGCGTCCGTGTCCAACCTCGACCCGATCACGCGGGTCAGAGCCTCTTTCGACCCCTCCGGGTCCAGCTTGATGTGCCCCTCGGCAAAGGTGTCGGGCACGATGTAGCCGAGCGTAATGTCGCTGTCGGTCACGGTCGGGTCCGTGCCGCCGCGCATGAAGGCGACCGGGCCGGGCTCGGACCCTGCCGACCTGGGTCCCACGGTCAGGCGGCCCAACCGGTCGACCCCGGCGATGGAGCCGCCCCCTGCCCCGATCTCGATCATCTCGATCACCGGGATGCGCACGGGCATACCTGAACCCTTGATGAACCGGGCGGCACGGGCGATCTCAAACGCGCGGGAGGTTTGCGGGCGGGCCTTGTCGATCAGGCACAGTTTCGCGGTGGTGCCGCCCACGTCGAAGGACAGAACTTCTTCCAGCCCCGCACGCGCGGCGATGCGGGCGGCTAGAATTGCGCCCCCGGCGGGACCGGATTCCACCAGGCGAATGGGGAAACGTGCGGCGGTCTGCACGGTGCACATGCCGCCGCCTGCGGTCATCATCAGGATCGGGCAAGTGACCCCTTCGGCCTCGAACTGCGCCACGAACCGGGCCAGGTAACTCTCCATCAGAGGCTGGATATAGGCGTTGGCCACCGTCGTGCAGAGCCGGTCGAACTCCCGCGCTTCCGGGCTGACTTCCGACGAGATAGAGACGGTAATGTCAGGCCGTTTCTCCGCCAGGATTTCGCGCAGACGCAGTTCGTGTGCCGGGTTGGCATAGGCGTGCATCAGGCAGATCGCCAGCGCCTCGGCGCCGGTCTCGTCAATCTGCGAAAGCAGGGTTTCTACCGCGCCCTCGTTCAGCGGAATCAGCACCTCGCCATCGACCGACATACGCTCGGCGATCACCAGCGAATGTTCACGCGGCACCAACAGGTCGGGCTTTTCCAGGTTGATATCGTACTGCGAATACCGGCGTTCGTAACCGATATCCAGGATATCGCGGAACCCTTCGGTGCAGATGGTCGCCACGGTCGCCCCTCGCCGTTCGATCAGCGCGTTGGTCGCCAGCGTGGTGCCGTGGATGAAGCCCGTGACCTCGCTCAAGCTGCGTCCGGTCTGGGCCATCACACGTTTCGCGCCTTCCATAGCGCCATCGGCGGGGTTCTGGTGGGTGGTTAGGGTCTTGGTCGAAGCCAGAATCGTCTCCTCGCCCTCGACCAGCACTGTGTCGGTGAACGTACCGCCAATATCAATGGCGAGGCGCAGTTGGGGTGTAGCGGTCATATGTCATTTCCGTTGTCTCGAAGGATACAAAGCGTGAGGCAACCCGCGAAGGGCGCTGGGTCAGCCCTGCGGAACCAAGTCGCAGCCGGTGGCACGACGGTCGAGACGTTTCGGAGTGATCATCTGTTGCATGACCTCAGTATTCACTGGTTCAGGCCCCGCGTCTGGGCCGTTTGCGACAAAAGCGCCAGCAAACGACCTGCCGGTCATCTGCTGGCAGGAGGGGGTGTCCCGGGCCCTCAGGAACGGGGAACAGGCCCAGGACGGGGAACCTCCTGGATCAGGCGAACCACCAGCGTTCGTGCGCCTTGGCACCATCCATCTCCCAGTTCGCGGCAACCTCGCCATGGGCCACGGTGCTGGCCACGCCCATGATGTGGTTTGCAAACATCGGAATCAATGCGCCACCATCATCATGCACCAGGGTCTGGGCCTCGGCATACAAGGCGCGGCGTTTGTCGCTGTCCAGTTCCGAGCGCGCCTCGGTGACGACTGCGTTGAAGCGCTTGGCGGCGTCCGTCGTGCGCCAAGCGGTCTCGTTCCAATCCGTGTCATCGGTGTAAGCGGAGGCAAACATCCAGTCCTCGGTCGGGCGGCCCGACCAGTAGGCGACGGTCCAGGGCTTCTTGTTCCAGACGTTGGACCAGTAGCCATCCGACGGTTCGCGCACTACCTCGATCTCGATCCCCGCCTCTGCAGCCGAGGCCGCGATCAGCTGGGCGGCGTCGACCGCACCGGCAAAGGCCGCATCCGAGGACGACAGCTGCAACGGTCCGCTGTGACCGGATTTCTTGTAGTGGAAGGCCGCCTTGTCCGCATCGAACTCCCGCTGCGCCAGGTCGCCCGCGTGATACTGGTTCGCAGTCGAGATCGGGTGGTCATTGCCCACCGCACCATGGCCCAGCAGGATCTTGTCCACCAGCTCCTGCCGCTTCACCGTATATTTCAGCGCCATGCGCAGGTCGTAATTGTCGAAGGGCGCCGCATCTACCCGCATCGGGAAGGTGTAATGCAGGGTCGAGGTCTTTTCGAGGATGTTGATGTTCGGCGCGCGGCTTAGAAGGGCGACGGTCTTGGGGTCCACCCGGTCAATCGCGTGCACCGAGCCGTTCAACAGCGCATTCTGACGCGCGGTCAAGTCGACGATGGCCAGAAACTCAACCTCGTCGAAATGGGCGCGGTCGGATTTGAAGTAATCCGGGTTGCGATGCGCCTTCACGCGAACGCCGGGCTCGAACTCATCGATGATATAGCCGCCGGTGCCGATGCCACCCTGTGGGTCGATCAGCGCACCGTCCTTCGCGGGCAGGATCACCAGGTGGTAATCGGACAGGATGAAGGGGAAGTCCGCATTGGCGCCGTCCAGCTCGAACACCACGTTGTTGCCGTCCGCACGCATGTCCTTGATCTGCGAGACCAGCCCGTTCACCGCCGATTTCGAGCCTTCACCGCGGTGGTGGTCGATCGTGGCGATGACATCCGCCGGCGTCAGCGCCTGGCCGTTGTGGAAGGTCACACCCGAGCGCAGGGTAAAGACCCAGGTCTTCGCGTCCTCTGATCCCCAGCTTTCCGCCAGTTCCGGCTGCAGCACACCGTTCGCGTCCACCTCGACCAGGTTGTTGCCATAAAGGAAGGCCACGGCGGTCATGATCGTGCCTTCATAGGTCGCCGGATCCAGGTTGTCGGTCGTCGAGCCGCTGCCGAAACCCACCTTGAACGTGCCGCCGCGTTTCGGGCTGGCGGCCAGGGCCTGACCCGACAGGCTCATCAGCGCGGGGCCTGCCATGCCGACCGCCATAGCGCTGGTCATGAAGCCGCGGCGCGACAGGGTCTTTGCGGGCGAGGAAAGCCAGCGCTTGGTGTCTTTGGTCATCAGGGGTCCTCCCGGTTTGGTGCGATATGCGTTGATCGTTTCGCGCCCCACCCCGCGCCCTGCCCCATGATGGGCAAAGTGAGATTCGGCGCTTTTCCGGTGAATCAGAGCCGTTTTCGGCCCGCCTCGGTTCGCGCTGATCGTCACCGAGCAGGCGCCATTCGAGCAAACAAAGAAAACCGGGTCATTGGCACGGTTTTTTTCGCAAATGTCCCCGCCCGGCTTTGTCTAGGCTTGCCCGCACCTGCCTGACGGCCCCCCGAAATCCTGCAAGGACCGCCCATGCACCCCGTTTTGTCCACGATCCTTAAACGCCTACTCCTGGGCCTGGTGACCCTGTTCATCGTGTCGCTGATCATCTTCTCGGCGATCCAGATGCTGCCCGGCGATTTCGGCGAGGCGGTGCTGGGTCAGGCCGCCACGCCCGAAACCGTCGCCGCTTTCCGGGCCGAGCTCGGCTTGGATCAACCGGCCTGGCTGCGCTACCTCGACTGGGTCAGTTCGGTGGCGACCGGCGACCTGGGCACCTCCTTCTCGGGCCGCGACAGTTCCGGCGTGGACCGCTCGCGCCCGGTGGTCGACCTGGTCGCGCCACGCCTGTGGAACACGTTGTTCCTGGCGGGGCTCGCTGCCGTGATCTCGGTACCCTTGGCGCTGTTTCTGGGCATTACCACCGCGCTCTGGCGCAACTCGCGCTATGACAAGCTCGCCTCGGCCAGCACGCTCACCGCGATCTCCTTCCCCGAGTTTTTCGTGGCCTATATCCTGATCCTGCTCCTGGGCACGCTCTGGCCGGTGCTGCCATCGCTCGCCAATGTCGAACCCGGTATGCCCCTTGGCGAGCGCATCCTGAAATGCATCCTGCCCGCGCTGACCCTGACCCTGGTCATCGTCGCCCACATGATGCGCATGACCCGCGCCGCGCTGATCAACCTGCTCGCGTCCCCCTATATCGAGATGGCCCGGCTGAAAGGTGAAAGTGCCGCGCGGGTGATCCTGCTCCATGCCCTGCCCAATGCGCTGGCGCCGATTGCCACCGTTATTGCCTTCAACCTCGCCTATCTGGTGGTGGGCGTCGTCGTGGTCGAGGTCGTCTTCGTCTACCCGGGCGTCGGCCAGCTGATGGTCGACGCGGTAAGTTCCCGTGACATCCCGGTGGTCCAGGCCTGCGCCCTGATCTTTGCCGCCACCTACATCCTTCTGAACCTGATTGCCGACGTGATCGGCATCCTCTCCAACCCGAGGCTTCTGCACCCGAAATGAGTGAAACAGAGACTTATTCCGCCGCCGCCGAAGTCGGCCATGTCCGCACCCGGCGCACCCGCCGCCAACGCGCCTGGATCGAACTGAAGAAGGCCCCGCCCACAGCGCTCTTCGGCCTGGCCGTGATCGCCTTCTACGTGGTGCTGGCGCTGTTTGCCCCCTGGATCGCGCCCTATGGCGAAAGCCAGGTCTTCGCCCAGCCCTATGCCGCCTGGTCGGGTGAGCACTGGTTCGGCACCGATCAGATCGGCCGCGATATCCTCTCGCGCCTGATCTACGGCGCGCGCAATACGATCGGCATTGCCTTTATCACCACGCTACTGGCCTTCGCGATCGGCGGCGGCCTGGGGCTGATTGCGGCGATCAACCGGGGCTGGCTGGACCAGCTGATCAGTCGCGGCGTGGATGTGCTGATGGCCATCCCCAGCCTGATATTCGCGCTGATGCTGCTGTCGATCTTCGGCTCGTCTGCCCTGTCATTGATCCTGATCATCGCTCTTCTGGATTCGACCCGCGTCTTTCGCCTGACCCGCGCGGTCGCGGTGAACGTGGCCGTCATGGACTATGTCGAGGCCGCCACCCTGCGTGGCGAGGGCCTGGGTTGGGTCATGCGGCGCGAGATCCTGCCCAACATCATGCCACCCCTGGTGGCCGAATTCGGGCTGCGCTTCTGCTTCGTCTTCCTGACCATCGCCGCGCTCTCGTTCCTTGGGGTGGGCATCCAGCCACCAACTGCGGACTGGGGCACCATGGTGCGCGAAACCGCGAACCTGGTGCAATTCGCCAAGTTCGACCTGAAGGCCGGGCTGACCCCCCTTCTACCCGCCGCCGCCATTGCGCTGATCACCGTCGCCGTGAACTTCGTCGTCGACTGGTTCCTGCACAAGACCAGCGGACTGCGGGACGAGCACTGACACAGCCGGAAAAGGACCCTAACCATGCATAAAATACCGCCCGGCGCCTCCGACGACCTGCTGCTCGACATGCGCGACATCCGCATTGAGGGCTTCGCGGATGAGAAATGGAACCCGATCATCAAGGGGGTCGACCTGACCCTGCGGCGCGGCGAGGTGCTGGGGCTGATCGGTGAAAGCGGGGCCGGGAAATCGACCCTGGGCAAGGCCGCGATGGGCTACACTCAGCCCGGCTGCCGCATTACCGGGGGCTCGATCCTGTTCGATCGCATGGACCTGCGCGCCAAATCCCAGCGGGAGTTGCAGCATGTCTGGGGCAGCCGCATCGCCTATGTCGCGCAATCCGCCGCCGCCTCGTTCAACCCCGCCCACCGCCTGCTGGACCAAACCGTCGCCGCCACCGTGCGCGAGGGGTTGCAGAGCGACAAGGCCGCGCGCGACGACGCCCGCGCGCTGTTCGACGCGCTCTCCCTGCCCCATCCCCAGACCATTGGCGAGCGTTACCCCCACCAGGTCTCTGGCGGACAGCTTCAACGCATCATGACCGCCATGGCCATGTCGCCGCGCCCGGACCTGATCATCTTCGACGAACCCACAACCGCGCTCGATGTGACCACCCAGGTCGAGGTGCTGACCGCCATGCGCAAGATCGTCGAGGAGTTCCACACCGCCGCGATCTACATCACCCATGACTTGGCTGTGGTCGCGCAGATGGCCGACCGCATCAAGGTCCTGCGCTATGGTGAAGAGGTAGAAGAGGCCGAGACCCGCCAGATGCTGACGGAACCGCGCGAGGATTATACCAAATCCCTCTGGTCCGTGCGCGCCCTGCACAAACAAGCCGAACAGTCCGACGATACCGTGTTGGAGATCGACGGCATCGACGCGGGCTACAGCGCCTCGATGCGGGTGCTGCATGACGTCTCGATCCGGCTGCCGCGCGGGAAAACCGTCTCTATCGTCGGCGAAAGCGGGTCTGGCAAGTCAACCACCGCCCGCGTGGCAACGGGGCTTTTGCCGGCCGAAAACGGCACGGTGCGCTTCAACGGCGAAGCCCTGCCCGCACGGCTCAAGGCGCGCACGCGCGATCAGAAACAGCGCATCCAGATGATCTATCAGATGGCCGACACGGCGATGAACCCGCGCCAGACGGTGGGAGAGATCATCGGCCGCCCGCTGGAGTTCTACCACGGCCTCAGAGGCCGCGCGAAAGAGGCGCGGGTGATCGAACTGCTCAAAGCGATCGAGTTGAACGAAAGCTTCTACGACCGCCTGCCCAGCGAGCTGTCGGGCGGGCAGAAACAACGCATCTGCATCGCCCGCGCGCTCGCCGCTGACCCCGAGGTCATGATCTGTGACGAGGTCACCTCGGCCCTCGACCAAATCGTGCAGGAAGGCATCCTACGCTTGCTCATGCGCCTGCAAAAGGAACGCGGGATTTCCTACCTGTTCATCACCCATGACATCGCCACGGTCGAGGCGATTTCCGACGAGATCGTCGTCATGCTGAACGGCCGCGTGGTGGAACAGGGCCTGAAGGACATGGTGCTGTCGCCGCCCTTCCCGGACTACACGCAGCTCCTGCTCAGCTCGGTGCCGGAAATGGACCCCGACTGGCTGGACCGCCGCATGGCCGAGGGTCAGGTGGACGCCTGACCTTCAGGTCCTTTGGTCATTCACGATCCGCCAGGGTCCGGATCGACCGGGAATAACCCCTTTTGCATCAGTTGGATGAGGATGTGTCGTAAACTTTGGGGGCAAATTGAAGAGTATGCAGGATCTGGCGTTTGTTCCCTCCAAATGGCAATGTCAAAGTTTGCGACAGATCCCGCCGAGTTAGCTGCTTAAGCAACCAGTTCCACGAATTGGCAAAACAGACAGCTTTCGCGCGTTAGCTGACCTTTGCGTTTTATGAGAGCCACTTCAATGTCTGCTAGTGAGACTTGTCGCCAACTTTTGGCTCCTTTGGCGGAAATTTACGAGTTTCCCACTGAGATCGGGCTAAAGCCAAGATTTGATTGATCGCACTGCGACTGCGCGATTTGCAATCCATGCCAGAGGGAAACTGAATTGGCGCTGAGAACCGGGCGCTCGATATCTTTTTCCAATTTAGTCAACCAGGACAGGCTGGGAAGGGCTGTGTCCGGAATCAACAATACCTGACAGCGGGTTAGATCAAATTGGGAAACAACGCTGCGAATGTCCTCATATTGCATGGCAGCGGATTGCCAGCCGGACAGATTGCCAAGAAAGTGCCGTGCGGTAACCGTTGCGCCAAAATCGGACAGGAAGCTGGCGAACAGATTGGTCGCAGGTTCTGGATAGGTGGACAAGAGTGCAACACGGTCCAGAAACATCTCTTCAAGCGCGGCCGCAAAGGCAAGGGACGTGCTGGTAACCGGAAGGTCAAGGCGGTCTGAGAGTTGCGCCACCTGGTCCTCGGCAAAGGCTCGGCCAATGACAAAACTGCCGGAGGTGCAGGCCCAGACCAGTGCATCCAGATCACAGTCTTTAATTCGTTCGGCTGCTGCGGCGATGCGTGGCACTTCGGCCGTCATTCGCAGTGCATCGGGGTGGTGATCTGATCCTTCAACGACGCCAAATTCGGAGTTCGAGAGAAACACGCGCAACCTACCGGCCATAGCACGCTCAAAGCTGTAGAAATCGCCTTCGGGGCCACCACCGGGATAAATCAGTCCATGGTTTTTTACGTCATTCATGGCCCTTACCTCAAATTCGGTCGAAACCAAGGGGAAGCTGGCTGAGCACCTCAGCACCAGTTTCGGTGACAACAACCGTGCGGCTTTGACGGACGCCGAACACGCCTTGCTTCCGCAAAGTCCTTGGGAAATGGAATGCCATGCCTGTCTGCAGCGGTCGGTCGTTTGAGGCGACGATCTGCATTTCGCCATCCTCGATCCATGTGGGCGAAAAGCCGATGCCGACAGAATAGCCGTAGAAGTCGTGAAACAGGATGCGGTCGCGAATTTGATCCACCACTTTGGCACCTGCCTTGGCAACGTCCGAGGCCAGTGCACTGGGCCTCATGGCTGCCACAATTGCTTCCAAAGCCTCGCTACCAACGGCTGCGACCTCTTCGGCAAATGGGTCACGTGGCGCACCCAAAACCGCTGTGCGCATGAGCGGGCTGTGATACCAGCTGATCGCCGGGGAGCACTCAAGAAAGACTGTGTCTCCGGCTTTCACGACTGCCCCGTTCTGGGCGTGGTGCGGCGTGCCCGAGCGTTCCCCCACTGCGACCATAGGGAAGATTGTAAAGCCTTGTGTTCCCGTTCCGATGAGCGCCCCGGCAAAGGCTTGGGTGATTTCGCGGTCGGTGACGCCTTCGGCAATGACATTGAGTGCAGCGCACATGGCCGCGTTCGTGCCCGCCGCCGCCTAACGCATCACGGCGATTTCGGCCGGCGATTTGACCGACCTGACATCTTCGACAAGGCCTGAGATATCAACAACCTTGATTCCGAACGCATCAACCAGCGCGTCATGGCGCGCTTTGGGCAGGAAGGTACGCTGGGCTTCCGTGCCGACAGTTCCACTCAGGCAGCCGCGGTCGCGCATGGCATTGGTGTTCGCCGCAATCGGGTCATCGGCATTGCCGAAATAAACCGACTCGCAATCGGTCGCGCTGGCACCAAAACGACCCTGTTCAAACTGCCACAACACCATGAAAGGGTCACCTTCAAGCGGCAGGATCAGGCATTGGTAAACCTCGATCCGAATGCTCAGTGTAAAGCCAGTTCGCCATTCGGCCGGTTTCGAGAGCAACACACTGGATGGCACTTACGTGTTTGCGCAACGACCGGAAAATGCAATCCGGGTCCGTGACTTTCTTAGCGGTAAACACGGGATCACCGTTCTCATCGCAGACGCAAATTGACGTCTCAGCTTTCCAAACATCCAATCCAACAAAACACTATTCCACTTTACTCTCCTGTCTTTGCTCCGGTGCCATCATGCACCGGCCAAGAGAGCTACCGCTCAATTACTCAGAGTCTCGTTCATTCTCCAAGATGCGTAGCAGCAACTGCCGCGAGAAGTACGAGATTTTTAGTGACTTGGCTTTAGCGTCGAAACAGCCGCTTTATCTAACAGGCTTTACTCCACAGCTTCCGGTCTGGGGCGTGAAACAAAATGAGCATCCCCGAGGTCGATCAGCTTTGCTCGACGCGGAGCTTTGCCCACTGGGTAGACCGGGCTGGGAACTTCACCCGTCAGTCGAACATCGGACACGCGAACGTGCAGCGGGTCGGGAACCGGGACCGCCTGTATCAGCCGTTGGGTATACGGATGTTGAGGGTTGCCAAAGATCTGCGCGCTGGTTCCCATTTCTACGATCTGACCCAGGTACATGACCCCGACCCGGTCCGCTACATTTTCAACCACTGCCATGTCGTGAGAGATGAAAAGGTAAGATATTCCAAGTTCTTTTTTCAAAGATTGCAACAAGTCCAGAACCTGAGCCTGAACCGAAACGTCCAAAGCCGAAACCGATTCATCGGCGATAATCAGGTCCGGTTTCAGGGACAGGGCGCGAGCGATACAGATCCGCTGGCGTTGCCCTCCCGAGAACTCATGCGGATATCGCTCGGCGGCCTCAGAGGGCAACCCGACCCTGTGCAACAATTCGGCAACCTGAGTTACACGCTCAGCAGGGGTGCCGATACCGTGGATGACCAGGGGTTCGGCAATCAGATCGCCCACGCGCATCCGCGGGTCCAAAGCTGCCATGGGGTCCTGAAACACCATCTGTACACTACGGCAGCGTGACATACGCTGTTGGGCGTCCGCCCCTTCAAGATATTGGCCTTTAAGCTTAATTCGGCCCGTATACGGGGCCAAACCGACAATGGCCCGTGCAATTGTGGATTTGCCGCACCCGCTTTCACCAACAAGGGCGAAGGTTTCCCCGCGTTTGATCTCAAGGCTGACGCCTTCCACCGCATGGACGCGATGAGTGACCCGGCCAAGCAGACCGCCATGAATATCAAACCTCACTTCCAGATTATCAAGCCGCAGAACCGTATCCATGACTTCGTCTGTCACAGGTTTAGTACCATCTCCCATGCGAGGAACCGCAGACAACAGCGCTTGCGTGTAAGGATGCTTCGGTTCCGCAAACAGCGATTTGGTTTCGTTTTCTTCAACGACGGTTCCGTCCTTCATCACGATGACATGATCCGCCATTTCAGCCACGACGCCCATATCATGTGTGATCAGCAGGATCGCTGTGCCATGTTCAGCCTGAAGATCGCGCAAAAGGTCCAATACTTCGCGCTGCACAGTGACATCCAGCGCCGTTGTCGGTTCGTCGGCGATTAGAATCTCGGGCTCCAACGCCAATGCCATCGCGATCATCACGCGCTGACGCATACCGCCTGACAGTTCGTGCGGGTATTGCATCATACGCTGCTCCGGCTGGTTGATGCGCACAGAACGTAACGCACCTAGTGCCCGGCTGCGGGCTTCGCGTCGGCTGACCGGATCATGGGCCCGGATCGCCTCGACCAGCTGAGTTCCGATGGTCAGCACCGGGTTGAGCGATGTCATCGGCTCCTGAAAGATCATCGCGATGCGGTTGCCACGAATATCACGCATCGCCGCATCATTAACTTGGGTCAAATCCTGCCCCCCATACCGGATCGCTCCGCCGGTGACCTGTACCGCGGGCGGAGGCAACAAGCCCATAATCGCAAGGGATGTCAGCGATTTACCCGATCCGCTTTCACCGGCCAGGGCCAGTGTCTGCCCCCGTTTCAACTGAAAACTGACATCAGACACCAGAGATTTAAGGGCACCATGTGCGCGCACCGAAACGCACAAGCGGCTGACATCCAAAACCTGCGTATCTGGGGCGGCGGCGTTTGCTGCCCCAGCGGTTTGTTCAGCGGGCACCGTCATTCGAACACCACCCGCGGGAAATAGAAACTGACCACCCAGTTCGGCATATCCACGATCTCGGAAATACGAAGATCACCGCAAGTGGACACCAGCATGTAGGCGTCGACCGCCGCCATGCCTCGCTGTTTGCACAGCAATTCAATCATGCCGGACACCGCATCCCGGGCCGCCTGCATCAGGCTGTCGCCAATTCCGGTGGTCGCCTCATAGCCTTTGGTGTCGAAATGCTGTGTCACCGGGCCGGACGTGGTAAAGCGGGGGAACTTCAGATTTTCCCCTTTCACCAGATCCAGTGTCAGAACAACATCCATCGGGCTTTCGATGGCGGTACCGCACACCTCACCATCTCCCTGAGCGGCATGCGTGTCGCCGACGCTGAACAGCGCGCCTACGACTTCGACAGGAAGATACAGAACCGTGCCGGCCGCAAGATCACGGATGTCGAGATTTCCGCCAACATTGCGAGGGGGGACAATGCTGTGCTGGCCCGGCTTTGCCAAGGCGTTCCCGATGGTGCCGCAGAATGGCTTGAGCGGCACTTTTCCCTGATCGCCCCACAGGGACGGCGCCAGGGTTTCAGGATCATACTTCCAGAGCGCCAGCGCCGGATCGGTGAACTGGTCGGCCAGAAGGCCAAAGCCGGGAATGTTGGCAGTCCATCCCCAGCCCGAGGGGGCAAAGCTGTCGATCGTCACCTTCAGGCTATCGCCCGGCTCGGCCCCTTCGACATAGATCGGACCCGAGACCGGGTTGATTTTGCCAAAATCCAGATCGGCAATATCCTGCACCGTGGAGGACGGGCCAAGCTGGCCCGCCGAACTGTCGGCGCAATGAAACAGGATGGTCGATCCGGGCGTCACCCGTTCAACCGGGGCAATCGAGTTGTCCCAACCAAAGTGGTGTTGCGCGTGGTGAATCGTGTAATTGCAAGCTTGGCACATACGATCACTCGGTCACGTAGACATAGTCGTAATTGATCGGAATCGAGACGGGATCAACATACAACTCATCCGCGCCGCCCATGCGGGCCGATTTCATCGTATAGCGCTGTTCGTTGAACACCGGCACCCAGGGCGCATCCTCCATCACCCCCATATAAACGTCCGACCACATCTGCATGCGTTCATCCTGTTTGGCCGCATCGGTAAGCGCATCCGCTTTGGTCGCCATGGCGTCCAAGTCCGCGTTGCAATACCATGACCAGTTCCAGCCACCTTCGACGGCGCCGTCACAGCCCAAGATCGGGCCGTAGAAGTTCGACGGATCCGGGAAATCGGCGATCCAGGCCATACCGCCCGACCAGATCATCGGGGCAGACCCGTTGCCACCCGCCTCAATCACGTTGGCCTGTGCCAGAGACTTGATCGCGGCGTCGATGCCGATATCTGCAAGATCGCGTTGAATGGCCTGCGCGATCCGGGGATTGGGGTCGGTGTTCATGACGTAAAGTTCTGTCGCAAAGCCGTCACCCTGCCCGGCTTCGGCCAACAAAGTCTTTGCGCCTTCGGGATCAAAGCCATATCCGGCATACCCTTCGGTGTAACCAGGCATGGACGGGGGCAAGGGTTGTGTTGCGGGAACCGCGCGTCCGTTGATGATCTGCACAATGCGATCCTTGTTGATGGCCATATTGATGGCCTTGCGCACCCGCGCATCATCCATTGGCGGAGTATTCACGTTCAGCGTAATATATCCGGTATGTAACTGACCGCCTTCGACAACACGCTCTGCCTGTGCCGGGTCCGACATCACCTCGCGGAACTTCGCGGGCGGAATGCCGTCCCCGGGTACATCAACTTCGCCGTTCTGCAACCGTAGCAGGGCCACCACCGGTTCCTGACCCACTTCAAAGGTGATGCTGTCGAGATAGGGAACTCCGTCCCGCCAGTAATCAGCGTTCTTTTCGAAAACCAGCCGCTGACCCAGGGTCCACTCACCTAGTTTGTAGGCCCCGGTGCCCACTGGCTGCTTGCCGAAATCATCTCCGGCGGCCTCGACCGCTTCTCGCGCTACGACCGACGAGAAATTCAACGCCATGACATGCAGGAAAGTCGCATCGGGCCGTGACAGGGTAACCTCGACCGTACTATCATCGACGACCTTGACGCCTTCGAGACTGTCAGCACTGCCATCTGCCATGGCGTCATAGCCCTTGATCGAGCCAAAGAAACCGGCACCGGGCGATTGCGTGGCCGGATTGGTGACACGGTCCAGCGAATACTTGACATCGTCGGCGGTCATTTCCCGGCCATTGTGAAACTTGACGCCATCGCGCAGCTTAAAAGTATAGGTCATCCCGTCGTCTGATACCGTATAGCTTTCCGCCAGCCCGGGGCGCAGATCGGTTGTACCGGGAACATAATCCATCAGGCCGTCGAAAATGGACTTGATCATCGACCAGTTCTGCCAGTCGTATCCGATGGCCGGATCGAGTGTCGCCACATCATCCTTGTAGGTGATGACAATACCGCCGCCGGGTCTCGCGTTCGGATCGGGCTGATACTCTTCGGCAAATGCCGGAAGAGTCATGCTGAGAGCAAGAGCTGTTGTGCACAGGATTTTTTTCATCTTGATTTCCTCCAGGTTGGTCTTTTGTTTGATCTCCTCAGCGCAATTTGATGCGCGGGTCGATGAGCGGCGCGATAATGTCCGCCAGCAAGTTGCCGATGACGATGGCGCAGGCGGTCACAAGGGTGACGCCCATGATGATGGGAATGTCGACGCGCTGAATGGCCTGCCACGCTAGCTGACCGATACCGGGCCAGCCGAAAACGCTTTCGACAACCACAAGTCCGCCCATGAAAATACCGATATCGATGCCGATCATCGCAATGACCGGCAGGATCGCGTTCGGCAGAGCATGGCGCAGGATGATACGCGAGCGGGTCAGCCCTTTGGCATGTGCGGTGCGGATAAAATCCTGACGCAGCACATCGATCATCGAGGAGCGCATCATCCGGCTGTACCAGCCCGACCCCATGATCCCCAGTGCCAGCGCCGGAAGCACCACATGGGATGCAGTTCCATAACCGCCGATCGGGAACCAGCCCAACTGCACCGCAAAAACGTAAAGTAACAACAGCGACACCACGAATTGCGGTGCTGAAACCGCGACAAACGATACGATCATCAGGGCCTGATCAGATGTCTGACCACGACGCAACGCAGCGATCACACCCATCGAAAGACCTATGGCCAGTTCGCACAGGATACCGGCACCCATCAGCAGCAAAGTGGCAGGCAGACGGGCGGCAATCAGGCTGCTGACCTCGGTCTTTTGCAGATAGCTGCGGCCCATGTCGCCCTGCACAAGACCTGTAAGGTAGCGCCAGTACTGGACAAAGAACGGTTGATCCAGGCCCAGCTGTTCGCGGATATTCTGCACGGTCTGCGCCGTGGCGGAACGACCGGCAATCTGTCGAACAGGGTCCGCAGGCAAGACATAAAGCAGAAGGAAAGTAATAAACGACACGCCTAGCAGGATCAGAATCGATTGTACGAAACGGCGCAGCAGATAAGCGACCATCAGCTGCGTCCCCGCTGTGTTGGGTCAAGCTCTTCCCGCAGGGCGTCGCCAACCAGATTGAAGGCCAGCGCCAGCAGCAAAATGGCAAGTCCGGGAAAGAACACCAGCCAGGGCGCTGCCTGAAAATAGGTCTGGTTCTCGAAAATGATATTGCCCCAGGACGGTGTCGGAGGTTGTACTCCGACGCCAAGGAAACTGAGCGTCGCCTCAAGCAACACTGTCGTCGAAATGCCCAATGTGCCCCATACGATCAAGGTGGGCACCAGATGCGGCAGGATGTGACGGAACAGGATACGGCCAGTTCCCGCACCCAGCGTCTTTTCGGCAGCGATAAAGTCGCGCTCAGACAAAGACGTGGTTTCGGTATAGATGACGCGGGCGGTTTGCACCCAGTTCACGAGGGCGATCACCAGGGCGACAATCCAAAGCGACGGCTGGAAAATCGCGGCCAGACAGATCGCCAGCAAAAGTGCCGGGAAAGCCATCATCAGGTCCGTGAAACGCATCAGTACAGTGCCCAGCCACCCGCGCAGATAGCCTGCGGTCACACCGATGAGCGTTCCGATGATCAAAGCCAGCCCGTTGGCAACGACGCCAATGATCAACGATGTTCTGGCACCATACAAAATGCGCGAAAACAGATCTCGCCCAAGCAGATCGGTCCCCAGCGGGAATTCACCGCCTGGCTCCAGCGGTGCACCTTCCAGCGTCAGTCCCTCGAAATGCTGCTCGTCCGGCGCATAAGGCGCGATCCACGGCGCAAATACCGCGCCGAACACGACCAGACCAATCAGGATCAACCCAAACACCGCCAGTTTGCGACGCAGGATTCGGCGCCAGGGGCCGGGCTCGGCAATCGTGGTGTCAGCTGTGGCTGTTGCGTCGCTCATCTGATCCTCGTTTGCCGGTGTGACGTGCGACCACGCGCTGCGCCGCCATCTCAAAACTAACACGCCAGTCCATCGCCATATGGCGCAGCCGATCAAAGGCGGCGGTTTCATCCATGCCCTCGGACATCAGGAAATTGACCGCCTGAACAACCGTTTGCCGCTCGTTCAACCTGTGGCGCAAATCTTTGACTTCCGCCGCCAAAGCCAACGCCTCGTCATACGCCGCGCGCGCGATCAGCAGGGCACTATACGCACCATTGTCACCAATAGGCTTGATCAATTGGGCATTCGCACCAGCGGTCAGCGCCCATTCAACCCGACCCGGCGCTTCGCTGCCGATCAGTGCGATCAACGGCATTGGTGACTGACCGCGCGCCCACGGAAATTGCTCGTCATGCCCAAGATCAGCGTCGAAAAAGACAAAATCCGCGCCTAGGGCACTTGCATCCAACATAGGCCATTGCTGGGTCACGCGAAGCCCGATAGCGGTCAGCTGCCGCGCCAGCGCCTTCACCGTCGCGTGCTCACGGTGAAGAATGACCGCGCGGGCACCGCCAAGCTCTCGTGCTGTGAAGCGCCGGGTCATGACACCACCTTCAGATCGGGACCAACCTCTTGCAGAATCTCGTTACCGCGCGACAGGTACGGGTCCCCGAGAACTGGTGCGAACCGGCGCCGGACGGTGAACTGCCCGTTTTCCACCTGCGCAATCAAAACCGGCAGCTTTGTGTGATGCGTCTGCAGATCCACAATCCCTTCGCCGGTCTGATCCTGCTCCAGAAGCTCCGAGATGCTGAGAGACTCGCCGCCCGGACATTGCGACAGCAGCCGCGCGAACTCCCTCACAGCGGCATAAGACATTGCTTCGTGGGATGACCCGAAGCCTGCAGTGTTCGGCGCGCCGGCATCACAGCGAAAATACGGGCCCGCCGCGATCAACCCTTCAGCAGCTTCGCCAAACGCCGGTAGTTCACATTCAGTGAGGTTGCACGACATGATAGGGCACGTCTCGGGACGGAAATGCGGATCTCGCTCCCCAAGCTCATGATAGGCCGATACGAACCGATACTGAGACGGGCCGATCAGTGAATTCAGAATGAAATTAGGCCGCGTGGCTTCGATCTCTTCAATCATCCTTTCGACGTCAAAAGACCCGATCGGCAGATATCGTTCGCCCAGAACCGCACCGCCAGCATTGGTGATCGTCTCGCGTGCGATCCGGTTCATCTCCCAGCCCCAGATATAGTTGGAGCCGGTCAGGAAGGCGCGCTTGCCATAGGTGGGAAAGGCCCAGTCCAGAAGCGGCAGCAGATGCTGGTTCGGGCAAGCATGGGTATACACCACCCGGTCGGAGGCCTCGAACCCTTCATAGGGAACCGTGTACCATAGGGTGCCACCATGACGTTCCAGCGCCGGGATCACCTCCTTGCGGCTCCACGAGGTGATACATCCGATGACATGCCGGGCGTTGGTATTCGTCAGGATATCCGTGCACAGCGGTTCATAATTGTCGATGTTGCCCATCGGGTCGCGTTCTATCGCGTGAAAGGTGAAATCCCGCGTTGGATCTGCATTGATCTCCGCGATCGCCCCGAGCGCCCCGATACGACAAGCTTCCGAGATGAGCGAGTAGTTCCCCGAGCGGGAATAAAGGATACCAAGTTCGATCTGCCGCTTCGTCACTTAAGCTCTCCAAAACGAGAAAGCCCCACATTTGCCCGTGCAAAATACACGGGCAAATGTGGGGCTCTGATGCCAGATTGGCTATACGCCAAATGTTGGGAACATGGTGTAATCAAGCGGGAGAGCTGTCAAGATTTTATTCCAACGCCTGAAAAAGTTCGGGTTCACAGCAATCTTTATGCTTCTTCAGTTTCTCTAAAGTCTTGTTTTTTTTGATAGTTATCAGAATCGACCATTGAGTTCGCAAAGCGCAATGTCACTCTAAGCCCTGCTTGCTGATCCGGGTTTCCCCAGTCAAGATCGAGAAAAGTATGATGCAATGTGGCGATTGCGCTGACCAGCGGCAGACCCAGGCCGTGGCCATCCTGTGACGCGTCCAACCGCTGCATCGGACGCAATGCTTTGGCGCGCAAATCTGTTGGAATACCCGGACCGTCATCTTCGACAATAAGGGCAGCATTTCGCGCCACCAGATGGATGTGCACCTGATCACCGCCATGGCGCAACGCGTTTTCAATCAGGTTGGACAGCGCCTGTACCAACAAAGCCCGGTTACCTTTGACACAGGCTGTATTTTCAGCGGAAACCGTTAAGGTGCCTCCGGCGTCTTCAACCACGGCCTGATAGATCTCGCCGACGTCTTCGACAACGCCTGCCAGGCTCAGCCGGGACATGCTTCCTCGTCCGACACCACCTTCGAATTCGGCAATCTGCAACAACACCGTGAAAATGGATGACAACTGATCCATTTGTTGCCGAGCACCCATCAGGGCTTTTGTTGGATCGTCTCCTTGCTCGATGACTTCGTGCAGGGTCTCGATCTGAATCCCCAGACGGGTCAGTGGGGTTTTCAGATCATGCGCAATACTTGCCGACAATTGCCGGACCTGAACCATCAATGCCCCGATGCGGGCCGTCGTTTCATCAATCTTTCCCGCCAGATCATCCAGATCATCGCGCTTTTCTTTCGGGCTGATGCGCGTGTCCAGATTTCCGTCAGCGATTTGATCCAGTGCCATCCCGATATGATCGAGCCTGCGTTGATTTCGCCTGGCAAACCACCAACCACCGCCAAGCATCACCACGATGATCAGCGTTCCGGAAATCAGAAAGGTCGCTGGCAACAACTCGAGCGCTTCATTGTAGATATCTGTGCGAGTGCCCGTAATAAGCAGACCGGTCGTGGATTGCTCGGCGTAAGCGCGCCAAAAATACTTGTGGTCACCGCCATGGTCTTCGCCCCGCGGCGCGAAAAGGATCGTCTGATACCCTCTGACGAAGTTGATACTGCTTGGAATCTGTCCGAACACCACACCGTCAGGGGTGATCAGACCCTGAAAATTTGTACTGTTGGGCAATATCCGTGCTTTCGGACCAAACAGAACATCTGGAGAAGATGTCACCAAACCGGCGCGCAGTTCGGCCTGCCGTTGCGCCAGCATCGTGTCGATTTTCTTGTCCAAAGCAAAGTAAGACGTACCCAACACCAGAACGCCGGCGATGATCATGGCCACCAGAAACACCGCCGACAGGATCAGCGACTGCCGCATGGCCGAACGGCGCAGCAATCTGGCAAGGCGCTTATTCATCCAGCTTGTACCCCGATCCTCGCACCGTCTGTATCACGGTGTCACCAAAGGGTTTTTCTATCTTGGCGCGCAGGCGGCTCATATGCGTTTCCACCACGTTGGTCAGCGGATCGAAATTCAGGCTCCACACCTGTTCCAGCAGCATTGACCGCGTGATGACCCGACCTTTGTTGCGCATCAGCACCTCAAGAAGGGTGAATTCCTTGGCCTTCAATTCAATGATCTGGCCATTTCTGCGACAGGTCCGCCGGATCAGGTCCAGTTCCAGCGGGCCAGCCTTCAACACTGCGCCCTCTTCCTGCCCGGCTTTACTCTCCATCTGCACCCGGCGCGTCAGGGCCTGCGCCCGTGCGAGCAATTCCGAGATCGCAAAAGGTTTGCTCAGGTAATCGTCAGCGCCTGCCTCCAACCCCTGTACCCGGTCCTCAACCGCGCCAAGCGCGGTGAGAAAGATGGCGGGAGTGGTGTTGCCAATTGCACGTAGCCCCTTGAGAACACTTAAGCCATCCACCGTGGGCGTCATCCGGTCTAGGATCAGCAGGTCATAATCCCGGCCGCTTGCAGCGGCCAGCGCGTCACCGCCATCGGCCAGATGATCGACCACATGCCCGGCCTGAGTCAGGCCCCGCTCAATCCACCGGGCGATCTCGACCTCATCTTCCAGCAACAAAACACGCATGTGATCTCTCCTGCCCGGATCTCAGTGGCGCGGGAACAACAGCCCCAGCACGGCATCTTCAGACAGGCCTGATGCTGTGGCTGCGGCGGCCACCGTCAGGGACATATCGTCAACCGGCACACCACCCGCTTGCAACTGTGCGACAAGCTCGTCGGGCGAAATATCGCGAAGCCCGGCAAAAGAGGCAAGCGGTGCCTCGGAGAGGTATTCGAACATTGCCCCGACCGAAACGCCGCCACCTTCACCTTCCGTCAGGCCATTGACGACAAAGCCGCCAGCCCCGATCAGACAGATCGCAATGACCGCCATCCCCAGTCCATTCGAGAAGTAGTTTCTGAAGCTGCGCCAGTGGTTCAGCACATGCAAGAGAATACCTGCGGCAAAGGCAAGGCCGATCCATTCATGCGCTGATTCAAGCGGCTCTGCCAGCCGCCAGAACATCAGCGTGCCAGAGACCGCCACAAAAAGCCCCGCGCCGATAACCAGCGGTGTCGACCAACTGCGTGTTGTCAATTTCATCTTCCCGTTCCTTTTGCTGGCGGGTGTTGGCAAATACTCCGCCTCTCATCATCTCAATTTTCGGCCACACCGTAATCGGCGGTCAGGTTGCGATACTGCGTGTGGTAATGCCCCTGGCCCTGGGCACTGCCGCCAATGTTGCTGGCAAAGGACAGCAGTTCGATGACGAGGCTGGGCCCCTGAATACGAAAATAGCCATCGGTGTTGAGTTCATCCGTTCCGATCCAGGCAAAATAAGTGTCGTCGATTTGGCTCTCGATTTTGGCCATTCGCGCCTCGGCAGATTCCTGAGGTTGCATCCCGACCCACTTTCGCGCCGCCGCCAGCAGCAGTTCGCGCTGCGCCGCAGTCATTTCCGCGGCGGGAATCCCGCGAACCGTTGGAACGACATTGTCATTACCCGGCCCGGTTTCGATGTCACCCGGCACTTTCGGCAAAAACGCCTTGGCTTTTTGGTCGTCGTCCAGTGCATAGAACAAAGCAGCCCCGGCCAGATGCATGTCACGGACAGATTCATATTCCAGCCCGTCATAGCTGAAAATCGCGGGTTCAGTGCCAACGAATGTGGGTGACATGCTGGTCACTGCATTGTCGGCCAGCGACAGATTCAATCCGAGATGGTGCCCACCGAATTGCCAGGCCCAGGGCTGATCGGCAGCTGGAGCGCCATAGAAAGCCAGCCAGTAATTCTCGGGTGCCCATTTCAGGCGTTTGGCTTCGGTGTCATCGCTCAGATAGGCCTCGGCGGCCATGGTCGATGCAACCCGCTGATATCCTTCGGCGTCCAGCGCCGCTGACAGAAACTCGAACAGATGGCTTTGCTGATCGGCGCTCAGATCGCCAAGACGCAAACCGGCACGCGACACGATGCCGGCCGGCAGGTTGCTCCATCTCCGGCGGCTCGGGTCATCGTAGGGCATGACCAGCGCCTGCCGCTGCGCCTCGCTGAGCGTGGACAGCAAATCTTGAGCAGCAGCAGTGGTCGCTCCTCCGCTTGCGTTCGCTTGCGCATTATAGGCAGGGATCGGAATCAGTTTGTCCGGATTTACCTGCGGCGCGTCATGCGCCATGGCAGAAGAAATAGAGAATGCCAGCGCGCCGATGGCGCAGGCCAGAGTTTTAGGAGTTTTCATCATGACTGGATTCGCCCGAATCTGGTGTATGCATTCAGCGCCCTTCTAGCCGCGCCGGATTGGCGCGACCTTGCAGGATGCTAACAGTTTTGTGATCTTGAGATGTTTTCCGGCATAGTTACCGATGATACGCATCAATCCTTGGCGCGATACACGACATTACCTTCAAATATTGTCATGACCGCCTCGGTCTGGTTGATATCCGCCTCAGGAACGGAAAAGACATCCTGATTCAGCACGACCATATCGGCGTATTTCCCGACCTCGATGCTGCCGCCCTGATCTTCCAGACCCAGCGCGCGGGCGCCGTTGATGGTGTAATAGCTCAGCGCTTTTTCCAACGGAACCTTCTGATCCGGTGAAAGGTATTCGTCAGTGCGCAAACCATCGGGATTCTGCCGCGTGACGAATGCTTCAATCCCGTTCCACGGATTCACGTCCGGTACCACCGGCCAGTCCGAACCGGCCGTCGACCAGGCACCGGCCTGCTCCAGAGCGGCATTGGGGCAATAGGGATTAACCCGGTCCTCACCCAAAAGCGCATACATCCCATCGACAATAGGGCTGGGCGCCCAGAACATCGGCGAGAAATTCGCGACCGCGCCCAGCTCTCCAAAGCGGGGGATATCAACGTCGTCGATAATGCAGGCATGCGCCAATTGATGCGACAAACCTGACATTCCGTTCGCGTCGCGCGCTGCTTCGATCGCATCCAATGTCACGCGAACGGCCCGGTCACCAACCGTGTGGTATTGCGCAGTGAAACCGTTGGCGTCCATCCAGGTCGTAAGCTGCTTCAACTCTTCCGGGCTGATTAGTAAATCACCTGCCTGACCGTCTTCGGCTCCTTCGTAAGGTGCCAGGAATGCAGCCGTCCGCGTGGGCGGAATACCATCAACAAGCACCTTGGTGAACCGTGCATTCACATTTCGATAAGCTTCGGCAGGTGCGACCATTTCCACCAATGCCGCACCGCGCGTTTCGATATCGCCTTCGAGATTACTCCATGTGATGGATAACCCGGTGTGGAGATTCAATGCACCCTTTTCAGCCAGCGCTAGAAACGTATCCAGCTCGCGTTGTGCTGCATCGGCTGACCACACGCCGACAAAGCCCTGTTTGTGCAACTCGTCCTGCGCCGTACTCAGCGCTTGCTGAAGCTCTTCAGAGCTGCGCTCCGGGATCGCCGAGTTGAACACGGAACTGGCATCTTCAACAAAGAACCCGGTCAGGTTGCCATCCGCATCCCGTCCGACATAATCACCAAATTCGGACAGATCCCTGTCGAACAATCCAGCAGCCCGCATGGCAATATTGTTGCCCAGAATGTTGTGGTTGGAAAAATCACGCAGGGCGACAGGGCGGCCACCTGCGGCCTCATCCACGGCGGTGAGGAACTCGGCTGCGCTCATATCCGTCTGTGACATGATCTGCGGCCCCCAAGCCCCACCCTGTATCCAAGCTCCGTCGGGCAGTTTCGCCGCGCAGTCACGTATCCCTTGCAACAGCTCGGGCACACCGGCTTCACCTGCAATGTTGCAAAAATAGAGCATGGTTTCACCAGCCCCCACTGGATGCGCGTGGCTATCATACAACCCGGGGATCACAGTGCTGCTTTTCAGATCGACGATCGCAGCGCCGGGGGCAAACAGCTTGGCGTCCTCGGCGTTGCCGACATAGGCAAAGCGTCCATCCTCGACGACAACAGCATCGGCCCATGCTGAATCCGGATTTCCTGTAAATATGTCACCGTTTATGTAGATCGTGATATCGGTGCCTTGGGCAAGTGAGATCGCCCCAACAAACGCAACCGCAGTTGTCATGCCGATCACAGCGCTGGCGGACAAGACACTCATTCTACTCTCCAATTCGAAGCATCTGATCATGAGGCCAGATGCCTTATTCATATTGCCGGCCGATTTCGCCAAAATTACATTATTGCAATGTGGTTCTGTTGCGAAGATTACTGAAGTTCAGAGGAATACATCTGACCTGCTTTGCTATTCGACCAGCTCATTGAATTGTTGAAAGGGACAGAGTTCTGGTGTGAATTGGCCTTTACGGATCATGTTGGCCACTTCGATACCTTCCAACGTCGCGGATGCCGACGAGAAAGACTTGAAACCGCACATGTGCCGAACGCGCCGTTTTATGAATCTGTGATCCTGTTCGATCATGTTGTTATCCGGCAGGAATGGGCGCGACGCTCCAATCGGAGGTTATTGGTCTCAATGTGGATTAGAATTGATCTACCGGGATTGGGGCGTTGGGAGCACGAAAGGCGGGTAGGCCGAAATACTTGATGAGCTGTGAGCTCGAGTTGTTATCTGGCCGCCCCTTCGACTTGCCCGGTTGCGCTGCGAGCGCGGATCCGTAGTTGTCGTGTGGCCCGCTGGCTCTCTTGGTTGCTGACCATGGAAAGGAGCCCGTCATGAAAATCATTGCGCTTGATGTGCATCGCACCTTTGCTCAGGTGGCGATTCTGGAGAATGGCAAGATCCGGGACACAGGTCGCCTCGAGCTTGAACGTGAACACATCCTGAAATTTGCAGAGCGGCTGAATGTGGAGGACGAGGTCGTCCTGGAAGCGACAGTCAACACAAAGGCCATCGTGCGGCTGCTGTCCCCTTTTGTGAGCCGTGTTATCATCTCAAATCCACTGCTCGTTCGCGCCATCGCCTGGGCCAAAGTCAAGACCGACAAGATCGATGCAAGTGTTCTGGCGAAGCTTCACGCCAGTGGCTTTCTGCCGGAAGTCTGGATGCCGGATGAAGAAACGGAACAGCTGCGTCGGGTCGTTGCCGAACGCGTGCAGCTGGTTTCTCAGATGACGCGTCTCAAGAACAGGATCCATTCGGTGCTGCATGCCAATCTGATCCCGCCGTACAATGCGTCTCTTTTTACAAAGCGTGGGAGAAAATGGCTGGAGGAACAACCCGTCGCGCAAGACCAGCGACGCGTCATCCTCCGTCATGCCGGCGAGCTGGACCGTCTCGGTTGCGAACTCAAACAGATCGAAGAAGACCTTGCACAGACAGCGCTTCAGGAGCCGCGCGTGAAACAGCTGATGACAATCACCGGCGTAAACATGATCGTTGCTTTGAGTGTTCTGGCGGCAGTTGGCAATATCGGGCGCTTCTCATCTCCGGAGAAACTCGTCAGTTATTTCGGTCTCAATCCCCGGGTACGACAGTCCGGTGACAAAGCTGCCTATCACGGCCGCATCACAAAGCAGGGTCGATCACATGCGCGGGCGATGCTGGTGGAAGCAGCCTGGTCGCTCTCCCGTACGCCCGGACCACTAAGAGCCTTCTTTCGAAGGATCAGGGAAAAGCGAGGCAACCAAATCGCGGCGGTGGCAATAGCACGGAAGCTGACAGCGGTCATCTGGCACATGCTCTCCAAGGGCGAAGAATATATCTGGAGCCGTCCCGCTCTCCTGGACTGGAAGCTGAGAAAGCTGGAACTGGCCGCTGGATACCTCTCGCGCCGTGGTAGCAGGACAAAGGGCTCAGCTGCCGACTACAGCCTCAAATCAGTGCGCGATCGGGAGAGAGAAACCGTCGGTCACGCAGAAAAGGTTTACCTGCGTTTCGTCGCCAAGTGGTATCAGTGGTCACCATGGGCAAAGCCGGTTTCACCTCAGTAGCTCACCCAAAGATAAGGGTGCGGCACCTGAAAAAGGTCTTGTCAAATACATCCGTCAAGTATTTCCGCCTGACCATTTCAATTGGCACCGGGCAACCAAAGCCTTTCAACAACTTTTTTATGCCCTTGATGCCAGCCGTGTTAGCTCCGCTTTTGTCGATGACAATCTTTCTGGGAAGGCCGTTGGTCTCCATCATTCGCGCGAAGAGCTTCGTGGCGACAGGCTTAATTCGGCGCTGCGAGAGCATGAAGTCTTGCGTTTTAAAGTGCTTATCGACCGCCCGGTAGACGTTTACCCATGCCCCTTTCACCTTGAGGTTGGTCTCGTCCATTCTCCAAGATGGGCCACAGGTCACTTTTCGCCGGCGCGCTGTTTCCGCAATCCCGCCGAAATACCGTGTAACCCATCAGTTCAACGCCGTGTGATCGACCGATACGCCACGCTTGAGCATGAATTTTTCCTGATTTAGGTATGAAGCGCCGTATCGGACATATAAAAACACCGCAAACAGGATCACTGCTCTGGGAAATTGTGCGTCTTTTAAAGAGATCATGATCAGACTTTCGGCTGAATTTCACCGGCAGCTATTCACTCTCTGCGTTCTTGAGCGTCAATGGTCAAAGTTTGCAACATGTGTAGACGCCCGGAACGCAAGAGGTAATTTGGTCGACCTTTTGCACCGGCTCGGGTACTGACATGTGTTCGGCCTGTTGCGCGGCCTTTGCACGTGCCGCTGGCCCGTATGGTGTTAGCAGATCAGGTCCAATTCAG
>NZ_JBQFRE010000020.1:0-52590 GCF_056537245.1 Ruegeria sp. CG11
GACAACTCTTTGAGATTTGGTGAAAGAGCGCGTGTAGGCATGTCGAAAGTCACTGACTGTTCCTGGCCAGTTGGCGGAATGGAAGCTGATCTAGACAGTAGGTCAAGGAACGCAATACCAACTGATCGTGGAAGTGGGCCTCGCATGCTTCGTCTTGTACCGGCGAAAATTCTCAGTGTTTATGAGAGGCGGTGCAAACGCGTTCGCGGCATCCTGCACCGGTGTAGGTGTGCGAAGTGTTTTGCGCACACTTACAGTTAACTCGGGTCGCGCAGGGTGCCACCTAGCAAAGATGTGCTTTGCAGCCTGGCACTATTCAGCTGCCAGCGCTTTCTGCCTGCAATAGCAGGATGCCTTGATTGGCACCTCGGCGCGCGCGACGGCCTTGTCCAGTTGCAACTTGATGTGAGCGGCTTCGACCGTTTCGCCACGTCGAGTGAGACACTCGTGCAGGCCATGCAGGCTCCAGACGTTACCCGGATGCTGACAGGCCCGGCTAAGCGTTGCATCCAGACCAAGGTCTGCGCGGTAAACGGATTCGGCTTCTTCCATCTGGCCTTGTTCAAGAAGAAGTGCGCCCAGTGCATGACGGGTGGGTTGCATCCACCCCCAGGGCTCGTCGTAGGGGAGGTTATCGTCGATCTCGACCGACTTTCGAAGATGGTCAAAGGCCGTTTCGTGCTCTCCTTTGTGATAGGCTAGTTCACCCAGCATCATTTGCTCGGCGACCTTCAGAATGTCCTGGCATGTGTTGTTGAACAGCATTCGGGTTTCAGGAACTCTGGCCAGGGCATCATAGAATTTGGTTTTTTCACTCTCGGCGTCAGCGATCCTGTGCAGGTTGGCCAAGGCAACCGTCCTTGCATACCGCATCATGGCGAGGGTCACGCTGTAAAGCTCTTCATCCTCTGGCAGATCCTGATCGAGAATATCTTGCCAGCGTCCAAACCTGATCAGCACATGCTGCTTCATAGGAATGAAGCCTTCAAACCAGTCAGCCATCGGCCGTAGAGTGTCTGACGGCAAGGTTTCGTTCAGCTCTTCGGCTGCCTCGATTGCCGCTGAAGGTTGCCCCAGAAACATCGCTCCGTAGATTTTGAAGTGATAGTTGTGGCACCGATATACGGAGTAGAAGTTGTCAGGCCCTTCGCGCTGTAGAAACTTCCGATCCGCCAATATGGCTTTGTGATTGCGCAGAACCACGTTCATGTAGTCTCCGCACAAAACGTCGATGTGGGTTGGCATGTGCAGCAAATGCCCGGCCTCGGGCACCAGCGTGCTGAGCACATCGCCGTGACGAAGCGCCCGCTCGGGGTGCGGTGACATTTCCATCAGGTGAATGTACATATGCAATAGTCCTGCGTGCGCCCACGCTCCGGGAAGTGTATTGAACGCATTTTCGAGCACGGAAATGGCCTCAAGCGTATCGGCTCCTTCGGCGGGCTTCCCGGTCGGCAAATCCCAAAGCTGCCAGGGCGTCCGGTTCATGATCGACTCGGCCAGGATCGCACAGACATCCAGGTCCTGGTTGAATTCGGCGTGAACCTTTCGCATCGCATCGGCGAAGGCATCGTTCCAGGGGCTGAAATCTTCGATATCAGATGAGTCCGGGTAACGCGCTGGAATTGCTTTGATGAGCGCACGTTCAACGGGTGTCAGCTGGCCTTTTAACGACGTAGCAGCAACGATTGACGCTTTCGCCAAGGCGATACAGTCAGGCTTCTCGTCTTCTTCGAATGTTTCCCAAGGCTTGTTGTAGTTCGGTCCAATACAATACGCGATGCCCCAGTGCGCCATTGCGCAGCCTGGATCGGCAGTCACTGCTTTTTGAAAGCACACAATCGCTTCTTCGTGGTTGTACGCGTAGGTCCATGCCAAGCCCCGGTCAAACCAAAGCTGAGCTTCTTTCGACGAGGTCGTAACTTTTCGGCTATAAGTCCCGAGGTCATAATATTCCATAATGGTATCCCCCCAGTATAAGGAAAGAGATTACCACAATGGACCGATTTTCGATACCGGTGGAGTGCCAGGGCCTGCGCTGGGACTGGTATGTTGCAAGCCGCATCCCAGACCACAATGTTCAAAATTGAAATCAAGCTCGGTTGATTGAAATATTAGCGTCGCGTTGCAACCCGCTACGACGAGCGATCACCTCCGCGCCATTCTTACCGTGTTTTGTCGCGATTGGGTGTGGAACTAAAAAACGGGGAGCGTTTGTCAGGATCGCTGAATTGGCGCCACTGAGATAGCTAACGATGCGCCTCGCTACACTTTGTTTGATGTCGAAGTGACCCGTTTGAATAATCTGTGAGGCCGGACAGCGGACACCCGCTACGCAATGTTCGAAGAGCCGTTCAGCGAACAATTCAAACTGTCATGGCTTCTCAACCAAAGCTCTTGCGCTTCAGGTTTCGTTTTGAGGAATGGGTTGGAAAGTAAATTGTCATCATTGACAAAGTAAGTTTAATCGTTATTTGTCAATTGTGACAATTTATGAGACCCAAATGCCAAGACCTTCTCTGAAAGACCAAAGATCCCATGAGATTCTGGATGGTTACCTCACATGCGTGGCGCGGTTCGGGCTCGAAGGTGCGACACAGGAACGGATTGCCGAGGAAGCTGGCGTCAAACGCCCGCTTCTACGTCATTACCTGGGCAACAAGGATGAGATGATCACAGCACTGGCCGACTATGTCGTTGCCGGGTTCGCTGAATCGCTGGAGGGGCTTCGTCAGGCCTTACCAAGCGGGGCAACACCATCTGATCTTGTGGACACGCTGTTTGCCGATGACAGCGGGACCGATCCGCGGTTGATGCTGGCTTATCAGGCGCTGGTGACGGCTGTTCCGGCTCGACCGGATCTGAGGCAGGACCTGATGGGCAGCCTCACGGAATTCTTTGACGTGGTTGAGGATATCCTGAAACGCGCTACCCCGGATGCGTCGGATGCACGCATTCGTGCGGTGACACAGGGAATCTCGGCAATTTTTGTCAGCATGGATGCCTTGTCTCCGCTGGAGCCACCCGCAATTTGGCGCGCCGAATTAAAACTGGCGGCCTCCTTGCTGGCCTCGACCTTGGAGACCAAATAATGAGCCACGCCAGAACAGCGAACTATATCGCTCTACCCATCCTGTTGGCAGCCACTGCGCTGGGTCTCTACTGGGTATGGGGATTGCTCTTTGTATGGTGGGTCGTCCCGACAATTCTGAACGGGCAGGCCTTTCTGGTCTTCGAGATCAACCGCACAGAGGACCCGATCTTGTATTGGGCCATCGTCGGTCTCTGGGCGGCGCTGGGTCTGATGATGATCGCCGCCAGCCTTTTTCCCCAATACGCCCATCTACTTGCCTGAGGTTTTGAGATGACCAAAATGTATCACCATCTGCCGGTCGAGGCTTACACCGCACAAGACTGGTTCGATCGAGAACAACAGATGATCTTTTCGCGCACCTGGAGGTTCGCGGGATTGGTCGAGGATATCGAAGGTCCGGGGCACTATCTTTCCGTTCAGGCGGGCCTGAACAACCTGTTCATCGTGATGGGACGCGATCACCGCCTGCGCGCGTTTCACAATATCTGCCGCCACCGGGGTACTCAATTGATCCGGGCGGTCGGCAAAACGCAGAAGGCGCTGACTTGCCCTTATCACGACTGGACTTACGATCTGGAAGGCAATCTGATCTCAGTGCCCGATGAGGCGTCCGAGTTCCCCGACGGTGTCGATAAATCCTGCCTTGGCCTAAAGCCGGCCAGCGTGGACGTCTGGCGCGGCATGTTGTTCGTACACCCCGACCCGGGCGCGCCGACCTTGGCTGAGTGGTTTGGGGCAGTGGCACCTCACCTAGGCCCTCACAAGCCCGAAGAACTGGTCGAATATACGGAAGGTCGGAATACCTACGAGATCAAGGCCAACTGGAAGATCGTTGTTGAGAACTACATCGACGTCTACCACCTGAGCCATCTGCATTCGAATACCCTGCATATGTATGACCACGCCAAGGCCGAATACGGGTGGCAAGGGCCGCACTATCACTTTTGGGAACCCCCGTCGGCGGATTATGCAAAGAACCACGAAGCCAACATCCCGATGCCGCGCACGATCCCCGAACCGCATGTCGGCGCATGGGTTCCGATGCTGTTTCCCGGCATTGGCATCGGAGCCAGCGAGGAAAGCTGGAACCTGTTCATCATCACTCCGCTTGCCCCGAACCTGACGCGGGTCGAGAACAGAACGAAACTGGCGAACGTATCGGACTGGGCATTTCAGAAACAACAGTGGAAAAGCTGGGGCTTCTGGAAGGAATTCGGCGGCGCAAAATACCACGGGGATGATGCCGCGGGTGAAGACGACCCGATGGCATCTGGAGATTTCACGGCCGAGGATATCTATGCCTGCGAACAACAGCAGAAGTCTTTGAAAAGCCCGTACCTTGAAATCGGTCCGGCTGGGGTTGGCGAAAGCCCGATCACAAAGCACCAGAAAGCGGTGCTGGCGTTCATGCAGGACGACTGAGCTATGCGGAGGCTGATCATGAAACCAGTACAAGCCACCCTGATCGGTGTCGCGCTTGCTTCGGGTCTGGTGCTGACGGCGCAGGCAGACGCGCCTGAGGACATCGCTGCACGCATCGTGCAGGCCAAAGACGAACAAAGCCTGCTGGCCACATGGGACAACTGGCACCCCGACGCCACGCATCGGGTCATCCTCAAATATGGCATGGGGCAAGCGGATGATGTCTTCTCATACCAGATCGCCGATATCACCGAAGCGGAAGACCCCGAACTCGCTAAGGCGTTAGAAGGGTACACGGAAACCACACGGTCCGCGCCTCAGATCACTGCACGATCCGAAGATGGCGTCCAACACGTCACCGCAGTGACCTACGTCGATTATGATTGGCAGGGATATGCTGGCAAAATGCTTCAGACCGATGAGTTTGTCTTTGAATCCTATCTGGGCGGATCGGTGATCCGGTCTTTGACCACGACTTACGACTACCGATGATGGGTATCCCGATGCAACGTGACTTTCATCCACTAACCGTATCTGAAATCCGCACGGAAATCGGAGGCGCGGCCACCAATGTGACCTTTGACGTCCCTCCGGCCCTGACCGATCTGTTTCAATGGACAGCCGGGCAGCATCTGACGGTCAGGTTTCTGATCAACGGAGAGGAGCACCGGCGCAGCTACACGATCTCGAACCCTCCCGGGTCCGCGCTGCGTATCACTGTCAAACGCGTCAAAGGCGGGATCGTCTCGAACCATATCGGCGACACCCTGTCGGCGGGGGATACGGTCGAGGTCATGCCCCCCTTCGGACAGTTCACTTTGAACCCCGGAGCCCTGAAACGCCGCACCCACTATTTCTTTGGTGCCGGCAGTGGCATCACGCCATTGTACGCAATGATCAACGCTGTTCTGGCAGACGAGCCTCATTCCGTGGCGCATCTGGTCTTTGGCAACACAAACGCCGACAGCATCATTTTCCGACAGGAGCTGGAGCAGTTACAGGCGCAATACCCGCAGCGGTTCACTCTGCGACATGTTCTGTCCCACCCCGCCTTGCTCAGCTGGTTCAGCCCCTGGCGCACGGGGCGGTTGGATGCCGCTGCCATCGGGGCCGCAATTGACGAAACGCCTCCGGTTGCACAGGACGCCCAATACTGGATCTGCGGCCCTGGCAGCATGAACGCGGACCTTCGGGCAGTGCTGCAAAACCTGGACGTTCCCGATGACCGCATTCACAAGGAGAGCTTTGGCGGGGATACCGAAAGCGACCTGAGTGTATCCGGGATCGCGGCGACGGCCCAAATTGAGCTGAATGGCGTTTGGCATGACGTACCGGTTGCTGAGGGCCAGACCCTACTCGAAGCTACCCGATCAGCAGGGTTAAACCCACCATTCAGTTGCCAGTCCGGAGTTTGCGGGGCCTGCATGGCCCGCCTAACCGAAGGAGCCGTCCATATGCGGAACCGGATCGCGCTTGAAGACGATGATATATCTAAGGGGCTCATTCTGTGCTGCCAAAGTGTTGCCACGCAAAAGAACATTGCTTTGAGGTTTGAGGACTGATTTTGGCTAGTGTAGCGACCCCACGTGCCGAAAAACGGGTCAAAACATTTCTGAGCGCTGTGGGATCGGCAGACGTCAGCTGACCGCGGCCGCTAGTGACGGATCGTCTACCAATTGCTTGAGCAAGCGCGCCTGCCTGACCTTGGGGTCCAACTCGGGATCACTCAAATATGCCAGCATGTGAGGCACGTTTTCATCGATCTGCTCTTGCGTCGCCAAGGCCATCCCGTGGGCCACGAACGGCCGAAGATAGGTCATGCCCGCCAAGATCGCCGTCTGCTGGAACGGTTTTAGAAACTCGGCCATCGAAAAATTGTTGTATCCGCCCGCATGGTAGCTGTGTTCAGGCCCACCGGTCGAGACGAGGATCAGAAGCTCGCGCCCCTTCAGGTGATCACCGCCCGGTCCGTAGGCGAAGCCGTAGCTCAGAACCTGATCCATCCAGGCTTTCATCACCGGTGGGGCAGAATACCAGTAAAACGGAAATTGAAACACGATCCGATCATGGGCCAGCAGCAGGGCTTGCTCGGCTTCAACATCAAAGCGCATCTCGGCGCCGCCGATGGCGGTCAGATCGCGGGTGGTTACATCGGCCACACCCGAGAGAGCTTGGAACCAGGCGCGGTTGATGCGTGATTTGCCCAGGTCCGGATGGGCGGTGAGAACGAGGGTTTTCATGTATCTGCCTCTTGCAGGAGCTTCGCGGAGTAGAAGGTAATCAGGGGATGGCCATCGGGGCGGGTGTCAAAGCGCCAGTTTTCCTGAACGTGCGCTTCGATCTTTTCACCCGCAATGGTCGTGGCGCGAAACAAAACTTCGAACTGCGCCGCGCCGGGGGAAATCTCGATCTTGCTGACGTGATGCTCGGTCGGGCGTTGCAGGGTTTGCAGCACTCCGGCATACCAATCGCGCATGCGGTCATGCCCGGTCAGAGTGGTATCGACGTCGGGCATGTCCCAGTCCACATCGGGATGCAGGTCTGGTAGGAACGCCTCGATCGGGTCCAACCGGTCAAACCGGCTAAACCAGTCAGCGATGAATGTGCGTATCTCGGGATAATCGGTCATGAGTTTCACCTGGTGATCGGTTATTTGGCCAGTCGCTCGGGCACCGGGGCCAGAGTATATTGCGACCAGAAAAACGTGTTGGCCGAGTCCTGATCGGCTGACATGTTGGTCGCCTCGACGATCTTGCCGTCTTCGATCCGGTAAACCAGCGCCCATGTCGTATCGACATTTGGTTTGCCTTCTGCGTTCGACCAGCCGCGGTGGATATCAACCACGTGGGTTTCGTCCGCACCGAAATAGATGGGTTCAGCTTGGAACCCGGCGACACCGAGTTGTTCGAAAAAGGCAAGCACCTCGTCACGGCCGATCTTGGTGCCGGACAAGGGATGGCGACCGGGGATATGCCATTTGACGTTTTCGTCCATCACGGCGGCGATGCCGTCCAGATCATTCGCGCCGTAGGCGGCAAAAAAATCCTGTACGACCTTGATATTGTCTTCGGGGGATGCCGCCATGGCAGTTTGTCCTGCGATCAATGTGGCGGTGAGGGCAACAGCTTTGTTCAGAGAGTTCATCTTGTGTCCTCCGGGGAAAATTGGCGACAGCCTTCTGGGCGGTGATGCCGTGAAGGTAATAATCCTTGCGTTTCGTGATAATTCCCCCATCAATCACTACTTTCATGTATGAAGTCGAATAATTGTGAAGTCCGGAAACGCTGTGCGCCTGCCACTTGCAACGCTTGAAATCTTTACCGCCATTGCGCGCCATGGATCGTTGCGCGCCGCAGCCGAGGCGCTGGGCATCAAGCCTTCGACCGTCAGCCACCAATTGAAAGCGCTTGAGGATCAATTGGGCACCGCGCTTTTCATTCGCACCACCCGCTCGATCAGCCTGACCGAGGCCGGGCGCGCCCTGATCCGCGGCGCCGGACCGGCGTTTGACCAACTGTCCGAAGCTGTCGAAAGCGCGCGCAGCACCGGCCACGCCGCGCGCGGTACACTGAAATTGGCGATGCCGGAGTTCGCCTATCACCTTTTTGTCGGTCCGCACCTAAATGGGTTTTGTGCCGAATACCCCGAGATCGAGCTGGAATTGTCGCTAACCGATGCGTTGTCGGATATTCTGGGCGAAGAACTTCATGCCGGGTTCCGTTTGGGGGATCGTGTCGCGCAGGACATGGTGGCGGTACGGCTGACGCAGCCCTTGCCGCTTGCTGTTGTGGCAAGCCCGGACTACCTGTCGCTAAAAGGAACCCCGGAAACGCCGCGAGATCTTCTTGGGCATAGCTGTATTCGCTACAGATTTCAGTCCTCGGGCCAGATTGCACCATGGAGCTTTCAATCGAGCGAGGGAGAGTACTCTGTCGACGTGCGGGGCAATCTGATCACGAATACGCTTCCAGCCTCTGTCGATTTGGCAAAGAGAGGATTGGGGCTGGCTTATACGTTCAAAGCCTATGTCGCCCCACATATCGATGCGGGATCTCTGACAGCCGTCCTTGACGACCATTTGGGGCTAACTCCGGGTATCTTTATGTATTTCCCCCGAGAATACAGGTCGATGATGCCCCTGAGGCTGTTCATCGAGCACCTAAAACGCCAGAAACGCTTTTGACCTGGGGCCGGGAAACGCCATTTCACGAACATTGTCTGCCATGCCGATACCTGCAAAGCTGTCCTCGCCCTCAGCCGGAGCCCGCACTTGCCCTTGAAATATGCCGATATCTACCCTTCAGAACCGCTGCTCAACAGTGATGCGATGCAGCGCCCTTCGGCGGCGGGGTTGATGTCGGTGCGGTACTTTCGGGCCGAGCCAGACCGGATGCCGGAAGACGTATTTGCGGAACACCATGTTCTTTTGAACCTTCAGGAAAAAGGGCATCGCGTTCAGAATTGGCGGGATGGCAGGCTGCGGGATTTCATATTTCGCAAGGATGAGGTCATCGTGACGCCTGCAGGTGTTCGGTCGGGCTGGCGTTGGTACGGGCAGTCCGACGTGATTGTCATCACCTTGCATCCGGACAAGGTGAAGCACTTTGCCCAGGCCGAGCTTGGGATGCTGCTGGCGCCCGAACAGTTTCACGATCTGCCGCAGTTTTCTGATCCTGACCTATGTGCCGCGGGTGTCATTCTGCGTGACGCGCTTGAAACCGACGATATGTCCTCGGTTGTCATGTTCGAAGCGATGAGCCGGGTGTTTCTGGTCAAACTGCTGCAGAAATACGGGAAACGCCGCGCTGAAGAGATTGAGCTGTCGGCGCGCTTCTCGTCCCAGCATTATCAACGGGTGCTGGCCTTTGTGCAGGACAGGTTGGAACAGACAATCACCGTAGATCAGATGGCGTCTGAGGTGGGCATGAGCCCCTCGCATTTCGCGCGGGTGTTCAAGGAAACGCTCGGCTCGACTCCAATGCAGTATGTCATGGCCTACCGGATCGAACAGGCGATGAAGATGATGCAGGATCAGGCCCGACCTCTGGGGGACATCGCGTTGGCCTGCGGATTTTCCGATCAAGCGCATTTTACGCGCAGCTTCAAACAAGTGGTCGGCCAAACACCGCGTGCGTTCCGCGCAACGAATGCCGCCTGAAGCAGGATCCTTCAAAAACGCGGCAGTCCGGTGCAAGTTTGTCCGGCTTCCCAAAAGTATCTTTTTGGTCATCGGGCCTACGCCCAACCAGACAGACTTTGGGAGATACCGCCATGAAAACCCTCGCTCTGAACACCGCTGCTGCTTTGTTGGCTTCGTCAGCCGCCATCGCTCAGGTCGAAACCCGTGCCGTGACATTCGAAAACGAAGGGGCAACCCTGTCCGGCACGCTTTACCTGCCAGAAGAACGCGGTGATGCGCCGTTGCCGACTGTTGTTGTAACAGGGGCCTGGACCTCGGTTCAGGAACAAATGCCCGCTAACTATGCCCGTGAAATGGCCGAACGGGGATTTGCCGCCTTCACCTTCGATTTCCGGGGTTGGGGTAAATCGGGCGATCTGCCGAACAAGGTACGTTTTGTTGAAAGCCCCTCGTCCAAGACCTCGGACATCAAAGCTGCGATCGCATTCGTCGCGACTCTGCCCGAAGTGGACGCCGATCACATCAACGGTCTGGGGATTTGCGCATCAGCCGGGTACATGATCGATGCTGTATCCGGTAACCCGCTGGTTCAGCGCCTCGGCCTTGTCGCACCCTGGCTGCAAAACGCTGAAATCGTCGAGACGGTTTATGGTGGCGCAGAAGGCGTTGCCAGTCTGATCGAGCTGTCCCACGCAGCCGAAGCCGCAGGTGGTCAGATCATTCCCGCTGCGGGCCCCGAGGGTGCCGAAGGTGTGCTGATGCCGATAGGTGGCTACTACTACGAGGCCGACCGCGGCGCGATCCCGGAATACGACGACAAATGGAACAATGCGGGTTGGGAAGGCTGGCTAACCTACCACCCGGCCGATAACCCGCAGCGTTTGGATAAACCGCTGGCTATTGTCCATTCGGAAAGTGCCGCGATCCCGCAGGGTGTTCAGACCTTCCTGGCCCGGTTTGCGGGCGAAGCGACGGCGCAATGGCTGGAGGATGTCACTCAGTTCGATTTCTACGACAACCCCGAGGATGTCACCCGCGCGGCAGACACCGTGGCCGACCATTTCCGCGCTGGTCAGTCCAACTAAGCCCTGTCCGGGGCGCCGGGGTTCCCTTCGGCGTCCATCCTCATCCATTCGGAGCCTTCTTATGCACAGGAAACTCATCTCTGCCCTTGCAGCCGTGACCCTGCTCGGGACCGCAGCATTTGCCGAGGAACAAATCGCCATCTCGACTACAATCACGGATATCGCCGCTGGTGCAGATCGCCATGACTGGACCCGTGTGCGTACCGCTTTCGCCGACACCGTGACCGTTGATTACACCAGCCTTTGGGGCGGTGAACGGGCAACGCAACCCGCCGATGACCTTGTGGCGGGGTGGGCGGCTTTCCTTCCCGGGTTCGACAGCACGCATCACATGGTGGCCAACCATTCAATCACCTCTCTGACAGCTATAGCCGCCACCGTGCAGGCCGATTTCACGGCGACCCATCGCCTTGACGATGGCTTGTGGGTCCTGGGTGGCCGCTATGATTATGAGCTTGCGAAATCAGACGACCGTTGGGTTGTCACCTCGATGACCATGACCGCACTCTGGGAAACGGGCGACCGCAACCTTGTCGCCGTTGCCGGCGAACGCGCGGCCGAAGCGAAGTGAGAGAAGAGATCATGACCAGTCAGCGCATCGCACTCGTGACCGGAGCCAATCGCGGCATCGGTAAAGAAGTCTCCCGCCAACTGGCGCAAGACCACGGGGTTAAAGTTCTTGTTGGCGCGCGCGATCTGGAAAAAGGGCGGGCTGCTGCACAGGAGATTGGCCATGGGGCGGAAGCCTTGCAATTGGATGTATCCGATCCGGATTCAATCGTAGCTGCCTTCGTTCTCTTGATTGAAACTACTTATGAGCGCCTCGATGTTCTGGTGAACAACGCGGGCGTGGATTACGACACGGACCAACAGGCCCACCACGCCGATCTTGAGCGGGTGCGCCGTGCGTTTGATACGAACCTTTTCGGCCCGTGGGAGACCACCATCGCAGCGGTACCGCTGTTGCAACGCGGACAGGACGCTCGGATCGTAAACGTGTCCTCAGGCGCGGGGTCGCTGACCGGCATGTCCGCCGGCACGCCCGGGTATGGCGTTTCCAAAGCGGCTCTGAACGCGCTGACCATCAAAACCGCTGCCGAATTGAAACCACATGGCATTCTCGTTAACGCCGTATGCCCCGGCTGGGTGGCCACGGATATGGGCGGCGGGGGGTGTCCGGTTTCCGAAGGCGCCAAAGGTGTCGTCTGGGCGGCAACCTTGCCAAAAAACGGCCCGACCGGCGGGTTCTTTCGCGATGGCGTTGCGATTGATTGGTAGATCTATCCCGGCACCATGAAATCAATCAACTTCCTGACCCTTGCCGGCAAAAGGCGGCGGCTGGGATAAACGGCGAACATGTCTCGCGTCAGTGGTACGGCGTCCGTGACCTCAAGCTGTTGCAATTCTCCGCCCATCATATCCTGAGGCAGCATTGCAACGCCTAGGTTGCGTCGAGCGGCCTGCGCGATGACTTCAAGGTCAGCCAAGCTGTGCGCGGTATGCTTCGGGTGCAGCGTTTCCCCGGTTTCAAGGACCCAGGGCTGACCGGCCGTCAGTGCGGGCAAGCCTTGAAAGTCCTGCCGCGATACCGGCGAGTTTAGTCTCCGTTCCCGGATGAAACTCAGACCAGCGCAAAAGCAGTAGGGAACCGACCACAGCCGCTTCGCGATCAGGCTGGAATCAGTCAGTGGGCCGACCCGAAAGGCCAGGTCGATATTGTCGCGAAAGAAGTCCAGCATGACATTTGTAGTTGTCAGTTCGAGTTCCACATCCGGGTTCTGTTCCGCAAAATCCAGCAGGCGTGGGCCTATTGTCGTGCGGGCGGCCAGTGGCGGTGCCGTTATGCGGATGCTTTGACGTCTGGTGTCGTGGGCAAAACCCGCAACGCCCTCAAGCGCCTCAATCGGGTTATGGCAGCGGTCCAGAAGGCGGCGACCCTCCTCGGTCAGGCGGACTTGGCGGGTTGTCCGCTCAAACAGTTTGGTGCCCAGATGGTCCTCTAACTCTGCAACCCTGCGGCTGACCCGGCTGAGCGGTATGCCCAAGCGGTCCGCGGCCTTGGAAAAGCTGAGGTGGTTGGCGACAACGGTAAACAGGGCAAGGTCATTGTAGATCATTATCCTATTTTTGGGATGATCTATGTTGAAATCAATCATTATCATATTGCGATTGGACTTCTACCTTCTGCTCAACAGAAGGAGACACATCATGCCTTTCGCTATTGAAATCACTCACACCGGTGGGCCAGAAGTTTTGCGCAAAACCGACCGTGCGGCTCCGGCCTCCGGTACCCAAGAAATCCTGATCCGCAACCACGCCGGAGCAGTCAACTTTATCGACACGATCATCCGCAGGGGCGAGATGCCCGAGGGGATGGTGCCTGATCTGCCTCATGTGCCAGGTGTTGAAGGGGCCGGAATTGTCGAAGCCTTAGGTGAGGGTGTCGAGGGTATCTCTGTGGGCGATCGCGTGGCGTGGATGGGGCCGATTGGTGCGGGCGGTTACGGTACGCATTCCGTGATCGGTGCGCCCTATGTGACCCCGTTGGCTGACATGATCAGTTTTGAAATCGCAGCGGCGACCCCGGTCAACGCGATGACCGCCTATCACATGCTGGTCAATCTGGGCGGTGCAGCGGCGGGCAAGTCCGTGCTGGTTCACGCGGCCGCGGGCGGTGTCGGCACCATGGCCCTGCACATAGCCAAGCATCTGGGCATGACCGTGATCGCCTCGGCCAGCACCGACAAGGTTGGGTATGCCAAAGATCAAGGCGCCGACCACGTCATCGACTATCGCACCGAAGATGTTACCGCACGGGTGATGGAGATCACCGGCGGGCGCGGCGTGGATCTGACGCTGAACCCGATCTCGGGCGAGTCTCTTAAATCCGACCTCGACGCACTGGCTCCGCTAGGCACGGCGGTTCTGTTCGGGTTCCTTGCGGGTCCACCCACAGGCAGCTTTGCCGAGGATTTGGCGAAACATTTCCAGAAGTCAGTCTCAGCCAGGGTCAGCGACATCTACACCTATTTCATCAACCACCCTGATCGGTTCAGCGCGGATATGGCCATCGTGTTCGACCTGTTGAAGGCCGGCGTTCTGCGCCCGCAGGTCACCACCTTGCCCATTGCCGAAGCCGCCGAAGCGCACCGCCGTCTGGAAGCAGGTGAAACCACCGGCAAGCTGGTGCTGAGCATCGACTGACATACCCGCCCTGACAATAAAGGAGCATAGCAGTGAGCACAGTTTTCGAGACCGCCCTGCAAGGCAAGCATATCGTCATCGTCGGTGGCAGCAGTGGTATGGGAAAGGCAACCGCAAAGATGGCCGCCGCCCTTGGAGCAAAAGTCACGATCGCCAGCCGCAGTTCGGTCAAGTTACAGGCGGCAGTCGAGGAAATCGGGTGCCGGGTGCAGATCGCGCCGGTGGATACGACTGATGAGGCTGGTGTGACATCCTGGGCCGGTGGGCTGGGACCGGTAGACCATCTGGTGATCTCTGCCTCAAGCGTCGCGCATGGGGCGTTCACGGATCTGCCCACGGACGACCTGCGCGCCATGTTCGAGGCCAAGTTCATCGGTCCCTACGTGGCTGCGCGCGAAGTGTTACCTGTGTTGGTCCAAGGCGGGTCCATCACGTTCTTTTCCGGTGTTCTCAGCCGTCGCCCATCTGCCGGGGCCACCGGTCTGGGCGCAGTAAATGCAGCGGTCGAGGCCCTGGCGAAAGGGTTGGCGCTGGAACTGTCCGGCAGAGCGCGGGTGAATAGCATCAGCCCCGGCATGGTTGCAACCGAAGCCTATGCCGCAATGCCGGATGAGGCGCGCGAAGGCATGTATGCCCAAGTTGCCGGTAGCCTGCCTGTCCGACGGGTCGGAGAGCCTGAGAACGTCGCGCAAGCTGCGATCATGGCGATGACAAACGGGTTTTTGACCGGCGCCGTGCTGGACGTGGATGGCGGCCACCTTGTGCGCAATTGATGCCTGACCCAATCCCAACGAAAAGAACGCAACATGCCCAAAACTGCCCTTTTGACAGGTGGCAACCAAGGTCTTGGCCTGGCTTTGGTCAAAGCATTGGCAAATCGTTTGGTGGCGGAGGATACGGTCTGTCTTGCCGCCTGATCCGAACAGCGTGGCATGGCGAGGGTGTCCGGATTGGGTCGAACGCAAGCGCAATTGCGGTGCCTCACGCTGAACCTCAAATCCGGCCACGATTCAGACCGCAGCTGCGCATTTGATATCCGAACATGGCAGTGTCGATATCGTCGCCCCAATTGCAGCGGCGCGCATTTCGAAAGAGCACCCTCGGACCGAGCAGGTGCGTAGATTCATTACGACGAACACTCTTGGCTCCTGCAATTTGTTCAGATCGCTGGAGCCGCTGTTAACCGCGAATGCGCGGTATTTGATTTTGGCAAGTTCGTTTGGACCAATGTCCGCTCAGTTTTCAGGGCTCAGCCGGTGCATAACTTCCGTCCTCGCGGTGCACTTCCCGTCCGCCGAGCGCCGGATTGAAGACGCAGACAAGCCGCAGATCAGTACCTGTGGCTTGCACCACATGCCGGTCATGTTGATCCAATGCATAGAGAGTGAACGGCTCAAGGGAATGCCAGGTTTCATCTCCAGCCACCCTGATCCGGCCCTGCCCCTCGATACAATAACACGCCTCTAGATGATGGGTGTACTCAAGCTTGAGCACGGTGTCCTTTTGGATGACCGTATCCATCAGCGTAAATCCCATGCCATCTGACGCCAGCAACAGCCTTCTGCTGTTCCAACCAGGCCCGGAAACGTCCCGATCCGTACCAAGAATATCTTTCAGCGCCGTCACAATCATTGCTCACGGCCTCTTTTCTATCGAACCGCGCGGTTCATCCCGCCGTCAGACAGTATGCTCTGACCGTTAATGTAGCGGGCCCCTTCGCTGGCCAGAAACACGCAAGCTTGTCCAATTTCCTCAAATGTTGCAGGCCGCTGCGCGGGGATTTCTCGGCGGGCCCGTTCAGACAGGTTCACGTTCTCGCAGAAACCGGGGAGCAGGTTGTTCATGCGAATGTTGTAGCGTGCATAACGATCCCCATAGAGCTTTGAGAAGCTGTGCAAAGCGCCGCGTAACATGCTCATGGGGTATGGCGCGCGAGGCTCGACCGCATTCATGGACGAGATGTTTACGAAAGCGCCGCCGCCTTGTTCGATCAGTATGGGCGTGACGATACGGGCAATCTTCACGACATTCAGCACATACATGTCCAGACTTTCGTGCCACAACTCGTCGCTGAGCTCCAAAAGTGGCCCGTCAAAGTCCGGATCGAAGCCCACGGTCTTGATGGCTTCTGGTACCGTTCCACCGTGACCCATATTGCTGACGATTGCATCTATCCGCCCATATTTGCTCATCGTGTCGTCGATCATCGCTTGCAGATCATCGACATCCAGCACAGAGCCGCGGCGGCCAATCCCGCCAAGCTCGTCCGCCAGTTCAACGGACCGGTTAGACGGAGACATCAGCGAAACCTTGTAGCCTGCCTTTGCCATTTCAATAGCGCAGCCCCGACCAATGCCTTGTCCTGTCCCTGTCATCAGCGTCACTTTGGTTATAGGCATGGTAAGCCCTTTCTCTCGGCGAATGGTGTGACGTTTCATAAGTTGAAGCCAGTGTACTCGCTTGGAATTCATCGGGACTATCGAGTTTATGGAACATTGCTGTTAGATTTTCTCACATGGCTGAAAACCTCAGACACCTTCGCGCCCTTCAGGCCTTTGACGAAACCGCAACCCGTTCCAGCCTGACCAAGGCAGCGGATGCTCTGAACGTCACCCACGGGGCGATCAGCCGGCAGATCAAGTTGCTGGAGCTGCACCTTGGCGTGACGCTTTTTCACCGCCGCCCCAATGGTGTTGAGCTGACCAAAGCCGGGGAACGCCTGCACCAATCAACGCGTGGGGCGTTTTCGGCCTTGCAGCTGGGCGTATCGGAGGTCAGGCGATTGCATCACCGCCAGTCGATTACGGTGTCTTTGTCCACGTCGCTGGCGCTCAAATGGCTTGTGCCGTTACTCAGCTCGTTTCAGCAAGAACATCCGGGTATCGCGTTGCTACTGGATACAAATGATACCTTTGCAAATTTCGATACGTCCGAGGTTGATGTTGCCCTGCGGTTTGGCAAACCCGGTTGGGGTGGGCTGTATCACGAGCAAATAAGACAAGAGGAACTGATCGTGGTGGCTGCGCCGTCCCTTGTTGGGAGAACGCGGCTACCTATGCGTGCTGATGACGTGGCTGACCTCCCGTTATTGCACGATGCCTTCAACGTCGGATGGGAAAGTTGGGCTGCGCAAGTTGGGCTGAATACGGATCGCATCAACTCCCAAAGCATCAAGTATGTAGACAGTGCCGTTCTGTTGGAGGCGGCGATAGATGGCCAAGGCGTGGCGTTGGCAAGACATCTCTTGGTCGAGAGGGACTTGGAACTCGGTCGGCTGATCCGCCTAGACGAAAGCCATGTTGCGCTGGATCGTGGGCTCTACTTCGTCTGTCGCCCCGGTGATCAGGAGCGGGTCACCGTAAGAATTTTCAAGAAGTGGCTCATGTCGCTTTGACGGTCAAATGCCAAGCAACAACGCGGAACGGGTGCTATGCGAAGCGATCTGCGGTTGTATCGCTCATCACTTCAGTTTGACGGCAAAGACGGCTGAGTACGCAGGCGCCGACCTGGATAACCTGGTGCGTATCTCCAAGCTCTGGTCGCGGGCTCCCAGATAAGCCGGTCGGATTGTTGTGAAAGTGGCTCTGAGCCTATCTAGCGGTCGGCATCGATCCCGCGCACACAACGATCAAGGACGAGCTTCGGGCACGTGGCTTCGGCAAAAGCATCCCCGCCTGTCACCAGGGAAACCGTCAGCTACACGGACAAAACAGCCTTGGCGAGCTCATTTCCGGGACTAATGTAGCGCCAATCTTCTGACTATTCCTTAAAGGGGAGGCTGGTATATGCTCCCACCTCGTTATTTCCTGAGCTTTCGTTGAATGCTTTGATCATGTCGTTCGTGGCTTGCGCGGCTGGGCGGTCGATACTCTCAAGATCGAACTCAGAAAACGGAAACTCCGCAGCAGAATCCGGGGGCTGTTTTGCCATCTGGACCGGTGCCGGGAAAGATTCCTCATTGGGTACACCCTGACGCGTACGAATTGTATCTTTCGTTACGTTCCACGTCATGAAATCAGCGGCCAAATCCAAGGGGCCGTCGTACGTTTCCCGTATTGCCGAATAAACGGCCAGCGCGATGTCGTGGTCATTTTGGAAGTGATAGCAAACCGCCAGCCGCGGCGCGGTATCAGACATAATCTTGCCGAAGGCTTGCGCAGCGGTGTGCCCTTGTGAGCCTACAAAAATCGCTTCCGATGGTGCAAATCCGTATTTCTCGATCATGAACTCAGGCGGGGTGAAGCACTCGTGGACGGCAAGATCCGCGCCGGCTGCATGCTCTCTCCACCATCGCGTCGGAAGCGTATCGGACGAAAAGGCGAACTTGAGGCCATTCCATTCCAGAAGGAAACTTACCGCTTGCTCACCGTGAATGGCTGGAAGTGTCCGGACCTGAACACCGTTTTCGTCGAAGATGACGTTGTTTACAGCTTTCCAGTCGAACTCGTTCACCTCAAGCTGCAAGCCGCGCGGATCGACTGCCGCGCCTCGGGTTGCTTCTTCCCACGCCCACATCTTCATCATGTGGTCCGCCCAGGACTTTGTGCCCCATTCCGGCTTGATCCCCTCGGGTCCCCAAAGACGTACAGGTGTCAGGCGGTTGTTCACAGGGCCGGTGAAGTAGAAGGCCGGAAAATCACCTGCGTGATCAAGGTGCAAATGTCCCAAAAAGACCTTGTCCAATTGATCCAGGGGAATCCCAAGCGCCATAATCCGTTCATACGACCCTTCACCCATATCGAAGATGAACTTTTCTCCATTCCCCAGCTCGACCAGGAAACACGCAGCAGCCTGTTTCAGGCGCGGCTGCGGCATTCCCGTTCCGCAAGCGACGACCCTCATTTCGTCCGGACCAAGGGTTTCCGTGCCAGGATAATATACTGTCTGGTTGGGATAAGGCTCGGTTCTAGACCATTCAGTAGGACCTTGGTTTTCCGCAACCAAACTCGTGGCAGACGAAGCGAATATCCCCGCTCCAAGTGCCATTGCGCGTACAAAAAACTTAGAAAACAACATTGAAAATCTCCCCCACTAGGACTCTGACAAAACGTACAACTGCGCGGATTCGACTCATCAAAGGATCGCAATTCTGGAATGCATTTGGCAAGTCTTGCCCTGAAACGCCAAGTGGACAGCCTTATGCAGGTTTTTGTTTGGGATTCGGTCCCGTCATCGGGATGGCGTTGATCCGCAGCGGGCGGGAAAGATGGTCATGGCGACCGCGGAGGCACTTGCCACGTGTGAGTGTAAGGCCTTGGGATTACACGCTTCGGAAAGATAATTCCGCCGACGCTAGCGATATCAGAAGATTCTTCTGGTCTGGGTGGTGGTAAATTCGCCACAAACACCATATGAACAGCGTCACGAGTTCATCAGGCAGAAAAACAGTCCCGTGTTCGACCTACCCGCGCAGCGCGCGCATCTCTCCGAAAAATATGACCTGGCCCCGTCGCCCGAGCTTGCCGAAAGCATGAGCGATATCTACGACCGCATGTCCCGCGTGGTCTCGCCCGTGGATTGGGCGATCTATGCGCCCTACGTGAAGGCGATCAACGACCTGAAAGCCGAGCGCAATGCAGTCATTCTGGGTCATAACTATATGACGCCCGAGATTTACCACGGCGTTTCCGATTTCGGCGGCGACAGCCTGCAGCTGGCGATCAAGGCGACTGAGGTCGAGGCGGATGTAATCGTGCAATGCGGCGTGCATTTCATGGCCGAGACCTCCAAAATCCTCAGCCCGCAGAAAACCGTGCTGATGCCGGATATGGAGGCTGGGTGCTCGCTGGCGGAATCGATCACCGCCGAGGGGATCGAAGAAATGCGCCGCCGCTATCCCGGCGCACCGGTGGTGTCCTATGTGAACACCACGGCCGAGGTCAAAGCGGCCTCGGACATCTGCTGTACATCGTCCAACGCGGCACAGATCGTTGCCGCGCAGGACAGTGACACGGTCATCATGACCCCGGACCAGTACCTGGCGCAGAATGTCGCCCGCGACGTTCCACAGAAGAACGTGGTCTGGTGGGAAGGGTCGTGCATCGTGCACGAACAGTACAGCGCCAATGACCTGCGCGACTTCCGCGAATGGAATCCAGGCACGCGCCTGATCGCGCATCCCGAATGTCCGCCGGACGTTGTGGCCGAGGCCGACTTCTCGGGTTCAACCAGCGGCATCATCAAATATGTCACCGATGAGAAGCCGGAAAAGGCGCTGCTGATCACGGAATGTTCGATGGCATCCAACATCGCCGATGAATTGCCCGAGGTCGAATTTGTCGGCCCCTGCAACATGTGCCCGTACATGAAGAAGATCACGCTGGAAAAGGTGCTGTTCGCGCTGGACACCATGACCGGACAGGTCGAGGTTGACGCGGGCGTGGCCGACAAGGCGCGCCTGTCGGTGCAGCGCATGATCGATTTGTCACGTAAACTGGGTATTTGATCGGCGACATGCAGATCGTTGAGACGCCGCGTGTGGTCATCATCGGGGCCGGGCTAGCGGCGGTTTATACCGCGCTGAAACTGGCCCCTTGTCCGGTCGTGATGATCTCGCCCGAGCCTTTGGGGTCCGGCGCAAGCTCGGCCTGGGCGCAGGGTGGCGTCGCAGCGGCGATGGCGCGGACGGATAGCCCCGAAGCCCATGCCGAGGATACCATGCGCGCGGGCGCCGGGTCGGTTCTGCGTGAGGTGGCCGAGTTCGTAACCCAGGCCGCGCCCGAGCATATCTATGACTTGTCCGACCTTGGTACCGGGTTCGACCGCACCACCGATGGCGGGTTTGTGCAGTCGCGAGAGGCGGCGCATTCCGCGGCGCGGGTGGTGCGGGTCAAGGGCGATCAGGCCGGGTCCGAGATCATGCGTGCGCTGATCGAAGAACTGCGCCAGACCCCAAGGATTCAGGTGATCGAAGGCGCGCAGGCCGTCGGATTGGAAAGTGACGGCTCCCGGGTCACTGGCGTTTACCTTACCAATGCGGATATGGCCGCAGCGCCAACCGTTCTGTTGCGCGGTGCGGCGCATGTGCTGGCCACCGGCGGGTCGTCGGGGCTCTACGCCCAGACCACCAATCCGGCGCGTATCCGGGGGCAGGGCATCGGTATGGCCGCCCGTGCCGGTGCCCGGATTGCCGACGCGGAATTCGTGCAGTTCCATCCCACCGCAATCGGTGTGGGTGAAGACCCGACGCCATTGGCGACAGAGGCGCTGCGTGGTGAAGGGGCTGTTCTGATCGACCGTGATGGCCACCGCTTCATGTCCGACATCCACCCCGATGCCGAACTGGCCCCGCGCGACACGGTTGCACGCGCCGTCTACCAGCAGGCGCAGGCGGGCAAGAGACCCGCTCTGGACACACGCCAAGCCATCGGGGCAGAGATCGCGACGCAATTCCCCGCCGTGACCGAGGCCTGCCTGCGCAATGGTGTTGATCCTGCGCACGACCCGATCCCGGTGACCGCCTCGGCGCATTATCATATGGGCGGGGTCGAAACCGATCTGGCAGGGCGCAGTTCTCTGACGGGGCTTTGGGTCTGTGGCGAGGCGGCCTCGACCGGGTTGCATGGCGCGAACCGCTTGGCCTCGAATGGATTGCTCGAGGCGCTGGTTTTTGCCCGCTCTTGCGCGCGGGACATTGCAGGTGAGATGACCACGCAGGCGGCGCTCGAGGTGGATGTACACCTGACCTCCGGCGACGAAGCCGCGTTGGATCAGGATGTGGCCACCCTGCGCCGCACCATGACGGAACATGTGGGCGTGGTGCGCGACGAAACGGGCCTGCGCCACGCCTTGACGCAGATCGCTGCGCTTGAGGCCAAGCACGCCGATTCCGAAGTGTTCCTCAACATGACAGCCACGGCCACGCTGATCGCCGCCGCCGCTTTGCTGCGCGAGGAAAGCCGCGGTGCGCATTACCGATCCGACTTCCCTGACCTTATTCCCGGCCCCGGCCAACGCTCTGCCCTGAAACTGACCGAGGCACTGGCCCTGCGGGACCGCATTGCAAAGGATGCAGCATGAATTACCCGGCTTTGCCCGACATGATCCTGGAACCCATGGTGCGCGCGGCGCTGATGGAGGATCTGGGCGCCAATGGCGATATCACCACCCTGACCGTGATCCCGGCGGATGCCACCTATAATGCGCGGCTGAACGCGCGCGAGGACGCGGTGGTGTCGGGGATGCAGATTGCCGCGCTGGCATTCCGTCTGGTCGATCCGTCGCTGCAGGTCACGACCCATATTGCCGACGGTCAGTGCTGCACCAAGGGTGATACGCTGATGGAAATCAAAGGCAGCGCGGCCTCGATCCTGTCGGGTGAGCGAGTGGCGTTGAACTTTGCCGGTCGTATGACCGGCGTGGCAACCGCAACGGCGGCGCTGGTGGCCGAGACCAAGGGCACCGAGGCGCGGATCACCTGCACCCGCAAGACCACGCCCGGCCTGCGCATTGTCGAAAAACAGGCGGTGCTGCATGGCGGTGGTTTCAATCACCGTTTCTCTTTGTCCGACGCGATCCTGATCAAGGATAACCACATCGCCGCCGCTGGGGGCGTGCGGGCGGTGCTCGAGGCCACCAAGGCCCGCGCCTCGCACATGATGAAGGTTGAAATTGAGGTGGACACGCTGAAGCAACTGGCCGAAGTGCTTGAGGTCGGCGGAGCCGATGTGGTGCTGTTGGACAACATGCCGCCCGAGACCTTGAAGCAGGCGGTCGCGCTGGTGGATGGCCGGATCGTCACCGAGGCCTCGGGCAATATCAGCCGTGACACGGTGGCCGCCGTGGCGGCGACCGGAGTGGATTACATCTCGTCCGGCGCGCTGACCCATTCCTACCGCACCATTGATATCGGGCTGGACTTCTAAGCTGCACAGCCTGAACAAAAGTGGCGCGCATCTGCAAAACGTGACACACCCTAGGCCTGAAAGATGTTCTGGTCAGGGTGCAGGCATGAAAGACGTCCCCAAAGTGGTCGAGGGTTATCCAGGGCGGTCGCTTGCCGTGGCCTTTGCAATCGGCATCGCGCTGGTGATCATCCTGTCGGTGTTCCTGTATATGTCGCGCGAAACCGGCAACCGCATTGGCGAGATGCGGCAGGCCTGGCACAGCTATTCGGTCGAAACCACGCCGCGCGGCTATTGGATCTCCGACATCCGTGCGGATTTCGGCTATGGCGGTCTGATTCACAATTTCAAGAACTACGTGCTTCGGCAGGACCCGGATTACGGCCCGATCCTGCGTCAGCAATCGGCTCGCCTGCTGGGGACGATTCAGGCCTATCGCAACTCGGACCCATCGCAGGTGGAACTGGACGCCTTGCGGCAGATCGAAGACGTTGCCCTGGAATATACCGGCAACATCCCCCTGATCGAAGAGGGTATCGCCGCAGGCCAGACCGCCGAACAGATCGATACCCGAGTGCGCGTCGATGACAGCGGCGCGCTGGCGGCTTTGGCAACGCTGGAAACCCTGTGGGTCGAAGAGCGGGATCGCAGCCTCTCGGGCATGGTACGCGCGTTTTCCGATGGCGAGCGGCTGGTGCGCAACTTCTCGGTTCTGCTGGTCGGGCTGATTGTTCTTGTCGGGGTGGTCGCCATCCTGACCACCTTGCTGATCGCCAACATCCTGCGCACCAACCGGCGCCTGCAGGCCGAACTGACCCTGCGCGAGCAGGTTGAACTGGCCGAACGCAAACTGGCCCGCGCGGTGGAGCAAAGCCCGACCTCGATCCTGATCACCGATACCGATCTGAATATCGAATACGCCAATCGCAAGTTCTTTGACCTCAGCGGGTATACGGCGGACGAGGTCTATGGCCATTCACCCAAGTTGCTGCAATCGGGCTATTCCGGGCAGGGGGTCTACAAGGACCTGATGGGGCGGCTGAAACAGGGCCAAAGCTGGTACGGCGTGTTTCGGAACCTGCGCAAGGATGGCGCGCATTATTGGGTTTCGACGGCGATTTTCCCGCTGGTGGATCAGAACGGTTCTGTCACCCATTACATTGGTATCGGCGAAGACATCACCGAAACCCGTCGCACTCGCGAACAATTCGCTCAGGTGCAGAAGATGGAGGCCGTCAGCATCCTTGCAGGATCGGTCGCGCATGATTTCAACAACGTGCTGATGAGCGTGATCGGCAACGCTGATCTGATCGAACTGGATGCCGACGGGAACGAGGACGTCCAGACCTCGGTCAGTCACATCCGGATTGCGGCGCGGCGGGCGCAGGCGCTGGTGCGTAAGATGCTGACATTTGCCCGCCAGCGCCCGCGCAACCCGCAGCGCGGCGATCTGGTGAAAGCCACGCAAGAGGCGCTGGAGTTGATCAAGGTCTCGGCCCCGCCCAGAATTGAGACCCGCTTTGACATTGAGATTGACGCGGCCTTTTCCGATTTCGACACCACCCTGTTTTTCCAGACTCTTCTGAACCTGTGCCACAACGCGTTCGAGGCGATGGGCGACCAGCCCGGCGAGGTGGTGCTGCGGATCAGCCGGGCGGAGGACGACGCGCTGGATGACATGCCGGACGAGGCGATTGGCGTTATCCGTCTGGATGTCACCGACACCGGGCCGGGGATGAGCGACGAGGTACAGCAAAAAGTGTTCGAGCCGTTCTTCTCGACCAAACCGGTGGGCAAGGGCACCGGTCTTGGGCTGACCATCGTGCATAACAGTGTCGAGGAATCCCATGGCCGGGTCGAGCTGCACTCGGCACCCGGCAAGGGCACCCGGTTCAGTCTGTTTTATCCGATGATGCCCGCGCTCAGCCCCGAACAGCAGTCCGAACTGCGCGCAGTGGCCGGAGATGAACACGTTCTGCTGGTCGATGATGATGAAAACGTCCTGTATGTCACGCGCCGGCTGCTGACCCGCTATGGCTATCGGGTCGAGGCCTATTCCGATCCGCTACGGGCGCTGGAGGCGTTCCGTGCAGCACCAGAGAGCTATGATGTCCTTTTGACGGACCTGATGATGCCCGGGCTGACCGGTACCGATCTGATCGCTGCGGCGCGGGCTCTGCGGCCTGATATTCCGACCATTTTGGTCAGCAGTTATTTTGACGATGCAGAAACGCCTGACGATGGCGACTCGACCGTACGCGTTCAGAAACCCGTTGATGTCCAAAGTCTTGCACGCATTATCCGCACATCTTTGCATCAGGTTTCGAAACAAAATTTAACATCTCTTCACAGACCTTAACCTGGATCAAATCACCACGAAACATCTGCCCCCTAAGGTTTGTCCAGCCGGTCCTCGGCCAAACCGTGTGATCGGAATAGCGATAAAGGGGCTTTCAGATGATGACCAAAGCCAGAACGTGGTTCTCGGCGCTGTCGACAGTTTCATTGCTGACGATCTGCGCTGCGTTACCGGTAGACCAGGCCCAGGCCGATGAGCCGGGCCCGGTAGAAGCCATAGAGTTCGACCCAGCCAAGGCGGCCCTTGGCAAACGTTTGTTTTTTGATCCAAGACTTTCCGGCGATACCGAGCTGTCCTGCGCCAGCTGCCACCAGCCGGAATTGGGTTTCACCGACGGGCAGGCCCTGTCGGACGCCTATGCAGGCAACCTGCATTTCCGCAATGTGCCAACGCTGATCAACAGCGCCAAGCGCGCGGCGTGGTTCCATGATGGGCGGATCGGCACCAACCTGAATGACGTGACCCGCGAAAGTATCACCGAGACATATTCCATGAACATGGACATGCGTCTGATGCAGGAACGCATCAAGCAGGACCCGGTCTATGTCGAGATGTTTGAAGCTGCCGGATTTGGCGAGCCCTCGAACGGCGGCGTCCGCAACGCAATCCCGGAATATCTGAAAACGCTGATCTCGCGTGGCGCTCCGTTCGACACGGGTGAGATGTCGGAGGAAGCCAAGGCGGGCTATGAGCTGTTCAAGGCCAGCGGCTGTAACTCCTGCCACGCGGGCGAGCGGTTCACCGATGACCTGCCGCACAATATCGGTGTGGGCGACAACCCCGATATCTGGGCGACCCCCGAACGTCACATCACCTTTGTGGCGATGATGAAGTTCCTGGGCGTTGCGAACTACATGAACCTGCGCGCCGACCCCGGAGCGTACATCCGCACCCACACCGCCGACACGTTCGGCACCTTCATGACCCCCACACTGCGCGAACTGACCTATACCGCGCCGTATATGCACAACGGCACGCTGGCAACGCTCGAGGACGTGGTGGCCTTCTACAACGCCGGTGGTGGCGAGGATGAAAACAAGGATCCGCGCATCAAGCCGCTGAACCTGAACGAAACCGAGCAAGCGCAGCTGGTGGCCTTCCTCAAGGCGTTGTCCGGCGAGCCGCTGACCGGCCCCGACTTCGTCGCCGAGGGTATCGATACGGACTATGCGCCGATCGAAAACTGGCAAAACGCGACAAACTGAGGAGTGGACCCATGAAAGACCTTTCGTCTTACTTCAAAGGCACAATCGCCACCGCTGCCCTGTTTGCCGTCCTGGGATCACAGGCCATTGCGGAAACCAGCATGGAGATTGAGGCCGGTATTGGCGGGGCAGACCCCGACCCGGATGCGCCATTGGTGGCGCTGGGCGAGCCTCCAATTCCGCTGGACAACCCGCAGACCGACGCCAAGATCGAACTGGGCAAGATGCTGTTCTTCGATCCGCGTCTGGGTGGCAACCCGTCGACACCGTGCTCGGCCTGTCACATGCCGGATATCGGTTGGGATGTCGAAGCTCCGATTTCATTCGGATATCCCGGTACGACCCACTGGCGCAACAGCCAGACCATCGTGAACTCGGCCTATTACGGCAAATTGTTCTGGGCGGGCTCGTCCAAGAGCCTTGAGAGCCAGGCCAAATCCGCCGCAGGCGGTGCGGTCGCCGGGAACGGCGAGGCCGACATGATGGAGGCCCGTCTGGCCTTTGTCCCGGAATACGTCGAGCGGTTCAACGATGTCTTTGGCGATCAGTGGCCGCGCGTCGGTAACGCTTGGCGGGCCATCGCCGCGTTTGAACGGACCATCGTTCAGACAGACACGCCCTTCGACAACTATCTGCGCGGAGATGATGCGGCGCTGAGTGAAGAACAGAAACGCGGGCTGGAACTGTTCACCGGCAAGGCGCAATGTTCCGAATGCCACAACGGCGCGCTGCTGTCGGATGAGAAATACTACAACACCGGCGTGCCCGCCTATGACGGTTGGCAGGACGATGGCCTGGCGCAAGTGACCTTCCGGTATGAGCTGTATGCCAAAGGCTCGACCGAAGAGATGTATCGCCACACCAAGGACGACCCCGGCTTCTATTTCCGCACCAAGGAAAAGGCCGACAAGGGCAAGTTCCGCACACCGTCTCTGCGCTATACCCTCTATACCGAACCCTACATGCACAACGGCATGTTGGCGACGCTCGAGGATGTGGTCGAATTCTACAACCAGGGCGGCGGCGAGAACGAGTTCTCAGCCAACAAGTCCCAGCTGATCCAACCACTTGGTCTGAATGACCAGGAGAAATCGGATCTGGTGGCCTTCCTGAAATCCCTGTCCGGCGAGGAAATCCTGATCGAGGAACCCGACCTGCCGGACTACCAGCCGCTTCCTGCGGTTGCAGCAGAGGAGTAAGCGTCATGACAGATCATAACGCAACCGGATGCAGCTGTTCGGGCGAGGCCAAAAAGGCCTGCACCGTGAACCGCCGCCAGTTCCTGTTCGCCTCGGGTGCCACGACCTTTGCCGTGATGGTGGCGATGCCCACCCGCCACGGTCAGGCCGAACAGGTTCCCGCCTTGGTCTCCACCTATCCGCGAAAGCTGATCGGCAAACTTTCCGAACTGGAGCAGGATGTCCCGGTCGAATTCTACTACCCGGATGAGGGCGACTATTCGGACTCGATCCTGGTCAAGACCGGCGTGGAAAGCGGCGGCGGCATCGGTCCGCAAAAGGACGTTGTGGCGTTCAACCTGACCTGTACGCATCAGGGCGGATCGCTCTACGACACCTACAAAGCGGATCACAAGGTGCTGGGCCCATGCCCGCTGCACCTGTCCACCTATGACGTGACACGGCACGGCATCCTCGTCTCGGGGCAGGCCTACCAGTCGTTGCCGCAGGTCCTTTTGGAACTGGACGGCGATGACATCTACGCCGTTGGCATGTTCGGCCTGATCTACGGCCGTTACGACAACCTGATTGCATAAGGGGAAACGGTATCATGGCAACCCCGTATTACGTACCCGAAACCAACGTCCCGCTGCCGCCCAAAGGCGCCGAGGTCATCTCGACCGCCTGCGATTACTGCATCGTGGCCTGTGGTTACAAAGTCTATCGCTGGCCCGTAACGGCCAAACCCGGCGGCCCTTCCGCGGACGAAAACGCATTTGGCGAGGATTTCCCCGTAGCACCGCTGGGTGCCTGGGTCGCGCCGAACCAGCACAATATCGTTCTGCACAAGGGTCAGCCGCACCACGTGGTAATCATCCCCGACAAGGACACGCAATACGTCAACACCGACGGCGACAGCTCATTGCGGGGCGGGTGTATCGCGCAGAAATGCTATAACCCGCAGACACCGACGCGCGACCGTCTGAAGACGCCACTGATGCGGATCTATGGCACCTTGATGCCGGTTCCGTGGGATTTGGCGCTGGATGTGGCGGCTGAGGTGGGCAACCATGTCATCGCCAAACACGGCACCAATGCCTATGGCGTGAAGACCTTCAGCTATCAGTATATCGAGAACACCTATGCGATCTCGAAATACGCGCTGCGCCATATCAACACTGCGAACTTCACCTTCCACGACACACCCTCCGACGTGACCTCGACCCCCGGTTTCCGGGATGCGGGTTTCGACAATTTCGGCCCGTCGTATGAGGATTGGCGGGATGCGGAAACTTTGTTGGTCTGCGGCACCGACCCGTATGAGACCAAGACCATCCTCTATACCCAGTGGATGATGAAGGGGATGCAGAACGGTCAGAAAGAAATCTATCTGATCCCGCGTCGGTCTGCTGGCGTGGCCCATGCTGAAAAGATGGGCGGTCTGCATATCGACGTTCTGCCTGGCACTGACCTGCTGGTCGTCAACGCCATCGCCCGCGTCATCGTGGAAAATGGCTGGGAAGACAGCGACTGGATCAAGAAATGGGTCAACAACAAGTGGGAAAGCTCGTCTGGCTTTGGTCAGGGCACCCGGAACACGCCATGGCAGTGGCGTACGACCTGGGGCAAGTTCCAGACTAAGGGCTTTGAAGACTGGAAAGAGTGGCTGCTGTCGCAGGACGAATTCTCGCCCGAGAACGCAGCCGCCATGGCCGAAATCGACGTGCAGAAAATCTATACTGCTGCTGAATGGCTGGCCAAACCCAAAGAGGATGGCACACGGCCCAAAACCTCGGTCATGATCGAGAAAGGGTTCTACTGGTCCAACAACACCGGCAACACGCAGGCGATTTCCGCGCTGGGCATCATCTGTGGCTGTGGCGGCCGTCCGGGTCAGGTCATTGGCCGGGCCGGTGGTCACCAGCGGGGCGGTGTGAAGGGCGGGAAATACCCGCGCAATAAATCGCCCGAGAAACTGCCGGGTCGCCGTCGCCGTGCGATGGATACCGACCGGTATCTGATCGCAGGTCATACCCGTATGGCCCACGTTATCGGCACCACTTGGATCCAGTCCATGTGCGGATCGCAGCAATTGGCCGACAAGTTTGAGGAGCTGACCGTCCGCAATCCGAACCAGATCGCCTCTTTCGACAAGCAAGAGATGATCGACACACTGAAGGCCCGCGCCGACAGCGGCGGCATGGTGGTGATCAACCAGGACATCTATCTGCAGGACCCGATCGGCAACCGCTACGCCGACATCGTGTTCCCGGCGGCAACCTGGGGTGAAGAGGACTTCCTGCGGGCCAACGGCGAACGCCGTCTGCGTCTGTATCAGAAGTTCTATGATGCGCCCGGTGCGGCGAAGCCCGACTGGTGGATCATCGCGCAACTGGCACAGCGGATGGGCTTTGACGGGTTCGACTGGCAGAACTCGAACGAGGTTGCGGAAGAGGCCGTGCGTTTTACCCGCGGGTCGCGCAAGGACTTCCACGCGGTCTATCGTCTGGCCAAGATGGAAGGTAAAGGCCTGCACCAGAAGGTCCGTGAGTTTGGCACCGACGGTGTGCAGTGTCCGGTTATGCTGGATGCCGATGGTGTCACGCTGATTGAAACCAAGCGTCTTCACGACACGACCCGTACGCTGCCCGATACCGGCGCCGCAGGTAAGGATGTGTTCAACAAGAAACTGACGCATTTCAACAGTCAGACCGGCAAGTGCAACATCCAGAAATCGCCATGGGGTCTGTTCTCGGATTATTGGGAATGGCTGAAACCCAACAAGGAAGAAGGCGAGCTGTGGGCCACATCCGGTCGGATCAATGAACGCTGGCAGTCCGGCTTCGACGACCGTCGCCGCCCGTATATCGTGCAGCGCTGGCCGGAAAACTGGGTTGAGATTCACCCTGACGATGCGGCCGAGCGTGGCATCGAAAGCGGCGACTATGTGATGGTCTATTCTGAACGGGTTCCGGGCAACAAGACCACGCTGCTGGGTGTGGAAGGCGATGACTTCCAGTTCTCGAAACTGATGGAGAACGGGCATATCGAACTGACCAAAGCGGCGATCACCGCCGTGGCCATGGTCACGCCCGCCATCAAGAAGAGCGTGGTCTACATGGACTTCCTGCACATGCAGCAGCCCGCCAACGCGCTTGAGGGCCGGATCGTCGACTGGATCAGCGGCAACTACAACTACAAGATGGGCGTTGCCAAGCTGCGCAAACTGGGGCCGAGCCCCTACAAGACCTCGTTCCGTACGATGTCCTTTGCACCGCGCGACATCGCCTGACGACAGCTTTCCGGGGGGCGGACGCCATGCCGCCCTCCGGGTTCGGCCCCACTGCAGAAGGGGCCTTGAACCGGCCCCCCGGTTCACTTGGAAGGCAGGCATCGGTTGGGAAACCTGCCTTCCATTTTCCCAACCTCTCCCAACCGCAGACATGGCAGCTTGATATGAACATGCATTCCGATACCGCATTGCGCGATGAGGCCACCGGCCTGTTTTCCGAATACGCAAAATCCGAATATGACGTGATCCGCCTGCGCGCCATTCAGGCCCTGACCGCTATTGGTGCCTCCAATAGTCCCGCGCTGGTCGAGGCGCTGCTGGACGACGATGAAGACGTGCGCCAGGACGCCGCCCAAGCGCTGGGCGCGCTGGGCGTGCAGGAGGCCGCGCCGCAACTGCTGGAGAACTTGATTCACGATCCCTGCGGCGAGGTGAAACTGGCCTGCGTGACGGCCTTGGCCGAGCTGAAATCCGACGATGCAGCGCCCTATCTGCGCACACTCGTGACCGGACGCGGGGATGAGATCACTTGGGACGAAGATGAGCTGCATCAGGACGAATGGGACGACTGGCTCGATACCCAGATCGCAGCGATCAAGGCGCTGGGTCGGATGGGTGATCCGGCGGCGATTGAACCCATTGTTCTGGCCCTGATGGATGAAGACGGGCAGGAGCTGGGCGATGTGGCCTGCGAGGCGCTGGGCCGGATCGGTGAACCGTCCGTGCCGACTTTGGGCGTGTTCACCCAATCCTCGAACCGCCGCCTGCGCCACCGCGCCCTGCGGACGCTGGCCTCGATTGGCGGGTCCGAGGCCGAAGCCATCCTGCGCAAGGCCGTCACAGACAAGGACGGGGCCGTGCGTCTGATCGCCTATGAGGCGCTGATGCCGAATGATGCCGCGCTTGTCGATCAGGCCCTGACCGATGCGGTCGAAGACATCCGCATCGCGGCGCTGAACCTCTCGGGCTTTTCCGAGCCCGAACTGCTGGATCGTATGATGCGCGACCCCGGTGCCAAGGTACAGCTGGCGCTGATTGAACGTCTGGACCGCAGTACGCCGATCTCCGATCAGGAGGATCTGCGCTGGCAGGTTCTGGATTTCCTCGCCACCGGGCAACAGCCCGAAGTGTCTGCGCAGGCGCTGGGGTTGTTGGCCGCACTGGCCCCGGAACTGGTGGCCGACCGGCTGAATGCGCTGTTTTCGGTAGATGCGGATGATCTCAAGGCCGAGCGCATCCAATGGGCCATCGTCGAAGCGCTGGTGACCTCGCCTTTGCGCGAAGCGGCAGAATGGTTGCAACGCGCCTGCCGGTCTCCGTTCCGGTCGGTGCGGCTGAAAGCCGTGGCCTCGCTGGCAATGATCGTTACCGATGCAGAGCGCCCGCATGTGAACCAGCAGCAGGGTCGCGAATTGCTGCTGTCCTTTGCTTTGGCCCCGATGCCCGTTTCGGAAGTAGAACCCACCGACACACCGCAAACCGATATCGCCGCGCTGGAAGAAGCCGGTCTGGATGTGTCTGAGGGCGGCGACAACGGCCCGACCTCCAGCCTTGGCGCAATCCTCGGCCATGACGCCATCGCCGCCGAGATGAAGCAAGAAGCCGAGGAGGACGAAGTCCAACCCCTGACCCCGCGCGAACAGGCGCTATTGGCCAAGGCGACACGCCACCCCAAACGCCGTCGCATTGCGCTGGACGACAATGCCGAAGCGCTGGAGCGTGAAACCCGCATGTCCGCCATCCGCCTGCTGGGAGAGGTGAAGGGGATGCAGATCATGCTGGCGCAGATCGCCAAAGACCCCGAAACCGAAATTGCGCAACAGGCTTTTGCGGCGCTGGGCGTCGCGGTGGCGCGTCACGGTGCGGAGCTGGATGAAAGTCAACTGGTCGATCTGATCACCCAGGGCCTGTCACACACGGATTCTGCCCTCTCGCTGCAGGCCCTGAAACTGTTGCAACAGGCTGATCTGCCACCGCAGGATATGCTACGCGGCAAGCTGCGGGCGATGGTGAAAACCGGGGATACCCCGTTCCGCATCGACGCCATGCACATTCTGACCAGATGGGATGGCGCCCCGGATGTGGCGCGCAGCCTGCTGGACGACGTCTCGGCCCCGGTGCGTCAGTCGGCGATGCGGCTGCTGTCGGAAACCGCGCCGGATCAGGCGGGGGCGGCCATCGTGCCCTTCCTGCTGGCCAATCCCGAGCAGCGAATCGTGACCTATGTCAATGACAGCACCCCGGCGGTGGTGTCCATTGGGCGCGAATTGCTGACCGGGCTGCGCGACGAAGACCGCCGTGCCCTATGGCCGGTGATGATCAGCGCGCTGGCCGATCTGCTGGGGAAACCCTCGCGGGTGGCCTGAACCCGGAGGGACAGATGACGATTTCGCTGAAACTGAGTGCAGCGATCCTTGCGGGGGTGATGGCCTTTGCCCCCGCCGCACAGGCCGAGGATATTCCCGAAGTTGCCGTGGTGCACCAGATCATAGACCTGAACGCCGACACCCCGGCCCATGCCTTTCGGTTCGAGCCGAAGCTGCTGCATGTGCCGGCCGGATCGACCGTCCGTTTCAAGGGTTCGACCGGGCGGCATACGGTGACCTCGATCATTCGCATGATCCCGGTGGGCGCGCGCGCGTTCGAGATCCGCGGCCAGCCCGAAATGGACCTGACCTTCGACAAGGAAGGCGTCTATGGCATCCGTTGCCGCGTGCATGGGCGACATGGCATGGTGATGTTGCTGATTGTGGGTGACCCAGGCTCGAACCTGGAAGAGGCGCGCGCCTATTTGCCGAAATTGGGCGAGGCCGAACAGGCCGGGTTTGAAGAGCTTTTCGAACAACTGGAGGATCAAAATGGCTGATGGATGCGCCTGCGACCGGCACGCTCAAATGTATTTGACGGTGTCCGAAGCTCTGACCCGAGGTCTGGCCGTGGCCGATCCGGTAGCCGATACCGAGGTGCTGCCGCTGATCGACGCCATCGGCCGAGTGCTGGCCGAGGATTGCACCAGCAAGGTGGACATGCCGGCCTTCGACAATTCGGCCATGGATGGCTACGCGGTTCGGACGGCGGAACTGGGCGATGGTCCGACCTTTGATATGCCCGTCGCCGGGCGCGTGGCCGCCGGGGACAGCGGTGCCCATAAGGCGCCCGTAGGTACCGCTCTGCGGATATTCACCGGCGCTCCGGTGCCGGCGGATTTTGATTCAGTCCTGATGCAGGAGGATTGCGAGACCACCGCCGACGGCATCCGCTTTACCCGCCGTCCCAAGCCCGGCCAGCATATTCGCCGCGCGGGTGAGGACCTGAAGGCCGGTGCCGCGATCCTGCGGCGCGGGTGCGAAATCACCGCGCGCGAGGCCGCCGCGCTGGCCTCGGCCGGGTATGGCGAGGTCAAGGTGTATCGCAAGCTGAGGGTCACAATCTTTTCGACCGGCAGCGAGCTGCGTCAGCCCGGTGAGGCATTGGGCCTTGGCCAGATTTACAACTCGAACCGCTACATGCTGCGGGCGCTGTTGGACAAACCGTGGGTCGACCTTAACGACAAAGGCCCGGTTGAGGATGATCCAGAACTGTTGGAGCAGGTGCTGCGTGAGGCCTGCGATACCTCTGACCTGATCGTCACCACAGGGGGTGTGTCGGTGGGCGACGAAGACCACATGCCGCGCCTGTTTGCCGAAATCGGCGGTCAGACCGATGTGATGAAGGTGGCGATGAAACCGGGCAAACCGATCATGTTCGGACGCCGGGGCGATGCGCTCTATGTCGGGCTGCCGGGCAATCCGGTCTCGGCCTATGTGACATGGCAGATCATCGGATCGCACATGATGGCCCGCAGGGCCGGTCTGCACCACGCCCCGCACACGCCGGAACAGGCTGTTCTGGCTGAACCGCTGGAGCGCCGGGCAGGGCGTCAGGAATACCGTCCCGTAAGGATCGAGGGCTCGGCACCTGACGGTACCCCGCGGCTGCGCCTGATGGCAGCATCCTATAGCGGTCGGGTCGCGTTGCTGGCGCAGGCGGATGGTCTGGCGATCATTCCGGCCGAAACTGAGACGCTGCCGCAAGGCCACGGGTTGCAGTTCCTGCGTTTCTGACGCTGCTGAATAGGTCAGCCGCGTTCTTGCATGAAACGATCAGCAGCAGCTACAACTGTTCCGCGCCAGCTTAACACGCCCGCTTGGATCTGATTATGGTTAAAGAACATATCCTTGTCGTCGATGATGACCCGCAGATAACGTCTTTTCTGCAGCGCTACCTTGAAAAGCAGGGTTGCCGGGTCAGCTGCGCCGCAGATGGCAATGCGATGGATGCTGTTCTGGAAACCTCCGAGATCGACCTGATCCTGCTGGATATCGGTCTGCCCGGTCGCAACGGGTTCGACATTACGCGCGAGCTGCGGGTGAGTTCCAACATTCCGATCATCGTTCTTTCGGGCCGAGATGAGATTTTCGATCGGGTTGTCGGGTTGGAGTTCGGGGCCGATGACTACATCACCAAACCGTTTGAGGCGCGTGAGGTTCTGGCCCGCATCCGCACCGTTCTGCGCCGGGCCCGACCCGAAGAGAAAGCGGCCAATGGGGACGAGATGCCTCAGGTCAAGTTCGGTGACTGGGTGCTGAATGTGAATGAGCGCACCCTGACCGCCGCTGGTGCGTCCGGGGCCACGCCTTTGACGACCACCGAGTTCGATGTGCTACTGGCCTTTGTGACGAACCCGCACATGGTTTTTTCCCGCGATCAATTGCTGGACAAGGCCCGCGGGCGCGAAACCATTGTCGGCGACCGGACCATCGACGTGCATGTCGCGCGGCTGCGCAAGAAGATCGAGCCCGATCCCGCCGCGCCGACCTTTATCAAGACGGTGCATGGGATCGGCTATTGCTTTGCCGCCAATGTGCGCAAAAGCTCGGCCTAGCTAAGGTCCTTGAACATATAGGTCGTGGGCTCCAGCCGGTCTTCGATCGGGTTGCGGCAATAGTTCGGAATCTCTCCGGCGATTTGAAACCCCATGCTTTGGTACAGGATGCGCGACGGGTCAGTGCTGCGCGTATCCAGCACCAGCAGAGTTCGATTCAGTTGGGTCGCCCGATCCTGTAGCGCGGCCATCAAAGCACGCCCAAGCCCCCGGCGCCGGGCCTTCGGGTGGACCAGCAATTTGCCCACATCGGCCCGGTGCGGTTGGTTGGGCATCGCTGCCGGGATTAACTGTACCGTTCCCACAATGCGCCCACTGTCGCGGGCCACGAACAGGTCCAGCGCGCCGGTCTGCAGGTCCAGCCGCACCCGGCCCTGCCAATAGGCGCGCGCCTGATCCTGCGCAAAGGGCAGGATGAACCCGATGCTGGCGCCGTCCTGCACACAGGCGTGCAGGATATCCGTCAGGTCCTCCAATGCGTTGTCAAAGCCGCTGTCGTCCAGGCGCAAGATCATATCAGCACCAGCAAGTATCGCGCCCCGCGGGCGGGCGGTGTTTCGAACCGGGTCGGACCGGACAGGTGATAGCGCAGGCAATCGCCGCCACTCAGATCATGCGCGACCCCGTCCACCGTCAGCGTCAGGGCACCGTCCAGCATGATCAGGTGATGTTCCTGCCCGGGCTTGGGCGGCGTGTCATAGGTAATCACCGTGCCGGGCGGCAGATGGCCTTCCAGGACCTCGGCGCTGAGCCCCGTGGCAGGCGGAGACACCGAGCGGCGCGTGAACCCGGTTTCCGGGTCGCGCCATTCCGGCTGACGCTCGAAAGGTACCCGCGGGTCGAAACTGTCCTCGACCATCATCAGTAGGCGGGACATCGGCAGGCCATATGCGGCACACAACCGCCCCAGCGTTTCCGCGGTGGGGCTGACATCCCCCTTCTCCATCCGCGAGAGGGTGGCGCGGCTGACGCCGCTGTGCTGGGCCAGTTGGTCCAGTGACCATCCGTGGCCCCGGCGCAGCTCGTTCAGGTGGTTGGCAAGGCGGTTTGAGAGGTCGTCCAGCATGGTTCAGATATGGGAATCGCGTTCGTATCTGAGAATATTATTCAAAAAAAATCACAACACAACAAGAAAGGGCGCAGATACATCCGCGCCCACTTCTACTGCTCGGGTTTTTGTTCGGATCAGTTCCAGCCAACCTCGTTGAAGATTTTCTGCGCCTCGGGCAGGTTCTTGGCAACCTCGGACAAGTTCACGTCATCCGCCTTGAAGTCACCCAGTGCCTTGACCGAGTCCACAAGCTCGACGCCTTCGACTGCCGGGAATTCGTCATTGCCAGCCGAGAAGTATTTCTGGGCCGAGTCGCTGGCCAGGTATTCCAGGAACAGGATCGCGTTTTCCTTGTTCGGTGCGTTCGCCGCCACACCGGCGCCGGACAGGTTCATATGCGCGCCGGTGCTGTCCTGGTTGGGGAAGACCCAGCCGATCGAGTCAATATCGGCGGACACGCCTTTGACGTCTTTGCGGATGGCGCGGGCAAAGTAATAGGTGTTCGACACGGCGATGTCGCACTCGCCGGAAACGATGCCGCGCAGCTGATCGGTGTCTCCGCCCTGCGGGTCGCGCGCCATGTTGGCGACAATGCCTTCGGCCCAGGCTTTAGCGGCCTCGGGGCCCTCGTGGGTGATGATCGAGGCCAGCAGGGTCTGGTTGTAGGTGTTGCTGGACGACCGGATGCAGATCAGGTCCTTGTATTCCGGCTTGGCCAGATCGGCATAGGTGGTCGGCGGGTTGGCCACGTTTTCCTTGTCGAAAAAGATGATGCGCCCGCGCTGGGAAAAGCCGAACCATTCATTGTCGGTGTCCTGCAGGTTGGAGGGGATGCGCTCTTCCAGAACGGCGCTGTCGACCGATTGCAGAACTCCCGCATTCTTGGCCCGCGCCAGACGCGAAGTATCAACGGTCAGCAGGATATCGGCAGGCGAGTTCGCCCCTTCGGCTTCCATCCGGGCGATCAGCTCATCGGCCTTGCCCTCGATACGGTTGATGGTGATGCCGGTTGCCTCTTCGAATTCACCGTACAGGTTTTCGTCAGTGTCGTAGTGGCGCGAGGAATAGAGGTTCAGCTCTCCCTCGGCAGCGGCAGAGGTTGCAATCAGGGCCGTCAGGGCGGCGGCAACGCAGGTAGAGGATTTCAGCATCATGTTTCCCAACTTTGAAAGCTGTGGTGGTTTATTTCTGACTGAAAAGGTCAATGAAACAATTCTTGGGGGGATGCAAGTAAATCTGACAAATTTAGTAGGTCAAATGGTCGCTGTCGCTAGGGGCACACTTTGAGAAAATCGCGCTGCCCTACTTCAGCCATACTCTCTGCGCATCACTATGTCTGAAGTCGCATTCCAAAAAACAGACGTTTCTAACCAATGATTCTACGTAATAAACTTCGGTTGCTCTCTCTGGTTCTTGCCACAACTACAGTCGGTCTTTTCATCTATAAGCCGTTTAAAGCTACGGCTTTTGAAAATGTAAATTCCACACTGACCGCTTGCAAGGAGGCGCGCCGCACGGAAAACCAAACCCGGACGTGCAACGAGATGTTGGCGGCGCTCAACAAAGTGATTTCCACTTATCCGAATGACGAGAAAATTGATCACCATTGGCGGGATCGAGCATGGGTTAAGGGAATTTTGGGTGATTACGCGGGGTCCATGTCGGATATCAACACGGCTCTGGAGCTTAATCCGAACTCGGCCTGGGCCTGGTATTGGCGCGGGCGATTGAACATGCCCGCTGGAAATTTGGAATCGGCGATTTCTGACTATCGGCAGGCTCTGGTACTAGACCCGCTTTATTGCGCACCAAGCCGAAGAATTGGGTATATGACGTGGGTGATCTGGAAGGTCGGAGGGCGTGACCCTTCGGCACTGGACAAGATTCTAAAAAGAGAACAAGGCACGAGTCCCAACAACCCGGATATGGCTTTCGTAAACCATTTGGCCAACTATGCGGATGGACCGCAAACGGGGGCGCTGAATGCGCTGGACTTGTTGATACAATCAACTGATCGTCCCGAGTACCTGATGCTGTTACGCGCAAGACAGAACATGCAGATGGAACAATACGAGGCAGCGTTAGAGGAGCTGTCGTATGTGACTCAAAGCCCGGAACTCTACGAGCAATTAGGAGAGGGATTCAGAGCACAAGTATCTGAATTGAGGGCCGCCGGAAATGAATGTGCGGCCGACGTGTTTACCAGCCATAATTCAAACTTCTCTTTTGTTTACAGCGATGGCTTGAAACTTAAAGTGGAAGCTCAAATGGAATTGGAGGATTGGACGGGTGCCTTAACTTCAGTGGACCGGCTGATCGCCTACAGGCCGCAAAAGCATATGCCTTGGACTACGAAAGGCAAGATTCTCGAACAGTTAGATCGTTTGGAGGAAGCAGAGACGAGCTACAAGGAAGCTATCCGTTTGGCGCGGCCAGAAAACTACGATGCAGGCCATGCAACTTCCCCACCGTTCATTGAGGCGCTGTTTCGCTTGGCCGCCGTATACGAGCAAGAGGGCCGAACGGTCGAGGCGCAGGATATATGGGACGAAGCTTTGGCGATAGCTGACAACAGTGTGATCTGGGACGTTCAGGAATTGATGAAAAATGGGGGGTACTATACGGGCGAAAGGACCGATGTTTACACTCCCGAAACGCAAGCTGCGGTATATGCCTGTTTGAAGGACGTCACTTGCAAATGGGAGAATGTCGGGGGCTTGGAACTGCGCTAGCAATTGCTGTTGCCTGATTTCCAACAACAAAGCGGTCATTTGCAAACCTGCCGCGAAAGCTCTCTATCTGCTCAGAACATGTACTCCCATCAACAAAAAAACCGCACCCAAGGGCGCGGCTTCTTTAAACGGTCATGTGCAGTTCTCAGCCCTGGCGAGCTTTGAACTTGCGCTGCGTCTTGTTGATCACGTAGACGCGGCCTTTGCGACGCACAATCCGGCAGTCGCGGTGCCGGTTCTTGAGCGAGCGGAGCGAGTTCTTGACCTTCATTGGTCTGTCTCCAATCTGCGGCGCCTTCATCAAGGACGTGGCCAGCGCCTGGGTTAGCGGGTGCCCCGGAAACCCGGAACAGTTAAACGATGGTGGGCGGTACAAGGATCGAACTTGTGACCCCTTCGATGTCAACGAAGTGCTCTACCGCTGAGCTAACCGCCCACTTAAACCTTTGCGTTGCCCTGCCCCATAACGAAATGGGGCGCGGAACCCCGCGCCGGTAGCGGGGTCTATAAAAGGAGTCGCAAAGGGGTTCAAGGGGTTTGGTCCAACTATTTTCCGGTCTATGCTGAAACCGAACAAGGAGTCACCATGCAGAACACGCCATATGTATTGGATATGCCCGCCAGCCGCACGTCCTGCGTGGTATTTTCCTCTCCGCATAGTGGCCGGAACTACCCTGAATCCATGCTCAACCGTACTGTACTGGGCGAGAACGTGATTCGATCCTCGGAAGATGCTTTTGTGGATCAGCTGTTTTCAGCGGCAGCTGATTTTGGTGCGCCGTTGATTTCGGCAGTTATGTCCCGCGCCTACCTGGACCTGAACCGCAGCGCCGAGGAACTGGATCCGGCGCTGATTCAGGGCGCGCGCCGACATGGCCACAATCCGCGTGTTGCCTCCGGGCTGGGGGTGATTCCCCGCGTGGTGGCCAATGGACGTGCGATTTATCGCGGCAAGCTGACGATGGATGAGGCCCGGCTGCGCATCGACACCTGTTGGCGGCCGTATCACGCACGGATCAAATCCCTGCTCGCCGATTCGCATGATGCGTTCGGGCAGGCGATTCTGGTCGATTGCCATTCGATGCCGCATGAGGCCGTTGCCATGGTCAGCAACCCAAGGGCCCGACGGCCGGATGTGGTGCTGGGTGACAGGTTCGGGGCGTCGGCTTCGGTTGACGTTGTGGACCAGATCGAGGCAGCTTTCGTCGCGGCCGGGCTGAACGTGGCGCGCAACACGCCCTTTGCCGGGGCCTACTTGACCCAGACTTATGGTCGCCCGACCCGTGATCAGCACGCAGTGCAGATCGAGATCGACCGGGCGCTTTACATGGACGAAGCCCGAATCGAGCCGAATGAGAACTTCGCCGCGTTTCAGGAGATTCTGCGCGAGGTCATCCGGGACATTGCCGGTATTGGGGAGGAATCTCTGCCTCTGGCCGCCGAGTGACCTCAGCGCAGGGCACGGCCTTTCACAATCGCATCGCTGCCAAAGCGGCGCCGGATTTCGTCGGTGGCGCGTTCGGCCTGTGACCGCTGGGTCGCGCCGGGGTCCAGAAGGTCACCCGATATGTCCGCTTGCGATTCAGCGCACAGATCGGACAGGCCAACGCCCAGCAGGCGGTAGGGCCCCTGATTCCCGACCTGATCGAACAGCCCTCGGGCGGTGCGATAGATTCGGTCAGCGATCTGCGTTGCGTCGCGCAGGGACACGCGGCGGGTGAGGGTCTTGTGATTGGCGCGTTTCAGTTTCAGAGTGACGACCCGCCCGGCCAGAGCTTTGGCCTTGGCGCGGTCGGCAACCTTTTCCGACATGCGCCACAAGTGACCATCCAGAATGTCCAGGCTGGCGGTGTCCTCAAAGAATGTAGTCTCGTTGCTGATCGATTTCATCGGCTCGTGCGCTGAGACGCGCCGTTTGTCCTGCCCGCGCGCCAGATGCCACAGCCGATAACCCATAGATCCGAACCGTGCGGTCAGCGCCTCCTGATCCCAGCGCAGCAAGTCGGAAAAGCTGCGGATACCGGCGCGGTCCAATGATTCCTGCGCAGCCGGGCCGATGCCCCAGATCAGCCGCACCGGTTTGTCATACAGGAAATCCGCCGTTTCGGCCTGGCCGATCACCGAAAACCCGCGTGGTTTGTCCAAATCGGACGCCACCTTGGCCAGAAACTTGTTGTGCGACAGGCCGATCGAGCCGGTCACGCCCAGCTCATCCTTCATCCGTTTCACCAAGCGCGCCAGCATCACGGCAGGCGGCGCGCCGTGCAGGCGTTCAGTGCCGGACAGGTCCATGAACGCCTCGTCCAGCGACAGCGGCTCGACCACCGGGGTCAACTCATCCATCATGTTGCGGATTTCGCGCGAGACCTCAGCATAAACGGACATGCGCGGCTTGATCACCACCGCGTCGGGGCAGAGTTGCAGCGCCTTGAACATCGGCATGGCCGAGCGCACCCCGCGAATACGGGCGACGTAACAGGCGGTCGATACAACCCCCCGCTTGCCGCCACCGATTATCACAGGCTTGTCGGCCAGCTCCGGATTGTCGCGTTTCTCGACCGAGGCATAAAAGGCGTCACAATCCATATGGGCGATGGATAGATCGAACAGTTCGGGATGTGTCTTTACTCGCGGGCTGCCGCAAGAAGGGCAGCGCCGTTCGTCGGTCAAAGTAGTCAGGCAATCTCGGCAGAGACCGGGCATGTAATTTTCCCGCCTTCCGTGCGATCCAGTCAGCGGTTTACTTATACCAGCCCCGGCTGCGGCGCAAAGTACCAGCGGATGCAAAGGTCACAGCACTTTCCGGAAGAAGACCCCCCGCGAAGTGGCGGGGGGAGGTGACGGACCTCAGGAAGAGACGGTCCGCGGGGAGTATCACAGCCCCAGAATCGCTCAAATTCACCGGTTTCGATAGGATCCAGTTCACAGAAGAAAAACTCGGGTTTTTCATGTGTGTTTTGGGGCACAGGGACGATTTGGCGCGGATCGGCGGGAAAGTGACGTAAGGTCAACCGGTTGGCTGCGTTTTTAGCCGCGAATATCCGCTGATTTGGCGGGGCGCCTCAGTGCTGTGTCAAGGAATTTAACTCGGCAAGAACCGCCTCGGCGGCCGCTTTCGGGTCGTCGGCCTGATAGATCGGGCGGCCGACAACGATGTGATCGGCGCCATCGCCAATGGCGCTGGCGGGCGTCGCGACGCGTTTCTGGTCGCCCAAGGCGGCCCCGGCCGGGCGAACGCCGGGGGTGACGATCAGGCGGCCTTCGGCCTGCGGCAGGGCGCGGATCAGGGCGGCTTCTTGCGGACTGGCGATGACGCCATCGGCCCCGGCCTCCAGAGCCTTGGCCGCACGTTCAACCACCAGATCCTGTACGTCACCTTGTTTCAGCAGGCTGGCATCCAGATCATCGCGGTTCAGCGAAGTCAGGATGGTCACCGCTAAAATCTTCAGGTCCTTGCCGGATGCCCCTTCTTTCGCGGCGCGGACCACGTGGGGGTCCCCGTGCACGGTCAGGAAATCCAGATCGAACTGCGCCAGCCCCCGCACGGCGTTTTCCACCGTGTTGCCGATATCGAACAGCTTCATGTCCAGAAAGATGCGCTTGCCATGGTCCTGCTTCAACTCATTGGCGAGGGCCAGCCCGCCACCGGTCAGCATCCCCAAACCGATCTTGTAGAAGGACACCGCATCGCCCAGCCGCTCGGCCATGGCCAACCCCTGCAGGGCGTTCGGGACATCAAGGGCAACGATCAGGCGGTCATCGGACATGGGGCAAGCTCCTTTTTGGCAAACGTCTGCGTCCTAGCGGTTTCGGACGCTTGTGTCCATGCAGCGCCGGAGAGATTTAGATCAAGTCGCGAAAACCGGGCTGTGCTATGGTGCCGGTCGAACATGCGAGCAATTCTGATGGGGGGAATATGAAAGCGCGGTTTGGGTTTGGACTCGTTCTGGTATTGGCGGCCTGTCAGGACATGCCATTGGAGACGGAGGCGGCGGATACATTCATCGTGTCGCCGACAAATGATGATCTGCGTCTTGTGCGCGGATACCGATCCACCGATGACGATTGCCAGCTGACCGGAGAAACGGCTTTTACCATCGATTTTCTGGATGACGCAGCGGATCTTGTGTCCTGCCCGACAGGCAGCGATGCCGAGCGATCGCTGGTCGAAATGTACGGGGCGCGGCAGGTGGCGAAAACCGGGGGCTATGCCGTGTATACCGTTCCACGGCGATAGGCCGCACGGGCGTAGCAGAGCCTAGGAGAAAAGCGTGGTCAGCCTGTCATCCATTTCCGCCAGGATATTGATGTTTCGCAGCCTGCGCGGTGCCACGCGATATTCCTTGCCCTCAACAACCTTCATCGAGCTGGCCAGATGCGGCGCGGCTTGCAGTACGGCGTCGCTGAGGGAAACGGGGGTATCACTGTTTTGCACGTGCGCTGTGGTGTTGGCTTTGCGACGTTGCACATCGCCCCACTTGAGTAAAGCGTTGTGGCGGAAACTGCGGTCCTGCGCCGGTGCGTTGCGCAACGCCTCGAAATCAGCCTCAAGCGCGTCGGATCGGTGTTGCAGGGATGTTCTGTTGGCCAGCGGAAAGTGAATCAGCGCAAGCCCGGGGGTGTGTGACCAAGGATGGAAGGCCCCATGCGCGCCCAGAGAAAACGTGATCGGTTCGCTCAGGGCAAAGGGTTTCGAATAGCGGGCCGAAAACCTGAGTTGAAACCGACTGTCCGTCAGCGGCTCGACCTCGAACCCCACAGCACCTACGACACTTTGCGATTGCTGGCTTTCCAATACCTGAAGAAGCGTCTGGTCGGGCTGTGTCGGCAGGACGATTTCATCCACGTCTCCGCACAGCACCCAGTCATGCGAGTTGAGAAGAACGGCGCAGATATCGGTGAGCATCCGCCAGCGTTGTTCATCAAAATCTTCCGGCAACTGATTGCGCGGAATTCTGATCAGGTTGCAGTCTTTCGCCAGTTCGGAATGAACCTCATCGTTGCCATGACCAATGATGTACAGGTTTTGGGTGCCGAGCAGCTGGCCGTAATACTCAATCCATTTCGATAAATACCAATGATCCTTGTAGACCATGGTGACGGCGCAAACTTTCAACTCGAACTCTCCCTGTCGGCGACGCGAAACTAATTGAGCGTGAATCTTCGGGCAAGGCCAAAGGCTTCGATGAGATAGCGCCCTTTCGACTATTTGGAGCCATCTGGCATAGCAACGTGGTTCGTGGCGCCGACGTCAATAACCGGCGTAGTGCACGCGGGCCGAAGGGACGATGCAGTAGTATTTGCGCATGCTATGTCTTGAAAGCGTTTAGAAATTCACCAGATTGAATGCGAGGCCCAGACCGATGTGTGCCGCCAAGCGGGCGCATCATATTCAGGGCGCTTGAGATAAAGGAGATTGCTATGGACTTAAACAAGTTCACCGAGCGGGCACGGGGGTTCGTACAGGCGGCGCAGACAATTGCGCTGCGCGAGGGGCACCAGAGACTGGAGCCCACACATATACTGAAAGCATTGATGGATGACGATCAGGGGCTGGCCAGCAACCTGATTTCACGCGCGGGCGGTGCGCCCAGCCGCGTGGTCGAGGCGTTGGACGCGGCCATGGGGAAAATCCCGAAGGTCAGCGGCGACGCAAGCCAGATTTACATGGACGGCCAGACTGCCAAAGTTCTGGACGAGGCGCAGAAGATCGCCACCAAGGCGGGCGACAGCTTCGTGCCGGTCGAGCGCGTTCTGATGGCGCTGTGCATGGTGAAGTCCAAAGCCAAAGAGGCGTTGGAGGCCGGTGCCGTATCCGCACAGAAACTGAATGAGGCGATCAACGACATCCGCAAGGGTCGCACCGCTGACAGCGCGTCGGCGGAAGAGGGCTATGACGCGCTCAAGAAATACGCACGCGATCTGACCGAGGCTGCGGCTGAGGGCAAAATCGACCCGATCATCGGGCGAGACGAGGAAATCCGCCGCTCGATGCAGGTTCTGTCGCGCCGCACCAAAAACAACCCGGTTCTGATCGGGGAACCCGGCGTCGGTAAAACCGCGATCGCCGAGGGCATGGCTCTGCGCATTATCAATGGCGACGTGCCAGAATCGTTGAAAGACAAGAAGCTGCTGGCGCTCGACATGGGCGCGCTGATCGCCGGTGCGAAATACCGTGGTGAGTTCGAAGAACGCCTCAAGGCGGTTCTGACCGAGGTCACTGAAGCCGCCGGTGAGATCATCCTGTTCATCGATGAGATGCACACGCTGGTCGGTGCCGGGAAGTCCGACGGCGCAATGGATGCCGCCAACCTGATCAAGCCTGCGCTTGCCCGGGGTGAGTTGCATTGTATCGGCGCGACCACGCTGGACGAGTACCGCAAATACGTCGAAAAAGACGCGGCCCTTGCGCGTCGGTTCCAGCCTGTGATGGTCACCGAGCCGACGGTTGAGGACACGATCAGCATCCTGCGTGGCATCAAGGAAAAGTACGAGCTGCACCACGGTGTGCGGATTTCCGACTCGGCGCTGGTATCGGCGGCGACGCTCTCGCATCGTTATATCACCGACCGCTTCCTGCCCGACAAAGCCATCGACCTTGTTGATGAGGCGGCGTCGCGTCTGCGGATGGAGGTGGATTCCAAGCCCGAGGAGTTGGATCAACTCGACCGTCAGATCCTGCAGATGCAGATCGAGGAAGAGGCGCTGAAGCTTGAGGATGACGCGGCCTCGAAGGATCGTCTGGAAACCTTGCAAAAGGACCTGGCCGACCTGCAGGAAAAATCCGCCGAGATGACCGCCCAGTGGCAGGCCGAACGCGACAAGCTTGCGGGCGCGCGTGATCTGAAAGAACAGCTCGACAAAGCGCGGGCTGATCTGGAGATCGCCAAGCGTGAGGGCAACCTGGCGAAAGCGGGTGAGTTGTCTTATGGCATCATCCCCGAGCTTGAGAAAAAGCTGACCGAGGCCGAAAACGCCGAAAGCAACGCCATGATGGCCGAGGAAACGGTGCGTCCGGAACAGATCGCTTCGGTGGTCGAACGCTGGACCGGTATCCCGACCGCCAAGATGCTGGAAGGCGAGCGTGAGAAACTGCTGCGGATGGAAGACGATCTGCATTCGCGCGTGATTGGTCAGGATGCGGCGGTCACTGCCGTGGCCAACGCCGTGCGCCGCGCGCGCGCGGGTCTGAACGACGAAGGCCGCCCGCTGGGTTCGTTCCTGTTCCTCGGCCCGACCGGCGTGGGTAAGACCGAGCTGACCAAGGCCGTGGCGAACTTCCTGTTCGACGATGACAACGCGATGGTGCGCATCGACATGTCCGAGTTCATGGAGAAACACGCTGTCGCCCGTCTGATCGGTGCCCCTCCGGGCTATGTCGGCTATGACGAAGGCGGTGTGCTGACCGAAGCCGTGCGGCGCCGGCCCTACCAGGTCGTGCTGTTCGATGAGGTCGAAAAGGCGCACCCAGACGTGTTCAACGTGCTGTTGCAGGTTCTCGATGACGGCGTTCTGACCGATGGTCAGGGCCGCACCGTCGACTTCAAGCAGACGCTGATCATCCTGACGTCGAACCTTGGGTCTCAGGCACTGAGCCAGTTGCCCGAAGGCGCCGACAGCGCGCAGGCACGGCGGGATGTGATGGATGCGGTCCGGGCGCATTTCCGGCCCGAGTTCCTGAACCGTCTGGACGAGACCATCATCTTTGATCGCCTCAAGCGGGCCGACATGGATGGCATCGTCGATATCCAGATGGCACGTCTGCAGAAACGTCTGGCTGCCCGCAAGATCGAGCTGGCGCTGGACGATGGCGCAAAGGAATGGCTGGCAAACGAAGGCTATGATCCGGTCTTTGGTGCCCGTCCGCTCAAGCGGGTGATCCAACGTGCCCTGCAGAACCCGCTGGCCGAAGCCTTGCTGGCCGGTGAGATCAAGGATGGCGAAGCCGTTCCCGTGACCGCCGGGACCGATGGCCTGATCATCGGCGACCGGTTGGGAACGTCGGAACGCCCCCGCCCGGATGATGCCGTCGTGCACTAACTGGCGCCCTAGTACTGAAAGACCCGCCACCTCGGCGGGTCTTTTTTATGTCCCGGCAAAGTGCCGATTCAGAAAGCCGGCGATTTCCGTCAGTGAGGCATCTGCCTCGGGGATATCCGGGTAGAATTCGAACACGTGCCACATGCCCTCCCAAATGCGCAGGGTGCAGTCCGCGCCCGCCTCGCGCAGAAGGTGGTCCAGACGCACGCAACCGCTCAGCAGGTGATCGCGTGTTCCGCTGGTCAGGAAGACGGGCGGAAAATCGACGTCGAACGAACCGTAGATCGGTGAGACGTCAGGGTGCGTCGGGTCGGCGTTCTGGGGCACGTAACAGGACCGGAAAAACTCGATTTCCGACTGGTTGAGGAACGGGTCGCGGTCAGCCCGTCCGCTGTCTCCGGGGTTGATTACATCGACAAACGGCGACAGTAGGGCCAGCGCCTTTGGTTGCGGTCCATGAGTTGCACGCAGTCGGTGAAGCGCGGCCAGCGCCAGATTGCCGCCAGCAGACTCTCCGCACAGGCAGGTGCCCGGTGTTTCGGCCAAAACGGACGAGATTACCGCAGTGCAGGCATCAAGCGCGGCCGGGTAAGGGTGTTCGGGGGCCAGCGGATAATGTGGCGCTATCACTACAGCCCCGGTCTTCGCGGCGAGCGAAGCGGAAATCGGTAGGTCTTCGAACGGGCTGCCCAAGGTGAACCCGCCGCCGAACAGATAGACTAGTTTTCGGCCCACGCGCGGTTCAGGTGGCGTGATGACCATGCATTGCACGCCTGCGATTGTCTGCTCGGACAAGGTGACGCCGGTCTTTTTAACAACTGACGCGCACCCCTGTTCGCTTTCCTTGCGCAACAAGGCCCGAAGGTCGTCCAGAGGTTGGCTCAGATCGCGGTTTGGGGCCTGGGCGGCAAAGGCCTCGGCTTCGGGACTGATCAGGGCAAAGGTGGGGGAGGGATGGTCTTTGGTCATAGTGGTAGCTTGAGAGGGGGCAAAAGACCCGCCTGCAAAGGCGGGTCAGAAACGGCCTTATATCAGTGCAAATATCCGGGCCGGACCGCCCGTGCCGCCGACATGTTTGGGCGCGCCGATAACCAGCGTGGCACCGGCGGCTGGCACCCGGTCCAGACCGGCCATGTTTTCGATCCCGAAACGGCCGGTTGGCAGCCACGCATAATGCGTGGCGAAATCCGTTGAGGGGCCGTGGTCCAGAGATAGGGTGTCCGATGCGATCGACCGCGCGCCGGTTTCCTCCATCAGCATCTGCGCGGCCTCGACATGGAAACCGGGATAATGCTGTGCTTCACCATCAAATCCGCGATAAGCATCGCTGTCGGCCTTGGCGGCCCAGCCGGAATAGAGCGCAACGCACGCACCGTCCGGAATATCGCCATTGGCCGAAATCCACGCCCTCAGGTCATCCGGGGTCAGCAGCGTGTCCGCGTCCTCGGCCGCGCGGGCCGCGATGTCCACGACACAGAGCGGTGCCACGAGATCCGAGACCGGGATTTCATCCACCGAGGCCCCGTCTGCCGAGAAATGCAAAGGTGCATCAATATGCGTGCCGGTGTGTTCGTTCACCACCATCCGCTGCACGTTGAAGCCGTGGTCTGCGAAGTTGAAAACCTGTTCGGACGCGTATCCCGGCTCTCCGAAATAGGTCGGGAAATCGGGACTGATCGTGTGGGTCATGTCCTCGATCCCGCCATGGCCTGCAGCCAGCGCCGCAGGTGCGGCAGCCCCGGTTGCGGCAGCGGCCACGCCGGTGGCAGCGGCGGCTTTGAAAAACCCGCGTCGCGACAGCATGCGGTCCTTGACGGCGTTCATTACGCAAATGTCACACATTCGTCTTCTCCCTCTGAGGTTCTTCAGCTGTTGGGACGGGCAGGCCATCCGCTTTTCGTCTTCAGTACCTGAGGATCAGCCTGCATTTTTGCCGCAAGCGTTGTAAAGCCCGGGAAGGATGTAGGCGCCGCCACGGCCGCGCCTGCAAGCACTTACGCAAATCGGGCTTAGTAGCCGCCTGTCTGGCGGCTTTTGCGCAGGGCGCGCAAGTCTTCCGCGCTCATGCGTGGGGCGTCCTCGTTGTCCTGCCTGGACTTTTGATTGGCCTCGATCACCTCGGACAGTTTCGGTGCCGTCTCGCGCAACCTCAGATACCCCAGTACCCCGCCCGCGCATTGCAGGCTGAAAGCCCATGTCCCGATCAGCATGTAGAGTACGAACAGGCCAAGCAGCGACCAAAGGGGCCGGATCGAGGCCATGCCCTTGGTCATGTCTTCAAACTCCTGCAGTTCAGCCTGCAGGGAACCGAAATAGTCCAAGGCGATCATCAGCGCGATCAGAAGCACGTGCAGGGCGATCATCCCGACATAGCTGAAGATGGTCAGCGCAAACAACGGGCCGAACGAGGCGCGAAAATGCCGGAAAGGTGTATAGTGCATACCGTCCGGGTCCCGTCCGATCGAGGCAGATGTGATCGGCACAAGTAGGCTGGCCCGGATCGAGCACACCGACAGAAAGACCGCTAGCAGCCCCAGCAGCCCAGGAATTGCCCAGGACGGGTCGACATATTCAAGCGCCAGGTCGGCGACTTCACTCTGTTGCAGAATGTCCGGTGAAATCACGAATATTGATGCCGCAACGATCACGCCAACAATAAGCGTCACGCTTACACCCTCGACGGCGCCATATATCACCGCCGGGGTGAACAGCCCCTTGATGCCCGTGCTGGGCTTTACGCCTTTGACCTGCAGCCCCATCCTTGTCCCAAGCAGGGTCGGAACGACGCTGGAAGAGGCCATGATCAGGAACGTAACGATGAAGGCAAATGGCGGAAAGATGAGGCCCAGCAGAAACCCGACCAGGACTCCGACCAGGTTATAGAGGGTCAGGGCAATAAACATGACCGGCAAGACAACGGCCAGGCGCCAGCAAATGGACAGGGACAAAGGGAACGCTTTGGCAAACAGCACTGTAGTAATCTCTTATCGGTATTCGTTTAACTGTCGGCGTATCCAAGCCGCACAGGCTGCGCCAGTTCTTTTCAGAAGGGATTGTCAAATGCAGGGCGGCAATGTGTCATTTTGGAATCGCAGTGACCGGCCGACGGACCTGATACGTTACAATCTCGTCTCTCAATCGTGACGCCTGTTTCCTTGGCTCTGTGCTATCAGCGGATTACCTCACTATCCGAGGATGTTTGACGACTGGAGACATACATGGCGCATCGCTGGACCAATACACTGACACATGCTGACGTCACCCCCCGGGCGGCGTTTCTGAACCGGCGGCAGGTCATGGCCGGGCTGGCAGGTGTCGGACTGGCAGGGATGACGCGGGGGGCCGCGGCGCAGGAGGCGCTGGAGCCGAACACCTGGGAAGAGATCACCTCGTACAACAATTTCTACGAATTCGGGACCGGTAAGGACGATCCGGCCAAATATGCCGGCGCCCTGACCACCGAGCCCTGGAGCATCAGGATTGACGGTCTGGTCGATAATCCGGGTGACTATGACTTCAAGGCCATCCTGTCCGAAATGACGGTCGAGGAGCGCATCTACCGCTTCCGCTGTGTCGAGGCCTGGTCGATGGTGATTCCGTGGAACGGGTTCGAACTGGCCGATCTGCTGAATATGGCGGGTGTGCAGGACGGCGCCAAATTTGTGGCCTTTGAAACCGCAGTGATCCCGGATGAGATGCCGGGCGTGCGCTATCCGATTCTGGACTGGCCCTACCGCGAAGGTCTGCGTCTGGATGAGGCGATGCATCCGCTGTCCATAATGGCGACCGGCATCTACGGCCGTCCGATCCCGAACCAGAACGGCGCGCCGCTGCGTCTGGTGGTGCCGTGGAAATATGGCTTCAAGTCGATCAAGTCGATTGTGCGGATCACCCTGACGGATGTTGAACCGCCCACCAGCTGGAACATGTCCAACCCGCGCGAGTATGGCTTCTATAGTAATGTGAACCCGAACGTGGATCACCCGCGCTGGTCGCAGGCCTCGGAACGCCAGATCGGCGGTGGGTTGTTTGCCAAGCGGATCCCGACCCTGATGTTCAATGGCTACGAGAAAGAGGTCGCGGGCCTGTACGAGGGCATGGATCTGGCGGAATACTATTAAGCCTATGCAGCGGGTGAATCAGATATTGCGCCGCATCCCCGTCTGGGCGGTGTATCTGCTGGGGGTGCTTCCGGCCCCCTGGCTGTTCTATCAGGCACTGACCGGAGGCTTGGGTGTCGAACCGATCGAGGCGCTGGAGCATCGGTATGGAGAACTGGCGCTGCAATTGTTGATCGCTGTGCTGGCGATTTCTCCGCTGCGGCGGTTCCTTGGTCTGAACCTGCTCAAGTTCCGCCGTGCTCTTGGCGTGCTGACATTCACTTATGTCAGTCTGCATCTGCTGGTGTGGCTTGTTCTGGACGTGCAGGTACCCAGCCAGATCTGGGCCGATATTCTCAAACGTCCTTATATTACGGTCGGGATGGCGGCGTTTGTCCTGATGCTGCCACTGGCGGTGACATCGAACAATCTGTCCGTACGAAAACTGGGGGCCCGGTGGCGCAGCCTGCAGCGACTGGTCTTCCCGGCGGCGATCCTGGGGGGGGTGCACTATGTCATGCTGGCCAAGGGCTTCCAGATCGAACCGCTGGTCTACTTGTCCCTGATTATCGGTCTGTTGCTGCTGCGTGTTCCGTTTGCAGGTCTGCTGACTCGGCCGCGTGAGGCCGATTCCGCCTGACTCGCGACCGAGTCTGTGGGTAACCCTGTGCAAAAGCCTGGATTCGGGGTGGGGTCAGTAGGGAAACGCGCAGCCGGCGCAATTTGTGAATCTGTAGTTAATTGTTTTTATTGTAAAAAATACGTTTTTGCGGTTTTTTGCAGGTTTCTCGAATTTTCCACTTGCGGCTAGTGTTGGTTATACTTAGAACCCCCTTCACCGGCGCTGCTGAGGCGCTCGGGACACACCGGTGAGACGGTGGGACGCATCGGAGAGACGGTGGAGACACACGGGAGAGACTG